>DASZEK010000132.1:0-30446 GCA_035941045.1 Pyrinomonadaceae bacterium | reverse complement strand
GGCGCCCGGCACCCGACACCCGACACCCGTTTCTATGCCTGACATCCTTCTCGTCGAGGACAAGGAGAGTCTGCGGCGCGTGCTGCGCCTGACGCTGGAGAGCGCCGGCTACACGGTCGCGGAGGCCGAAGACGCGCGCGCCGCCGCGCAGGAGGTCGCCCGCCAGCCCTTCCGCCTCGTGCTCACGGATTTAAGGATGCCGCACGGGTCTGGGCTCGACGTGCTCCGCGCCTCGAAGTCGGCCGACCCCGACGTGCCCGTCGTCCTCATGACCGGCTACGGCTCGATTGACGAGGCCGTGCAGGCGATGAAGGACGGCGCGCACGACTTCCTCCAGAAGCCCGTTGACTCGAACCACCTGCTGCTCCTCATCGAGCGCGCGCTCGAACAGGTCCGGCTGCGGACGGAGAACGTGCTGCTGCGCGAGGAGTGGTCGCGCCGCTACGGCTTCCCCCGCATCGTCGGCGAGTCGGACGCCATCAAGCGCGCCGTCTCCGAGACGCAGCGCGTCGCGCAGACCGACACCACCGTCCTCCTGCTCGGCGAGTCCGGCACGGGCAAGGAGCTTTTCGCGCGCGCCGTCCACCACCTCTCCCCGCGCCGCGACCGCGCCTTCGTCGCCCTCAACTGCGCCGCCATCCCCGAGACGTTGATCGAGTCCGAGCTGTTCGGCCACGAGCGCGGCGCCTTCACCGGCGCCACCGAACGCCGCCCCGGCAAGTTCGAGCTGGCCGCGGGCGGCACAATTTTTCTTGATGAGATAGGCGAGCTTCCGCTTTCGGTTCAAGGGAAACTCCTGCGCGCCATCGAAGAGAAGGTCGTGGACCGCATCGGCGGCCGGGCGCCCGTCCCCGTTGACGTGCGCATCGTCGCGGCCACCAACCGCGACCTCGAACGCGCGGCCCACGAAGGCTCCTTCCGCCGCGACCTCTACTTCCGCCTCGCCGTCTTCCCCGTCCGCGTCCCCCCCTTGCGCGAGCGCGGCGACGACGTGATGCTCCTCGCGCGCCACTTCGCCGCGCAGTACGGCCGCGAGCTTCGGCGCCGCGAGGCCGCCTTGAGCGAACAGGCCGAGGACGCGCTTCGTAAACACCATTGGCCCGGCAACGTCCGCGAGCTTGAGAACGCCATCGAGCGGGCCTGCATCCTCGCCGACTCGCTCACGCTCCAGCCCGCCGACCTCGGCCTCGCCGTCGGCCTTCCGGCCGAAGACGAAGGCGGCGCCGATTTCGATTCTTCCGGCACGCTCTCCGAGGCGGCCGAGCGCGCCGTCCGCCTCGTCGAGCGGCGCAAGATAGCGGCGGCGCTCGCCGCGCACGGCGGCAACAAGACGCGCGCCGCCGAGGAGCTGGGCGTCAGCTACAAGACGCTCCTGACCAAGATTAAGGACTACGACCTCTGAACGAGACGATGAACCGAGACGCGGGGGGCGCTGACGAAGAATCGGTAGAAGGCCGTCCGGCCACAGCCGCCGCCGCCGACCCGCGCGCCGCCGAGCACGGCGAGTCCGACCGTCTCGCCGGGCAAGTGGACGCGGCCGTCGGCGCCCCGGAAGGCCGCTTCCCAACTGAGAAGCCCGCGGCCCGCCGGGAGCGGCGCGCGATGAGCACGAGCAAGGGCGCCTTCCTCGTCGGCGCAGGCATCCTCCTCAGCCGCATCGTCGGCCTCGTCCGCCAGCGCGTCTTCGCTTACTTCCTCGGCACCTCCGACGCGATGGACGCCTTCAACGCGGCGTTCCGCATCCCCAACTTCCTCCAAAACGTCTTCGGCGAAGGAGCCCTCTCAGCCTCCTTCATCCCCGTCTACGCCAAGCTGCTCGCACCCCTCGAAGGTGAGGACGAGGCCGCCCGCGTCGCACGTGAGGAAGAGGCCGACCGCGTCGCGTGGGCCGTCTTCACCATCCTCGCGCTCGTCGTCTCCGTGCTCGTGCTCGTCGGCGTCCTCTCGGCGCCCTTCCTGATAGACGCCATCGCGCCCGGCTTCGAGGGCGAGAAGCGCACGCTCACGCTCCGCCTCGTTCAAATCTTCTTCCCAGGGGCGGGGCTTCTGGTCCTGTCGGCGTGGTGCCTCGGCGTGCTCAACAGCCACCGCCGCTTCTTCCTCTCCTACACGGCGCCCGTCATCTGGAACCTGACGCTCATCGCGGCGCTCGCTTGGGCTGGCTGGCCCGTCCGCACCGTCGGGCTCGGCGACCTCGGCGTCTGGGGAGGCGTCGCGGCCTACGCCGCGTGGGGCTCGGTCGTGGGCAGCGCCTTGCAGTTCGCCATCCAACTGCCGACCGTGCTGATGCTCATCAGCCGGGCCAGCCTCGCCCTCCGTCTCGCCAACGAGCACGTCCGGACGGTCATAAGAAACTTCATCCCCGTCTTCGTCAGCCGCGGCGTCGTCCAAATCAGCGCCTACGTGGACGCGTGGCTGGCGAGCTGGCTCGGCACCGGCGCCGTCGCCGCGCTCGGCTTCGCGCAGAGCCTCTACACCTTGCCCGTCAGCCTCTTCGGCATCTCCGTCTCGGCGGCCGAGCTGCCCGAGATGTCGAGCGAGGTGGGCGAACAGGCGGAAGTCTCCGAAAAGCTGCGCCCGCGCCTCGACGCCGCGCTCCGCCGCATCGCGCTCTTTATCGTCCCCTCGGCCGTCGGCATCCTTGCCCTCGGCGACGTGATGGTCGGCGCGCTCTACCAGAGCGGCAAGTTCGGGCGGGCCGAGACGGTGTACGTCTGGGCGATACTAGCGGGCGCGGCCGTCGGCCTGATGCCCGCCACACTCGGACGCCTTTACGCTTCAACATTTTACGCGCTGCACGACACGCGGACGCCGCTGCGCTTCGCCGCGCTCCACGTCTTCCTCGCCACCGCGCTCGGCTACCTCTTCGCGCTCCCCCTGCCCGACGCGCTCGGCATCCCGCGCCAGTGGGGGGCCGTCGGCCTGACCGCCTCCGCGGGGCTTGCCGGCTGGATTGAACTCGTATTCCTGCGCCGCAAGCTGAACCGCCGCATCGGGCCGACCGGCCTCCCGGCCGCTTACTCCTTTAAATTGTGGGCCGTTGCGATTCTCTGCGCGGCCGTGGCGTGGGGCCTCAAGCTCCTTCTGGCCGGCCTCCACCCGATTCCGCTCGCCGCCCTCGTCCTGACGCCCTTCGGCCTGCTCTACTTCGCCGCCACCTCTCTCTGGGGCGTCGAGGAGTCGCGCGCCGTCGTCGGGCGCTTCACGCGGCCGGTCTTGAGAAGGCTCGGGCGTTAAACTCGGGCCAACGACGCGCATTATGTTTTATTGCGATTTGCTTGCGAGCGGGCGCCCCTTTTCTGGAAAGACAAGCCCATTGGCCCTCTAATCTCGCCAGGAGTTAGGAGAAGAAGTCTCGGACAAAGGCACCCAGGAACGTGCGGCGAGTGTCAAAATCCCGGTAGTTTCGCTCTTTTGCTCCCCTTCCGGACAGGTAACGACCCCGGAGGGTGTACTCAAAGACCCAAAACCTTTTCGCAGGAGACAGAGGCGCAAATGATTCGCAAAACCCTACTCACCATCGCAGCAGCGTTCGCCATGTTGGCTCTCGGCTCGGTCGCCCGCGCCGACACCATTACCTTCGGCCCCGGCCAGTTCGGCAGCACCGCTACGGTCACCGACTACTCGCTGAACGCCGCCAAGACCACGTTCACTTTCACGCTCAACAACACGTCGAGCACCGGCTCCATCACCGCCATCGGCTTCGACCTCGCGGCCAGGACCGACGGCCAGAGCCGCGGCACCTTCACGCTCACGTCCCCGGACCCGTCCCTCTCTAACTTCTCGGTCAAGTCTGAAGTGAAGACGACGGCCGGCGCGAATACCAACAGCGAGAACTTCGACTTCGCGCTCCTAACCGGCGGCAATTTCGGCGGCGGCACCGTCGCCCTCGGCGTCACGCACGGGACGAGCATGACGTTCACCATCACCGGCGACTTCTCGGGCCTGACGGCCGAGCAGATCGCGACAAACCTCTTCCTCCGCTTCCAGGGCATCGGCCGCCAGGACAACAGCGAGGTGATTGGACCCGGCAACCCCGGCAACCCGGTCCCCGAGCCGATGACGATGATTCTCTTCGGCACCGGCCTGGCCGGCATCGCGGCCCGCGCCCGCCGCCGCCGCAACAACAAGGCTTAAGCTGAGCCGTTAGTCTCCGGCGGCCGAGGCGGTTTGCGCCCGCCCCTGAAAAGGAAAACGAGAGAAGAGGGAGGCTGAATGGCCTCCCTCTTCGTCTTTCGCCGCCGGCCCGAGGCTTTCTAAATTAAGCTTTACAAAAATCCGGGAAGCGACTACATTCTCTCCCACTTTCGCGGCGCCGTCTCGACCTCGCTCCCGACTCTCCGGAGTCCCTTGGAGGGAAACATGAAGAAGCTTTTCTCCGTCACGTTACTCCTGCTAATCCTCTCCGTCGCCTCCGTCAGCGCGTCGGCCGACACCTTCACGCTCGTCAGCGGCAGCGGCGTCACTCACAACGGCTTCACCGTCGGCCCGCTGAACGGCACCCTCAACGGCTCGCCCGTCACGGTCTGGTGCGACGACTTCGACGACTTCGTCAATTTCGGCGACACGTGGGAAGTCAACGTCCTGTCGTTCGGCGACCTGTCGGGCGCCACCCTGACGCAGTACCAGACGGCCGCCTGGCTGACGATGCAGTTCGGCGTCACCGACCAGTCTCAGTGGGGCGACATCCACTACGCCCTCTGGCGCGTCTTCGACGACGACCCGACGCTCGTCAACGCCGGCTCCGACTTTTGGCTCGCGCTGGCGCAGAGCCAGAACTTTGCCAACTTCGACTTCAGCAACTTCCGCATCCTCCGGCCTACCGGCGACCCCGGACAGGAGATGATAACGACCGTGCCCGAGCCGATGACGCTCCTGCTCTTCGGCACGGGGCTGGCCGGCGTCGCGGCCGGCGCCCGCCGCAGGCGCAAACTCGGCAGGACTTAAGCGCGTCAGCTTTCAGGAACAGGGCCGGGCCGGATTCCAAAGATTCCGGCCCGGCCTTAATCTTTCGGCAAAAAAATCTTCACGCCCTCTCAAAATTTTCTGGAGCCCCCAGCCTATTAGATATTTCAACGGGTTACACAAGAAGGAAGCTCGGCGAGGCGGTTGGCGTAGCGGCAGGCAGAAGAGGCGGAAGGCAGGCGCATCAGGCGCCTTTTTTTATTCCCCTTTTTCGCCCGCCCCGACCCGCCCGAGTTTCCAGAACCCCCTCCGGCCCCGCCCGCCCGTGATATCATCCCCGAACCGTGAGAAAGGTAGTGACGGCAGCCGAGATGCGAGAGATTGACCGCTTGACGACGGAGCGGTACGCCACGCCCTCGCTGCTGCTGATGGAGTCGGCCGCGAACGGCGCGGCGCGCGAGATTGCGGCGCGGGTCGGCGGGCTCGCGGGGAAGCGCGCCACGGTCTTTTGCGGGCGCGGCAACAACGGCGGCGACGGCGCCGCCCTCGCCCGCGCGATGTGTAACGCGGGCGCCGTAGTCACGCTCGTCCTACTCGGCCACGTCGAGGAGACGAAAGGCGACGCGCGCACGAACTTCGAGATAACCCGTCGGCTGAACGGCTTTGTTGACGGCTCGCCTGGGCTTACCTATCCGCTCACCTTCATCGACTGCGTCGAGATTCCGGTCTGGGAGGACATCAGGTGGGCTATGACGTACAGGAGTCAAATCCTCGTCGATGCCCTCTTCGGCACCGGCCTGACGCGCCCGCTCGAAGGACTCCACGAACGAGTCCTCGACCACCTCAACAGCAGGCGCGCTTACCGCGAGCGCGACGGCAATAAATGGCCCGTCATCGTCTCGCTCGACCTCCCCTCGGGCCTCGACGCCGACTCGCCCGCCACCATCGGCCCGACGGTGCGCGCCGACATGACCGTCACCTTCACCGCCCCGAAACCAGCGAACGTCCTCCCGCCCGCTTCCCTCTTCAACGGCGACCTGCACGTCGCCGACATCGGCACGCCCCGCGCCTTGCTCGACGAAGCGCCGTCAAAGCTCTTCCTGTCGGAGCCCGACGACGCGCGCGCCTGGCTGCGGAAGACGCGCTACACGCCCGAGTCTTACAAGAACACGCACGGCCACGCGCTCGTCGTCGCCGGCTCGCGCGACATGACGGGCGCCGCCGTCCTCTGCGCCGACGCGGCGATGCGGGCGGGCGCGGGGCTCGTCACACTCGCGACGCCCGTCTCGGTCTTGCCTTCCGTCGCCGCGCGGTTGATGCCCGAGGTGATGACGGCCGGGCTGTCGGAGACGGGGGTCGGGAGCGTCGGCGCCGAGGCGGCTGCCGAATTAAAGAAGCTTGTCGAACGCGCCGACGTGCTCGCCGTCGGCTGCGGCCTCTCGCGCGAGTCCGAGGGCACGCGCCGCTTCGTCCGCGAGACAATCGAAAGTCGCACGACGCCGGTCGTCATAGACGCCGACGGCCTCAACGCCCTCGCCCCTTGGCCGCGCGAACTTCGCGGGACGCGCGAGGCTCCCATCATCCTGACGCCGCACGAGGGCGAGATGCTCCGCCTGCTCGGCGCGCGAGACCGCTCGGCGCTCGGCGAGCGTGCCCGCGTCGTCTCGGAGTTCGCCGCCGAGCATCAACTCATCGTCGTCCTCAAGGGCACGCGCACGCTCGTCGCGGGCCCCGACGGGCGCGTCCTTATCAACCCTACGGGCAACGCCGGCCTCGGCACCGCGGGCTCGGGGGACACGCTGACGGGCATCATCACGGGCTTTCTCGCGCAGGCTTACGGCACGTTGAAAGACGAGGCGGACGCCTTCGAGGCGGTCGCCGCGGCCGTCTACGTCGGCGGCCTCGCGGGCGACATCGCGGCCCGCTCGAAAGGCATGCGCGCGCTCGTCGCCAGCGACATCCGCGAGTACGTCGGCGCGGCCGTGCGCGAACTCGACCCGGAAGGAGAGACGCCTTGACGACCGCACCGCACGACGCACTCCACGCGGCGACGTGGACCACGGAGAAGCCCGAGCAGACCTTCGAGGTCGGCCGCGCGCTCGGCGAGAAGCTGTCGGGCGGCGAGATACTTCTGCTCGGCGGGCCGCTCGGCGCCGGCAAGACGGTCTTCGTTAAAGGGCTGGCCTCGGGGCTCGGCTGCGACCCCGAGGAGGTTTCAAGCCCTTCGTTCACGCTCGTCAACCGCTACGACGAAGGGCGGCTCGTGCTCTATCATCTGGACCTCTACCGGCTGGCGGAGGGCGCCGCCGCGGCGCACGCCGTTGACCTCGACGAGTTGCTTTCCGACGAGCGCGCCGTCATCGTCATCGAGTGGGCCGAGCGGATGGGCAACTACCCGCTGCCCGAGACGGCGGTCCGGCGCGTACAGATTGAAGGCGACGGCGAAGAGCCGCGCCGCATCACTCTATTTTGAAAGGGGAGGAAGACGAAATGCCTTATTCCGAAATTCTCATCAAACCCATGCGCGAAGACCTGACGCGAATCGGCGTCGAAGAAACGCGCACGCCCGAGCAGGTCGAACAGGCGTTGAAGGAGACGCAGGGGACGCTGCTCGTCGTCGTCAACTCGGTCTGCGGTTGCGCGGCCGGCAAGGCGCGGCCCGGCGTCGCCAGGGCGCTGCAATCCGAGGCCCGACCCGACCGCGCCATCACGGTCTTCGCGGGCGCCGACATCGACGCCACGGCCACGGCCCGCGCCCACTTCGCGCCCTACCCGCCGTCCTCGCCGCAGATAGCTCTCTTCAAAGAGGGCCGGCTCGTCTACATGCTCGAACGCCACCAGATCGAGAACCGCTCCGCCGACGAAATCGCCGCCGAACTGAGCGGCGCCTTCCGCCAGCACTGTTCAGTCCGGGCGGCGGCCTCTTAAGTTTTTCCTCCGTGCCCTCCGCGGGCCTTTTCGGGAGCCCCGAAGGGGCGTGATGCAGAAGCCTGGGGTGATGCCCCCGGCTATTGCGTGGCGCCCCTGCGGGGCTTTTCAAACAGTCTCTAAACGTGTTCGGCCGTGTGATATCATCCGGCCCGATGGCTTCTGACGACGTTCCCCTCTCGCTCGAAACTCCCACCATCGAGCTTCACAGGTACGGCATCGCGCGGCTCGGCGTGCAGACGGCGCGGCGGCTGTCGCTCGCGGTGGCGAACGTGTCAGACAAGAGGGATGCGTCGGAGGTGATTGTCGAGGACCTGCTCAACTACCTGCCGATGCGCTACGAGGACCGCTCGAACCTGGCGCGCATCGCGGATTTGAGGGACGGCACCGAGGCTTCGCTTGAGCTTTACGTGCGCGTCGCGGGCGGCTTCCAGGTCGGCAAACACCGCGGGCCGAAGGCGCCGCCGCTCTACATCTTCGAGGTCACGGCCGGCGACCCTGAAAAGACGCAGAAGCCGGTCGTCGTCTGGTGGTTCGTCTCGGGAAGGCAGGCGGGCCGCGTCGTCGCTTACTACCGGCAACGCTTCGCGCGCGGCGCCCGCTTCATCGCCTTCGGCCGCTGGGAGTGGGACGCGCGCCGCAACACGTTCGCGCTCCGCCTCAACAAGCCTGACGAGTTGGAGATGCTGCCCGGCACCTTCACGCCGCCCGAGAACGCCCTCATCCGCATCGCGGAGGGAGAGGAGGCCGACGGCGCCGTCACGGTTGACGAGAGCGCCGCTGTCGAAGACGACGAGCACGCCGACGAGACGGCGCTCGACGAGGCGACCGACCCGGCTCTGTCCGCCATCCACGTCGGCCGCCGCGTGCCCGTCTACCGCAAGCTCGGCGAGTTCCGCACGAAGCGCCTGCGCGAGATAATGCACGCCGTCCTCTCGCTCCTCCCCGACGGGGCCTTTGAAGAGACGCTGCCCGCCGAACTCATCGAGCGACAGAAACTCGCCTCGCGCGCCGAGGCCATCCGCCGCATCCACTTCCCCTCCGACGACGCGCCGCTCGCCGACTACGAGTCCGCGCGCAGCCCCGCCCACCTCCGCCTCATCTTCGAGGAGTTCTTCTGGGTCGCCGTCGCCATCGCGCTCCGGCGCGGCGAGCGCGTCAAGGAGCCGAAGGGCGCCGTCATCGAAATCAACGACACCATCCGCGAGCGCATACTCTCGGTCCTGCCCTTCTCTTTAACGGCCGCGCAGGAGCGCGCCGTGACGCGCATCCTCGAAGACATGCAGTCAGACGTGCCGATGAACCGCCTGCTTCAAGGAGACGTGGGCAGCGGCAAGACGGCCGTCGCGCTCGTCGCCATGCTGGCCGCGATGGAGAACGGCTATCAGGCGGCGCTGATGGTCCCGACCGAAATCCTCGCCGAGCAGCACGCGCGCAACGTCAAAAGGCTGCTGGCCCGGACTCCCTTCCGCGTCGAACTGCTCGTCGGCTCGCTCAAGGCGGCCGAGAAGCGCAGGCTGCACGCCGACCTCGCGCGCGGCGAGATTCACGCCTGCATCGGCACGCACGCGCTCATTCAGGAGTCGGTCGCCTTCGAGCGCCTCGGCCTCGTCGTCATCGACGAGCAGCACCGCTTCGGCGTCCTCCAGCGCGCCACCTTGCGCGAGCGCGGCTTCAACCCCGACGTGCTCGTCATGACGGCCACGCCCATCCCGCGCTCGCTCGCCATGACCGTCTACGGCGACCTGGACGTGTCGGTCATAGACGAGCTGCCGCCGGGCCGCACCCCCATCAAGACCGTCGTCGTCGGCGAGGACAAGCGCGCGGGCGTCTACAAAGGCATCGAGCGCGAGGTGCGCTCGGGCCGGCAGGTCTACGTCGTCTACCCTCTGGTCGAAGAGTCGGAGAAGATGGATTTGAAGGACGCGACGCGCATGTTCGAGCATTTGCGCGACCGCGTCTTTCCCCACTTCACGGTCGGCCTGCTCCACGGCAAGATGAAGTCGGCGGAGAAGGAGGAGGTGATGCGCCGCTTCGTCTCGGGCGAGATTCAGGTGCTCGTGGCGACGACGGTCGTCGAGGTCGGCGTGGACGTGCCGAACGCCTCCGTCATGGTCGTCGAGCACTCGGAGCGTTTCGGCCTCTCGCAGCTCCACCAGTTGCGCGGGCGCGTCGGGCGCGGCGCCGAGCAGTCGCATTGCGTGCTCATGAGTTCGGACAAGCAGACGGCCGTGGCGCAGCAGCGGCTCGGCATCATGGCCGAAAGCTCGGACGGCTTCCGCATCGCCGAGAAGGATTTGGAAATCCGCGGCCCCGGCGAGGTGATGGGCACGCGCCAGTCGGGCGTGCCCACCTTCCGCGTCGGCAACCTCGTCCGCGACATACAGATTCTCGAAGAGGCCCGGCGCGAGGCCGAGCACTACCTCACTCACCGCCGCCACACGCGCGAGACCTCGCGCCTCATCGAGCGCGTCCGCTCCGACGCGCGCTTCGGGCTGGCGGCCGTCGGCTGACAGAGGGATGAACTCACGTGTCGAACTTCTTCTCCCGGCTGCTCGACGCGCTCCGCGAGGGCATCGGCGGCGACCGGAGGGCGGCCGAGCGATACCACCTCGAAGAGCGCCTGACCGTCGGCGTCGAGCGGCCCAACGTCGGCGGCCGGCCCTCGAACCTGCCGACGGTCGTCTACGGCTACACGCGCGACGTGAGCGAGACGGGGCTGGCCCTCGTGCTGCCGGAGCTGAACGTCGGCACCTACCACTTCGCGGTCCCCGGCCGCTCGATGCGCATCCGCCTGAAGCTGCCGAGCGGCCCCATCGAGATGCAGGTCGAGTACGTCCGCGACGCCGAGCTTAAGGGCGAGGCCGGCCACCTCGTCGGCGTCCGCATCCTCAAGATGAGCAGGGAGGCGCGCTCCGGCTACCTGTCCTTCCTCAAGTCGCTCGGGTGGACGCCCGAGGCTTCGGAACAGAAACGGCGCGGCGGGACTCTAAGCAGGAAACCGACGAAAGGCGAGGGCACGAAATGAAGCCGAGCATGAAGCGTCTGGCCGCGCTCCTCGCGGCGGCGGCGGCCGTCTTCTCCGCCGCCGGGTGCGCGGAGAAGAAGGAGCAGGCCGTCCGCTCGCGCGTGATGGTGATGGGCGAGGCCGAGGAGAAGGCGCCGCCCGACACGGCCGTCATCGTCCTCACCGTCGTCACGCAGAACGCGCGGGCGCTCGAAGCGCAGCGGCAGAACGCCGGCAGGACCGAGGCCGTCATCGCCGCCGTCCGCGCCGCGGCGGGCGAAGGCGCCGAGGTCAAGACGAGCGACTACAACCTCGACCCGCAGCGCAACTGGAACGGCACCATGCCCCGCATCGTCGGCTACGAGGCGCGCAACGGCGTGACGGTGACGACGCCGCACCTCGACAACGTCGGCGCCTGCATCGACGCCGCGACGCAGGCCGGCGCCAACAGCGTCGATGGCGTCACCTTCCGCCTGCGCGAAGGCAACGCCGCGCGCGGCCGGACGCTGGCCGAGGCTTCCAAGCAGGCCATGCAGAAGGCCGAGGCGATGGCGCAGGCCCTCGGCGGCCGCATCGTCCGCGTCGTCGAAGAGCAGGAGCACGGCTTCACGCGCGTCCCCGGCCCCGGCGAACAACCGGAAGCCGGCGCCAACGCCGAAGGCGCGTTCAGCACGGGCGCCAACATGAGCGGCCACGCCAAAATGTCTCCGCGCACGCCCGTCGAGGCAGGCTCCCTCAACGTCAAATCAAAAGTCGGCCTCGTAGTCGAAATCGAAACCGGCAGGTAGCGGGCTCCCTACCGGCTACTGTCTACTGTCTACTTTGCTTTATATTTGTCCGCGTGAGGATCATCGCGGGACAGTACCGCGGGCGCGTCCTGAAGAGCCCGCCGGGGATGCAGATTCGCCCGACCTCGGACCGCCTGCGCGAGTCGCTTTTCAACGTGCTCGCGCCGCGCGTCTCGGGCACGCGCTTCCTCGACCTCTGCGCCGGGTCCGGCGCCGTCGGCATCGAAGCCCTCTCGCGCGGCGCCTCCTTCGTCACCTTCGTCGAGCGCGTCCACAAGTTCTGCGGACTCATCGAAGCCAACCTCGACCTCGTCGGCGTCCCCGAAGAGATGACCGAAGTCGTCAAGAGCGACGCGGCCGAGTATTTGAAGCGCACCGTCAACGGCGGCGGCCACGACTGGCGCGGCGGCGCCGAAGCCTGGGACATCGTCTACTTCGACCCGCCCTACGCCTCCGACTACGCGCCCGTCCTGCGCGCCTTCGGCCAGCACCCCGCCGCGCTCGTGCGCGAGGGCGGCCTCCTCATCGTCGAGCACCACCACAAGAACGCGCCGCCCGACGCCGTCGGCCAGCTCCGCCGCTGGCGCGTGCTCAAGCAGGGCGACTCGGCCTTAAGCTTCTACGAGGCCGGCTAGAGCCGCGCGGGAAACTTTTGATTGACGCACCGCCCCCGCGTGCTTGATTATCCTTAAGACCTCTCCCTCCAGCCCCACGCTTTTGAAAGGAATCCGTGCCGCCGGGGCCGACACCCATGTCCGGAATAGAACGCCGTCTCCACCCGAGGTTCAACGCCGACCTGCGCTGCGCCCTCTCGCTGCCCGAAGACGAGAGCGACCTCTTCTTCGCCCGCGACGAGATGCAATGCCGCACGCGCGACCTCTCGGAAGCCGGCGTCGGCCTGCTCGCGCCCTCCATCTACCTCGGCTACACCTGCGTCGTGGACCAGGGCCGCACGCTCCTGCTCTCGCTCGACCTGCCACGCGCGACCGTGCGCATGGAGGTGACGCCCGCGCACTACGTCCGCCTCGGCGGCGCGTCGGACGAGGAGTCGGGCGGCTACGTCGTCGGCCTGCGCATCACCTCGATGTCGGAGGCCGACCGCGCCCTCTACGCCGCCCACCTCGAAGAACTTGACGCGCGCGAGCCCGCTTGAGATACGATGCACGGTCATGGGCGAAAGGGCGGTTGACTGCTACATAGACGTTTGGCGCGACGCGAACTTCGGCGGAGAGAGCCTGCGCATCCAAGGCCCGGCCGAGTTCCCCGACCTTAATTCTTTGGAAGGCGGGTGGGGCGACGAGATAGGGAGCCTGCGCGTCGGCCCTAACGCCTTCGTCATGGCCTACCGCGGCCGCGACTTCGGCGAAGAGCTTCAGACCTTCGGCCCCAACGACGAGATTGCCGACCTCAACGACTTTAAGTTCGACGACGACATCGAATCCATCAAGGTCATCGACTCGCTCAAGATTTTCGAGCGCGTGCCCTACAACGTCGGCCCCGCGCCCCCGCCGCCCGCACCCGAGCCGCCCGCCGCCGACCCCCGCCGGCCCCGCGGCAGGAACCGCAAAGGCCGCAGGCGCTAACCCTTCGTCTTAAATCTTGCCCATCGCCGGACTCAAAAACCACACGGAGAATCAGACCTTGAAGAATCTCGCCAAGTGGCTGTGCCTGCTCCTCCTTTTAATCCCTTGCTCCACGGCCGCGGCCCGCCCGCCGCGGATGGAGACGATACTTTACGGCGCCGCCTACTACCCCGAATACATGCCGACCGACCGGCTGGAGAAGGACGTGGAGCTGATGCAGCGCGCCGGCATCACCGTCGTCCGCGTCGGCGAGTCAACGTGGAGCACGTGGGAGCCGCGCGAGGGCGACTTCCAGTTCGCGTGGATGCAGCGCGTGCTCGACCGCTGTCACGCCGCCGGCATCAAGGTCGTCCTCGGCACCCCGACTTATTCGGTGCCGACGTGGCTCGCCCGCAAAGACCCCTCCATGCTCGTCACCCACTTCGGCAAGGCGCCCCGCCTCTACGACCCTTACGAGCCGACCTACCCCTCTTCGCAGACGCCGGGCGCCTACGGCCCGCGCCAGAACGTTGACCTCCTCAACCCCACCTTCCTCAAACACGCCGAGCGCGTCATCCGCGAAATCATCGGCCGCTTCAAAAACCACCCCGCCGTCATCGGCTACCAGATAGACAACGAGACCGGCCCGACGCGCGTCGCCACGCCTCACGTCTGGTCCCGGTTCGTCGAACATCTCAAATCGAAGTACAAGACGACCGACACGCTCAACCGCATCTGGGGCCTCGTCTACTGGGGCCAGCTCGTCAACTCCTGGGAAGACCTGCCGCGCCCCGAAGGCATCCTCAACCCCGGCTACAAGCTCGAATGGGAGCGTTTCAACCACGACATCGTGACGGATTATCTCGCGTGGCAGGCCCGCATCGTGCGCGAGTACGCGCGCCCCGACCAGTTCGTCACGCACGACTTCAGCGGCGGCGTCCACACCAACCTCGACCAGTGGGCCATCGCCCGCCACCTCGACGTGGTCGCCGAAAACCCTTACTACGCGACTCAAAAACGGCTGAGCGGCTGGTCCATCTGGTTCACCGGCGACCTCGGCCGCTCGCTCAAGCAGGATAATCACTTCGTCACCGAGACCAACGCGCAGTCAATCGGCTGGGACTCGCGCACGCAGTACCCGCACTACCCCGGACAGCTCCGCCTCGCCGCCTACGCGCACCTCGCGGCCGGCGCCAACCTCCTCGCCTACTGGCACTGGCACTCGCTCCACTACGGGCAGGAAACCTACTGGCGCGGCGTCCTCGGCCACGACCTCGAACCCAATCGGACTTACGCGGAAGTCTCGCGCATCGGCAACGAGCTAAAGAGACTCGGGCCGCAGCTCGTGAATCTGAAGAAGGAGAACAAGGTCGCCATCCTCGTCAGCGTTGACTCGGCCAACGCGCTCTCGTACATGCCCTTCGGCGACGATGTCAACTACATGACGGTGCTCTATCAGATGTACGGCGCGCTCTACCGCCTGAACGTCGAGCCCGACTTCGTACAGGCCGGCGACACGGCCGCGCTCGCGCGCTACAAACTCGTGCTCGTGCCGCCGCTCTACAGCGCGTCGGACGCCGTGCTCCAAGGCTTGTCGGATTACGTGAAGGGCGGCGGCCGCGTCCTTCTGTCCTTCAAGAGCGGCTTCACCGACGAGCACTCCACCGTCCGCGACGTGACCGCGCCCGGCCCCCTGCGCGCCGCCGCCGGCTTCCGCTATCAGGACTTCACCTCCCTGCCCGAGCCCGTCCCGCTCGCGCCCGACCCCTTCCGCCTCGCCGCGAAGAACACCGGCTCGGTCTGGGCCGAGTTCATCGAGCCGGAGACGGCCGAAGTCCTGATGTCTTACGACGACCCCGTCTGGCGCTTCCCCGCCGTCACGCGCAACCGCTACGGCGCCGGCTGGCTCACCTACGAAGGCACGTTCCTGTCGCCCGAGTTGCAGCGCGAAATCATAAAGGGCGAGCTGAAAGGCGCGGGCCTCGCGGGGCCGGACATGGACTTGCCCGAAGCGGTCCGCGTGCGCCACGGCCGCAACTCGCGCGGCAAGCTCCTGCACTACTACTTCAACTTCTCCGCCGGCCCGCAGCAGTTCGTCTACTCACACGCCGCCGGCACAGACCTCCTCACCGGCACCCCCGCGCCGCGCGGCGGGACGCTCACGCTCAAGCCGTGGGACGTGACAATCGTCGCCGAGCAGTAAGTTATTCGACGGAGGTGTTATAGAATGCGGCGACATTTCGCAGAGGTGAGAGATGATTCAATCCCTTAAATGCCCCTCGTGCTCGGCGCCCATCGACTTCGACGAGGAGACGGCCGGGCGCACCATCCGCTGCCCCTTCTGCCACACGACGGCCGTCATCCCCGACTCGCTCCGGCGCAACGACCCGTCCGTCGTCATCAAGTTCGGCGACGGCTCGGCGCACCCGAAGGGCAGCCCGAAACTCGCGCTCATCATCCTCGCCGTCGTCCTCGCCGGGACCGTCGGCCTCATCGTCGCCATCAGCCGTCTCGTCTCCGGCGTCACGGAGACGGTCTCAAGGGCCGTCCCGCCCTCGACGCTCGCCCCGCCGACCCGGCCCGGCGTGCCCTCGAAGCCGCCCGCCGCGCCCGGCTTCGCGACGACCGTCATGGAGTTCGGCAGCGAGGGCATCGGCCCCGGCATGTTCACCGACGCGCGCAGCATCGCCGTTGACGGCGACGGGCGCATCTACGTCGCCGAGTACACGGGCGGGCGCGTGCAGGTCTTCGATTCGTCGGGCAAGTTCCTGACCCAGTGGATGGCCGACACGAAGATGCCTCTGCGCGGGATGGCCGCCGACCGCCGCGGCACCGTCTACATCGCCCAGCACGGGAAGATAAACCGCTACGAGGGGCCGACCGGCAAGGCGCTCGGCGAGGTGCCCTTCTCCGACGGGTGGGGCTTCGACGACGTGACGGTGGGCGCCGACGGCGGTCTCGTCGCCGCGTGGTACAGGAACCGCGACGACATCGTCCGCTTCGATTCGTCCGGCAACGTCGTCAAAGTCTTCCGCGAGGCCATCAGCGGCCAGACCGAGCGGAGCGAGTTGGACACGCGCGTCGCCGTTGACGGTTTGGGGAACGTCTACGCGCTCGGCCACTTCAACAGCGCGGTTCTGAAGTTCACGCCCGACGGCAAGTTCGTCAACAAGTTCGGCGGCGCGGGCGAGCAGCCCGGCCAGTTCCGCGCCCCGCAGGCCATCGCCGTGGACGGCCGCGGCCGCGTCTACGTCAGCGACATCAAAGGCATTCAGGTCTTCGACTCCGACGGCCGCTTCGTCACCGTCTTCAAGCCCTCGGGCCTCGCCTCCGGCTTCGTCTTCAACGACAAGGGCGAGATGTTCGTCGCCGCGCGCACGAAGGTCTTGAAGCTCGCCATCAACGAGAAGCAATGACGGCGTGCGCGACGTGCCCGACTCCGTTTATGATTCAGCCATGCTAGTTCTCGGCATCGAAAGTTCTTGCGACGAGACGGCGGCGGCGCTCGTGCGCGACGGCCGCGAGATGCTGTCGTCCGTCATCTCCTCGCAGATAGAGACTCACAAACGCTTCGGCGGCGTCGTGCCCGAGCTTGCTTCGCGCGAGCACCTGGACAAAATCGTCAACGTGGTCGAGGAGGCTTTCACGCGCGCCGGGGTCACGAAGGAAGAGATTGACGGCGTCGCCGTCACGCAGGGGCCGGGCCTCGTCGGCTCCCTCCTCGTCGGCCTGTCTTACGCGAAGGCGATGGCGTTCGCGCTCGGGAAGCCGATTGTCGGCGTCAACCACATCGAGGGTCACATCTACTCGGTCGTCTTCGACAACCCGCCCATCGAGTACCCGGCCTTCGCGCTCGTCGTCTCGGGCGGCCACACGAATCTCTTCGAGGTCGCCGGCCCCGGCCGCTACAAGGTGCTCGCCCGCACGCGCGACGACGCGGCCGGCGAGGCTTACGACAAGGTGGCGAAGATGCTCGGCCTCGGCTATCCGGGCGGCCCCGTCATTGAAAGATTAGCGCGCGAGGGCGACCCTCGCGCCGTCCGCTTCAGCGTGCCGCGCATGGGCGACGGCCGCCCCGACTTCAGCTTCAGCGGCCTCAAGACCGCCGTCACCAAGCACGTCCGCGAGAGCGGCCTCAAGCCGGTCGCGGCGGGCGAGGAGCCTTCGCAGGCGGTGAAGGATTTGGCGGCGAGTTTTCAGGACGTGGTCATCCGCTCGCTCGTCGGGACGACGGAGAGGCTGGCCGAGGAGCACCGGCCGCGCACGCTCATCGTGGCCGGCGGCGTCGCCTGCAACGAGGCCCTGCGCGCGGCCTCGCGCGAGGCGTGCGACCGCCTCCGCATACCCGCCTACTTCCCTTCGCGCCACCTCTCGACCGACAACGCCGCCATGATTGCCGCCGCCGGCACCGCCAAGCTTGAGGCGGGCGAGCGCGCCGGCCTCGACCTCAATGCCGACGTTTCACTTCGACTTCAAAACGTCGCCGTCGAAGACGAGGCGCTGCGCGGGCGCGTCCACTACAGACTGTGAGATGAATCGTCGGGATAGACTAAGGCCGCGCTGCTTCATGCGAGGGAGCAGCGCGGCCCAGTCACGCCTGCCCGCGAACGGGCGGCGAAGCTTTTACGTCAACAGGTCAGGGCTTGGCCGAAGCGAGGTCCGCGCCCGCCTGCGCCGAGATTGAAATGTGGCGGGCGAACTTGAGCTGGCTCTGCTCGTCCAGTTCGACCGTCACCACGTCTCCCACCTTCAGGTTTTTCAAGGCGACGCGCTTGCCCTCGCGCGTTACGTTCGTGTCTGCCGCGTCGGTCGCGATGACGTGCTCGACGCCCGTGCGCGCGACGACGGAGATGTGCCGGTCGTTGACCTCGACGACCCTGGCGTCAACCATCCGCGTGTCCGTGTCCTCCGCGGCGGCCGATGCGGCGAGCACCGGCCCCCACAGGACCGTGGTCATCAGAAACGCTGACAAGCATGCGAGGCTTCTTTTTAGCATCAAAGTCGCTCCCCTCAGAATCCATGAACCGGAGAAGTGCTTTCACCCATGGCAACCTCCATGCCGCCGGCCGCGTCCGGGGCTTAACGTGGAAATAACAGGGAAAGTTGCGGAGGGGGAGGAATCGGGCGGGCGACGCCGAGTGTTCGTTTGTACGGAGCGGGGACGTTTCGTATCGGTACGATGACGGATAAACGAGAAGGCCGCCCCACGCGGGGCGGCCTTAAATTTATCCTCTTCATCCTCGCCTCAGCCGAAGATGTCGCGGACCTTGTCTATGAGGCCCTTGTCGCCGAGGTCCTTCTCCTCGATTTGGGCCAGTTGTTCGAGGAGGCGGCGCTGGTCGCGGTTGAGGGTCGTCGGCGTGACGACGGTGACGGAGACGAAGAGGTCGCCGCGTCCGCGTCCGCCGAGCGCGGGCATGCCGTGACCTTTGAGGCGGAAGACCGTGCCCGTCTGCGTGCCGGCGGGGATTTTAAGGTTCTGCTGGTCGTCGAGCGTCGGGACGCTTATCTCGGCGCCGAGCGCCGCCTGCGCGAACGTGATGGGCATCGAGGCGTAGAGGTTGTTGCCCTGCCGCTCGAACGTCTCGTGCTCCTTGACGTGGATGACGACGTAAAGGTCGCCGGCCGGGCCGCCCTGCGTGCCGGCCTCGCCCTCGCCCGCGAGCCGCAGCCGCGAGCCCGTCTCGACGCCCGCCGGAATCTTCACCTCCATCTGCTTCTCGCGCTCGACGCGGCCCGCGCCCTTGCACGACTCGCAGGGGTTCTTCACGACGCGCCCGGTCCCTCGGCACTGGCCGCAGGTCCGGGAGACGGAGAAGAAGCCCTGCTGGTAGCGGACCTGTCCGGCGCCCGCGCAGGTCGGGCAGTTCTCGGGCTGCGTGCCCGGCGCGGCGCCCGTCCCCTTGCACGACTCGCAGGCTTCTAGGCGCGGGATGCGCAGTTGCGCCGTCATCCCGGCGGCGGCCTCTTCGAGCGTCATTTCGAGGTCGTAGCGGAGGTCGGCGCCGCGCTGCGCGGCCCCCCTGCGCCCGCCGGCCGAGCGGCCGCCGAACATGTCGCCGAAGCCGAAGAGGTCGCCGAGGATGTCTTCGATGCCGCCGCCAAAGCCCTGCGCGCCCCAGTTGGCGCCGGCCGCCGCGCCCGAGACGCCCGCGTGGCCGTAACGGTCATAACGGGAACGCTGGTCGGCGTCCGAGAGGACGGAGTAGGCTTCGGCCGCCTCCTTGAACTTCTCCTCGGCCGCCGCGTCGCCGGGGTTCTTGTCCGGGTGGTAGCGGACGGCGAGCTTGCGGTAGGCGCTCTTAATCTCCGCCTCGGTCGCGGTGCGGCCAACGCCGAGGACTTCGTAGTAGTCGCGTTTGCTCATCTCAAATACAAAAGTGACAAGTGACGGGTGACAGGTTAAAGGCGAATTTTAACCCGTCAACCGCCACTTGTCACTCGCCGCCGCTTTTAGAACCTCTCGTTGTAGTCGCCCGACCCGGCGACGGACTTGGAGCCGAGGTCATCGCTCGTCGGGTTGAGCATCGCCATCGTGAGCTGCTGCGCGAGGCGTTCGGCCTTCTGGAGACAGTTCTCTATCTCCTCGGGGTTGTCCGACTTGACCGCCTCCTCGCACTCGGCGAGCGTGTTCTGGGCGGCGAGCCGCTCGTCGTAGGTGAGCGCGTTGCCGAACTCCTGGAAGGTGCGCTCGGTGTTGCGGACGAGGCCGTCGAGCTTGGTGCGCAGGCGGATGGCCTCCTTGGCGCGCATGTCGGCCTCGGCCGAACGCTCCGCCTCGACCACCATGCGGTCGATCTCGTCGGGCGAGAGGCCAGAGGTCGGCGTCACCTTCATCTGCTGCTTGCGGCCGCTGGTGCGGTCCTGCGCCGAGACGCTGAGGATGCCGTTGGCGTCCACCTCGAAGGTGACTTCGATCTGCGGGCCGCCGCGCGGCGCCGACGGGATGCCGACCAGCTCGAACTTGCCCAGAGAGCGGTTGTGCTGCGCGATGTCGCGCTCGCCCTGGAGGACGTGAATCTCGACGGACGACTGGTTGTCAACGACCGTCGTGAAGACCTGGCTCTGGCGCAGGGGGATGGTCGAGTTGCGCTCGATGAGGCGGTGGAAGAGGCCGCCGCGCGTCTCAAGGCCGAGGCTCAAGGGCAGCACGTCGAGCAGGACGATGTCCTTCACGTCGCCCGTCAGGACGCCGCCCTGGATGGCCGCGCCCATCGCCACCACCTCGTCCGGGTTGATTTCGGCCGAGGGGTCTTTGCCGAATATCTCCCTCACGGTGCGCGCGATGATGGGCGAGCGCGTCTGCCCGCCGACGAGCAGCACCTTGTCGATGTCCTTCGGCTGAAGCTTCGCGTCCCACAGCGCCTTCTGGCACGGCTCGACCGTCTTCTCGACGAGGTCGCTGACGAGATTTTCAAAAACCTCGCGCGTCAAGACCTTCGTGAAGTGCTTCGGCCCCGAGGCGTCGGCCGCGATGAAGGGCAGGTTGATGTTGGCCTCGGTCAGCGACGAGAGGTCGCACTTGGCGCGCTCGGCCGCCTCCTTCATGCGTTGGAGGGCGAGGCGGTCGCCGCGCAGGTCAATCTGCGTCTCCTGCCTGAACTGGTCCACCATCCAGCCGATGATGCGCTCGTCGAAGTCCTCGCCGCCGAGGAAGGTGTTGCCCGAGGTCGAGAGCACTTCGTAGACGCCGTCGTTGATTTCGAGGATGGAGATGTCGAACGTGCCGCCGCCGAGGTCGTAGACGGCGATGCGCTCGCTGCCCTCGCGCCCGAGCCCGTAGGCCAATGCGGCGGCCGTCGGCTCGTTCAGGATGCGCTCGACCTTGAGGCCGGCGATGCGTCCGGCGTCCTTGGTGGCCTGACGCTGCGCGTCGTCGAAGTAGGCCGGGACGGTGACGATGGCCTCGGTGACGGCTTCGCCGAGGAAGTCTTCGGCCGCGGCCTTCAGGCGTTGGAGGACGATGCCGGAGATCTCCTGCGGGCTGTAGACGCGCCCCTGCACCTGGATGCGGGCGTCGGCGTTCGACGCCTCCGTAATCTCGAAGGGGACGGTCTCCTGCGCGCGCTGCACCTCTTCGTCCGTGTGCTTGCGCCCGATGAGGCGCTTGACGGCGTAGACGGTGTTGGCGGCGTTGGTGACGGCCTGCCGCTTGGCGATCTGCCCGACGAGGCGCTCGCCCTTGTCGGTGAAGCCGACGACCGTGGGCGTCGTCCGCCCGCCTTCCTTGTTGGGGACGATTTGCACGGCGCCGCCTTCGAGGACAGCCACGCAACAGTTAGTCGTGCCGAGGTCAATGCCTACTACTTTGCCCATAATTTTATCACTCGTGTAAGGGGGGAGATTTACGGGGCCTTAGATTTGGCCCCCGGAGGGAGGTTGGCGGGGCCGCCGTCTTGAGTGTCGGGTGCGGCGGCCCCGGTCGGTTGTCGTTACTACTTCGCCACCTTGACCATCGCGGGTCTGAGGAGCTTGTCGCCGAGGCGGTAGCCCCTCTGCATCTCCTGCATCACCGTGTCGGGCTCGAACTCGTCCGTCTCCTCGGTGGCGACGGCCTCGTGGACGTGCGGGTCGAAGCGTTCGCCGACGGTCGGGACGATTTCGACGCCCAAAGATTCGAGCGCGCCCGAGAGCTGCTTGCTGATGAGTTCAATCCCGCGCACGAAGTGGCGGAACTCTTCGGAGTCGCCCGTCTGGACCGTGCGCTCGGCGTCGAGCGCGCGCTGGAGGTTGTCGAGCACGGGCAGCAGGCGGCGGACCACGTCGCCCAAAGCGCGCCCGTAAACCTCCGACCGCTCGCGCTCGGTGCGCTTGCGGAAGTTGTCAAACTCGGCCTGCCGGCGAGCCATCTTGTCCGTGAACTCGGCGCGCTCTTCCTTGGCCTTCTTCAACTCAAACTCGACGCGCTTCAACTCGGCGCGCGTCGCCACCAACTCGGCCACGGCCGGGCCCGCGGCCCCGACGCCCGAACGCGGGGCCTCGTCCTCGGCCGCCGTCTCCTCTTCATTCCGGACAGCCGCGCTCTCATCTTCGCCCGCGCGCGCCGGCCCGGAGGCTTCGGGCGCGGCGGCGGATTCCTCGGGCTCATCCTGTTCCCAAGGCCGCTTTGCGCGCTGCTCGGCTTCGCTCGCGCCCTCTTGAGGCGCCTCGCCGCCGTTCCCTTCCTCCGGCGGCCGGCCGGCCTCGTCCCGCTCCTCGTCGCCGACGAAGCGCACGGGGATGCGGGCCGACTGCCCGCGCCGCTCCTTGTCTGACCTGTCCGTTCGGTTCATCCCTGAAAGGTTCCCTGTCTGGTTTGTAAAGGCCGGCGCGGCGGCCCGGTGTCGGGTTTAGGCGTGCGGCTCGTCGCGCAGCACGCGCTCGACGAGCCGCGCTATGTGGTTGACGGCGGCGATGGTCCGCGAGTACTCGATGCGCATCGGGCCGACCACGCCGAGCGTGCCGGCTAAGGTGCCCTCGCCCGTGCGGTAGGGGGCGGTGATGAGCGTGCAGGCGTGGAGCGAGGGCGCCGTGTGCTCGCGCCCGATGACGACGTGCACGTCGCCGAAGGCGGGCTCGCGCGAGATGCACTCGTTGAGAATCTTGACGAGGCGCGACTTGGCCTCGAAGGTGCGGAACAGCTCGCGCAGGCGCTCCACGTCGGAGAAGTCCGGCTTGGCGAGGATGTTCGAGGCGCCGTCGATGTAAACGTCGCCGGTCTCGTCGGTCTCGACGCTGCGCTCGAAGAGCATGACGGCGTGGCGCAGCAGGCGGTCGTAGAGCGCCTTCTCCTCGCGCATCATCCCGAGGATTTCCGTCCGGATGGCCTGCAAGCTCTTGCCGCGGAACTCGGCGTTGAGGTAGCGCGCGGCCCGCTCCAGCTCCTCCTGCGTCAGCGGGTCGTCGAACCGGATGATTCTGTTCTGGACGAGGTTCGACGCGAAGACCAGCACGACGAGGATGCGCTCGTCGGCCAGCTTCAGGAACTCTATGTGTTCGAGCCGGCTGTCCGTCACGGGCGGCGAGACGACGATGCCGACGTTCTCAGACAACTCGGAAAGGAGGTGCGAGACGCGTTCCATCAGCCGCGCCGGTTGTGTGGAGCCTTCCGCTCCGCCGAGGCCCAGCGTGCGGTCGATGGCCGCGAGGTCCGCCCTCGACAGTCGCGCCTCGCCGACGAGGTGGTCAACGTAGAAGCGGTAGCCCTTATCCGTCGGCACGCGGCCCGCGGAGGTGTGCGGCTGCTCGACCAGTCCGTGCTCCTCAAGCTCGGCCATCACGTTGCGGATGGTGGCGGCGCTCCAGCCGGCCCCGCCCGCAAAGCTCTCCGAGATGATTTTCGACCCGACGGGCTCGCCCGTCCGCAGGTGCTCGCGGATGATGGCGGCCAGCACGGCCTGCCCGCGCGCGTCGGGCATCCAATCCGCTTGGGTCGGAAATGTGGGAGCCAAAATTGCCATCGGTCAAAATGAGCGGCGAGCGGGCTTCAAAGGGGGAAGCAAGAGGTCTCGTGCGGGACAGCACTCGCGTGCCATCTTTAAATTGTTTACAGCCCACACCACACGCTGTCAAGCACTTATTTTCGGGGCCCCGCCCGTCAGACCCGGACCCCCTCAGGGAGTATAACGAATGGGATAAACACGGCGCAAACCGCCTCCCCCGACCGGCTAATCCGAAGATTGGCTTGAACTTAACCCACAGGCTCGCCCAAAGCCTCACGCCGTGCCGGATAAGATGTTGATTTATAAATAACTTAAACGGAGGGCTTCCGGCATCCTTTGCGGCCTTCCTTCAAGGAGTGTGGGTCATTTGTCGGAAAGCAAAAGGCTTAGAGCCGTCCCAAATTACTTGTTTGACGCCCCGGCCCGGCGCCCCTTAATATCAGCCCATAAGGCCGCCAGACTTCGTGAAAACCTTCAAGGCAGCTCGACGAGGGTTTCCGGCGGCCCTCACGTCACCCCTCAACGGCGGATTATTGCAGCGGTTTCAACACTTTATGGCCGGCCCGCAGCCACTTCTGAGTAGCCTCTTCGCCGACGCCTTCCGGCAGTTCGCGCCGAACCGCCCGGTGCCCGAAATAGACGTGCGCTACTACCCTTACGCCGGCCTCAACCACACCATCCGCCTCCGCTCCGGCCGCGTCTACGTGCGCCTCTCCGACATCTTCAAGACGGCGCCCGCGGGCGTCCACCGCGCGCTGGCCTTCATCCTCGTCGCCAAACTTTTGCGCCGCCGCGCGCCCGGCTTCCACGAGAAGACCTACCGCGACTACGCCGTCGCGCCCGAAGTCCTGCGCGCCTCGGATTTGGCGCGGCGCAACCGCGGGCGCAAGCTGGTCTCGACGGCGCAGGGCAGCGCCTACGACCTTGAGCGAATGTTTCGCCGGCTCAACCAGCGTTTCTTCGACGGCTCGCTGGAGCAGCCGACGCTGACGTGGTCGCGGCGGCGGACGCGCACCATCCTCGGCCACCACGACGGCGTCCACGACACCATCGTCATCAGCAAGACGCTCGACTCGGCGGAGGTGCCCGAGTGGTTCGTCGAATTCATCCTCTACCACGAGATGCTGCACATGAGGCACCCCGCCCGCCTCATCAACGGCCGCCGCTACTACCACACCAAAGCCTTCCGCGCCGACGAGCAAAAGTTCCCGCGCTACCACGAGGCCCAGCGGTGGCTCGACCGCATCGCGCACCAGCGCAGGACCCTCCGCGCCCGCGCCGCCTGAAGGTTTTACAACCTTTACATTCTTCTTAAAATTTATCGGAACATTAAAGCCTGGGCTTCGTTTATTCGCTCAGGAAGGTGGGCTCCTCCTGAAAGGGCGGGCGGACGAAAGAGACGGTACCATTCCCTCCGGTACCACTCAATCGCCCGCCCGCTCTTCCTTTACCCGAAACCCCCGCCCGCCTTTCTTGACTGCCCCCCGGTCGCGTGTTAGCTTCCGCCCTGTTCCCGGACATACAGACTGACGGAATCATCTCGGGAGGAATGGGATGGGCGAGAACGTTTTCAAGGGCGTCGAGATCGTGGGCACTTCGGAGCAGAGTTTCAGCCACGCCATCGAGGTGGCGGTCGCGCGCGCGCGGCAGACTCTTCGCGAGCTTTCGTGGTTCGTCGTCGAGGAGATGCGCGGCGGGCTGCAAAAGGGGCGGCTCGAATATCAGGTCACGCTCCGCGTCTTCTTCAAGCTCGAATCGGGCGAGCGGCCGGACGACGGCTCGACGCTCGTCTGACGGCGCGCCCTTCGCTGGACAAAGCGCCGCGGGGCTGGCTAGACTACCGGGTTTGCGAAGGCGCCCGCGTCGCCCACTGTGCGGGGCGGCGCGCGCCTCCGGCCGCGAACGAGCAAGGGGGGCAGCAAATTTCATCCGGAGTTAGAACTTTCCTATGGCAATTTCCGCGACGCAAATCCGCAAGGGCATGGTCATCCTCTTCGAGGGCGCGCCGTGCAGGGTCATCGAAGCGCGCCACCACACGCCCGGCAACCTCCGCGCGATGATGCAGACGAAGCTGAGGAACCTGCGGACGGGCTCGTCCTTCGAGCACCGCTTCCGCTCGGCCGACACGGTCGAGCGCGCCGTCCTCGAACAGCACGAGATGGAGTTCATGTACTTCGACGGCTCGCACTACCACTTCATGAACACGGAGAACTACGAGCAGACGGCGCTCTCCGACGAAGACCTCGGCGACATGGGCCAGTGGCTCACGGCCGGCATGAAGATACAGGCCGAGTTCTACGAGGGCTCGCCCATCGGCGTTGACTTCCCGCCCTCCATCGAGGTGCGGGTGACGAGCACGGAGCCGACGCTGAAGGGCGCGACCGTCTCGGACGTGAACAAGCCGGCCGTGCTGGAGAACGGCGTCACCATCTCCGTCCCGCCCTTCGTCAACGAGGGCGACCGCATCCGCGTGGACCCCGTCGAGGGGCGCTACATCGAGCGGGCGAAATAATAAAGTGCAGAAGGCGGAGTGCAGAGTGATGAATTGATTCTGCACTCCGCACTCCGCACTCCGCACTCATGTACTTTCTCTACAGCTTCCTCCTCGCGGCCGGCGTCGCGGTGCTGCTGCCGCGGTTCCTCTGGGACGCGGCGCGGCACGGGAAGTACGCGGCCGGGTTGAGGGAGCGCGCGGGCTCGCTGCCCGGTTTCGACGCCGAGGGGAGGCCGGTCGTCTGGCTTCATTGCGTGTCGGTCGGCGAGACGCAGGCCGCTCGGCCGCTGGCGCGGGCCATCCTCGAAGAGTATCCGGGCCACGCGCTCGTCGTCTCGACGACGACGCAGACGGGCCAGCGGGTGGCGCGCGAAGTCTTCGGCCATCAGGCCGCTCTCGTCTTCTACTTCCCTTTCGACTGGGCGTGGAGCGTGCGCCGCGCGCTCGCGGCCGTCAACCCTTCGGCCGTGCTCGTGATGGAGACGGAGCTGTGGCCGCGCTTCTTCCGCGAGTGCCGGAGGAGGGGCGTGCCGGTCGCCCTCGTCAACGGCCGCATCTCCGAAAAATCCTTCGGCCGTTACAGCCTCATCCGCTTCTTTACGCGAAAGATTCTGGCCGACCTCTCGCTCGCCGTCATGCAGACGGAGGAGGACGCCGGGCGCATCCGCTCGCTCGGCCTCGCGCCGGAGCGCGTCCGCGTCTCGGGCAACGTCAAGTTCGACATGGAGGCGGCGGGCGGGCAGACGTTGACGGAGGAGCTTCGGCGCAGGTTCGGATTTGACGACGCAGGAAGGCCGCTCGTCGTCGCCGCCAGCACGCACGCGCCGGAGGAGGCCGTCGTGCTCGAAGCCTTCAAACGTCTCGCCGCTTCCTCCGGAGGCGCGAGGCCGCGCCTGCTCGTCGCGCCGCGCCACCCCGAGAGGTTCGCCGAAGTCGCCTCGCTGCTCGACTCGTCCGGGCTCACGTGGGCCTGCCGCTCCGAAGCTGCGCGCGAGTCGGACGCCGGTTGCGACGCCGTCCTGCTCGACAGCATCGGCGAGTTGCGGGCCGTCTACCCGCTCGCCGACCTCGTCTTCGTCGGCGGCAGCATCGCCCCCGTCGGCGGCCACAACGTTTTAGAGCCCGCGCTCGACGCCCGCTGCGTCGTCACCGGCCCGCACACGTCCAACTTCACGGCCGTCGTCAACGCCCTCCTGAAGCAAGGCGCGCTCGTCCAACTCGACGCCGTCGGCGACGGCGAAATGCCCGACGCGCTCGCGAGCACGTTCGCCCGGCTTCTTAAAGACGACGAAGAACGAAAGACCGTCGGCGCCCGCGCGCGCGAGGCCGTCGAGCAGAACCGCGGCGCCACCGCCCGCACCGTCAAGATGCTCGCCCCCATCCTTAACGAGAAGTCGGACGGCAGAAGTCAGTTGTCAGTCAAAGGCCGGACGCTGACATCCGACATCTAGGGTCCGACACCGCCCTTATGCTTCCCACGCCCGCGCTCGTGCCGCTCAGCTTCGCCTACGGGGCTCTGGTGCGCGCGCGGCTCGCGCTTTACGGGGTCGGCGCGCTGAAGTCGCGGGACGCGGGCGCGCCCGTCGTCAGCGTCGGCAACATCACGGCCGGGGGGACGGGCAAGACGCCGCTCGTCGAGTGGGCGGCCGGGGCGCTCGCGGACGAGGGGCGGCGCGTGTGCGTGCTGACGCGCGGCTACGGGCGGAGGGAGGAGTGGCGGCGCGTCGTGGCGTCGGACGGCGGGCGGCTGATGGCTGATGTGGACGAGAGCGGCGACGAGCCGCGCCTGTTGGCCGAGCGGCTGCTGGGCAAGGCGGCGGTCGTCTGCGACGCCGACCGCGTCGAGGCCGGGCGCTGGGCCGTGAAGGAACTCGGCTCGGAAGTCTTCGTCCTCGACGACGGCTTCCAGCACCTCCGCATCGCGCGCGACTTGGACATCGTCACCGTTGACGCGACCGACCCGTGGGGCGGCGGGCGCCTGCTCCCCTTCGGCCGCCTGCGCGAGCCGCTGTCGGGCCTCGCGCGCGCGGGCTGCGTCGTCATCACGCGCGCCGACATGGCCGAAGACCTCGCAAGGGTTAGCGCCGAGGCCGAGCGGCTGACCGGCGGGCGCGCTCCCGTCTTCGCTTCGACCTTGCGGACGACGGCGGTCCGCCCGCTCGCCGACGCGGTTGATGGGGGGGAGGCTGTCGGGCCTTTCGCCGCCTTCTGCGGGGTCGGCAACCCGCGCGCCTTCTTCGCGCACCTTCGCAACGAAGGGCGCGAGCTTGTCTACACGCGCGCCTTTCAGGACCATCACGCCTACACGCAGCGCGACGTTGACGCCCTCACGAGCGAGGCCGGACGACGCGGCGCGCGCTCGCTGCTGACGACGGCGAAGGACGCCGTCAAGCTCCGCCGCCTGAGCCTCACGTCGCCCTGCTACGTTGTTGAAGTCGGACTTGAGTTCGACGACAGGGAAGGTCTGCTCGCGCTGCTGCGCCGGGCCGCAGACGCCGAAAGACGAGATTAATCTTTACAGAAGTGAGGGCGGCACGGCGACCTGTGGCTGGTCGTCGGGGGGCTTCTCCGGCTTCTCCGGCTTCTCCGGCTTCACCTCGTCCACTTTTTTAGGGGTCGGGGCCGTGGCCGGCGGGGGCTCGACACGCTGATTGGCGTTGATGTTGGGCGGGCGCCGCGGCTTGGGCGTCGGGGTCGGCACGGGGGGGGCGTCGTCCTCGTCCTCGTCGTCTTCGGCGTCGTCGGCCGGCTGCGTGTTCTGATTGGCTTCGGGCTTCTTGCCTTCGCCGTCGGGCGGGGGCGTCGGCTGCGCGTGGTTGGCGTTGGCAGGTTGGGCCGTTCCCGGCGCGCCGCCGACGACTTCGGAAGGGATGGTCGCGCCGGGCTGCGGGGCCGTGGCCGAGGGCACGAGGTTGCGCTCGGCCTGCCCCGTCGGGGGCGTGACCGTTTGCACGGGCTGGCTGTTCGGGTCGGCCTGGAGCGGCGGCGTCTCGGCGTTGTCCACGCCCCCGTCGCGCTGGAAGGCGAAGAAGACGGCGAAGACGACGGCGAGCAGCGCGATGGCCGGCACGGCGATGCGCCACGGGTTGAAGCTCGGCTCGGGCAGCGGCGCGACGGGCGGCGGAAGCTCGCTCTCGCCCGTCGTGCTCCTCGTATACCTCGGGGTGACGACCGTGGACTCGTCCGGCTCTTCGGCGACGGTCGTGCGCGGCGCCTCGTTCGGCCCCGTCGGCTGGACGATGCGGTCGGTCTCGACGGCGGCGGCCGCGGCGGCCAGCGAGGCCGCGCTCTCGCCCTCGGCGGCCTGCGCGAGCGCCTCGTACAGCTCGCCCACCTTCTGGAAGCGGTCCTCGGGGCGCTTGGCGAGGGCGCGCGCGACGACGCGGCCGACCTCGGCCGGCAAGTCCTTCCGCTCGTCGAGCACCGAGGGCGGCGGGTCTTGCAGGTGCTTCATCATGATGACCGTCGGCGAGTCGCCCGTGAAGGGGACGTGGCCGACGAACATCTCGAAGAGGATGATGCCGAAGCTGTAAATGTCGGAGCGCGCGTCGATGTCGGAAGCCTGCGCGCACTGTTCGGGCGACATGTACTGCGGCGTGCCGATGATGATGTTCGGCGCGGTGAGTCCGGGGTCGGTCTCGTGGACCGAGCGTTCGGTCTGCTGAATCTTGGCGATGCCGAAGTCGAGCACCTTGGCCCAGTCGCTGCCGTCCGCGGCCTCCTGCAACATGATGTTGTCGCTCTTGAGGTCGCGGTGGACGACGCCCTCGGCGTGCGCCGTGTCGAGCGCGCCCGCGACCTGCCGGACGATCTCGACCACGCGCTGGAGCGTCATCGGCCCGCCCGAGCGCACCACGTCCTTGAGCGTGCGGCCGGGCAGGTACTCCATGACGAGGTAGACGACGCCGTTGTCCGACTCGCCGAAGTCCGTGACGTTGATGGCGTGCGGGTGTGAGATGCGCGAGGCGGCCTTGGCCTCGCGCGTGAAGCGCGCGACAATCTTCTCGTCGGCGGCGAGGGCCGGGTGCAGCACCTTGACGGCGATGACCTTCTCCATCAGGACGTGGGTGGCGCGGTAGACGCAGCCCATGCCGCCCTCGTCAATCTTCTCGTCGATGCGGTACTTGCCCGCGAGCACCTGCCCGAGGAGCGGGTCCTGCCGGCCAGACCGCTTGAGCACAGTGCCGTCGGACGGGCACAGCGTATTCGCGTCGTCAAACTGCTTCCCGCATGTCGGGCACGTCTTCATTATTAAGAAGTTCCGCCTCGGTTCAGCCGCTCTGTCCGGGAGAATACACCGGAGCGTATCACACCAATTTCAATACACGCAATGCGCACCCG
>DASZEK010000131.1:0-135904 GCA_035941045.1 Pyrinomonadaceae bacterium | reverse complement strand
GATTAGCATTGTGCGGGGGAATCGGGTGGGGACAAAAACCCGGTACGTCGTCAGGGCGGCATAACAGCGGCATGCACCCGACGCCCCTTCGGCATGCCTCTCATCAGCGTTGAAGGAGGGGCGCGGGTGATGCCGGGCGTTGGGCGGCTTCGCGATATTAATGGAAATCGAATCTCCACTCTGGCGTCTTAAAAACCGGCGCTGTTATTGCTGCGACGGTGAGGGATTCCTCTGCTTCTCCGCCTGCCCGCATTGTAGCCACGTGATTCTTGTCTGCGACGAAGTTGACACCGTATACCCGAACCCGAAAGACCTGACGCAACTGTCTTTGGGTGATTTCGCCGACCCGTCATTTAAATGCCCGGAGTGCGGCGAAGTTCCCGTCCATGATTTCAGGAATGCCACAAGCGATGAAATACAGCGCCTAGGTTTCCTCGCAGGTGAATATGAGTAGAATAGCTTGACTTCGGGCGCGGGCCGCCCAACAACGGCATGCGCCCGACCGCCGACACGCACCTTGTCATGTTCTAATAGTCGCTTGGGGCGGTGGGTGATGCCGGGCGTTAGGCCGCTTACGCGGAGTGATATTAGCTTACGTTTGTTGTCGAAACTTTTTTAGCTTTTGTGTCACTAACCGCTAAGGCGTCCGAACAGAGAGATTAATAGTGTGCCGGCGTGACGCTCTGGGGGCGAACGGGAGCGAAGTTAATTTATGTTACTCATCTGTTCCTTTCTTTGCGCTTTGTTGCTCTGTGCGGGCCACGCCGCGTATGCCCAAGCACCGAATCCCTCTCTTCCGGCTCAACCGCAGGCCACGCCCGGCAGGCTCGTCGACGTGGGTGAAGACCGTCCGGTCAGCGCGGGGGGCCCTGACCACCCGTTGGTAGAGCCTTATTTAGCCGTCAACCCCAAAGACCCGAATAACATGCTCGCCGCGGCCATGGTGGTCACCAAGCCTGATATGAGCAGTTTGGATTGCGCGGCCTTCACGACTTTCGACGGCGGGCGCACTTGGAGGCGCTACGACTTCGGCCTCCGTAACGCCGGCGACGCCTGGGTCGCGTACCTGCCGGACGGCACGGCCGTCCTCTCCATTCTGGAGATTACGGAGAAGGATGAAACGCCTTTACTAATCTTTCGCTCCACAGACGGCGGACGGACTTGGCCCGACAAACCAACCTCGCTGGGTAACGGCCACGACCACCCGACGTTATTGGTTGACGGCACGAGCGAACGGTTTACCGGAAGCCTCTACGCCGTCGCCGGGCGCGCGTGGAAGAACTCCTCCGGCAAAAGCAGGAGCGCGATATTCGTGTCTCGCTCGGCCGACGGGGGGGTGAGCTTTCAAGAGCCTATCCACGTGATACTGAGCAACCTGGCCTACGAAGCACACACCCCCGCCCTCCTAACCGACGGTACCCTGCTGGTGCCCTTCGCGGATCACCGCCGCCGCGGCGACCGTCGCCGGCTTGAACGGCAGCGGGATTGGCTCATCGTCTCCTCGGACGGGGGGAAGACTTTTACCGAGCCCCTGCTCATCTCGGAGTCTTGCAGCGGGGCGGGGGGCTGGTCTTCAGTCGTGGCCGCCGCCGGCGGCCCTTTCCGCGAACGCGTCTATCACCTTTGCGCCGCCAACCAGTTCGCCGGGATTCAGGTTCGCCATTCGGACGACCGCGGCGAGAAGTGGTCGGACGCGATTCGCGTTGACAGGCCCGGCAACTTCGAGCCTTACACGCGGACGCCCGCGATGGCTGTCAATAGTGACGGGGTCGTCGGCGTCGCCTGGTACGATGGTCGCAACGACCCGAGCCCGATCAAGGGCGTGTTCCGATGTCAGGACATCTACTTCACGGCCTCGCTCGACGGGGGCGAGACATTTTTGCCCGAGGTGAAAGTTTCTGCTAAGCGCTCCTGCCCCGCCGGCCCGCGGAACGTGCAGACGGCGTCAAGATTCCCCGCGGGCGGTGAATATATGGGAATGGTTGCCACACCCGATGGGGCTTTCCATATCCTTTGGTCTGACAGTCGGGCCGAAACTTATCAATTAAGAGTTGCAACGGCGAAAGTGAATGCCAAAGTAGTATACGGGCAGCGATGAGTAGCGACCTTGTAACCACTGTCGCGGTGTAGTAGAGACACTCGCTGCGCCCTCAAACGCGGCCCGACAACGGCATGCACCTAACCCGCGACACGACGGCTCTCATCAACCCCCATCTTGCGGGCGGGCGGGTGATGCCCGGCGTTAGATGCTGTCAGGGTGATGCGCCAAGCTATTGGACTGAGTAGTTAAGCGAGATTCAAGCGAGCGGCGGCGGGCAGCCGCTACTCTGAAGAGCGGGAGGTGTTGCAGGAGATGTTCAGGCTCGTTTGTCTATTGCTGCTGACACAGACCATTGCCTCGGGGCAGAACCCCGCGGTCACGCCGGGGGGGCCGCCGCTGGAGGTCGTCAACCTCGAAGTGATAATGATGAAGATCAAGCCGGGCAGGCAGACCAAACCGCGTGCTCAGCCCGACCCGCCCGGCCCTGTCAGTAAGGGCGACATTGCCGCAGGGGAAGCCGCCGGCAAGGAGGCAATCGCGCGCCGCACCTCGGAGTTGCGTAAGCTGGAGGCGCAGGCCCGCCACCCGCTACCCGCCGGAGGGTCGTCGCACAGCCACCGTTACGAGTATCGTCTGACGGTCAGGAATAAGGGGCCGAAGAAAGTTAAATCCGTCCTCTGGGAGTATCAAGTTGCCGACCTCTCCGGGGCGCCCGTCTCGCGCCGATTATTCCTTTGCGAGGGGGTGATCAAGCCGGGTGGGGTCAAGAGGTTGGGCGCGGTGACGCCTCAAGCCCCGACGAACGTCGTGCGCGCGGACGGCTCAGATGAGGAGCGACTGGAGGCGAAGGCGTTTATCAACCGGGTCGAGTATGCCGACGGCTCCGCGTGGCAGCGAGGTGACTGGGGCCAGTCCGACCCGAGGGAGGGCGGCCCCTCCGGCGGGGGAATCCGGCGGCGCGGCGGCGAGTGCGTGGTCTGGTGAACCAAGGGTTCCCTGCCGCGTCCGGCCATTCCGCTGCCGGCGGGGGGGCCGGCGTGACCGCGAATAGCGCGGCTCTCATCGAGAATTTGGGTGGTTTCGAGGTCGCGTCCGCGGCGGTGATGCCGGGCGTTAGCCGTCCCGAGGTGAGCCGATAAATATGGAGATAGTCGAGGAACCGATCGCAGTAGCCCCGGAACTGGCACGCATACCGATCTCGTTCGAGGTCGAGAGCGTTTTCGACGTGACGGCCCTCGGCGGCGGCCTCGGCGGATTGATCCTGTCCGAGCGCAGGCTCGATACCCCTTACGTGAAGGATTACGACACGGCCGAGGGCGAGCACCCCTCGCTGTGGGCCGGGCGGTTCGACGTGTCGAACTGGGGCTTCGTAGGCGCGCACTCGAATGGCGCGCGCGTCGGCGGGGCGGTCGTCGCCTTTAACACGCAGGGCGTTAGCATGCTGGAAGGCCGCAGAGACCTCGCCGTCCTGTGGGACATCCGAGTCTCGCCTGAGGCCCGCGGGCAGGGCGTCGGCTTCGCGCTGTTCCGGGCGGCGGGAACATGGGCTGCGGCGAGGGGCTGTCGGCAGCTGAAGATTGAGACGCAGAACATCAACGTGCCGGCGTGCAGGTTTTACGCGCGCCAGGACTGCGTGTTAGGCGCCATCAACCGCTTCGCATACCGCGAGTTTCCAGACGAAGTTCAGTTGCTCTGGTACAAAAGCCTACCCCCGCCGGCCGGCTAACAACGGCATGCCGCGGAGCGCGGACACGACGGCTCTCATTCTCCTGCGAAGGCCCGGCGCGCCCGCTGATGCCGGGCGTCAGGCGCTTCCGGATTACAGGCACCGAATTTCGCGCCTCTGTTCTAAATGTGAAGCGAGGTCGAGGCGGGTATGCGAAGATTAACTTTACACGCCACGCTACCGCTACTTTGCGGTTTGTTTGTGGCCCTCGGCTCAGGTCAGGAACAGCTATTCGACCCTACCTTCGATGCAAGAGTCGCACGCCCGGCATATCCCTCCGCCAAGCGGCCCAAGGTACTCTTTGATGAAGGGCACTTCAACGTCCACACTCACGGGGGAACTTACAAGCCTTTCTCAGATCTCATGACGAACGACGGCTACCGGGTGTCGCCTAACAAAGAGAGGTTTTCCAGAAAGTCTCTCAAAGGCTACGACGTGCTGTTAATAGCTAACGCCCTGGGCGGCGCGGACGACACCCCGCAGGCGGCCCGGCCTGCTTTCACGGATGAAGAGTGTGACGCCGTGCGTGACTGGGTGCGAGCGGGGGGCGCGCTCCTGCTCGTCGCCGACCATAACCCGGCGGCGGCGGCGGCCGAGGGGTTGGCCCGCCGCTTCGGGGTGGGAATGAGTCAGGGGTTGACGTACGACGAGTCTCACTATTTCCGGCAGGAGGGTGCAAAGACTTTTCTTGAGTTCACACGAGATAACGGCCTGCTGGGAGACCACCCGATCACACGGGGGAGGGGTGCGTCGGAGGGGATAACTCGGGTGGTTAGCTTCGCGGGACAGTCTTTAAAAGGGCCGCCGGGTAGCGCCGCCTTGCTGGTGCTCTCCGGGTCGGCGATGGATCTTTCATTCCCCGATAGGAAGAGTCGAGTTTCTGCCGCGGGCCGGTCGCAAGCACTGGCGATGACATTCGGCAAGGGGCGCGTCGTAGTCGTAGGGGAGGCCGGTATGCTCACAGCGCAAGTTATTACCGAGCGGACGGGTGACAGCTCAAGAGAGCGGCGGCTGGGTATGAACACCTCGAACACAGACAATCGGCAATGGGCACTCAACATCATGCACTGGCTTTCCGGGCTTCTGAAATAGATGACGCCTGCTCCGCGGGCCGCGCCTAACGCCCGGCATGCACCCGAAGCCTCTTTACGTTGCCTCTCATGAATCTTGCGTAATGGCGGCTCAGGGCGGCGAACGTACACGAGTACGACATCGCCGACCTCCTGGGACACTCGACCACGCCGGGCGAGACCGAAAACACAAAGGTCACGCGCCGCTACGGCCACGGCGTACCGCAAAGGCTGGGAGACGCCGCGGACAGATTAGAAGAGGGAAAGCGCCTGATTTCGGGTAGGCCGAGTAACGCGGGGCGCGTGAGGAAAGAAAAAAGGGTCAACCCCGTGAGAGGCTGACCCTTCAAGAGAAGTGGCGGAGAGGGTGGGATTCGAACCCACGGTGGCCTTTCGACCACTCCGGTTTTCGAGACCGGTGCACTAAACCACTATGCGACCTCTCCGCAAAGCTACTTGACCCGCTTCGACCGGAAGAACTCCTGCAACACGAGGCGGCACTCCGATTCGAGCACGCCCGCCGCCAGTTCCAGCCGGTGATTCAAAGAGCCCGAGTCGCAGACCCGGAAGACCGACTCGACCGCCCCGGCCTTCGGGTCCGTCGCGCCGTAAACCAACCTCCGGACGCGGGCCTGAACCAGAGCCCCCGCGCACATCGCGCACGGCTCGACCGTGGCGTACATGGTCGCGCCCTTCAGCCGGTAGTTGCCGACCCGCCGCGCGGCTTCGCGCAGGGCCACGACCTCGGCGTGCGCCGTCGGGTCGCAGTCGGTGCGCGTGCGGTTGCCGGCGACGGCGAGGAGGCTTCCGTCCTCCGAGACGACGCAGGCGCCGACGGGCACCTCGCCCCTCCCGGCGGCCTCGCGCGCGGCCTCCAAAGCCGCCCGCATCAGGCGCTCGTCCGTGTCATCAAAGCGGGCCGTCCCGCCCCCCGAATCTTCTTCAACCTGCATGGCAACCCACGGACGTTTTCAACGAGCGGCGGACAAAAACCGACTATAGGGGCGCCCCGCCGCGCCTGTCAAGCAGGCCGGATTCAGATGCGCGCGCCGCCTCTCCGGTTCGTCAGAAGCGTGTCGGGTATCAGGTGCCGGGTGCCGGTAACGAATTCCTCCCGGCACCCGGCACCTGATACCCGACACCCATTCCGACACCTATTTCCTGTCACGCCCGCGGGGCCGCGTGCTATCATCACTCCGCTGTTCGCGCGAGTCTTCTCCTCCCGGCCCGCGAGCGGCTTTGAGGCCACGACCGTAAGCGAGCGAGATGAAGACAGAGTTACGCCCCAGGCCGAGCGAGCCGGCCGTCACCACCACCAAGCCGCCGCAGCCGACGCGCCCCGCCCCCGCCGACTCCCCCGAGACGGCTCCCATCCACCAGACCATCGTGCCCGACTCGCCGACGGCCGGAGCGCCGCAGGCCCGGCAGGTGCGCCGCCCCACGCCCGCCGAGTTCAACACGGCGATGGTCCACTTCTACCGCGGCGAGGTGACGCGCGCCAACACCTGGCGCAACCGCCTCGACACGACGACCAACTGGGCCGTGCTGACGACGGGCGCGACGCTCTCGTTCGCCTTCTCCTCGCCGACCAACCCGCACTTCGTCATCCTCATCAACACCGTCCTCGTCGGCTTCTTCCTCTTCATGGAGGCCCGCCGCTACCGCTACTACGAAATCTGGTCGAGCCGCGTCCGCATGCTCGAAACCGGCTTCTTCACACACATGCTGCTGCCCGACGCGCCGACCGACGAGAGCTGGATGCAGATGCTCGTGGACGACCTCAAGACGCCGCACTTCACCATCAGCGAGTGGGAGGCGCTGGGGCGCCGCATGCGCCGCAACTACCTCTGGATTTTCGTCCTCCTCGCCGCGTGCTGGAACCTGAAAGTCTACATCCACCCCGTTCCGGCCTACGACTTCAACGCCTTCATCGACCGCGCCACCATCGGCGTCGTCCCCGGCGAGATAGTCTTCATGACGGGCATCTTCTTCAACGCCGGCCTCTTCATCTTCGCCCTCGCCACCATGCGCTTGCAGGAGGCCGTCGGCGAGGTCCTGACCGAGAAGGACTTTCACCCCTTCCAGCGCGTCTCCGACTGGACGCGTAACGCGGCCGAGCGCCGCCGCGCCGCCACCGTCCGCCGCGCCCGCGCCGCGCGCACCCGCGCCCGCCGCACCACCAGCACCACGGGCAGCGCCACCGGCGAATGGAAGCGCGCCGACATCCACCGCTCCCAGCCGCCCGAAGACATCCACCGCACGCAGTACCCGCACAGGGACAAGGTGATTAAATAGGGTGACGGGTCTCAGGCGTCGGGTGCCGGTATAGAGTTTTTCCTGACACCTGACGCCCGCATTTTTATGCTCGAACTCGACGGACAAAGTCTGACGCTCGGAGAGGTCGCGCGGGTGGCGCGCGGCGAGTCGGAGGTGCGCCTGGGCGCCGCGGCGCGCGCGAGGATGGAGGCGTCGCGGGCCGCGGTCGAGCGCATCATCTCGGAGTCGCGCGTCGTCTACGGCGTCAACACCGGCTTCGGCAAGCTCTCGGACGTGACCGTGCCGCCCGACGAGCTGCGCGCCCTCCAGGTCAACCTCGTGCGCAGCCACGCCTGCGGCGTCGGCCCCGCGCTCTCGGAAGAGGAGACGCGCGCGCTGATGCTCCTGCGCGCCAACGTCCTCGCCAAAGGCTTGAGCGGCGCGCGCCCCGTCGTCGCCGAAACGCTCCTCCGCATGCTCGCGCGCGGCGTCGTGCCCGTCATCCCCGAGAAGGGTTCGGTCGGCGCCAGCGGCGACCTCGCGCCGCTCTCGCACCTCGCGCTCTGCTGCATCGGCGAGGGCGAGGCTTTTTATAAAGGCGAGCGCCTGCCCGGCGGCGAGGCTTTAAGGCGCGCGGGGCTGGAGCCTCTACAGCTCGAAGCGAAAGAAGGGCTCGCGCTCCTGAACGGGACGCAAGCCCTGACGGCCGTGGGCGCCTTGGCCGTCGAGCGCGCCGAGCGCGTCGCGCGCACGGCCGACGCCTCGGGCGCCATGTCGCTCGAAGCCCTCAAGGGCACGCCCGCCGCCTTCGACGAACGCATCCACCTCGCGCGCCCGCACAAGGGGCAACAGGAAGCAGCCGCGCACCTGAGGGAGTTGCTCCGGGACAGCGAGATTCGCGCCTCGCACCTCGAAGGCGACCCGCGCGTACAGGACGCCTACAGCTTGCGCTGCATGCCGCAGGTCCACGGCGCCGCCCGCGACGCGCTCGCCCACGCGCGCGCCCAAATCGAAACCGAGACGGGCGGCGCCACCGACAACCCCCTCGTCTTCGCCGACCGCGACGAAGTCATCTCCGGCGGCAACTTCCACGGCGCCCCCGTCGCCATCGCCTTAGACTACGCCGCCATCGCCCTCGTCCACCTCGGCAACATCGTCGAGCGCCGCGTGGACCGCCTCGTCAACCCCGACAAGAACGAAGGCTTACCTCCCTTCCTCACCGCGCGCCCCGGCGTCGAGAGCGGCTACATGGTCGCTCAAATCGTGGCCGTCGCCCTGCTCAACGAGTGCAAGGTGCTGGCGCACCCGGCGACGACCGACAACCTGCCGACCGACGGCGGTAAGGAGGACCACGTCTCGATGGGCATGACGGCGGCGACCAAGCTGCGCCGCGTCGTCGAGAACGTCGAGGCGGTCGTCGCCATCGAGCTGCTCGCCGCCGCCGAAGGTCTCGAATACCGCGCCCCCCTGCTCCCCGGCCGCGGCGCCCGCCGCGCCTACGAAGCCGTCCGCGCCCACGCCCCGCGACTCACCGGGGACCGCCCGCTCGCGCCCGACATCGAGCGCGTCGCCGCCGCCCTGCGCCGCGGCGAGTTCGACGTTTAAGCCTTTACAGTTTTTTACAACGTCGTCGTTGACTCGCGCTGACCTTTACCGTAGAAGTTCGGCCAGCACCCTCGCGCTCAAAAACCGTCCCGAGGTATCTCATGTCACAAGCCACGACGACGACAGGCGTTGATGTCTCGACGCTCCCCGGCGAGTTCCCCGAAGTGATGCCGGCGACGGAGGGCGGGACGAACCTGCTCGGCGAGCGTTTGGGCGCGCGGGCGCGGCTCCAGTCGGTTGACCTGCTGCGCGGCGTCGTGATGGTCATCATGGCGCTCGACCACGCGCGCGACTTCTTCCACCGCGACGCGCTCCTCTTCGACCCGACCGATTTGTCGAAGACCAACGCCGCGCTCTTCATCACGCGCTGGGTGACGCACTTCTGCGCGCCCGTCTTCGTCTTCCTCGCGGGGACGGGCGCCTTCCTCTCGACTTCGCGGGGGAAGACGAAGGGCGAGTTGGCGCGCTTCCTTTTGACGCGCGGGCTGTGGCTGATTCTGCTTGAGATGACGGTGGTGCGCTCCGGCTGGTTCTTCAACTTCGACCTGAGCCTCTTGTTCGGGCAGGTCATCTGGGCGCTGGGCTGGTCGATGATTGCGCTGGCGGGGTTGATTTATCTGCCGGTGTGGGCGATTGCCGCGTTCGGCCTCGTGATGATTGCCGCGCACAACCTGCTCGACCCCGTCACCTCGAAAAGCCTCGGCCCCTTAGGCTGGCTCTGGACCGTGCTTCATCAGGGCGGGCCCATCTTCCCGCGGCCGGGCATGGTCTTCTTCGTCGCCTACCCGCTGGTGCCTTGGGTGGGCGTGATGGCGGCGGGGTACGCGTTCGGGCGCGTTCTACTTTTGGAGCCCGCGCGGAGGAGGAGGCTACTGCTGTGGCTCGGCTCGGGCGCCGTCGCGCTCTTCGTCGTGCTGCGCGCGGTGAACGTCTACGGCGACCCAGCGCCGTGGAAGACGCAGGACAACTGGGCCTTCACGTTCTTCTCGTTCATCAACACGCAGAAGTACCCGCCGTCGCTGCTCTACCTGCTGATGACGCTCGGGCCGGCGCTCGTCTTCCTCGCGCTCTTCGACCGGAGCGCGTCGGGGAAACTGGCGCGACCCTTCGTCGTCTTCGGGCGCGTGCCTCTGTTCTACTACTTGCTGCACCTGCCGCTCATCCACGGGGCGGCCTGCCTGTTCGCGCTGGCGAAGTACGGCCGCGCCGGCTGGCTCTTCCAGAACTGGCCGCCGCCCGGCTCGCCGCCCACCTACCCGACCGACTACGGCTACCCGCTCTGGGTCGTCTACGCCGTCTGGCTCGGCGCCGTGCTCGCCCTCTACCCGCTCTGCCTCTGGTTCTCGCGCCTCAAGCAGCGGCGGCGCGACGCGTGGCTGAGCTACCTGTAAAGAGGGTGACGGGTGACGGGTGTGGGGTGCCGGGTGAAAGCAGCTTGTCTTTCCCCGACACCCGTCACCCGTCACCCGTCACCTTCTTTACGCCTTCTTCTTCGCGGCGGCCTTCGGCTGCGGGGCGCCGCCGGTGTTGAGGTTGACGGGCGCGGGGTAGCCCTTGCCGCGGAGCGCGGCGATGTCGATGACGACTTCCTTCTGGCCCTTGATGGTCTTCGTCTCGCGGACGTTGGCCTTCTTGTCCTTGCCGGCGGGCGTCGGCGTCGGACTAGGCTGGCCGTCGGTCGGGTTGCCCTGCGCGTCGCGCGCCATCGCCTTTAGTGCTTCCGTGACCTGCGCGCGCTCCTGCTCGGTCAGGTCTTCGAGCCGCACGCCGTAGGCTTCGAGCACGCGGCGCAGGTTCTCCTCCGTGTTCGTGCCCTTGTCGTAAACGTCGCGGTAGATGTGGAGGCGGCCGTCCTCGACGACGATGGTCTCGTAGCGCAGCTCGACGGGGACGGCGTTCGACAGCTTGACGTTCTTCGTCTCGTCGCGCTTCTGCCCGTAGGTCTTAACGTCTTCGGGCGTGACCTGCGCGCCGCCGATGCCGGCGAGGACGACGGCGAAGTCCTGCACCTGCGGGTTGGTCAGACCGACGCAGCCGTGCGAAGCGAACGTACCCAAACGGGCGGGGCTCTTGCCGCCGTGAATGAGCGAGGGCAGGCCGATGGGAATCTTAATCGGGCCGAGCGGGTTGTCATTGCTCCCGGCCTCGACCTTCTTGCCGGGCGCGAACTTGCCCTTGACCCACGGCTCGTCCGGCGGAGTCCAGACGGGGTTGAAGATGATTTGGTCGGCCTTGCGCATCCCCTGCGGCAGAGGGAACTCGGGGTAGCCGATGCCTACGCGGTAGGTCTTCACCAGCTTACCGCCCTCGAACACGTCCATGCGGTAGGCGGGCGCGTTGACGACGACGCGCGTGTCGGTCGGGACGGCGTTGGGCTTCTGGTTGGAGGCCGCCCCGGCGGCGGCGCCGCCGGCCCAACGCTCGCGGACGAAGGCCGAGAAGTCGCGCGCCTTGTCGCGGCCGAGGACTTCTTCGACCTTCGCGTTGGCGCGGCGCGTGGCCTCGGTCGTCGTGCCCGCGTGCTCGCCCTCGCCCTCCTGCAAGTTGCCCGTCTCCTCGCGCGCGACCTCGCGGAGCTTTGTCACCTGCTCGTCCGTCAGTTGCAGCCGCGACTTCAGCTCGCCCGCGAAAGCCTCGTCGGCGAACATGGCGTCGAGGACGGGCAGCGTCACGGGCAGGTCTGAGGCGGCCGAGGCCGGCGCGGCGGGCGAGGCGGCGGGCGTCGGCGTGGCCGCGGCGGTCGCCGTGTTGGCGGCCGTGTTCGTCGCGGCGGTGTTCGTGGCGGGCGGCCCGGCCTGCGTGCAGCCCGCGGCGGCGAGCGCGAGCAGCAGGGCGGACAGCACCAACGTCGTCTGCGTAATCCTCTTCATCCCTTTAAAGACTCCTCGGAAACGGTTTCACGTGATTTGGTCACACGGAGAGAGTACAGGCAAAGCATTGCCCGCTGACTGTGGCAAGTACCGTTCCGGCCGCGGTTTACCCACGCTTTCGGGGCGAAAACTCCCGGCGCCCGCACCATAAGCGGACGGCCGCAGGAGAGAAAGAGGTCAGGCCGTTTAGTTGCCGCGCAGGAGCGGGTAGGGGTTGAGGTTGTCGCCGGTCCAGAAGTGTTTGGGGTCTTTGACGCGGTAGACTTGGAAGTGGAGGTGGGTGTTGCCGGGCGTGGCGTTGCCGGAGTCGCCGACGTAGGCAATCGTCTCGCCCTGCCGCGCGTAGTTGCTCTCCGTCAAGCCGTCGGCGTAGCGTTCGAGGTGGGCGTAGTAGTAGACGGTCGCGTTGTCGTCGCCGAGTTGGTAGAGGGTGATGCCGCCGCGCTTGCTGTTGAAGAGCTTGACGACGCGGCCCGAGGCGGCGGCCAGGACGGGCGTGTCGCGCGGCGCCATGATGTCTATCGCGTCGTGGACCCGGCCCTCGGAGCGCGCGTCGTTGAAGGTGTCCTGAAGCTGCTCCGGCCTGACGCCCGCGACCGGGATGAGCAACCGGCCGGCGGGCGCGGCCTGACTCTGCCCGGCCGGCGAAGGCGAAGGCGAGGCCGTCGGCGACGTTTCGACGGAGGGCGACGGGACGGGAGTGGTCGTCGGCGAACTCGTCGGCGGAGTCGGGGTCATGGCCTCGGCTTCGCCGCGCGGCGGAGGGAGCGGCGTGACGGGCTGCGTCCAGTAAGTGACGCTCAGGAACCAGACGAGCGCGCCGACCGCCCCGAGGACGACGACCGCTATCAGGAGCACGCGCGCGCGCGGGCTGAGTGGCATAAGTGTTCCTCTCTTTGTCGGGCTCGCGCAAGAATATTGAAGTCGGCGCGAGCGTGGCAAGCGCGGCGCGGGCGGCAGGTGGCGTCGCGCGTCCGTTTTCTGCTATTACATAGGCCGCCGAGAAAGAACCCAAGCCATCAAAAAGCCATCTCAGGAGGACCAGAACAGTGGCCGACATTTTCGACGAACGCCGCCGCGGCCTCGAAGAAGACTACTTCAGGCGCAAGGACCGCGAGTCGCTCCAACGCCTGCGCGAGCACCTGAGCGCGGGCGAGCCCGACGCGGGGGCGACGACCCTGCCGTGCCCGCGCTGCCCCGGCCGGCTCCACCAGGAGACTTTCGAAGACGTGACCATTGACCGCTGCGACACCTGCCAAGGCATCTGGCTCGACGCGGGCGAGCTGGAACACATCATCAGCCAGGAGAAGCCCTCAAGCCACTGGCTCAGGGCCTTCTGGCCCGGACGGACGACGGAATAACAGTCGTCAGTCGTCAGTTTTTGTCTTTACTGATAACTGATAACTGACAACTTCTCCTCTGGAGTCTGCAATGCGAAAAGCTCTCGCGCTCCTCTGCTGTCTGGCGCTCGGGTCGGCGGTCGCGTCGGGGCAGAAGCAGACGCCCGCGCCCGAGGACGTGCCGGCGCCGCTCTCGGCCGACATCGGGCTCGCGGGCGAGGCGTGCCCGGACGTGTCGCGCTTCCTCAACGCGCGCGCGGCCTCCGCGCCCTCGCTCTCGCCCGACGGGCGGCTCGTCGCCTACCGCACCAATACGACGGGCACCTCGCAAATCTGGGTCGCCGAGACGCGCGCGGGCGCCGCGCCGCGTCAAATCACCTTCGGCGAGGCCGTCACCTTCCACGAGTGGTCGCCGAAGGGCGACTGGATCGCCTACGGCGTTGACCGCTCGGGCAACGAGCGCGAGGGCTTCTACCTCGTCTCGCCCGACGGCACGCGCGAGCGCGAGCTGCTGCCGCCCTCGGAAGCCTTCCGCCGCTGGGGCGGCTTCTCGCGCGACGGACGCCTCGCCGCCTTCGCCGCGACCGACCCCGGCGGCGACGACTTCTCCGTCTACACCGTCAACCTCGCGGCCGAAGAGATTCGGCCGGTCAAGGTCTACGCCGGGCGCGGCGGCACCTACGTCGCGTCGTGGCGGCCCGACGGCTCGGGGCTCATCCTGACGCGGGCGCGCGGCGAGGACGCCAACGACGTGCTCTACCTCGACCTGCGCACGGCCAAGGCCGAGACGCTGTTCGAGCCGCGCGAGGCCGCCGCCTACCACTCCTTCGCGTGGACGCCCGACGGCCGCGGCTTCTACGTGGCGACCGACCAGGACCGCGACCTCGGCGGCCTCGCCTTCTACGACATGAACGCGCGCAAGCTCACCTGGGTCGAGACGGCCGAGCACGACGTGGAGCAGGTGCGCCTCTCGCCCGACGGCCGCTGGCTCGCGTGGACCGAGAACGTCGAAGGCTTCTCCGAGGTGCGCCTGCGCGACCTGCGCACGAAGCGCACGCACGACCTGACCATGACGGAGACGCCCGCCTCCGTCAGTTCGCAGGCTCAAACCGTGCGCGGCGTCGTCGGCACCTTCGAGTGGGCCGAGAGCGCGCCCGTCCTCGTCATCCAACTGAGCGGGCCGGGCATCCCCGGCGACATCTGGGTCTTCACGCCGGGCAGCTTCGACGAGCGGCCCGCCCGCCTCCAGCGGCGGCGGCCGAGCGTCCTGCCCTCCTCGCTCATGACGTTCGCGCAGCGCGTCACCTACTCGACGCTCGCCGGACTCGACCCCGCGAGGTTCGTCGCGCCGCGGGCCGTCTCCTTCCCGAGCCACGACGGCGTGACCGTCCACGGCCTGCTCTACCTTCCGCCCGGCGCGGCCCCGAACAGGCGCGCGCCCGTCGTCTTAAGCGTCCACGGAGGGCCGACCGCGCAGGCCCGGCCCTCCTTCTCGGGCGTCACGCAGTACCTCGTCGCGCGCGGCTACGCCGTGCTGGATTTAAACTTCCGCGGCTCGACCGGCTTCGGCAAAAAGTACGCGCGCCTCGACAACGGCCGCCTCCGCCCGAACGCCGTCAGGGACATGGGCGCCGCCGTCGATTGGCTGAAGCGTTCAGGTCATCCGGTTGACGCCTCGAAGACGGCGGTGATGGGCGGCTCCTACGGCGGCTACATGACCTACGCGGCGCTGGCGCTCTTGCCGGAGAAGTTCGCCGCGGGCGTCAGCTTCGTCGGCGTCTCGAACTGGGTGACGGCGCTCGAAGGCGCCTCGCCCGAGCTGAAGGCTTCGGACCGCATCGAGTACGGCAACATCGACGACCCCGCGGACCGCGAGTTCTTCAAAGAGCTGAGCCCCATCACACACGTCAGGAACGTGCGCGCGCCCGTCCTCGTCTCGCACGGGGCGAACGACCCGCGCGACCCCGTGACGGAGTCGGACCAGTTCGTCCGCGCCATCCGCGAGCGCGGGGGCGAGGTCGAATACCTGCGCTGGCCCGACGAGGGCCACTCGTTCCGCAAGCTCTCGAACCGCGTCAACGCCTACCGCCGGGTCGCGCGCTTCCTCGAACGCACGCTCGGCCCCGGCGCCGCCGACTGCAAGGGGACGCGATGAGCGCGCAGAAGATACGCGCGCTCGTGACGGGCGCCTCGGGCGGCATCGGCGAGGAGCTGGCCCGCCTCTTCGCGGCCGACGGCCACGACCTCGTCCTCGTCGCGCGCAGCGAAGATAAGCTGCGCGGGCTCGCGGACGAGTTGAGCGGCAAGCACGGCGTCGGCGTGCGCGTCTTACCGAGCGACCTCTCGCGGCCCGAGGCGCCGCGCGAAATCTTCCGGCAGTTGAGCGACGAGTCGGTCGTCGTTGACGCGCTCGTCAACAACGCGGGCTTCGGCACCTACGGCCTCTTCGCCGAGACGGACGCCCAGAAGGAGCTCGACCTGCTGCAAGTCAACGTCGTCGCGCTGACGCACCTGACGAAGCTCTTCCTGCCGGGGATGATCGCCCGCGGGCGCGGCTACGTGATGCAGGTGGCCTCGACCGCCGGCTTCCAACCGGGGCCTCTCATGGCGGTCTACTACGCGTCGAAGGCTTACGTGCTCTCTCTCTCGGAGGCGCTGGCGAACGAGTGCGAGGGGACGGGCGTCCGCATCTCCGCGCTCTGTCCGGGGCCGACCGAGACGGGCTTCGTCGCGGCGGCCGGCATGCAGGAGTCGAAGCTCTTCGAGCGCGGCTCGATGACGGCGCGCGAGGTCGCCGCCGAAGGCTACCGCGGCCTGCTCGCCGGCAAGCCCCTCGTCATCCCCGGCTTCCGCAATAACCTCGTCGCCCGCGCCATCGGCCTCTTCCCGCGCAGGCTCGTCACGAAAGCCGTCCGCGGAATTCAGGAGCGAAGGAACAACTCGCAGGCAAGACCATGACTTCAAGTAGAACGGTGAGGGCGCCGCGCGGCGCCGCGCTCAACTGCAAGGGCTGGCATCAGGAGGCCGCGCTGCGGTGCCTGATGAACAACCTCGACCCGGAGGTGGCCGAGCGGCCCGAAGACCTCGTCGTCTACGGCGGGCGGGGCAAGGCGGCGCGAAACTGGCCCGCCTTCGAGGCCATCGTGCGCGAGCTGACGAGCCTTGAGAACGACGAGACGCTGCTCGTCCAGTCGGGCAAGCCCGTCGCCGTCTTCCGCACGCACGAGCACGCGCCGCGCGTCCTCATCGCCAACTCGAACCTCGTCGGCGCGTGGGCCAACTGGGACCACTTCCACGAGCTTGAGCGGCGCGGCCTGATGATGTACGGCCAGATGACGGCCGGCTCGTGGATTTACATCGGCACGCAGGGCATCGTGCAGGGCACCTTCGAGACGTTCGCCGCGATGGCCGACCGCCACTTCGGCGGCACGCTCGAAGGCCGCCTCGTCGTCTCCGGCGGCATGGGCGGGATGGGCGGCGCGCAGCCCCTGGCGGCGACCCTCAACGGCGCCGTCTTCCTCGGCATAGACGTTGACCGCGCGCGCATCGAGCGGAGAGTCCGCGACGGCTACTGCGACCGACTGGCTTTGGATTTGGACGAGGCGCTGCGCATCTGTGAAGACGCTGTTGAGCAGAAGCGAGCCGTCTCGGTCGGCCTCGTCGGCAACTGCGCGGAAGTCCTGCCCGAGCTGGTCCGCCGCGGCGTCCGCGTTGACGCCGTCACCGACCAGACGAGCGCGCACGACCCCTTGAACGGCTACGTGCCCGAAGGGCTGAGCCTCGAAGAAGCGGAAGAGTTAAGGCAGAGGGACCCGAAGACTTACGTCGCGCGTTCGGCGGCGAGCATGGCCCGCCACGTCGAGGCGATGCTTGAGTTGAAGCGCGCGGGCGCCGTCGCCTTCGACTACGGCAACAACATCCGCAAGCAGGCGTTCGACGCCGGATGCAACGCGGCCTTCGACATCCCCGGCTTCGTCCCCGAGTACATCCGCCCGCTCTTCTGCGAGGGCAAAGGCCCCTTCCGCTGGGTCGCGCTCTCGGGCGACCCCGAAGACATCCGCCGCACCGACGACCTCGCGCTCGAACTCTTCCCCGACGACCGCACGCTCAACCGCTGGCTCCGGCTCGCGCGCGACCGCGTGCAGTTTCAGGGCTTGCCCGCCCGCATCTGCTGGCTGGGCTTGGGCGAGCGCGCCGAGATGGGCGACGCCATCAACGAACTCGTCAAGCGCGGCGACCTGAAGGCCCCCGTCGCCATCGGCCGCGACCACCTCGACACCGGCTCGGTCGCCTCGCCCTTCCGCGAGACCGAAGGCATGCGCGACGGCACCGACGCCGTCGCCGACTGGCCCATCCTCAACGCCCTCCTGAACACGGCCAGCGGCGCCTCCTGGGTCTCCTTCCACCACGGCGGCGGCGTCGGCCTCGGCTACTCGCTCCACGCCGGGCAGGTCTCGGTCGCCGACGGCACGCCCGAGGGCGCGAAGAGACTGAACCGCGTCCTCACCAACGACCCCGGCCTCGGCGTCGCCCGCCACGTCGACGCCGGCTACGACGAAGCAGAAGAGACCGCCCGCGCTAAGGGACTCAAAATCCCGATGCTAGGCACGGGCGACAAGTAATCTCGCGTCGCACAGCCAGGAGCGCGTGGTGCGCACATGAATTTCGAGTGGGCCGAAGAGAAGGGGGCGGCGAATCTTAAGAAGCACGGCGTCTCTTATGAAGAGGCCGCGACCGTCTTCGACGACCCGCTCTACGTTGACTTCTACGACCCCGACCATTCTTACGACGAGCACCGCTATATTATTATTGGGCAGTCAGGGCGAGGGCGCCTGCTGGCTGTGTCTTACGCGGAGAGGGGCAACACCCTTCGCTTAATCAGTTCAAGAGAGGCTACGCCTGCGGAGCGGAAAGCTTATGAAGAAGGCTGAGACGGAGATGGGAGATGAGCTTCGCCCCGAATATGATTTGCGGGCCTTACGCGTGCGGAGGCTCGGACCCGGCCGCAAAAGTTTCGGCGACGTGGTCAGGCTGGAGCCGGATGTGGCCGAAGCGTTCCCGGATGCGGACTCGGTTAATGAGGCGTTGCGCTTCCTCATCAGGGTCACGAAAGAGCATCGAGCCGACTTCCCTCTCACAAAGAGCGACACCTGACAGATGAAGAAAACTCGCGCCTTACTTTTCCTGCTCGCGTTCCTCCTGTGCGGGGTGCCGCTCGTCTGCTCGGCGCAGGAGGCGAGCAAGGCCCCGGTTCTCGTTGTCCACGGCGAGGCCGACCCCATCCCCGTCGCGTCTTCCGAGGCGTGGGCGCGCGCCTTCCCGAACGGGCGGCTGCTCCTCGTCAAAGGCGCCGGGCATCTGCCGCAGGTCGAGCAGCCGGAAGTCTTCTTCGGCGCGGTCGAGGCGTTCCTGAAAGGGGGCCGTGTACCGGGCGCGCGATGATGAAGAGATTCTTACAGGCCGTGCTCCCCTGCCTGCTTCTGACGGCGTCGGCGCTCGCGCAGACGAGGCCGATACTCGAACGCAGGGGCGAGGTGGCGTTCGGCGACGAGCGCGAGCGCGTCGTCGCGCACAGGCCCGTGGGCGCGGACCGGCTCGTGCTGGTCGGGCTCAAAAGCGTGAGGGTGTTGGACGCGGGCGCGGCGAAGTATGTGAGCGAGCGCGTCGTCGCGGTGCCGAAGCTGCGCTACGACAACAAGTGGGAAATCAGCCCCGACGGCCGCCGCATGCTCGTCTACAAGGCATACGCCTTTCGGCTCTTCGGCCACTCGCCGGCCTCGGTCTGGGACTTGGAGAAGGGCGGGCGCGTCGCGGAGTTGAAGACCTCGAAGGCCGTGCGCTCCGGCTTGTGGAGCGAGGACGGGAGGATACTCGCCACCTCCAGCAGCGACGCCGCCCCGGAGATTAGATACGAAAGCGCGACCGAGGTGAACTTCTGGGACGGCGAGACCTTCGCGCGCAAAGGCTCGCTGCCGACGGACAAGGTCGGCTGGTGGTATCTGACGGCCGACGGCCGCAAGTGCTTCTTCACCGTCGGCGAGCGCGTAAACGCCATCATCTTCAAGTACACGAGCGGCTCCGAAGGCCCCTTCACCGTCTGGGACATCGAAAGCGGCAAGGCCGAGCAGACGATTCCCGCGTCCGGCGGCGGCGACGCCGACAGAATCCGCGCCGCCTTCGTCAGCCCCGGCGAGAAGTACCTCGCCCTCGTCGCGCAGCCGCCGAAGTCCGAAGACGTAGACCGCAGGCTCGTCGTCTTCGAGATAGAGAAGGGCGGCGGGCCGCGCTACGAGCTGAGACAGAAGTACGAGCTGAGGCCCGGACCGCTGGCCGAGCCGTACGGGGCCCCGTTCAGCCCCGGCGCGAAGCTGCTCGCCGTGGGCGCGGGCCGCAGGCTACATATTTACGGGGCCGCGGGCGGCGAGCAGCGGCTCGACCTGCCGAACGCCGAGGCGCCGACCGACTGGCTCGCCGAAGACGTGTACATCGTCAAGACCACCCGCAAACTGAACGCCTTCGACGCCGCCACCGGCAAGCATCTCTACGGCAAAGACCTCATCTACGTCGTCTCCAGCCAGACCACGTCTCAGGAGATTGACGGCCAGAGGTACGACACGACCACCGAGACCATCGAGGATGAGACGCGCATCAAGGCGCACCCGAGCCACCCCGTGTTCGTCTCCTACAGCAAGCAATTCGTTCAGGTCTTCGACACGCGCACGGGCGAACTGCTACAGGAACTCGTCGCGCCGCCGACGGACCCCGTGAAGAAGAAGAGCACGAGCGACAAGCCGCTCGTCTCCGAAGCCGGATGGTCGGGCGACGGCCGCACGCTCTACGTCATAGACGCGCGCGGCCGGACCGTCACCCTCTGGTCGCTCCTCGACAGTTGAACCCCCGCACGACCCTTACGGGCCGAGCCGTCATCATCTACCCGCCGCGCCGCCGCATGGGCGTCATGCCGGGCGGCAAGTAGGAGGTTACTGACGTGAAAGTCTCGACAGCCCTTCTCTTGTGCCTGCTATTCGCGGCGGCCCCGGCCGCGCAGACGCGCCCGCCGCTTGAGCGCAGGGGCGACTTCGTCTTCGACGCCGAGGAGCGCGTCCTCGCGCGCAAACTGACGCTCGACAACAGGCTCGTGCTCGTCGGCCGGAAGGCCGCGCGCTCGCTCGACCTCGCGGCGGCGAAGCTCACGGACCCGCGCCCGTTCGAGATTCCGGACTTAGACAAAAAGGACAAGCTGTCCATAAGCCCCGCGGGAGGCAGGCTGCTCGTCGTCCCGTCGAAGTCGAGCCGCCCGGCCGCCGTCTGGGACTTGGAGTCGGGCAAGCTGCTGGCGACGCTGAAACCGTCGCGGCCCGTCCGCGCCGGTTTCTGGAGCGAGGACGGCAGCACGCTCGTCACGTCGAGCAGCGCGGTCGCGCCTTTCACCGTCGGCTCCACGTCGGTCGAGGTCGCCTTCTGGGACGCCGCGACGCTGGCGCGCCTGAGCACGCTGCCGACGGACAAGGTCGGCTGGTGGCAACTGACGGCCGACGGCAGCAGGTGCTTCTTCTCAATCGGCGAGGGCAAAAATTATCTCATCGTCAAACTCATCCGCGGCCCCGGCACCGACGTAAGCGTCTGGGACGTGCGCGGCGGCAGGGTCGAGCAGACGGTCGCGGCCGGCGGCGAGGACTTCATCCTCGGCGTCTACGTCAGCCCCGGCGAAAGGTATCTGGCCCTCCTCGCGCAGCCGCCCAAGTCGAAGGACGCGGAGAGGCGACTGGCCGTCTTCGAGATTGACAAGACCGCGTCGCGCTACGTGCTGAAGCCGAGGCACGAAGTAAGGCCCGCGCCCCAAATCCCGCCGGTCGGCGCCGTCTTCAGCCCCGGCGCGAAGTACTTCGCCGTGGACGCCGGCAAGAGGATGCAGATTTACGAGTCGGCGAGCGGCGGGAAGAAGCTGGAGCTGGCGGACTTCGAGAGCCCGAACGGCTGGCTCAACGACGAGACCTTCCTGCGCCACTTCGGCGGACTCATGAAGGCTTACGACACGGCGACCGGCAAGCTCCTCTACGAGCAGAAGCAGGTCTACAACACTTACGAATACACGGAGCCGTCGTCTTACTCAAGCGAGGGCTACACCCTCGGCGAGTCTCGCCTCGTCGTCAACGACGAGACGCACATCCGCGTCCACCCGTCGGGCCGCACCTTCCTCACCTACAGCAACCAGTACGTGAAGGTCTTCGACACGCGCACGGGCGGGCTGTTGCAGGAACTCGTCGCGCCGCCGATGGACTACACGAAGAAGCAGCCGCGCCTCAGCGACAAGACGCTCGTCTCCGAGGCCGGATGGTCTTACGACGGCCGCACGCTCTACGTCGTCGGCGCCGACGGCCGGACCGTCTCGCTCTGGCGGCTTCAGGACAGTTAACTTCCCCTCCCTTGGACGAACCCACAGAGCCGTCGGGCACGCACCTGACGCCGGACCCGGTCGAGGCGGCGGGCGCGGACGCGCGCGGCGGCGGCCTCGCGCGGAGGGCGGCGCGGGCGCTGGCCGTTGACTTCACGCCGCTGCGCGCGTCGCGCGACTTTCGGCTGCTGTACGCCGGGCAGGCCGTGACGCTCTTCGGCTCGATGATGACGTTCGTGGTGCTGCCGTGGCAGATGTACAAGTTGACGGGGTCGCCGCTGGCGGTCGGGATGCTCGGGGTGGCGGAGTTCGTGCCGATATTCGTGATGGCCTTCGTCGGCGGGGCGCTGGCCGACGCGGTTGACCGGCGGCTGATGGTGCGCCTGACGGAAGCCCTGCTCGCGCTCGGCACCGTCGTGCTCATCGCGAACTCTCTGCTTGAGAGGCCGCGCGCGTGGGTGCTCTTTGTCTGCGCGGCGCTCTTCGCGGCCCTGAACGGCTTGCAGCGCCCCTCGCTCGAAGCCCTCATCCCGCGCGTCGTCGCGGCGGAGATGCTGCCCGCGGCCCTCGCCCTGAGGACGCTCAGCGCCACCGTCGGCATGATAGGGGGGCCGGCTCTCGGCGGACTGCTCGTCGAGACGGCGGGGCCGGTGGCGACGTACACCATTGACCTCGTCAGCTTCCTCGGCTCGCTCGTCGCGCTCTGGCTGATGAGGGCCGTGCCGCCGCCGCCGGACGCGGACCGGCCGAGCCTGCGCTCCGTCGCCGAGGGCCTGCGCTACGCGTGGGGCCGCAAGGAGCTTCTCGGGACTTACCTGATAGACATCAACGCGATGTTCTTCGGGATGCCGATGGCGCTCTTCCCGGCGGTGGCCGAGCGGATGGGCGGCGGCTCGTCAATCGGGCTCCTCTACGCGGCGCCCGCGGCCGGAGCCTTTCTGGCGACGCTCACCTCGGGCTGGACGAAGCGAATCAACCGGCACGGCGCGGCCGTCGCGCTCGCCGCCGCCGTGTGGGGCGCGGCCATCGTCGGCTTCGGGTTTTGTGCGAGCCTGTGGCCGGCGCTCGTCTGCCTCGCGCTCGCGGGCGGCGCCGACATGGTGAGCGGGCTGTTCCGCTCAATCATCTGGAACCAGACCATCCCCGACCACCTGCGCGGGCGGCTCGCTGGGATAGAGATGGTGAGCTACACTACGGGGCCGCTGCTCGGCAACGCCGAGTCCGGCATCGTCGCATACCACTTCGGCGTCCGCGCCTCCGTCGTCTCGGGCGGCGTGCTCTGCATGGCGGGGACGGCCGTGCTCTCGCTGCTCCTGCCGGCCTTCATCCGCTACGACGGCCGCGCGGGGCTGGCGCGCAAGCGGGCCGAGGAGGAGGCGCGCGCCGCGCGGGGTTCAAACGACGGGGAGAAATGATTTCGACGTGAGCGGAGCGACGACGACGACGGGCACGCCCGCCTTCATCAAAGGGCTGGAGCTGAGCCGCCTCTTCTTCCGGGAGGCGGTCGGGCCGATTCTCGACGAAGACTTTCCGGGCTTGCGCTACGCCGCCGCGCTGCTCGGCACCGGCTCCGAGGTGCTCGGCTTCGACACCGAGATGAGCGCCGACCACGGCTGGGGGCCGCGCCTCGACCTCTTCTACGCCGAGGAGGATTACGACAAGGCCGACGCCGTTTCCGACGCGCTCGCCCGCAGGCTCCCTCACCGATTCCGCGGCTACCCGACCAGCTTCGCCGAGCCCGACCCGACCGACAACGGCGTGCAGCATCTTATTCAAAAAGACGCCGGCCCCGTCCGCCACAAAATCGAGCCGATGACCGTCCGCGGCTTCTTCTTGGGCTACCTCGCCTTCGACATCGAAGGCGACATCGAGCCCGCCGACTGGCTGACCTTCCCCGAGCAGAAGCTCCGCACGATTACATCCGGCGAAGTCTTCCACGACGCCATCGGGCTCGAAGAGGTGCGCCGTCGTTTCTCCTACTACCCGCGCGACGTGTGGCTCTACCAGCTCGCCTCCGCGTGGGCGCGCGTCGGGCAGGAGGAGCACCTGATGGGGCGCGCGGGCCATGCCGGCGACGAGCTGGGCTCGGCCCTCATCGGCGCCCGCCTCGTGCGCGACCTCATGCGACTCTGCTTCCTCATGGAGCGCGCCTACGCGCCCTACCCGAAGTGGTTCGGCACGGCCTTCGACCGGCTCGAATGCGCCCCTGCAATCTCCCCGCACCTGCGCGCCGCGCTCGCCTCGACGACCTGGCAGGAGCGCGAGTCGCACCTCGTCCCGGCTTATGAGATAGTCGCCGCCAAGCACAACGCGCTCGGCCTGACCGAGCCTTTGCCCGACCGCGTCCGAGACTTCTTCGGCCGCCCCTTCCGCGTCATCGAGCTTCACGGTTTTTCTAACTCACTCCTTAAACTAATCGCCGACGAGCGCGTGCGGCGCATCGCCGCCCGCCGCCCCGTCGGCGGCATCGACACCTTCAGCGACAGCACGGACCTCGTCAGCCACGCCGCGTGGCGCCCGACGCTCCGCAAGCTCTACGAATGAGAACGGGAATGTTGAAAATGAGAAGAACCTTCAAGGCGGTCGCCGCCCTCGCCTTCGTCTTCGCCTTCTCCTCCGCCGCCCGCGCCCAGAAGAACTACGAGACGCCGCCGGGCGAGGCGCAGGCCGCGCGCGTCCGCGACATCCAATCCGCCCTGCGCGAAGCCAACCTCGACGGCTGGCTCTTCTACGACTTCCGCCGCAGCGACCCGCTCGCCTACCGCATCCTCAAACTCGACGAGAAGGGGTTGACGACGCGCCGCTGGTTCTACTACGTCCCCGTCGTCGGCGAGCCCGTGCGCATCGTCCACTCCATCGAACGCTTCAAGCTCGACGCGCTGCCCGGCCGCAAGGTCATCTACCGCCGCTGGCAGGAGCTACACGCCGCGGTGCGCGACGCCCTCGCCTCCGGCGGCGTCAAGAACCGGCGCGTCATGCTGCGCAAGATTGCCATGCAATACTCGCCGCAGAACGACATCCCCTACGTCTCGCGCGTTGACGGCGGCACCGTCGAGCTCGTCCGCTCCTTCCCCGGCGTCACCCTCGTCACCAGCGCCGACCTCGTCCAGCAGTTCGAGGCCACCTTGACGCCCGAGCAGCTCGCCTCTCATCGCGAGGCCGCCGACAAGATTCACCGCATCATCACCGAGTCCTTCGCCGAAATCGCGCGCCGCGTCCGGGCGGGCGAGCCCACGACCGAATACGACATTCAGCTCTTCATGATGCGCCGCTACGAGGAGCTCGGGCTGACTTCCGACAACGACCCGCCCAACGTCTCCGTCGGCCCCAACAGCGCCAACCCGCACTACCAGCCCGACGAGCGCGTCCACTCGCCCATCCGCCGCGGCGACTTCGTCCTCTTCGACGTGTGGGCCAAGCTCAAGCGGCCCGGCTCCGTCTACGCCGACCAGACGTGGGTCGGCTACGTCGGCGAGACGGTGCCCGAGGAGTACGCGCGCATCTTCAACTTCGTCCGCGACGCGCGCGACCGGGCCACCGACTTCGTCCGCGCCTCCGTCCGCGAAGGCAAGGTAATCCGCGGCGCCGAGGTGGACGACGTGTCCCGCGCCGTCATCGAGCGCGCCGGCTACGGCGAGCAGTTCACGCACCGCACCGGACACTCCATCGGCGAAGAGGTCCACGGCAACGGCGCCCACATCGACAACTTGGAGACCCGCGACTCGCGCCGCATCATCGCCCGCACCTGCTTCTCCATCGAGCCCGGCATCTACCTCGAAGGCAAGTTCGGCGTCCGCTCCGAAATCAACGTCTACGTCTCCGGCAAAGACATCGAAGTCACCGGCCAGCCCACCCAGACCGAAATCGTCGCCATACTCAAGCAGTAAACCTATGTTGAATTTCGCCATCCAGACGGCGCGCGAGGCGGGCCGCGTGCTCGCGGAGAAGTTCGGCCGCGCCATCGAGATTAAGAACAAGGGCGCCATCGACCTCGTCACCGAGGCCGACCTCGCCGCCGAGCGCCTCATCGTCGAGCGGGTGCGCAGCTACTTCCCGCGCCACGCGCTGCTGACCGAAGAGGCCGGCGACCTCGTCGCCGTCGGCGGCGCCGCGGCCGAGCACAAGTGGATCGTGGACCCGCTCGACGGCACGACCAACTACGCGCACGGCTACCCCGCCTTCTGCGTCTCCATCGCGCTCGAACACGAAGGCCGCGTCGTCCTCGGCGTCGTCTACGACCCGCTGCGCGACGAGCTGTTCGCCGCCGAGCGCGGACAGGGCGCGACGCTCAACGGCCGAACCATCCGCGCCTCCCCGCGCGACGAGCTGAACTCCGCGCTCGTCTGCACCGGCTTCCCCTACGACGTGCGCGAGCGCGGCGACTTCGCGCGCCACTTCCGCGCCTTCATCATGCAGGCGCAGTCGGTCCGCCGCGACGGCGCCGCCGCCCTCGACCTCGCCTACGTCGCCTCCGGCCGCTTCGACGCCTTCTACGAGGAAGGCTTGCGCCCGTGGGACGTGGCAGCCGGCGTCCTCCTCGTCGAAGAAGCCGGCGGGCGCGTCACGCACTACGACGGCTCGCCCTTCGACCACTACACCCCGCCCATCGCCGCCACCAACGGCCTCATCCACGACGCCGTCCTGCGCGTCTTACAGAGTTGAGAGAAGAGGATTCCCCACCATGATAAGCCCCGGCACGCTCCTCCAGCACCGCTACCTCGTCGAGCGCCAGATAGGCCAGGGCGGCATGGGCGCCGTCTACGTCGCCACCGACCAACGCTTCGGCTCGACCGTCGCGCTGAAAGAGACTTTCTTCGACGACCCTTCCCTGCGCCGGGCCTTCGAGCGCGAGGCCCGCCTCCTCAACCGCCTCCGCCACCCCGCCCTCCCGCGCGTCAGCGACCACTTCAACGAATCGGACGGCCAGTTCCTCGTCATGGAGTACATCGAGGGCTCCGACCTCTCCGACATGCTCAAGGAGCGGGGACGCGCCTTCCCCTCCGCGGACGTGCTCGCGTGGGCCGACCAACTCCTCGACGCGCTCGAATACCTGCACGCTCAGGAGCCGCCCGTCATCCACCGCGACATCAAGCCGCAGAACATCAAGCTCGTCGCCCGGAATCAGGTCGTCCTCCTCGACTTCGGCCTCGCCAAAGGCTCCGCGCACCAGACGCTCGTCACCAACACCGGGAGCGTCTTCGGCTACTCCTTCAATTACGCCCCCATCGAGCAGATGCAGGGCTCCGGCACCGACCCGCGCAGCGACCTCTACTCCCTCGGCGCCACCCTCTACCACCTCCTGACCGGCACGCCCCCGCCCGACGCCCTGACGCGCGCCACGGCCGTCCTCGCCGCCCAGCCGGACCCGCTCCGCCCCGCCGACGAAGTCGAGCCCGGCGTGCCCGCTTCGGTGGCCCCGGCCCTCGCGCGCTCGCTCGCGCTGAGCGCCGCGCAGCGTTACGCCTCGGCCGCCGAGATGCGCGAGGCGTTGAAGGACGCGGGACGGGCCACCATCGTCGAGGCGTCGGGCGGCGCGCACGTGGCTGCGACGCTCGCCTCCGAGCAGGCGACGCAGTTGATACAACCCGCCGACCGCGACCCGACCTCGCCCCCGGCCGCGGGCGCCCGCGCGACCAACGTCGCCGGCACGAGCGAAGCCGCCACCGTCTTAAACCCCGACGCGGCCCCGACCTCCGCGCACGTTTCCCGAGATAGGCCCGACCACGATTCCGTCGTCACGCGCGTCGGCGCCGCGCAGCCCGCCCCGCGCGGGCGCAGGCTACCCAGCCTTGCCCTCGGGGTGGCGGTGGGCCTCGCCGCGCTCGTCGCCATCGCCGCCGGGCTCTACCGGTTCGACCGCCGCGCCGACACGCCCGCCGCCCAGCCCACGCCGCAGGCACAGACGACCCCGACGCCCGACCCGCAGCCGACCGACGCGGTCCTCACAGCACAGCCTTCATCAACGCCCGCGCCCGCCGCGCCCGCCGCGACGCCCGCCCTCGCCTCGCAACCGAAGCGCGCCGCCGACTCAAGAGACACGAACGCGGAAGCCCGGAACAGGCCGCGTCCCGGCGAGGCCGTCCCCCCCGACGCGCCGCCCGCGGGACCGCCCCCGCCCCGCCCCGGCGAAGACGCCGACGACGACGGCCCCGACCCCCTCCGAGGCCGCGACCTCGTCAACAACCCGCCCACGCAGGAAGAGATGAGGCGCTGGGCCGCCGACAGCCCCCGCCGTGCCCGCATCATTCGCCGACGCCTCCTCGAAGCGCACCGCCGCGCCAACGAAGCCCGCCGCCGTCAGGGGCTCCCGCCACTCCCGCCGCCGCGCGAGATGCAGCCGCCGGAGTAAAGCAGTAGACAGTAGAAAAAGATTCGGGGGCCGACGCTCGCATGCGCCGCCCCCGATTTCTTCTACTGACTACTGACTACTGTCTATTGCATTTTATTTCAGCTCGCTCCTGATGACGGCGGCTAGGTCTTCGGTCTCGCGTTGGGCGCAGCGGCGGGCGTCCTCGCCGGGGAGGGGTGCGAGGCGGCGCGCGGGGTGGAAGACGATTTCGACGCGGCCGAGGCGGGGCCAGCGCCGACCGCGCGGCCAGACGTGTTCGCCGCCCCGGATGGTGACGGGCAGGACGGGCACGCCGGCTTCGAGCGCGAGGCGGGCCGCGCCAGTCTTGAAGCGCGCCAACTCGCCGTCGGCCCCGGCGCGCGCGCCCTCGGGGAAAATCATGACGGCGCCGCCGCCGCGGAGCCACTGGAGCGAGCGGCGGTAGGCGGTCGGGTTGCCGCGGTCGAGCGCCAGCGGCCACGCGCCCAAAAGCTCCAGAGGCTTTCCGGCCAGCGGCCACTTGAAGGCTTCGTTCCAGGCGAGGTAGCGGATGGGGCGGTCGAAAGCGACGCTAATCCAGAAGGGGTCGAAGTAGGTCTGGTGGTTGGCGGCGATGACGAGGCCGCCCTCGGCGGGGATGTGCTCGCGCCCGCGGAACGAGATGCGCCAGAAGGTGCGCGAGACGACGCGCGTCGCCGGCCTCAGGAGCGAGTCCACGACCCACTGGGGCAGCGCGCGCGGCTCGCCCGCCTGCCCCTTCGGGCCGTCGCCCCCGAGAGGCTTCGCGGCCTCGCTCAAAGAGAGTCCTCCCCCTCGCCCAGACTCTTCCACGCCTCGCTCATCCTCGTCACGACCTCGCCCGGCTCCTCACCCCCGACCTCGCGCCCGCGCACGCCGTCGAGCGAAGTTATCTTCAGCTCCTCCCACCACTCAGGGATGTCACGCTCCGCGAGCGCGTCCGGGTTGAACCGGCCGCACTTCTCACACTCGAACCCCGTGTAGGAGCGCGCCTCCTCCTTCGTCAGCCCGACGCGCGTCCGCGCCCCGCAGGCCGCGTCCGTGCAGCGGCGCTCGACCTCCACGAGCAGCACGTCCCTCCGCGTACGAATCCTCATTCGATCCCTTCCAGCGGCCATTGCTTGTCTATGAATTCGAGGTGGAGGCGGGGGATGCCGTCGGGGCCGCGGCGGTTGCCGCGCACGGCCGCCATCACCGACATGCCCGTCTCCAGACTCGTCATCCTCACGAACCGCCCGCGCCCGACTTCGAGCGTCGTCCAGACGGCGGCGCCCCGCCGGCTGATGTTCTCCGTCACCGTCTGCTCGCGCGCCTCCACCTGCCCCTCGTCGCCGAAGACCTCGACCGTGACGTTGACGGCCATCTGCAAGCGCGTCTCGTAAGACCGCTCGGCCTGCGACTCCTTCTGCGCGTCCTCCTCGCGCACCTCCCACATGTTGTCCGCCGAGAGCTGACTGACCTCGTAGCGCGTCGAGGGGTCCGCGAGGTAACTCGCGGGCGGGTGCTTGCCGATGAAGGCCGCGCCTATCTCGTAACGCAGCGGCGCCCCGACGCCGGGCTCGGCGCCGGCCGCCGTGAACGGCTTGACGTGGCGCACCAGCGCCCAGATGCGGTACTGGTCTTCGATGTGGTCGAAGCAGCGGAGCTGGCGCGGCATCGAGAGCGTCAGGTGGAGGAGGCGCCCGCGCTCGGTCGCGTGCGTCAGCGTGAACTTGGCGCCGAACGGCGTCACGTCGACGAGGCGCGTCATCTCCACCCACTCGCGGCCCTCCGCCTCGCGGCTGCGGACGCGGACCGGCAGCGCCAGCTTGATGCGCTCGCGCAGGCGCCTTGATTTGCCCTCGAACTCCATGCTTTAAAGGCCGGCGGCGAGAGCCCGGAAGCGGCCCCCGAAGGGGCGCCTTCCGCGCCGAAAATGCTTGATTTTACAAGGCTTTGGCCCCGGCGAAGGGGTTGCCAAAAGGCCCCGCCTGGGCTACAATATCACGTACTTTCGGCCCGTCGTTTTCCGCACCGAAAAGTACCCCGAAATCGTCTTCCGCGAGCGCCTTCGAGAGCCCCTTTGCGAGCCCTCGCCGCGCCCGGCCGGGGTGGTTCCAAGGGGGCGACGCGGGCCGACCGTCGTGGGATGTTTTTAAAGGCCGCCCTCCCCTCGGGCGCGGGCGGATTGTACCGGAAAGGTTTATCGGATGGAAACTTTAGATCGCAGCTACGTCAACATCGAAGACGAGATGCGCCGTTCGTATCTCGACTACGCCATGTCCGTCATCATCGGCCGGGCGCTGCCGGACGTGCGCGACGGCTTCAAGCCCGTGCACCGGCGCGTCCTCTGGGCGATGCACGAACTCGGCAACCAACACAACAAGGCTTACAAGAAGTCGGCGCGCATCGTCGGCGACGTAATCGGCAAATACCACCCGCACGGCGACTCGGCCGTCTACGAAACCATCGTCCGCATGGCGCAGGACTTCTCCATGCGTTACCCGCTCGTCGACGGGCAGGGCAACTTCGGCTCGGTGGACGGCGACTCGGCCGCCGCCATGCGCTACACGGAAGCGCGCATGTCGAAGATCGCCTCCGAAATCCTCGCCGACATCGAGAAAGAGACCGTCAACTTCAACCCCAACTACGACGAGTCTTTGAGCGAGCCCGCCGTCATGCCGACGCGCGTGCCGAACCTTTTGCTGAACGGCTCCGAAGGCATCGCCGTCGGCATGGCGACGAAGATTCCGCCGCACAACCTGTCGGAAGTCGTTGACGCCACCATCGCCCTCATCAAGAAGCCGGCGATGAAGGAGTCGGAGTTGCTCGCCCTCGTCCCCGGACCCGACTTCCCGACCGGCGGCTTCATCTACGGCCGCGAAGGCATCCGTCAGGCTTACACGACGGGCCGCGGCATCGTCCAGATGCGCGCCCGCGCCGGCATCGACCGCATCGGCCGCGGCACCACCGAGCGCGACGCCATCATCATCACCGAGATCCCCTACCAGCTCAACAAGGCCCGCCTCATCGAGCGCATCGCCGAGCTGGTCAACGAGAAGAAGATCGACGGCATCGCCGACCTCCGCGACGAGTCGTCGCGCGACGGCATGCGCATCGTCGTCGAGCTGAAGCGCGACGCCATCCCGCAGATCGTCCTCAACAAGCTCTACAAGCTGACGCCGATGCAGTCCACCTTCGGCGTCATCAACTTGGCAATCGTCGGCGGCCAGCCGCGCGTACTCACCTTGCGGCAGATGCTCGACCACTTCATCGAGTTCCGCCGCGAGGTCGTCCGCCGCCGCACCGAGTACGAGCTTCGCAAGGCCCGCGCCCGCGCGCATATCCTGGAGGGCTTGAACAAGGCGATTGACGCGCTCGACTACATCATCCCGCTCATCCGCAACGCGCGCTCGGTCGACGAGGCGAAGGCTTGGTTGACGGGCAAGACCGAGGCGATGACCGAGGTCAAGCAGTGGAAGGGCACGCCCTCGGACGTGACCGTCGCCGGCTTCATCGACAAGCTCAAGCGGGTCATGAAGCGGCTCGAATTCTCCGAGCAGCAGGCGCAGGCCATCCTCGACCTGCAACTGCGGCGGCTCTCGGCGCTCGAACGGCAGAAGATCATCGACGAGTACGAGCAGATCATCCGCCTCATCGCCGAGCTGGAAGACATCCTCGGCAACGAGGCCAGTTTGCGCCGCGTCATCGTCAAAGAGCTCGAAGACGTGAAGAAGGAGTTCGGCGACGCGCGCCGCACGCAGATCATAGACGAGGGCGTCGAGCTCTCCGTCGAGGACATGATCGCCGACGAGAACGTCGCCATCACGGTGACGAAGAACGGCTACGTCAAGCGCACGGCCGTCTCAACCTACCAGCGGCAGGGCCGCGGCGGCAAGGGCCGCTCGGGGGCCGGCACCGGCAAGAACGAGGACTGGGTCGAGCACCTCTTCATCGCCACTACCCACTCTTACCTGATGATCTTCACCGACGACGGGCAGGTCTACAAGCTGAAGGTCCACCAGATTCCCGACGCGCTGCCCTCGGCCCGCGGCAAGGCCGTCGTCAACCTCATCAACATCCCTTCGTCGAGGAAGCTCGCGGGCGTCATCCCGGTGCGCGAGTTCAGCGAGGGCCGCTACGTCGTGATGGTCACGCGCAACGGCGTGATTAAGAAGACGGAGCTGTCCGAGTTCCAGAACATCCGCTCGAACGGCATCAACGCCGTGAACGTGGACGACGGCGACGAGCTTCTTGATGTCGTGCTGACCGACGGCACCAAGCGCATCTTCATCGCCACGCACGACGGCCTCGCCATCCGCTTCGACGAGGCGGGCGTGCGGCCGATGGGCCGGGCGGCGCGCGGCGTGCGCGGCGTCGATTTGCGCAAGGGCGACTACGTCGTCTCGGTCGCGGCCGTCTCGGCGGACGACTCCGAGCGGATGCTCTCCATCTCTGAGTGCGGCTACGGCAAGCAGACGCCCATCGGCACCTACCGCCTGACGGCGCGCGGCGGCAAGGGCGTCATCAACATGAGGACGACGGACAAGACCGGCAAGGTCGTCGCCGTCTTCCCCGTGGAAGAAGAGTCCGAGCTGATGATCATCACCAAGCAGGGCAAGCTCATCCGCATCGAGGCCAACGAGATTCGCAAGACCGGCCGCGCCGCGGCCGGCGTCCGGCTGATTAAGACCGACGGCGGCGACAAAGTCACCTCTGCCTCGCTCCTCGACCCCGCGACTCAGGGCGAAGAGGTCGAGGCCACGGCCTGAGCCCGAAGCGGAAGTTAAACTCGAAAGCCCCGCCCTTCTCGTCAAGAGGGCGGGGCTTTTTTTTCGCGGCGGCGTTGACTTCGCGGGCGGTTTTGGAATAAATCTTTGTGCTCTCCCTTCCCCCCTTTTAACCCCCGCGGAAGAGTTTCCAAACATAGGTGTCAACGGATGAATCCCGACCAGAGACTGTCTTCGCACGCTCTCCTTCTGCTCGTCTTCGCCGCCGCATCGTTGCTCACTTCTTCCTGTTCCGGTCTGCACAGGCGGCGGGCCCCGGCGCTCGAAGCGGTGGACCCGATTGTCCGCAGCGCGAACGTGCCGATGGCGGCGCCCGCGGTCGAGCGCGACCTCCCGGCCGTCAAGGAGGGCGGGACGCTGACCGTGCTCGCGCCCTACAACTCGACGACGTACTTCATCTACCGCGGCGAGCCGCTCGGCTACGAGTACGAGTTGCTACAGGCTTTCGCCCGCGAGCAGGGCGTCGAGCTGAAGATGGTCGTCGTCTCCGACCCGAAGAGTCTGCTGCCGCTGCTGAACAGCGGCGAGGGCGACATCGCCGCCGGCCGCCTCGTCGCGCGCCCCGAGACGCGCGCCGACGTGGCCTTCACCAGCGAGCTTTATCGAACCGAGCCGGCGCTCGTCCAGCAGGAGGCGCCGCCCGAGGCCGCGGGCGCCGGCACCGAGAAGGCCCTCCAGCCCGGCCCCGCCGACGAGACGCCGCCGCTCGACATCCAGGCCCGCCTCGTCACGCGCCCCGACCAACTCTCGGGCAAGACCGTCACCGTCCCCGAGCAGTCGCCCTACCGCCGCGACCTTTTGGAGCTGTCCGACGAGATAGACGGCAGCGTCTACGTCGTCGAGATGGGCGGCCCCATCCAGGACGACGCGCTGGCGCAGAAGGTGGCGCGCGGCGAGGTCCAGTTCACGGTGATGCAGGGCAACCTCGCGGAGTTGAAGGAGGCGGAGTTTAAGAACCTCAAGGTGCGGCCCGTCATCGGCCGCTCGCACAGCGTCTCGTGGGCGGTGAGGAAGAACTCGCCGCAGCTCCTCGCGGCGCTCAACAGTTGGATAGCCGAGAAGAAGAACGGGGCGCTCTTCGACAAGCTCTACCAGAAATACTTCATCGACCGCCGCGGCCACCTCGAAAGAATCGGGAGCGGGTACCTGACTTCGGCGACGGGGAAGCTGTGCGAGTACGACGACCTCTTGAAGCGGTACGCGACCGAGCTGGGGTGGGACTGGCGGCTGCTCGCGTCGCAGGCTTATCAGGAGTCGCGCTTCAAGCCCGAGGCGCGTTCGTGGGCGGGCGCGACGGGGCTCTTGCAGTTGATGCCGAGGACGGCCAAGGAGTTCGGCGTCACCAACGTCACAGACCCCGAGGACAACGTCCGCGGCGCCATCCGCTTCCTCCAGTGGTTGACGAAGTACTGGGGCGAGCGGATAGAGGACGAGAACGAGCGGCTGAAGTTCATCCTCGCCTCGTACAACGCGGGGGCCGGGCACGTCGAGGACGCGCAGCGGCTCACGGAGAAGTACGGCGGCGACCCGCGCGTGTGGGACGACGTAGCCTACTGGCTGCTGCAAAAGTCCACCCAGCAGTATTCGACGGATGAAGTTGTGAGGTTCGGATTCTGCCGCGGGCTTGAGCCGGTCAACTACGTGAGCCACATCCTCGAACGCTTCGAGCGTTACCGGCAGTTCTTAAACGCGCGGCGCGGCCTCGCCCTCGACCCAGACCTCGCCGTCCTCGAAGAACTCCTTCTTCCAGACGGGGACCGTGCGCTTGAGTTCCTTGATGGCCCACTCGCACGCCTCGAAGGCGGCGCGGCGGTGGGGGGCGCTCACCGAGATGACGACCGACGTTTCGCCGATGTCGGTGCGGCCCGTGCGGTGGACGATGCCGACGTGCTCGATGTCGAAGAGCCTGTGCGCCTCCCGCCCGAGGCGGCGCATCTCGGCGAGCGCCATCGGCGCGTAAGCCTCGTAGACCAGATAGAGCGTGCGGCGACCCCGTGTCCACTCGCGCGCGTAGCCGTCGAGCGTGACGGTGGCGCCGCAGCGCGGGGGCACGACGCGGCGCGCGACCGCGCCCACGTCAATCGGCTCGGTCGTCAGCTCGAAGAAGTCCGACGCGCCGGGCTCGCCTTCGACTTCGGCGCCGCCGCTGACGGGCGGGAAGATGGCGACCTCTTCGCCTTCGCCGACGGGGGCGTCTAAGTCGCGCGCGTACTCCTGCCCGACGGCGACGAGGAGCGCGGCTCTTAACGGGCGGAGTTTCGGGTAGTCTTCGAGGGCGCGCTCCAGCACGTCGCGGGCGGTGGCGGGCGCGGGAAGAGTGAGCGCGACCTCGTCGGCGGCGGCCTCGCGGGCGGCGCCGAAGAAGAGGACGCGGACTCGAAGCTCGCCCGCCCGGCCTTCCTTAATTGTTCCCTTCATTCTTCGATGTCGGGGCGGCGGCCCGTGTGGCCGTTGCCCTTGGCGAGTTCGTGCGTGCGCGCGCGGTCTTCGTAGGACTCGACGGCCTGCGAGAGCAGCGTGTAGAGGCGGCGCAGGCGCTCGGCCGACGAGCGCATTTCGAGGAGTTGCTGCTTGGCCTCGGCGTCCATCTCGACGACCGCCGCGACGACGAAGGAGAGCCTTTCGGGGTCTTCCGAAGGCAGGTCGGGCAGCGGGCCGCGCTCGTCGCCGATGCTGCGCATGGCGCGGACGATGCGCAGAAAGATGTCGGCGACTTCCCCGGCGCGCTTCTCAAGCAGGCGCGCGTCCTCCGCCTCGTCTTCGAAGAACTCGACGCGCGCGACGAGGTAAGGCTCGCCGCGCTCGGCGTAGTCTAAGATTCGATAGCGGGCGACGCCGACGGTCATGATGTTCGAGCGGCCGTCGGGGAGCGGCTGGACTTCGACGACCTCGGTCGCGCAGCCGACGTGACCGACGGCGGGGCGGTCGCCGCCGGGCGAGCTCTCGTCGTGATAGGAGAGGCCGAAGAGGTTGTTGGAGGCGCGCACGTCGGCGAGCAGGCGGCGGTAGCGCGGCTCGAAGACGTGCAAGGGCTGCGGCACGCCGGGGAACAGCACGAGCGGCAGCGGGAACAGCGGCAGCTCGCTCACGCCGCGCACTTTGTCGAGGGCATCAGACATAAAGGCATGGTCATCAGTCGTCAGTCATCAGTCATCAGTTTTTGTCTTTACTGAGAACTGATGACTGATGACTGACAACTCTCTTATCACTGTTCACTCGTCACTACGGCGGCGTTGCGTTCGAGGGCGTGGAGCGCGCCGGGGGTGGGGGCGGGCTCGGGCGCGGGTTCGTCGTCGCGGCGGCGCGTCTCGATCTTCTGCTCGATGAGGTGGAGAATGTCGGCGGCCGGGTCGTCGGCGAGGGCGCGGCGCTTGGCTTCGAGGACGAGTTCGGCCATCTCGCGGGCGCGGTCGCGGAAGCGCACGTCGCGGGCTATCAGGTCTTCGACGATGCGGCGCTCGCGCTCGGCGCGCGAGGCGTCGGCGTCGAGGCCGGCGGCGACGGCGTACTCGACGGGCACGCTCTGGTTCTTGAGCATGACGTGGAGCGCGCCCGTCGCCCTCAGAGCCTCCTCGCGCATCTTCCTCAAGTCGAGCAGCGAGTTCTTGAAGCCGAGGTGGCCGCGCAGGGAGATTTCGATGATGGGGGCCGGCGCGTCTGAGTCGGGGTCGTGCGGGCGGGCCTCGCGCCTGACCGTCTCCATGACGCCCGCGTGGACGGCGTCGGCGTCCTCGGCGCCCGACACGTCGAAGCTCAAACGCTGGAAGGGGCGCTGGACGTAGTCTTGGATGAAGGCGGCCTTGACCTCGTGCGCGTCGGAGACTTCGACGAGGTAGGCGCCGCGCTCCTCGCGGTATTCGTCAATCGAGCAGGCTTCGAGCGAGCCGGGGTTGAAGGCCCAGCCTTCGAGCTCGAAACGCTTGTGCGTGTGGCCGAGGGCTACGTAATCGACGAGCGAGCGAAGCTCCTTCAGCTTCTCGACCGAGAGCGCGGGGATGGGCCGGTTGAGCTGCCCCTCCACGTCTGTGTGGAGCATAAGGATGTGGAAGAGGCCGTCCTGGCGGGCGCGGCGGACCGACTCCGCGACGAGCGTCATGGCGACGTTAGCGGTCGTGCCGTACCAGCGCGTGCCGAAGATGCGCGCCCCCTTGATGTCGATGTAGGAGCCCTCGCGCGCTTCCTCGTCCCACGGGCGCATCGTCATCGCGCTCTCCTCGTCGGCGAAGGGCTCAAGGAGGATGAAGAAGCCGGCCTGCGAGAACGAGCGCATCCAACTGTAGGGCGAGACGGCGTCGTGGCGGTCGTGGTTGCCCTCGATGACGACGACGGGGATGCCCGCGTCCTTCAACAACTGGAGGCCCGCGAGCGCGTGGTTCATCGTCTGCGGGTCGATCTGGCGGCGGTCGAAGAAGTCTCCGGCGATGAGGACGAAGTCAACCTCGTTCGGCAGCGCGTGGTTGACGATGAGGTCGTGCCAACTGCGGAAGAAGTCTTTGGTGCGCTCCTCGATTTGGTAGCGGCGGCACCCGAGGTGCACGTCCGAGAGGTGTATAAACTTGAACATCAAATCTCCGTCTAAATACTGAACCGACGAGAAACCGGGCTCTTAAATTCAACCGCCTGCGTGGGTACATTATAAGGCATGAAACGCACGAACGCGGAGCGCGGAAACGGCGAGCTGACAGGGAGACGTTCGTCAGCTCGCCGCTTCGGCGCCCCGCGTCGGGGGGAAAAAATAAAGCCCCCGCGACTCTGGGCAGGAGTCAATTTGGAGACGGGGGCTTGACGCGCGCGCGGCGGCAGAAGGGATGCCGTAATTGCTCGCGCGTACACACGGCCACTCGAAAGGGGTAGGCGAGGGCCGAATGCTAGTGAGATTTCAAAGAGCACGACGGGCGCGCTGTCGGCGGTGAGTGCCCCCGCGCCTGTCTGTGAAAACCTCGGCGGCCCGCGCTTTTTGGTAAAACTGTGGGGCGGCGCGGGCCGCCTGCCGGGGCGAATTAAGCGCCGCGTGGTCAGGCCGCGGCGAGCCGCCGCGCGATGGCCGTGCGGCGGACTGTCGAGAGCAGCCGCTCCACGTCGAGCGGCTTGGGGAGGAAGCCGTCGGCGCCGCGGCTGAAGCAAGCCTCCTGCACCTCGGGAGAGGACTCGGTGCTGGAGACGAAGACCTTCGAGTCGGGGAGGTGACTCTTGACGAAGTCGAGGACGCGCAGGCCCGTGTCGGGGGCGTCGAGCGTCGGCGGCAGGTGAAGGTCGAGGATCGCCACGTCGGGCTCGTAGATGGTGGCGCGGCGGACGGCCGAAGAGAGGTTGTTGGCCGTCATCACCTCGAACTCGTCGCACAGCGTCCAGAAGAGCTGCTGCGAGAGCGCCACGTCGTCGTCAATGATGAGGATTTTCGGCTTCATCTTCTCGCTCCCGCCTCCCCAGCATCGCAACGCACGTGCCAGCGGCCGGCGGAGCGTTTTTAAAGGGAAAGTGGAGACGCCGTGGCCGCGCGTGTGCACAGGAGTGGACAAAGCGAGGGGGGCGGGTGTGCACGGAAGTAGCCAGTAGACGGTTGTCGGCAGTCAGTAGATTTGATTTCTACTGGCTACCGACTACCGTCTACTGGCTACTCGCTTCACACCCCGCTGATGGAGAGTTCGCTGATAAGGCGGTGGAGGTAGGAGCGGCTGATGGCGAGGCGCTTGGCGGCGGCGGCGCGGTTGCCGCCTTCGGCCTGGAGCGCGGTGATGACCATGCGGCGCCGGAGGGCGATGGTCGCGCCTTCGAGCGTCGTCTCGTCGGGGGCGCCCGCGGGCGCGGCCGGGCCGGGCTCGGCGGCTGCGGGGAGCGCCTTCAGCATCTTCTCCGGCAGGAACTCGGCGCCGAGCGGCCCCTCGCGCGTCAAGACCACCAGCCGCTCGATGAGGTTCTCAAGCTCGCGGACGTTGCCCGGCCACTCGTACTCGCTGAGCGCCTCGACGAGCGCGGGCTCAAGCTCGGGCACGGGCCGGCCGTGCTTCTCGGCGGCCTTGGCGGCGAAGTGGGCGGCGAGCACGGGCACGTCCTCGCGGCGGTCGCGCAAGGAGGGCAGGCGCAGCGGGACGACGTTGAGGCGGAAGAAGAGGTCTTGCCGGAAGGTGCCGCGCTCGACTTCTTGTTCGAGGTCGCGGTTCGAGGCGGCGACGAGGCGGATGTCAACTTCGACGGTGCGCGTGCCGCCGACGCGCTCGAAGGTCCGCTCCTGCAAGACCCTTAAAAGTTTTACCTGCACGGCCGGCGTCAGCTCGCCTATCTCGTCGAGGAAGAGCGTGCCGCCGTCGGCCAGCTCGAAGCGACCCTTGCGGGCCGCGTTGGCGCCCGTGAACGCTCCCTTCTCGTGCCCGAACAGCTCCGACTCTATCAGCGTCTCGGGCAGCGCCGCGCAGGAGACGGCGACGAAGGGGCCTTCGCCGCGCGTGCTCTCCTCGTGGATGGCGCGCGCGAGGACTTCCTTGCCCGTCCCGTTCTCGCCCGAGATGAGGACGGTGGCGTTCGTGTCGGCGACCGAGCGCGCCTGCTTCAAGATGCGCTCCAGCGCGGGGCTCGTCCCGACGAAGCGGCCGAAGCCGCGGAACATCTTCAGCTCCGAGCGGAGCCTCAAGACCTCGGCTTCGAGGCCGCGCACGCGCGCCGCCTGCGTGACGATGTGCGAAACCTCCTCCTCGTCGAAGGGCTTCTGGAAGAAGCCGTAGGCGCCGCGCCGGATGGCTTCGAGAGCGTCCTGCTTCTTGTCGCTGCCCGTGATGACGACGACGGGGACGGAGGGCTGCGACGAGCGCGCGGCCTCGACGACGGCCAAGCCTTCCTCGATGCCTTCGAGGCCGGGCGGCAGGTGGAGGTCGCAGATGCAAACGTCCACGCGCTCGCGCCTCAGGAGGTCCACGGCCTCGGCGCGCGTCTCGGCTTCGAGCACGGCGTGGCGCTCGACGAGCGCCCAGTGGAGCTGGCGCCGGAGCAGTCGGTCGTCGTCAACGACCAGCACCGTCGTCTTCTGCTGTTCGGTCGGTTCGGTCATCGGCATCCGGGGGTGGCGGAGTGCGAATCAAAGGCGGCGGCCGGCCGTCAGTTTTTAACTCTCAAACTGGCGGGCCGCTGGCGACACAGACCCGCGCGGGGCGGGGCGGCGATGGTGAAGTCTGGATATCTCGAAGGGGCGCGACCAGGGTTCGGCGGCGGGCGCCCGAGGCCGTTTTAGTCGGCCCCCTTCGCCGGGCGCTGCTGCCGGTCGCCTGCTTTGAACAGGCGGGATGGTAGCACGACCCGAAAGCGCGTGCCAGCGCCGAGCCGCGACTCGACTTCGAGCTTGCCGCCGTGCGCCTCGACCACCTCCTTGCAGGTGAAGAGGCCGAGCCCGATGCCTTTCGTCTTCGTCGTCGCGAACGGGTGGAAGAGCCGCGTGCGGATGAACTCTTCCGTCATCCCGACGCCCGTGTCCGCGACGCTCAGGTGGACGTAGTCGCCCTCCTGCCGGGCCTCGACCGTCAGGCGCCCGCCCTTCGCGCCCATCGCCTCAAGGGCGTTGACGACCAGATTCTCGACGACGGCCTCGACCCGCTCGGGCTCGACCGTGGCGACGAGCGCGTCGGGCAAGTGCGCCTCGACTTCGTAGAGCGGGCGGGCCGGCTCGGCGCGCGCGGCCAGCACGCGGCGGATGACGGGGACGAGGTCGGTCGGCCGCGCGTCGCGCCGGTACTCGCCGCTCAAGGAGCGGACCGGCTCGCTCAGTCGGGCGACCGTGCGCTTGAGCTTGTCGGTCGCCTCGCGCAAGGATTCGATGGCGTCGGCGCGGAACTCCTCGCGGTGGAACTGCCTCTCCATGTTCGAGACCAGCATCGAGAGGCCGGCGATGGCGTTCTTCAGGTCGTGCGAAATCATGGCCGAGACGCGCATGAAGGTGGTGAGCTGCTTTGACTCGGCCTCGCGCGCCATCATCTCGCGCAGCTGCGTGCCCATCTCGTTCAGGGTCTCGGCCAGCGCGTGTATCTCGCCGCTCGCGTCGTCCACCTCGATGCGCTGGTCGAGCCGGCCCCCGGCGATGGCGGCCGCGCCCTGCGCCACCCTCTGGAAGCCCCGCTCGGCGCGGCGCGCGAAGATGAAGAGCAGGGCGAGCCCGGCGAGCCCGGCCGCGAGCGCCAGCCCGCCCGACCAGAGCGCGGCGCCCCGCGCGGGCGCGACGGCCGCCGTGTAGTCTTCGGCCGCCGCCAGCGAGAGGTTCAGCCCCGGCGCCTGCCCGTAGGAGACGAGGCGGCGCCCGGCGCCCGGCTCTTCGTAGAAGTCCGAGCCGCTCTCGCCCGCGCGCATGCGCTCGGCCGCGGCGGCGCAGGAGGGCATGGCGTCGGCGACGGGCTGGTGGTTGAGCGCGCTGTTGCTGTGGTAGACGAGCAGCCCCGTCGAGTTCTCGACGGCGAAGAGTGCCTGCCGCGAGGCCGCGCGCGCCGCGCCCTCGACGCCCGCGAGCGAGCGCGCCCCTTCGGCCGCCGCCAGCAGCGCCCGCGCCTTCACCTCACGGACGAGCGCGCCCGCCGGCCGCCCCGCGACGCCGCCGACGAAGACGGGCGCCGTCAGACGCACGACCGACCCCTCGGCCTCCGGCGTGACCTGCGAGCGCAGGACCGAAGGGCCGCCGAGCGCCCACACCTTCTGGTCGTAGCGCACGGCGCCCGAGATGAAGTCCGCGGTCTGCGTGGCGACGCTGCCGTCGCGCGACACCGAGCGCGCGAGCGGCGCGTGGTCCGGCCCGCCGAGGACGGCGACGGATTCGAGCTGGCCGTCACCGTTCTTGAGAAAACTTTCGAGGTCGCGGACGACGGCCTCCGGCACTTCGACCTTCGCCGCGCCGTCGGCGCCGGCAGCGGGGGCGCGCGAGACCAGCTCGCCCGTCGGCCCCGACTGCGCCAGCACGAGCAGCGCCCTCTCGTGGCGCTTGAGCGCGCCCTCGATGGTCCCGGCCGCGAGGGCCACGCGCTCGTCGGCGCGCTCGCGCAACGCCGCCTCGACGGACGACACCGCGCCGCGGTAGCCGACGAGGCTCGCCGCCGCGAGCGGCGCGAGGGCGAGGGCGACGAAGACGAGGAGGATTCTGGTTCTGAGGTTCAAAGGCCGTCCGCTCCGCCGAAAGAAGAGCGACAAGTATAACGGCCGGCGGCGCGCCGCGCGTAGAGCAAAGCGGCGCCGGCCCGTTCAGGAGACGCGCGCGCGGCCCCACTCCGCGAGCAGCGGGCGGAGGCGTTCGACGATACCCGCGTGCGCCGCGCCGTTCGAGCAGAGGATGCCGTTGCGGTTGTAAACGTCGGGCGTGTTGTAGCGCAGGGGCTCGCCCCAGAGGTCGGTCATGCGGCCGCCGGCTTCCGTCAGGACGGCCTCGGGCGCGCAGGTGTCCCACTGTTTTGTCTTGCCCGAGAGGTGGATGTAGAGGTCGCACTGGCGCTCGACGAGGAGGCCGACCTTGATGCCGACGGAGTGGCGCCTCACCTCCGAGCTGACGCCGAGCTCGCGCATCACCGAGTCCATGCGCGGGCTGCGGTGCGAACGACTCTCGGCGAGCCGCATCCGCGACGGGTCGGTCTCGTCGGTCGTGCTCAAACGCTCCCTCTTAACTTCCGCGTCGGCCTGCGGTAGCGGGCGCTCCACCCACGCGCCCTGGCCCGAGGCCGCCCAGTAGAGCACGTCCACGGCCGGGGCGTAGAGGACGCCGAGGCGGCTGCGGCCCCCGACGGCCAGCCCGATCTGCACGGCGAAGTCGCCCGTGCCGGCGATGAAGCCCTTCGTGCCGTCCAAAGGGTCAACCATCCACACGCGCTCCCGGCCCAGCCGCCGCGAAGTGTCGACGGACTCTTCGGCCAGAATGCCGTCTTCGGGGAACGCCTCCGAGAGCCCGCGCACGATTAGCTCGTTGACGGCGCGGTCGGCCTGCGTCACGGGCTCGTTAAGCTCCTCTTTGTGGTCAACCTTCAAAGGCCCGCCGTAGTAAGCGAGCGCCGCCGCGCCGGCCTTGCGCGCCAACTCCAAAGCGACCTTCAACTCCTGCCCGTACTCGCCTTCGCTCATCTGTGATGCCGACCTTGTTAATTATTCCCCGGCGGCGCGGGCGACCGATTCGAGCGTCAGTTCGAGGTCGCGTCGCGTCGTGCGGAAGTTGGTGACGGAGGCGCGCAGCGCGAAGCGGCCTCGCAGGACGGCGTTCGAGACGTAGGCCGCGCCGCCGCGCTGGACCGCTTGCATGAGGCGCGCGTTAAGCTCGTCGAGGCGCACGTTCACGCGCTCGCGCGCCGCGTCGTCTTCCGCCTCTTCGAGCGCGCGGCGCTCTTGTGCCGGCACGTAACGGAAGCAGCAGATGCCGAGCGTGACCGGCGCCATCAGCTCGAAGTCCTCGCGCGCGCGGACGAGCGAGGCGAGGTGGGCGGCGAGCGCGTTGTCCTCGGCGATGCACTCGGCGACGCGGCGCGCGCCGTAGTAGCGCAGCAGCGCCCAGACCTTCAGCGCGCGGAACGGGCGCGACAGCTCGACGCCGTAATTCCAGAAGGCGTGCGCCTCTTCCTCCTGCCGCTCGAAGACGCGGATGTAGTCGCCGCCGGTGCCGGAGAAGGCGGCGCGCGCCCGCGCCGGGTCGCGGTAGAGAAGGCAGCCCGCGTCCACCGGCGTGTAGAGCCACTTGTGCGGGTCGAGCGAGACGGAGTCGGCCTCTTCGAGCCCTGCGAAGAGCGCGCGCTTCGACGCGTCGGCCCGCGCCAGCGCGCCGTAGGCGCCGTCCACGTGGAACCAGAGCGAGTGCGCCCGCGCCACCTCGGCTATCTCTTTAAGCGGGTCCACCGCGCCGGTCGAGACCGTGCCGGCGCTGGCGACGACGCAGAAGGGCCTCATCCCCGCGCGGTCGTCCGCCTCGACCATCTCGCCGAGCGCGCGCGCGTCCATGCGGAAGTCTTCGCCCGTCGGCACGACGCGCACCTGCCGCCGCCCGAGGCCGAGCACGTCGGCCGCCTTCGGTATCGAGAGGTGCGCCTGGTCCGAGGCGTAAAGCGTTGCGGGGGCGCCCGCGTTCCAGAGCCCCTCGCTCGAAGGGTCGTGCGAGGCGCCCGCGAGGTCGCGCTCGCGCGCCGTCGCGCGGTGGGCGACGAAGAGCGCGTTCAAATTCGCCATCGAGCCGCCGCTCGTCAAAAGCCCGCCGCAGTTCTCGTTCAGCCCCGCGCCCTTGTAGCCGATAAGCTCGGCGAGCCAGCCGACGACCGTCTTCTCAATCTCCGTCGCGGCCGGGGCCGACCGCCATGAGGTGACGTTCGCGTTCAAGGCCGACGCGACCCAACTGGCGAAGACGCCGGCCGGCGCCGCGGGCGAAGCGACGTAGCCGAACATGCGCGGGTGGTTGTTCTGCCGGCTGTGCCGGACGGCCTCGCGGCAATCTTCTAAAAGATTCTCCAACGCGGCCGGCTCCGCGGGCAGCGGGCGCCGGAAGATTTCGGCGACGCGCGCCGCCGAAGTCTCGGGGAAGACGGGCACGGCCTCGGGCGACGCGGCGCACTCGACGGCCAGTTCATAAAAGGCGCGCGCCAGCTCGCGCATCTCCTCTTCCGGGATGTCGAGCGTGACTGCCCTCTCGTCCTCTTCGGTGTTCATCGGTTTTACCCAAACCCTAACACACGACGGCGAAGGGTGTCAGGTGTGAGGCGCACGCGGAGGGGCGCGGAATTTCCAGATTTGAAATTTCGGCAATGCTAACCTTACGGCTGCTCCATAGGCCGCCACACTATCTTGCCTTTGTAAGAATGTTATAATTCAACACTTCTGAAGATTCAGAATGGCTCTATCAACTACAAATCATGGGAATAGCTTGTATATGGCTCAAGCACTTATATTTGATGTCGGCGGGGTTCTTGCACATGACGTTTGGGAGAATTTACTCCTTGATAAGAAAAAAGGGGTGGCCTCGAAGTTCAACTTAGATGTTAAAGAAGTTCGGAAGGTAGCGAAAAGCCTCTGGGCCGAATACGCTCACCGGCCCCTTAATATTAAAGATGATTGGGAGGTATTAGAAAGGGAGTACTGGGATAGCTTTATCCGACATTTTCAGCTTTCCGAACCCGCCGATTATTTCATAAATCTCACCGAAAAATTTATTCGCCCGGTGCCGGGAATGCTCGAACTACTAGAGCGTTTACACTCCAGAGGAGTCAGGTTAGCTATATGTTCCAACAACACTGAATTTTGGTTTAATCGTCAAACGCATAAACTTAACCTCGGCCGGTTCTTCCAACCTGGAAATATAATTTTATCGAGCCGGGTCGGCGCGTCGAAGTCGAGTCCTGATTACGAGATGTTCAAGACCGTCATAAGTGCGTTGAATATGGATAAGAGCGACTGCATCTTCGTGGATGATCGGCAAGAAACCGTCACTCACGGCGTCGAATTCGGCATCACCGGAATTATTTTCCCGTCTCACTCAGAGCAGGGAGCATTATATCTGGAGGCGTTGCTGCGAAGGATGAATGTTCTTTGAGCGAGGACGCTTATAAAGAGGGTGAGAGATGGATCCAATAGAGATTGCACTCAAGGAGTATGAGGCTATCAGGCAGGAAATTCTAACTTCGATGAATAATCGAGTTTCTATACTCTCATTCGGCGTGGCGGCTATCGGTGCCATCTTCACAGCCAGCATTGCCGTTTTTACCAGCGACCGGGTGCTATCCGGCTTGATGCTCACTGTCGCCGTCCCTGCGATTGATAGTTTTATTCTTTTTATGTGGTTGGGTGAGTATCAACGGATGCAGAGGGCCGGCAAGTTTTTGGTTGTTCTTGAAGGCAAGATTAACGAGATGGCGTCGGCCACACTTTTAACGTGGGAGACTACTTTGAGGGCGCGACGCAGCCATATGAACTATCCTTACAATATCACCGCGCTGCTCCTGGTCGTCATCAGCATAATATCCATATATCTGGGCCTCGTTACGCTTCCTCTTTCTTTACTTTTGAAGTGGACAATAGGAATCGCCGGCCTGGTTCTTAATCTTTTGCTGTACGTATACGCCGCCCGCAGCATTGCTAAGCTACGGTTATGAAATATGGAATTTCAAATCTTTAATTCTGCTCTGTGCTAAACTGCGCGCCGCGAGTTTCCCGTCCCAGTCCCGCCTCAGAAGGAGTCAGACCTTATGGCCTTGCAGGGCTTCGCCACCGCAGAGGGGACGGCGCGCTACCGCGAACGCTTCGCGGGCGTGTCCGCCGAGGGTCACTTCCGCAACGAGCAGGGCCTCTGGCTCTCCTCCGTCGGCATCGGCACCTACCTCGGCCACTGGGACGAGGAGACCGACCGCTCCTACGCCTCCGCCGTCACGCGCGCCGTCGAGCTGGGCGCCAACCTCATCGACACGGCCGCCAACTACCGCTTCCAGCGCAGCGAGCGTTCCGTCGGCGACGCGCTCGGCCAACTCACTTCCCTCGGCTTCGCGCGCGACGAGCTGGTCGTCTGCACGAAGGGCGGCTACCTGCCCTTCGACTCCCGGCCGCCCGCGGGCCAGCCCGGCGTGCGCGCCTACGTCGAGGAGACTTTCGTCCGCACCGGCGTCGCCGAACTCTCCGACATCGTCGCCGGGAGTCACTGCATGACGCCCCGCTACCTCTCGCACCAGCTCTCGCAGTCGCTCCGCAACATGGGGCTCGAAACCGTGGACGTGTACTACGTCCACAACCCCGAGACGCAGCTTCAGGTCGTCAGCCGCGAGGATTTCGAGGCGCGTTTGCGCGCCGCCTTCGAGCAGCTTGAGCGCGAGCGCGCCGACGGCCGCCTGCGCTTCTACGGCGTCGCGACGTGGAACGGCTTCCGCGTCCAGATGAACTCGCGCGGCCACCACGCGCTCGAAAGGATGTGGGAGCTGGCGCGCGAGGTCGGGGGCGACGAACACGGCTTCCGCTTCGTGCAACTCCCCGTCAACCTCGCCATGCCCGAGGCGCTGGTGCTTGAGAACCAATCGCATCAGGGCGCGCGCGTCTCGCTGCTCGAAGCGGCGAAGGCGCTCGGCGTGACGGTCGTCGCCAGCGCCTCCATCCTCCAAGGCAAGGTCGCGCAGGAGTTGCCCGAGCACATCCGCGAGCCGCTCGGCTCGCTCGCCACGGACGCGCAGACGGCCATCCAGTTCGTGCGCTCCACGCCCGGCGTCACCACCGCCCTCGTCGGCATGAGCCGCCCCGCCCACGTCGAAGAGAATCTAAAGCTCGCGCGCGTCCCGCCCGCCGCCGCGCAAGACTACAGCCGCCTCTTCACGTTCGGCGACGAGTGAGGACGAAGATGAGTGACGAGATGAAGACGTTCGGCGAGTTCTGGCCCTTCTACGTGCGCGAGCACGGCCGCCCGGCGACGCGCGCGCTGCACGCGGCGGGGACGTTGGCGAGCACGGCGCTGCTCGTCGGCCTCGCCGCGACGGGCCGCTGGCGCTGGCTGCCCGCCGCGCTCGTCGTCGGCTACGGCTTCGCGTGGGTCGGCCACTTCTTCGTCGAGCACAACCGGCCCGCCACCTTCAAGCACCCGCTCTGGTCTTTGATGGGCGACTACAAGATGGTCGCCCTCATGCTCGCCGGCCGGATGCATGAAGAAGTCTCCCGCCACGCCGCTCAACCGGCCCCGCGCCACTCCAACCCGCCCGGCAGCCGCCCGGCCGCAAACTCCAGGTGAATGACCCTTCGCGGACGCGGCTCGCGCGGAGCCCCCGAAGCGTGCAACAGCAGCGGCCTCATCAACAGCGCGTCGCCCGCCTTCGCCTCGCACGTCACGGGAGGCACGCTGCCTTTTAATTCCTCCATCTCGGCGGCGCCCAACCTCCCGCGCAGGTGCGTGCCCGGCAGAACCTTGAGGGCTCCGTTCCCCTCGTCGCAGTCGTCCAGATGCAGCCGCACGGCGAGCACGCGCGCGAGCACTTCGGCCGGCGGCTGGACGTGCACGACGCCGGCCTTCAAGCTCCACGGCCCGAAGCCCTCGACCTCGCGCCGCCCGCGCACCGCTATCGAAAGGTCTTGATGCCACGCCACCTTCCACGGCGCGGCCGGCGTCTTGTCGAACAGGATGCCCCGCACCGCGAAGCACTCAGCCCCGAGCAAGGGCTCGACCAGCCCGCGCACCGCTTCGGATTCGGCCAGCGCAAGCGCCTCCGGCACGACCTCTAAAAGATTACGCAGGCCCCCGCGCCTCCGCCCGCCGTCAGACTTCGCCGTCCTTTCGAGCGCGCCGACGAGCGACGCCACCTCGCCCGCACCGAGCACGCCCGCCACGACGGCGAAGCCTTCGCGCCGGACCTTCTCAAACAACTCGCCGCCCGTCATCTTCTCTAAGCATCCTCCGCGGGCGGCGCGGCGCGCTGCTGTTGGAGGCTCCGCTGGTAGAGATAAGAGACGGCGAGGAGGATGGCGCCGAGGACGATGAAGGAGATGATGCGGTAGACGCGGTCGAGCGACGAGAGGTCCCAGAAGAACACCTTGAGCGTCGTCAGCGAGAGCAGGCCGAGGCCGAGCAGGCGGACCAGCTTCGTCCCGCGGGCCCGCCCGTAAAGCAGGAGCGCCGCGCCGTAGACGGCCCACACCATCGAGAGCGAGAGCTGCTTCGCCAGCTCCAAATCGCGCAGCCGCCCCGGCTCGCGCTCCGAAGACATCTGCGACTCGAAGTAGCCGAGCGCCTCCGCGCTCAGCGCGATGACCGCCAGGAGGTTGGCGACGACGACGAGCACCGGCAGCGTCGCCCGCTCCTCCTCGGTGACGTGCGGCGAACGCTCCAAGAGTCGGGCCGCGAGCGCGTAGGCGCCGACGAGGAGGGCGAAGGCGAGGAAGGTCTGGTTGAAGACGGGCGCGTGCCACGGCGCCGCGTAGAAGGGGAGGTCGGAGGCGAGCGCCTTGACGGTCGTCATGGCGATGAGGCCGAGCCCGGCGTAGCGGAGCACGCGCCCTTTGAAGCGCGCGCCGAAGGCGACGAGCGTCGCGCCGTAGAAGGTCCAGAGCGCCGTGAACGAGAACTGCCGCGCGTTCTCAATCCGCCCCCCGAGGTAGTCGGGTGACCCGGCGCCCGCGGCCAGCGCCTTGCGCCGCTCGAAGTAGTCGTTGAGGTCCAAGGTCAGGAGCGTGAGCGCGAGCAGGTTCGCGGCCAGCGAGTAGACGGCGGGCGCGTGAAAGTCCCACTCGTCAGACGCTTCGCGCCGCACGGGCGAGTGCCTGTGCAGCCACGCGGCGGCGCCGAGACAGGCGACGAGCAGGCCGCACGAGAGCGCGCGGGGGTTCAAGAGCGGGACGAAGTCCGGGCCCCCGGCGCCACCCCACGCGTAGGACTGCACGTCCCACGTGAACCAGTGAAGGACGGCCGCCGCGAAGACGACGAGCGAGGCCGTCGTCGTCGCGCGCTCGTCCGCGCGCAGGCCGACCCAGGTGAGCATCAGCGCCTCGACCGCCCACGCCATCGTCACCCAGTAGAGGTCGAAGCGGACGCCGACGGCGACGGTGAAGAAGGTGACGGCGGCGCCGACGTAGCCGTACGAGAGCAGTCGGTCGGCGCGCGCGCGCGTGCGCACGAGGTAGAAGAGGAGGAGGAAGAAGGCCGAGACGAGGACGGCGTGCGTGGCCGGCGCCGTCAGGTCGTAGCCCGCGTTCACTAGCAGCCAGTAGCTCAGGAGGTAGTAGAGGCCGGCGTTCGTGAGCGCCAGCGAGAGGTCGAACCAGCGCGAGCGGCGGCCGGGCAGAACGTTGTGGACGACGGCCAGCAGCGCGTAGAGCACGAAGAAGAGGGAGAGGAAGAAGAGCGTCAGCCAGAGTTTTTCGCGCGCGTAGTACTCGGCCATCCAGACGAGCGTGACGAGCGCCGTCCCCAGGAAGGAGAGGAAGTCGAGCAGGCGCCAACGCTTGAAGTAGGCGACGGCGAGCACGCCCGCGTCGAGCAGGGCGACGTAGCCGAACAGCGCCACCTGATTGTCCACGCCCCTCGACAGGAGCGCGGGCGTGAGGAAGCCGCCCGCGAGCCCCAGCACGGCGACGGGCAGCGCGTCGAGCCGCACGGAGAGCGAGACGGCCAGCGCAGTCACGAGCGCCATCAGCAGGAAGGCGACGGGCTGTCCGAGGAGTTGGTAGAAGTTGTAGGCGGCGTAAATCGAGAGGTAGAGGATGAGGACGCCGCCCCCCGAGATGACGAAGGCGTAGTAACGCAGGCCGCGCCCCCGCAGCCATTCGCCCGCGCCGAGCAGGGCGAGCCCGGCCGCCGCGCCCAAGCCGACGCGCAGCCCCGGCCCTATCCAGTCGTTCTCGAACGCGAGCTTGAGGAAGAAGGCGACGGCGAAGGCGACGAAGATGATGCCCGCCCAGAGGAACCACCTCCCGCCGATGAGCATTTCGATGTCGCGCGGCTTCGCCTGCGTCGGCGGGACTGCGTATCCGGTCCCGGCGCGAGGCTCACGCGGCGGCGCTTCGGCCCTTACTTCTTCCTCGGGCTCCGGCCGGGGTTGCGGCGGCGGCGCGGGGCGGGGCTGCGGGGGCGGCGGGGCGTAGAGGCCGAGGTGCTGCTCGACGGCGTGCAGGCGCGTCGTGTTGTTCTGGAGCGTCTGCTCCAGGCGGTCAAGTCGCTCGACCAGATTCGCGAGCATCTCCGGCGAGAGTTGGTCGTCGGCCATAGAACCTCTACTGCCTCGTCAGGAACTTTTCGACGAAGGCGCGCAGCTCTTCGAGCGAGGCGTCGGCGATGACGCGGTAGACGCGGGCGCGGCAGCCCGGCGGGAGTCGCTGGGCCGTCAGGGCGTCGGTGATGACGTGGGCGCTTGAGCGCAGGCCGCGGTCCCAGCCCTCCTCGCGCGCGTCGCGCAGGTCGAGCGCCTCGGGGTCTAACCCTGCCGCGACGAGGAAGACGCGCGCCCACTCAAGGAACTCGGGCCACGCGGAGGCGACCGAGACGAGCGCGTCGGGCGGCGGCACGCGCTCGCCCTTCAAGGAGGTCGGGATGGAGCGCGTGTGGAGGAAGATGGGTGAGACGCCCGCGGGCAGGGCGCGGCGCACGTCGTCGGCCTTGCTGTAGAGGGCGACGACGGCCGAGCCGGCGAGCCGCGACTCGTCGGAGCACTCCTCGTACCCAATCCCTTCGACGGGGAAGCCGGTGGCCTCTTTGATTTCGGCGGCGAGGATTTCGCGCAGGCGCTCGTTGGGCTCGACGACGAGGAAGTGGTCGGGCGGCTCCTGGCCGAGCCAGTGGGAGAGGCGCCCCTGAATCTCGGCGAGCGAGAAGCCCTCGGCGCGGGCGAGCGAGAGGAAGGCGGAGATGAGGCGGTCGAGTTCGAGGCCGGGGTCGGGCGCGTCGCCCGCGGGGACGGGGTCGCCGAGGGCGCGGACGTAGACGCCCGAGCCGCGGCGGAATTCGAGCCAGCCGCGCCCTTCGAGGTCGCCGTAGGCGGCGCTCACCGTGTTCGGGTGGATGCCGAAGCGGCGGGCCAGCTCGCGCGTCGAAGGCAGACGTTGACCGGGCTTCAGGTCGTTGCTGATGACCCCGAGCATGATCTGCCGCACGAGCTGCTCGCGCAAAGGCACCTCGCTGTTTTTCGAGAGCCACAGGCGCATAAGGCAGTCCAGAGTCTAAAGTCCGGCGGCGGAATTGGGAAGCTTTTCCCGCCCCGGAGCGGTCACGCGCGGCGGGCCCGGTAGCCGGGGCGGGCGCGGACGGAGACGTTCTTGCGCGTGGTGCGCAGGCGTATCTTGCGGAGCTTGCCGTCGCGGGCGGTGTTGGTGGGGTAGTAGCCGAGGCTGTATTGCGTGCGCAGCTCGTCGGCGATTTGGGAGAAGGCCGCGGGGAGCGCGAGCATGTTGTCGGCGCGCAGCAGCCGACCGCCCGAGACGCGGGCCATCATGTCGAGGTAGTCGTCGGCGAGGCGGTAGAGCCGGTCGAGCATGACGGAGATGGAGTCGCCGTTCGTCGGGTCGTCGGGGCGGCGCGAGGTGGGGTCGGGGAAGGGGTCGTCGCTCGGGCGTCCGCCGGGGCGGGTCGGGTCGCGGGGGTCGCGGGGGTCGTTGGTGGGGCGGCGTCCGCCGGTGGTCGTGGTGCCGCCGCGGGGGTTGATGACGACGGTGCCGGGGAGGCCGCCGGGCAGTCGGCCGCCGAGGACGGTGCCGAGGTCGATGGTGACGCCGCCGCCGGCCTGCGCGCGGGCGAGCCTTTCCGTCTCCTCGCGCGTGTCGAAGCGGACGGGGTAGACGATTACGTCCGACTCTTCGACGGCGCGGCGGTTGTCGTCGAAGGTGCGGCCGGCGCTGTAGTAGTCCATGCCGTCGGTGAGCATGACGACGGCCTTGCGGCCCTTGAGGCGGCGGAGCGCGCGGTAGGCCACGTCGAAGGCGTCGTAGAGGCGCGTGCCCTTGCCGGGCTGGGTGGCGCGGATGGCCGAGGCGAGGCGGGCGCGGTCGCCCGTGAAGTCGCAGAGGTCGCGGATTTGGTCGTCGAAGGAGATGACCTTGACGCGGTCGCCGGGCTGCAACTGCTCGGTGAAGCGGACGGCGGCGTCCTGAATCAGTCGCAGCTTCTCGGTGGTCGTGCTGGCGCTGAGGTCCATCATGAGGACGACGCTGAAGGGCTCGTTGACGGCGGCGAAGAAGGAGACTTTCTGCTCGACGCCGTCCTCGGAGACGTTCAACTCGTCCTGCTTCAAGTCGGCGACGTAGCGTCCGCCGCGGTCGCTGACGATGAAGGGGACGGTGACGAGGTTGGTCTCGACGCGGACGGCCTCCTCGTCGGGGTCGTCGGGCTCGTTCGCGGGCGGCTCGGGGCTGGGCGTCGGGTTGGGCTTCGCGTCGGCGGGGGGCGCGGTCTTTTCGGGCGGGGGCGGGGGCGCGCGGCGGCCTGATTGTGCGAGCGGGGCGGGCGCGAGTTGTAAGAGCAGGAGGAGGGCGAGGCAGAGTTTGGGGGCGTGTGCGGGCATGGGTTCGGCAGGCTCCGGGTTTTGAAAAGAGTTAAGGCCGCTTCCTGCGGGCTGTGATGCCGGGAAGCGGCCTGTTGGATGGACGTGGCGCCGGGGCCTCGGAAGTTTAGCTCGCGCCTTTCTTGCCGCGGCCGGCCCCGGTCAGGCTCTCGAAGACGTTGACGACGCGGGCCGCGACGCGGCCGGCCGTCTCGGCTAGCCCGGCGAGGCCGCCTTTAGCCTCCCCCTTTGCGCCCGCCGCCCTTCTTCGAGCCGCCGCCCTTCTTTGAGCCGCCACCGCGTGAGGTGCCGCCGCCGGCCGTCGAGCCGCGCCCTCCGCCCTTGCCTGCGCCGCCCTTCTTGGCTGCGCCTTTGGAGGCTCCGACCTTCTTCGCGGGCGTCCTGGCCGCGCCGGTCCCGGCCGCGCCCCTCGCGCTCGTGCCGCCCTTCTTCGCGGCCTTGCCTGCGCCGCCCTTGCCGCCGCCCTTGGCCGCGGAGCCCGACGCGCCGCCGCTCTTCTTCGAGCCGCCCTTCTTCGAGCCGCCCTTGCCGACTCCCGCCCTCTCGCCGGCCTTGCCGCCGACCTTCGAGGCGCCGCCGCCTTTAGAAGCGCCCTTGGACCCGCCGCCTTGACCGGCGCCGCCCTTGGCACCACCTTTGGAAGCACCGCCCTTAGAAGCGCCGCCTTTGCCGGCACCCTTCGAGCCGCCTTTGGCCGCGCCGCCTCCGCCCTTCTTGGCCGCGCCCTTCTTCGCGGCGCCGCCGGCCTTCGCGCCCGTCTTGGAGGAGCCGCCCCCGCCCGCGCGCGAGGAGCCGCCGCGGTTGGCCGTGCCGGCGCCCGTGAGGCCGCCGCCCGCGCCGGCCGTACCGGCGTCGCCCGTACCGGCGTCACCCGTGTCGGCATCGCCCGCGAGCGCGTAGGCGTCGGCCTTGAAGCTGACCGCGCCCGTGTCCCCCGCGTCGTCGTCGCCTTCGTCGCCGGTCTCGCCGCCGCCCGGCGTGCCGCCGCCGGCAATGCCCGCGCCCATGCCGGTCGTGCGGCCGATGGCCGCGCCGCCGTGTGTGCCGCCGCCCTCGTCGCCGCCTTCGGCCCCGCCTCCGTCGTCGGCGCCGCCGCCGGTCACGTCATCTAGGTCGTCGCTTTCCCTGGACATCTGGTTCCACTCCTTTGTGAGAGAAGTCTGCCGCCCGGCCTCTTCTTCAGACGGCCGGTCGCGTCAAGCTCGCTAGCGTGCGAATCGTTTGAAAACCACGGACGTAATTTTGCGGCGGAGGATAGCACAACTTTACTTCGCGCGGGCCACATCTTTCTCACCCGGCGGGTAAAAAAATTCGCGCGCGCCCCGAGCGTTTGCCCGCCGCCCGCGAGCGCCCCCATAATGGGACCAGCCCCCGGCAAAAATTCGCCCGAGAGAGTCTTTCAGACAAGTGGAATCATCCTCCGCCGCACTGGCCGTCCTGACCGCGATGATCACGCCCGCCGTGCTCATCTCGGCCTGCGGCGCGCTCATCCTCTCGACCTCGACGCGGCTGGGGCGCGTCGTGGACCGCGTTCGTACGCTCGCGGACAACTTCGAGGAGCTGACGCGCAGCGACGAGGGGCGCGAGCTGTTCGAGGAGCGGCGCGCGCTCATCTTCAACCTGCTCGACAAGCTGACGAGCCGCGCGCGCCTCCTGCAAAAGAGCATGACGGTCTTCTACAGCGCGCTCGGCGTCTTCGTCGCCACGAGCGTCGCCATCGGGCTGGCGGCCGTCGTCGGCAGCCCCTACTTCGTCTGGGTGCCGGTCCTGATGGGCCTCTTAGGCGCCTGCGGGCTCTTCTACGGCAGCGTGCTCCTCATCTTCGAGGCGCGCGTCGCCTCCTACTCGCTCGCCGTCGAGATGGACTTCATCTGGAAGCTCGGCCGCACGCTCGCGCCGCCCGAACTCCGGCAGACGCGCAGCCCCCACTTCAACCCCCTGACGCTCCGCCGCAAACATTAAACGCCCCCCCGCGGGCCCGCCGACGAATATTTCTGTAGAGGCCGCGGCGAGGCGGGTGGTAAATTAGGCTCATGAGTAAAGACCAGGAAGACTTTACCAAGGTCGGTTTTGTTTACGCGGCCGTCCTGCTCGTGCTCGGCAACGTCGTCGCCTCCGACTGGCAGAGCGACGAGATATTTTACCTGCTCGGCATCTACCCTTATTTGACGGGCCTCGTCTTCTGGGTAGTCGTCGGCTTCCTCGGCGCCACCTTGAGGCCGGCCTTCGGCGGCGTCCTGTGCCTGTGCGCGCTGGCGGCGTACAACTACGGTCTGGTGCAGAAGATTGTGGGCGGCGACGGCGCGACGAGGTTGTTCATCGAACGCCTGTGGGCGAGCAACAAACTGTGGGTCGTGGTCTTCACGGCGTTCTACCTCGGCGGGCAGTTGTTCATCGCGGGCATCATCGCCAGAAGGAACTTCACCAGAGCCGCCGCGGCCTAACAACTCGTCCGATTCGCCCTCGCCTCACTTAATCAGGTAGAAGCCGGTCTGGCGCGGGCGGAACCACTTCATGCCCTGCGGCGTCAGGTAGGCGTCGTCCTCCATCATGACGGTGACTTTCTGGCCGCCCCACTCGGGGACGGCGGTGCTCGTGTTCAATTCGATGGAAGTGTATGAGCCCTCGCGGAACGGCGGTTCGGCCGGCGCCCCGGCGGCGGGCCGGCGGAAGTCGATGCTCGCGCCGAGGGCGTGGCCCTGATTGCCGACCGAGTGCGAGTAGATCATGGCCTCTATCCCCTCGCGCTTCATGTCGGCCATCGTCGCGTCGTAGACCTCGTGGCCGTAGGCGCCCGCGCGGATGTGGGTGAAGAGCGCGTCCTGAAGGCGGTTGGTGTTCGCCAGCGCGCGCTTCAGGCCCTCGGGCGCGTCCCGCTCGCCGGGCCGGAGGATGTAGGCCATCTTCTGCCAGTCGGTGCTGAGGCCCATGTAGTTGATGCCGCAGTCGATGTGGAGCACGTCGCCGCGCTCCAAAACCACCGACTCGTCCGCCACGCTCAGGAATTGCTGCGTCTTGCCGGCCTCCCGGTCGCGGCGCTGGACGCGGAGGTCGGGGTGGAACCAGACGTCGAGTCCGAGTCGGCTGACTTGTTGCAGGAACCACCAGCGCACGTCGCCGACGGTGGTCTTGCCCGGCGTGATGACCTCGTTGGAGAAGGCGCGGCGCGTGAGGATGTCTGTGACGTGAACGGCCGTGCGGTAGTGCTCCAGCTCTTCGGGCAGGCGCGTGTCCATGTACTCGACGATGAGGGGCGCGGCCGGCACGAAGCGGGCGGCCCACTCAGGCCCGAGGGCTTCGGCGAGGAACTGGTGCGCGTCGTAGGTCAGCCCGCCGGTCGCGCCGCGCGCGCCGCCCATGTTGAGGGCGATTGTCCTGGGCTTGCGCTCCTCGACAATCCGGCGCAGCGTCGCGGCCGTCTCGCGGCCGGGCGGGTTGACGACCTCGAAGAAGCGCCTCAGGCGCTCCTCCGGGTAGCGCACGACGGCGACGCGCTCAAGGCGCTCGCCCCCGCGGTCGGCGAAGATGAAGAAGTCGCGGCGCCCCTGATAGGGCACGGGCGGGGCGACGTAAGGCACGACGGGGTCGGGGTGGAACTCCTCGTTGACGACGACCCACATGTCAACCTTGTGGCGCCGCATCATCGGCAGCAGCAGCGTGTCGAGCCTCGCCTTGAGCCAACGCTCGCGCGTCTCCTGCTGCTCCCTGACCGGCGGGAGCCGGGGCAGCGGCTCGGCGGGCGCGTCCCTCTGGCCGAAGGCGGGGAAGGCTGACGCCGTGGCGATGACGGACAGCATCATCAGTCGCCGAATAGTCGCGTGGCCGTGCATTCTCGGTGCTCTCCTCGGGTGCGTGAAATTCTGCCGCGGCGGGCCACGAGGATACCCCAAAGGCCGGGGGCGGCCTAACGAGAAATCGCGCGACACAGGGCGGGGGCGCGAGTGTAGAATGCGTACCCGCCGAAGGCGGCACGGGCCAGCGGCCCACAAAGGAGGAGTGAGATGCCTGACTACTACTCGGAACCCTTCGTCACGCTCGCCGGGCTCACGCACAAGTCCGCACTCATCGCCTGGGGCGCCTTCTACTTCAGGGTCAAGGACTCCGGCGCCGAGTTCAAGCTCGTGGACGACGACGACCTGAAGAACGTCCACCCGCCGCGCAACGACTCCATCGGCGCGACCTCGAAGAGCTACGGCCCGGCCCGCGTGCAGGTCTTCGACGCGGGCGACAACCCGGTCGCGTCCTTCACCGCCCCGTCGGGCAAGAACCACTGCTGGGTCACGGACCTCAAGCCCGACACCGAGTACAGGTATCAGGTCTTCGTCAAGTCGGGCGCCATCGAAGAGGAGTGGGCCGGCGGCCCCCGCCGCAACTGGGAGCGCGTCGGCGGCGGGATGGGGCTCGGGCCGAAGAACAAGGCATACCGGAACCGCTTCCGCACCTTCCCCGACCCGACCTCGCCCGCGCCCCGCCCCTTCACCTTCGCCGTCATCGGCGACTTCGGGGTCGGCGTCAAGAAGGAGGACGACCGCGGCCAGCGGCAGATAGCCGAGGCGCTTGAGCGGGCCGTTGACGAGCACGACGTGCGCTTCATTCTCACCACCGGCGACAACATCTACCGCCGCGGCGGACTCTTCGGCCTCCTCGGCGGCGACACCGGCGACGAGGACGACGACTGGTACTTCACCTACTACCAGCCCTACCGCTACGTCATCAACCGCGTCCCCGTCTACCCCAGCATCGGCAACCACGACTCGTCCGAGACCGAGGAGAAGGACGACCGCACGCAACTCTTCGACAACTTCTACGTCGAGGAGCGCGTGGCGGGCGAGGAGGCGGCGGGCCGCGCCTCCATCAACCCCGGACTCTTCTACCGCTTCCGCTACGGCTCCGAGGCCGAGTTCATCTGCATCGACACCTCGAAGGAGACTTCCGTCTTCCCCAAGCGCCTCTTCGAGTTCCCCAAGCACAAGGAGTTCCTCGCCCGCGCGCTGCCCGCCCCGTCGGGCGGCGCCGCGCCGGCCTCGCCCGCGTGGCGCATCCCCTTCTGCCACCACCCGCCCTTCTCGGCCGGGCCGCAGCACGACGACACCGACGGGATGGACGACCTCGTCGCGCGGTTCGAGCGGGCGGGCGTGCGCCTCGTGCTGAGCGGCCACGAGCACAACTTTCAGGAGAGCCGCCGCAACGGCGTCAACTACATCCTGACGGGCGGCGCCGGGAAGCTCAGGACGGACGAGCCCCGGAAGCACACCCGCGCCGAGCGCGTCTCGTGGGCGGCCGAGTACCACTTCCTGCTCGTCACCATCGACGGCCGGCGCGCGACCGTCCGCCCTTTAGGCGCGCTCGACGGCGGCGACCTCGCCCTCATCAAGCGGAAGAGCCCGGACGGCGACGACATCACGGGCGACATCGTCGTCGAACTCCCCTGAGTGCGCGCTACGCTTTTCGGGATTAATTCGCGGTATGCGGGAGGCCCGCCGGTCGTTCGAACTTCCGCACGTCCTCAAGGTGTTGCGGCGGCAGCAGCGCCCTTTCGATGAAGGGCTTCAGGCCCAGTTGCTCGAAGACGGGATACATCCAGAGGGAGTTGGAGAGCAGCAGGCTCGGCCTCAACCCTAAGAGGCGGCCGACGTGCCGGGGCACGAGCTGGGCCTGCACCATCCGCAGCAGCTCGTAACGCCACGCGCCAAGGTGCGCCCTGTACCGCCCGAAGAGTTTGGCCGTGTATTCGCTGTAGGCGAGGTCGCGCACCAGATGGCTTTGCCTGTCCGACTTCCAGTCCGCGTACGTCCTCGGCAGTTCTCGAACGTGCAACCCCTCGCCGACGCGCAGGAACACGTCGTACAACTCTTGCCGCTCGGGGCGGGTCAGCGGCCGGCGGAGCGTTTGATGGGCGCGCTCGGAATAATCAATCAGCATGTAGAGCACGTCCCGGTGGGCCCACTCGGGTATGCTCTGCCCGCGCCGGCGCTCGACCCCGCCGTGGACGGCGTTGATGCGGTTCATCGCCTGCCGCGCCGTCTGCTCGTAGGCGAACACAATCTCCTGCGCGTAACGCACGGTCGAGAAGAGCCGCCCGATAGGGTCCTGCGGAATCTTATTGGTGAAGAAGAGCCAATCGACGGCGCGGTTCAGGGCGAACTCGGCGGCGGCCCCCGCGAAGACGAGCAGGATTAAATCCGAGCGGCCCCAGATGGTGCGGACGACGGAGCGTCGGTCAACGAAGTATCCCACGACAATTCACCCCCGCATCAACCCGGAACCGGCAACACCCTCATCCACACGGCTTCGAACCCGAATTCGCCGGCCTTCTCCAGAAGGGTTTTGGTGTAGCCCAGCGATTCGAGGTAGGCCGCCCACTTCGGGTTGACGACGGTGTGGACGATGACCTGCGCCTGCTTGAGCCCGGAGAGGCTGGCGACCTCGACGGCCGCCTTCTCCAGCGCGACGTGCACCATGCGCCCCTGCCCGGCCACGCGCCCGATGTTCTCGATGAAGGTGTATTCGACGGCGAGCCCGCCCGCCTTGCGCGAAATCACCACCTCGCCGAGCGAAACCCCTTCGACGACTACCTCCTTCGCCACGCCGCCCTTGCCGAGCACCTCGATGAGTTTCTTCACCAGTTTCGCCGCCGCGCTCTCACCGGCCTGTGCCGCCGCGCCCGCCGCGGCCTTTTGCGCGCTCTTCGCGATGGCGCCGCCCGGCAGCAGGCTGTAAATCTCCAGCACGTGCTTGAAGGACGTGAACACCTTGACGCCGCCCTCCGAGGTCGCGTCCATCAGCTTGCCGTACTCTTCCTCGGACTGCATGAGCATCTGGCAGAGCGTGGGCGCCGTCAGCGTGTTGACCTGCGTCGGCACTATCCGGTTGCTCTTCGCCTCGACCTTGAAGGTGACGGTGCGCGTGAGCTTGTCGAGGACATCGCTGAGCGTCACCCCCGGCGGCGTCTTCAGTTCGCTGCCTCTGGGTAGGTACTTGAACACCCCCGGCTCGTCGCTCGTCACGCCCCCGTGGACGGAGCGCGCCGTGTGGTAGTCAACCCCCTCGAACGGGTCTTTGACGTGAGGCGGGACGAGACCCAACTCCAGCTTGCTCCCGTCCTCGTAGTAGACGTGGGCCTCCTCGGCGGCGTAGAACTCCATCCGCTTGATGTGGTTGTCGATGTATTTATCGTCGGCCATGATCTCCTTGGCCGACCTCTTCAGCGGGTCAACCGCGCCCCCGCCCTGCGGCTGCGGCTGCTGCGGCTCGGCCTTCTTCGCGTCGGCCGCGGGCGTGCTCTTGGTCTCCGCGGGCAGCACGGCGAGGAACTTCTCTTTGAGCAGGCCCGTGCGGTTCGGCTCGGGCCCCGTCACGAGCTTCACCTCGCGCCACTCGCCCGTCTTTTTCAACACCTCGACGCGCGTCCCGGCCGGGAGCAGCAGTCGCCTGTCCTTCTTTATGGCCGGGTCGTAGAAGACGAGGTAGGCGTTCGGGTCGTCCTTGGGGATGACGACTTCGGCGAGGGTGGTGGTGGGGCCGGGCTTGGGCTGGCGCGCGATGAGGCCCCCTTGAACGCCCTGCTGCTGTATCGCGTGCGTCAGCTCGTGCGCGAGGAGCCGCCGCCCCGCGGCCGTCCCCGCCGCGTACTGCCCGGCGCCGAAGACGATGTGACTGCCGGCGGTGTAAGCCACGGCGTTGAGCGATTCGGCCGAGGCCGCGGCGCGCGCGTCCGTGTGCACGCGCACCCGCCCGAAGTCGTGGCCGAAGCGCGACTCCATGAAGGCGCGGGCGTCCGGTTCGAGCGGCGTGCCGGGCGAGCTGAGCGTGTCCGCGACGGAGGGCGGCGCCTCGGACTGCGGCGTCGCGGCCCCGTCGGCGTGCATGGTCTGCACGCGCACGGCTCCCTCCTCCGCGCCCGGAGTGTCGGGGGGCGGGCCGCCGACCGCGTGTCGGGGGTGTGGGCCGCTCGTACCGACCACGCGGTCGGCGACGCGGTCGGCCTCCTGCTCGTGGGCGTCGCCGGGACGGCTGACGGCCAGCTTGGGTTGGAGGGCGAAGGGCCGTATCGCCGAAGGTTGACGGGCGGGGTTGTGCGCGGGCGCGGCGGGTTTGCGGGCCCGGTCGTGGGTTGGTGGAACAAATTTTCTACCCATACAGAGGGCCGGGAATATATGCCCGTCCGGCGGGCGGTGTCAACGAGAAGGGCGGGCCGCGGCCGTCAGGGTCCGGCGTTCGCGGGGCGCAGGGCGGTGATGGCCTCCGTCTCGGCGGCGCGGCGTTCGAGCGCCGCCCGCAGTTGTTCCGCGAGGCGCGGGTGCTGGTGCATGAGCTTCAGCAGTTGCTCGCGCACGAGGATGATGAAGATGCTGGGCGTCAGGGTGACGACGGAGGCGGTCGTCGGGACGCCGGCCACGAGGGATATCTCGCCGAAGTAGTCGCCGTCGTCGAGCGTGGCGACGTGGTGCGTGGCGTCGGCCGCGCCCGCCGCCATGACGGCGACCGTGCCGCGGACGATGATGTAGAAGCGGTTGCCCTCGTCGCCTTCCTCGATGACGGTGCGCCCGGCCGGGACGCGCTCGGTGATGAACATCCGGGAGATGTCGCGCAGGTAAGACTCGTCGAGGTGCTCGAAGAGGGGCATCTCGCGCAGCATGCCGATGTCCGTCACCCGCAGGTCGCCGTCCTCCGTCAAGGCCGTCCCCGTCTGGCGGCGCCACATGCCGGCGTAGACGCCCGCCTGCCGCAGAAGCTCTTCGTGCGTCCCCCGCTCGACGAGCCGTCCGTCCTTGAAGACGAAGATGCGGTCGAAGCCGGCGACGGACTTGAGGCGGTGCGTGACGGAGACGACCGTGCGGCCCGCCGAGACGCGTTCGAGCGTCTCGTTGACGGCGGCCTCGGTCGTCGGGTCGAGGGCGGACGTGGCCTCGTCCAAGAGGAGCAGCGCGGGGTCGCGTATCAGGGCGCGGGCGATGGCGACGCGCTGGCGCTGCCCGCCGGAGAGGCGGCCGCCGCGCTCGCCGACGCGCGTCTCGTAGCCGTCGGGCATCCTCAGCACGATGTCGTGGAGCTCGGCGGCGCGGGCCGCCCGCTCGACCTCCGAGTCGGTCGCGCCGGGCTTGCCGAGGCGGATGTTCTCGCGGATGCTCAGGTCGAAGAGGAAGCTCTCCTGAAAGACGACGCCGACCTGACGGTAGAGCGAGTCGAGCTGCGCCTCCCGCAAATCGACGCCGTCGAGCGTGACGCGCCCGGCCTGCGGGTCGTAGAAGCGCAGGATGAGGTTGAGGCTCGTGCTCTTGCCGCACCCGCTGTGGCCGACGAAGGCGACGCGCGAGCCCGCGGGCAGCTCCATGCTGACGTTCGTGAGGTTGGTCTGCGCGGGCGCGTAGCCGAAGCTCACGTCCTCGAAGCGGACGGCCTCGGAGAGCTGCGGCAGCGGGCGCGCGCCGGGGGGCTCGGCGACGGCCGGTCGCTCGTCGAGGAGTTCGCGCACGCGCCGCATCCCGCCCGTGGCCTGGAGCAGCGTCGGCGTCACCGCCGTCAGCCCCATGACGGACGTGCTGACCATGATGAAGAGCGCGTTGAAGGAGACGAGCGAGCCGACCGAGAGCGAGCCCGAGAAGGCGAGGTAGGAGCCGACGCTGATGAGCAGGACGTTGAAGAGCAGCATGCCGATGTTGGGGCTGCGCTCGGTGACGTAGCTCAGGAAGTTGAAGCGCGTGCCCATCGCCACGACCCTCGCGGCCTGCCGCGCGAAGTCGGCCGCCGCCGCCGGCCTCAGGCTGAAAGCCTTGACGACGGGCTGCGCCCCCAAGTTCTCCTGCACGATGCTGGCGAGCGCGGCCTGCTCGCCCCGCACCGCGTGGCCCAGCTCGACGGCGCGCGGGCCGAGAATCTTCGGGCCGACGACGCAGAGCGGCAGGCCCGCCACCGCGCCGAGGGCGAGGCGCCAGTCGATGGCGAAGAGGATGACGGCGCTGAAGGCGATGTTGATGACGCAGAGCAGCGCGCCCGGCACGCCGAGCACGACGGCGTTCTCGATGGCGGCGAGGTCGGTGGAGAAGCGCGAGAGCAGGTCGCCCGTCTGCGAGCGGGCGTAGAAGCCCATCGAGAGGCGCTGGAAGTGGTCGAACATCTCGCGGCGGATGTCGTCGATGACGCGGGCGCCGAGCCACGCGTAGAGGTAGTCGCGCAGGACTTGCGAGGCGGCGGTGAGCAGGAAGCCCGCGCACAGGCCGCCCACGACGAGGGCCATCACTCGCGCGTCGCGCGGCGTGATGGCGTAGTCGATGAGGAACTTGAGGCTCAGCGCCAGCAGGGCGTTGAAGACGCCCTCGGCGACGAGCGTCGCGCACAGGAGGGCGGCGCGCGAGTTGTAAGGTTTGACGTAGCCGAACAGGATGGCGAGGAGCCGGAAGGGGCCTAACGCCGCCGACGCCGCGCCGCCGTCACGCTCTGTCGTCTGGTCCGACATCAGTAAGGGTTCGACGTGATTTTCCCCTTCTCGACGCTGACGAGGTAGAAGCCCCCGGCGGGGCGGCGCCGGAGGTCGAAGGTCGCGCCGCTCGGCAGCTTCCAGACTTTGTAGCCGGAGTAGGTGAGCGGCACGCCCGGCGCGCAGACCTCGGGCCGGTGGTCGCCGACGACGACGTAGACCGGCCCCTTGCCGACGACGCGCGCCGCGCCGCGGCCGTCGGCCAGGACGGAGGTTTCGCGCTCGACGGCGAGGCCCGTGAACGTCTTGCGCCGTCCGTCGGCGAGCTGGCGCGCGATGAAGGCCAGCAGCCTTCCCATGCGGTCGCGCTCGACGAAGTGCGTGTCGGTGATGACGCCGCGCAAGGGCGGCCAGTCGAAGAAGCCTTCGGTGAAGCTCACGTCCTTGTGGAATGGGTCGGCGAGCGAGTCGGATGATTTGGCGCTGCCGCCCGAGCAGGCGTCGTAGGACACGTCGCCCATGACGGCGAGCCCCGCGCTCGTCCCGCCGACGCCGCCGCCCCGCGCGTGGACCGACTCGACGCCGCGCTCGACCTCGGTCCCCTTGAAGTATTTGACGTAGTTACACTGGTCGCCCCCGGCGAAGAAGACGACCTCGGCGTTGCGGACGGTGTCGCGGACGGCCGCGCTGTCGGAGTCGGCGCGGTCCTTGATGACGAGCGTCTCGACGGAGTCCACGCCCTTCATCTTGAAGAGGTAGTCGTTGTAGCCGTCGCCGCCAGACGAGCGCAGGACGACGAGGTCGAGCTTCACCGCGCAGTCGCCCTCGCAGCCCCTCACCCTGTCAATCAACCACTGGAAGGCGGCGGCCACGTCGGTGCCGCCGCCTTGCAGGTGGTAGGCCGGGCCGCGGAGCTTCCCGGGCTTCGCGTCCGCGGCGTTGCCTGTCAGGAAGCGCGTCTCTTTCGCCTCCGCGCGCCCGAGTGCGATCAGGACGAGGAGCAGCGCGGCGAGGGTCGTTCCGGCGTTTCGTCTCATCAGCCTAAAACTCGTAGCGCAGCGCGAACTGCATCACGCGCGGGGGCGTGAGCTGGTCGTTGTAGCGGCCGAAGTTGGAGTTCGGGTTGAGCGCGGGGTTGGCGCTGTTGAGGCTCCCCGAGGCGAAGAACGGGTCGAAGCGGGCCGTGTTCGTCACGTTGAAGACCTCCCAGCGGAACTGCACGGTCTGCCCCTCGCCCCACGGCAGGGCCCACGCTTTGTAGAGGCCCGAGTCGATTTGGAAGTAGCCGTCGCCGCGGATGTTGTTGCGGTCGCCGACGCCGCCGGGCCGCGTGAAGGTGTAGGCGGCGAAGGCCGCGGCCGGGTCGCGGAAGAGGTTCGGCCCCGAGGGCAGGCGCGTCGTGCCGACGCCGGGGACGGGGCCGGTCGAGGTGGCGGCGGCCGACCACTTCCAGTTCGTCGGCCAGAACGAGCCGTTGCCGATCCACGTCGGCAGGCCCGAGGTCCAGCGCCAGACGCCCGCCATCTGCCAGCCGCCCAAGAGCGCGTTCTGCCAGCCCGACATCCCCCGCCCGAAGCGGCGCCCGCGCCCGAGGGGCAGCTCGGCGATGCCGTTGAAGTTGAAGTTGTGGCGCACGTCGAACTCGGAGGGGCCCTGGCGGAGGTTCGGCTGCCAGGCGTTGATGGTCGAGCTGGAATCAACGAAGAGGCCGTTGCGCTCGACGCGCGAGGACCAGTCGATTGACTTCGAGAGCGTGTAGTTCACGTCGAACTGCGTGCCGCCGCTGAACCGCTTGCGGAACATGACCTGCATGGCGTGGTAGCGCGAGGGCATGATGGAGCGGAAGGTGTTGAGGTTGACGTACTGCGGGTCGAAGAAGGCGTTCGGCCCGAAGACGCTGCACGAGGGGTTGCAGGTGCGGTCGATGCGTTCGAGCGCCGTCACGTAGTCGGGGCCGATGGCGACCGAGCCCGAGGGGCTGAAGATGTTCCACGCCCCTTGCGTCGCCGTCAGGCCGTTGCGGGCGAGCCCCGGATAGAGGTTCTCCCAGAACGGGATGGGCTGGACGGAGCCGAGCGAGGTGAAGTTGAGAAGCTGGTTGACGGCCGTGAAGTAGTCGGTGCCGGACTTCGAGTCGCGCAGGTTGAGCGGCATCGCCACGTCGTCGTTGACGAGCAGGTTGTGGCCGAGGTGCCCGACGTAGGCGACTTCGAGCGTGAAGTTCTTCGGCAGTTGGCGCTGGACGGAGAAGTTGATTTGCTCGGACCACGGCGTGGTCAGCGTGTCGTCGATGGCGGCGTTGGACTGGCCGAGGTTGGGCGGGGTGGCGGGGAAGCCGGTGCCGGGGTCGGCCGGGAGCGCGGGCAGCGTGTTGAGGCCCGCGAAGCGCGGCGCCGTGACGACCGAGGTCAGGGCGGGCTCAAGCTGGTTCGAGAGGCCGAAGGAGTTGTTGGAGTCGAAGGTGGTGGCGAGCGAGGCGCCGACGCGGTCGTAGACGATGGCGTAGCCGCCGCGGATGACGGTCGAGTCCTCGCCGCCCGTCAGCTTCGAGAGCCAGCCCGTGCGGAAGGCGGGCGAGTAGGCGAAGGCGACGCGGGGGGCGAAGTTGTTGCGGTCCCAGTCGTAGAAGCCGCGGCGGCCGTTGACGGGGCCGGCGAGGTCGAAGGAGATGCGCGGGGCCTCCTTGGCGGGCCGGCCCGCCTCCATCAGTTGGCGCCGCAGCTCGAACCACTCGCCGAGGCGGATGGAGGGCGCGACCTGGTTGCCGTTCTTCTCGTAGGGCGTCGAGTAGAGCGAGTAGCGCAGGCCGGCCGTGACGGTCAGGTTGGGGCGGATGCGCCACGAGTCCTGCCCGTAGACTTCGTACTCGCTGGCGCCGAAGTCGCGGCGCAGCGGCTGGCCGGGCGCGAGGGCGCGGCCCGTGCTGTCGTAGTTGTAGATGGCGTTGCCGTAGGTGACGAGGCCGAGCAGGGCGACGAGGGCTTCTTCGGTCGAGCGGTCGGCGGCCGACGCGACGCGCAGGGGCGCCGTCGAGGTCAGGCGCGAGCGGCGCGTCTGCGCCGTCGAGAACGAGTTGGCGAGGTTGAGGCTGCTGTTGGTGATGTAGCGGATGTTGCCGCCGAACTGCGCGGTGTGGTCGCCGCGCACCCACGACACGTCCTCGACGATGTTGTGGACGGGCGAGGTGCGGACGGAGCTGCGCGAGGTGGAGACGAGGCTCGAAAGGCCCGTGAAGGTGACGATGGGCGCGGCGGCGGCGGCGCCCGTGTTCTCGATGTCGAGGCGCGTGAAGCCGTAGCGGAAGGTGCTCGCCAGGGTCGGGGCGAGGGCGGCGAGGTAGTTGACGGCGAAGCCCTTGTTGTTGTTGAGGGTGGTGCTGTTGGGCGGTTGGCCGGGGAACTGCGGCGAGGAGGTCTCGCGGTCGTCTTGCAGGATGCCGCGCCAGTTGAGGGTGTGGCGGCCGTCGCGCGTGAGGTTGAAGTCGAAGCGCGCGGTGTGCGTGTTCCAGTTGAGCGAGACGGGCGCGTTGAAGCGGAAGCCGGCGGTGTTGCGGCCGTCGCCCGCCTCGAAGGTGTTCGGCAGAGGGTACTTCTGGAAGACGGCGAGCACGGCCGCGTTCGGGTCGTTGCGCAAGGTGGCGGTGACCTGCTGGCCCGGAAGTATCTCGCCGAAGCCGCCGCCCGACGTGTTGTAGCGGTAGATGCCCTGCCGGAGCGAGGCCGTCGGCACCGTGCGCAGGGCGGACTCCTCGCGGGCGTCGCGGCGCCCCTCGTAGTTGTAGAAGAAGAAGAGGCGGTCGCGGACGACGGGGCCGGAGAGTCGGCCGCCGAAGACGTTGCGCAGGAGCTTGGGGCGCGGGACGCGGGGGTCGCCCGCGCGGGCGGCGCCGCCGAGGACGGCCGGGTCGCCTGCGCCGTAGACGCCCGCGGCGTTGTTGAAGAAGGTGTTGGCCGAGGTGACGGTGTTGCGGTGGTACTCGTAGAGCGAGCCGTGAAAGTCGTTGTTGCCCGACTTGGTGACGAGCGAGATTTGGGCGCCGGAGGAGCGGCCCTGCTCGGCGTTCGGGTTGGTGGTGGTGACGCGGAACTCCTGCACGGAGTCGGGCGTGACGCGCAGCACGCTGTTGAAGGCGTACTGGTTCTGCTGGTCGTTCACGTCCACGCCGTCGAGCGTGACGTTCGACTGGTCGCTCTTGCCGCCGTTGACCGAGCCGTTGCGGTAGTCGGTCGTCTCGCCCCGCTGGTCGACGTTGCCGATGAAGGTGACGCCGGGCTGGAGCGAGAGGAGGCCGGCGACGTTGCGGGCTTCGAGCGGGAGTTGGAGAATCTGCCGCTCGGCGAAGGTGTTGCCGATGGTCGCGTCCGTGCGGTTGAGCGGCGCCTCGGCCCCGGCCGAGACGGAGACCTGCTCGTTGAGGTCGCCGACTTCGAGGCCGAAGTTCACGTCCGTCGAGGTGTTGACGGGCGCGCGCACGTCCGTCGTGATGCGCCGCTTGAAGCCGCGCGCCTCGGCCACGACGCTGTAGGTGTCGGGCGGGACGGCGACGAAGGAGTAGGCGCCCTCCTCGTTCGTCACCTGCGAGCGCGTGAACTTCTTCGCCTCGTTCGAGAGCGTCACGGTGGCGCCCGCGACGGCGTTGCCCTGCGGGTCGAGGACGGTGCCGCGCACGGTGGCCGTGCCGGTCTGCGCGAGCGCGGGCGCGGCGAGCAGCAGCAGGAGCGGGAGTGCGGAGAGTGCCGCGGCGGCGAGCCGGGCGAGGGAAAGCACCTTCGTCTTCATGAAACCTCCGGGTCTCGGGCGTGGGATAGGGGCGAGACGGCCGACGCTGTAGACGGGTGGGCGGGTACACCGCCGCCCGGCGCGGGCGCGTTCTTGAACGTCCTGTGTAAAAGATTTTAAGGCTGCCCCGCGGAAGACAGCCCGCGGCTCACGTGTCAGCCGGCCGACGGCGATGCGGCGATTTTATACGACGGCAACCTAAAAGCAAGATAATTGTTCCGCGACTACCGCCGTCCGGCGTTCGGGTTTCGGCGCCGCGCGGGTGGGGACTTGTTCTTATCGGGAGTATGATGCCCGGACGTGACGGCCCGAGTGGGGAGGATTGCCGATGATTCGAGTGGAGAATCTGTGTAAGCGGTTCGGCGAGGTGACGGCCGTGGACGGCGTCTCCTTCGAGGTGAGCCGCGGCGAGGTCTTCGCGTTCCTCGGCCCGAACGGCGCGGGGAAGACGACGACCATCAAGATGCTGACCACGCTGCTCAAGCCGACGAGCGGGAGGATGGAGTTCGACGGGCTCGACCCCGTCGCCGAGCGCGACGAGGTGCGCCGCCGCTTCGGCGTCGTCTTCCAGGACCCGAGCCTCGACGGCGAGTTGACGGCGTGGGAGAACATGGAGATTCACGGCGTCCTCTACGGCGTCGCGCGCCGCGAGCGCAGGGCGCGGGCCGAGGAGCTTCTCAAACTCTTCGAGCTATGGGAGCGCCGCGACGCGCTGGTGAAGACCTTCTCGGGCGGCATGCGGCGGCGGCTTGAGATAGCGCGCGGGCTGCTGCACACGCCGAAGGTGCTCTTCCTCGACGAGCCGACGCTCGGGCTCGACCCGCAGAGCCGCAACCAGATGTGGGCGCACGTCAAGAAGCTCAACGAGTCGGACCGGGTGACGGTCTTCCTCACGACGCACTACATGGACGAGGCCGAGCGCGTGGCCGACCGCATCGCCATCATCGACCACGGCCGCATCGTCGCCACCGGCTCGGCGAAGGAGCTGAAGGAGCAGACGGGGACGGACTCGCTCGAAGGCGCCTTCCTCGCGCTGACGGGCACGACCATCAGGGACGAGGCGCCGACCTCGGCCGAAGGGATGCGGCAGATGGCGCGCATGTGGGGCGCGAAGCGATGAGGGTCATCTACATCCTCTGGCTGCGCGAGGTGAAGAAGTACCTGCGCTCGCGGACGCAGATAGTCGCGTCGCTGGGCTCGCCGCTGATGTACCTCGGCGTGCTCGGCTTCGGGCTGGGGCCGGTCTTCAGGCGGGCGGGCGAGGGCGACTACCTGCAATTCATGGCGCCGGGCGTCGTCGGCATGACGGTCCTCTTCACGTCGATGTTCTCAGGGATAGCGCTGCTGTGGGACCGGCAGTTCGGCTTCCTCAAGGAGACGCTGGTGGCGCCGGTCCCGCGCCTCTGGATTATGACGGGGCGGACGCTCGGCGGCGCGACGGTGGCGACGATTCAGGGTCTTCTCATCTTCGCCGTGAGCCTTCTGGCGGGTTTCCGCCCCCTCGGGTTGGCGACGCTGCCGGCGGCGCTGCTCGTCATGATTCTGACGGCGGTCGTCTTCTCGGCGCTCGGGACGGCGCTCGGCTCAAGCCTCAAAGACATGCAGGGCTTTCAGCTCGTGATGAACTTTCTGGTGATGCCCATCTTCTTCCTCTCCGGCGCGCTCTACCCGCTGGCGAACCTGCCGAAAGTCCTCGCCGCGCTGACGCGCCTCGACCCGCTCACCTACGGCGTGGACGGCATGCGCGGCGCGCTCACCGGCGTGACGCACTTCGGCGTCGCCCTCGACGTGGCGGCGCTCGTGGCGGTCGCCGCGCTGCTGATGTGCGTGGGCGCGTGGCGGTTCTCGAAGATAGAGATTTAAGTCGGCGGCGTCGCCTCACGGGCGAAGCCCCGTCAGCTTTCGGAGTCGCCCGCGCCGGCAGACTTCCCCTCCTCGGCCGTGCCCGGCTCGGCCAGCTTGCGGTGCTGCTCGGCGAGCACGCCCGCGGGCGTGACCGTGGCGACGGTCGTCTGGAGCTTGTTCCTCCAACCGCTCACGACATCGCCCTCGCCCGCCATCATCGCGTCGAAGCCGTCGCGCGCCACCTTGGCCGGGTCGTCCTTCTCGTCGGTCCCGACCTTGGTGTCGAGCATGTCGGCGCGCTCGAAGAAGTCGGTGTCGGTCGCGCCCGGCATGAGGCAGGTGACGGTAATCTCGGTGTCCTTCAATTCGTTGCGCAGGGCGAAGGAGAAGGAGTCGATGAACGCCTTCGTGCCGTTGTAGACGGCCTGGAAGGAGCCGGGCATGAAGCCGGCGATGGAGCCCGTGATGAGGATACGGCCGCGGTTGCGGGCGCGCATGTCGCGGCCGACTTTCTGGAGGAGGTAGACGGTGCCCGTGATGTTGGTGTCGACGACGTGGCGAATCTCGTCGAAGTCTTGGTCGAGGAAGGCGCGGCCGAGGCCGTGGCCGGCGTTGGCGAGCAGCGCGGCCACGGGCCGCCCCGCAATCGCCGCGTAGAGTTCGTCCACGCCCTCGACGGTGGCGAGGTCCGCTTCGACCGCCGTGACTTCCGCCCCTAGCCCGCGGCACGCCTGCACGGCCTCGGCGAGCGGGCGGTCGGCGGCGACGACGAGGTCGAAGCCGTTCTCGGCGCACAGCCGCGCCAGCTCGTAGCCGATGCCGCTCGACGCGCCCGTCACCACCGCCAAAGGTCTGCCTGTTGAGTCGTCCACGTGTCCCTCCCTGTTCACGTCGTTTGCGGACGCTTATAGGCAATCCGCCTCACGGCTTTCTGCCGTCGGTTTGTCAAATTGTTGTTGGGCCGGATAAGCTTTGCTTCCGACATGCGCGACCGAACCGGAAGAGGGGCTAAGAGGGCGAAGCGGCTTCGCTTCGTCGTCCACGAGCACCACGCCTCCCGCCTCCACTTCGACCTGAGGCTTGAGGTGGGCGGCGTGCTCAAGTCGTGGGCCGTCCCGAAGGGCCCTTCTCTCGACCCTCGGCACAAGCGGCTGGCCGTCGCCGTCGAGGACCACGCCCTCTCCTACATCGGCTTCGAGGGCCGCATCGCCGAGGGCAGGTACGGGGCTGGCGAGGTCGCCGTCTGGGACGCGGGCGAGTACGAGGCGGAGGGCGACCCGCCGGCGCAACTCGACGGCGGGAGCCTCGGCCTCACCTTCCACGGGCGTAAGCTGCGCGGTGGGTTCAAGCTAATCAGGATGGGCGGGCGCGACCGGCAATGGCTGCTGATAAAAGTCCGCGACGAGTTCGCCGACCCCGAGTGGGAGCTGAAGCTGGTGCTGGGCGAGAAGAAAGGGGCGGGGTAGTTTACCGCGCCGATATAAAATCTTGACAACATCCATTTTGATTGATTACCTTGAAATTACGCCATAAACGTCGGTTGTGGCGCGTCCGGTGACGGGTCACCTCTCAGTCTTTACCGCTAAACAAGACGGGGCCTGCGCAGCGTCACATTCACCTCTCCGCCCGCGGCTGTATCCGAAGACACACATCAACCCCCTCAGCCGAGAGCACCGTCAACATCGTGCAGGAAGAGTGCCGCACTTTTCGGAGTAGCCATGACAAACTGGTGGGCTAAGATTAAATCAGGGTTGGCAATCGCCGACGGGGGGCACACGATGAGAAGCCTCGCCGTGAATCAGTCGGGTTTATCGTCGGAGCTGCTGGCGTTCCTCGCGCAAGACCTCAAGGACCTGACCGGCGGCGAGCAGGAGTTGGCCGAACGCCTGACCGTTTACGCGGCCTCGGGCGAGGACGAGGCGGTCCTCGCGGAGTTGCCCGCGCTGCTGCCCCAACCCACCGCCGCTTTGACCTACAGCTTCTACCACCCCCGACACTCGCGCTTTCTCGCGCAGGTGAGCGCCGCGGACGCGCAACTCTTTTACAGGCTCGCGCGCGTCTACAGCGAGATGGCCGTGTGCAGGGGGCTCACGGCGCGGCAAAACCCTAGAATCGCGCTCGACGCCGGGACCGATTTTTACCCCTTCCTGATGGCCCTCGCCAAGTCGCGCGACAACGCCCGAGACACCTTCCCCGTCTCCACCCTCGAAGCGGTCTTCCAACTGGCCGGCCACGACGCGGGCGCCGTCGCGCGCGCGACCTACCTCGCCGACCCGAACGACTACTGGGCGCGGTCTTACTCGGGCAGCCTGAGCAGCTTCGGCGGCTTCGACGATTACAGCGTCGGCCACAGGCAAGTGGTCCTCGAAGCACTCACCCACCCGCGCAGCGAACAGCGCCTTCACGCGATGGAGTTGCTCAAGGAGCGCGGCGTCCCGCCTGAGCCTTTCTGCGACGTGCTGGTCGCGCTCGCCTGTTCTTCGTCGAAGCTGGCGCGCGCCGCCGCCTCCGCGCTGCTCGAAGGTTGCCCCGCCGAGGCCGCACAGCTTTTAGAAAAGAAGGCGGTCGAGGCCGGCTCCGAGGAGCGTTTCCACGCGGTCAAGCTGCTGCGGGAGTTGGCCGGGGAAGACGCCTCGGCGTTCCTCAACTCGCGGCTCGAAGCCGAGAAGGCGCCGAAGGTGCGCGAGCTGATTCAGAGGCTCCTGGCCCCGAACCTCGCCGACGAATGCACGACGGAGTCCGGGGTCGAGCTGCCGACCTTCCCGCCGGTCGTCGTCGAATCTGAGGCGCCGCTCAGCGCCGAGTTCTTCAAGGAGTTCCGGCAGGCGCTCGACGAATACAACGGCGTGATGCGCGCGCACTACGAGAAATATAAGGACAAGAACCCGTGGCTCAAGGAGCCGCCCTCCCTCCCGCCCGAGGCCGCGGAGCAGTTCTTCTCGCTCCTCCAAAGGGGCAACGCCAGGGAGTGTCATAACCACCCTTACAAGCTGAACTACATAGACAACGTCGCGTCCGGCCTGACGGCGAGACTCTTCGCCCACCCGGAATTCAAGCTCATCCACGCGGTGCGCTGGGTCTCCATGGTCACGAGCGGCCAATTCATCTGGCACATCAGCGGCCAGATGCATCACCTTGAGCGCCCCGGCTCGCCGCGGCCGGACCTGCGCACGCTCGCCGCCGTCATGCGCACCCTCGGCATGGGTGAGAGCGAAATTATCAACATCCTCTTCAACCACCGCTATGCGCAGCCGCTCAAGCCCTTCATGGCCCGCGACGAGGACGTGTGGCCGTACCTGGCGGAGAACATGAGCGTGCTCAGAGAGGCGCTCGGCGACGACGCCAAGTCGGGTTCGCGCACGGTCGCGCTGGCGCTGCTCCAGACTTTCCCCCGTGTGCCCCTCCGACTTATTGAGCGCGTGTGGGGCCTCGCGCTCGGGCCGAGCAAGACCGACAGGCCGGCGGCCCAGCTCTGCCTCGAAAAAGAGCCTCACAGGTTCGAGCGCATCGTGAAGGCGCTCGGCGACCGCGACGCCGGGGTGCGTACCGTCGCCGCCGACTGGCTGGCCCGGCTCGGCGAAGAGCGGGCCGTCGAACCGCTCAGGAAGGCTTTCGGTAAAGAGAAGAGCGAGACGGTCAAGGACGCCCTGCTGCGCGCGCTCGAAAAGCTCGGCGCCTCGACCGACGAATACTTCGACCGCTCGAAGCTCGAAGACGAGGCGCGCGCCGGCCTCGCCCGCGCCGGGGCCTCCGCTCCCGCGTGGCTCGCCTTCGACCTGATGCCGTCGGTCGCGTGGGCCGACACGGGCGAGGCGGTCGGCGCCGACGTGCTCAAGTGGTTCGTCGTCCAGAGCCTCCGGCAGAAGCAGGTCGAGCCTTCGCCCATGCTGCGCCGCTTCTGCTCGATGTTTGAACGGACGGGGCGCGAGCGGCTGGGGCAGTTCGTGCTCGAAAGCTGGGTCGCGCAGGACACGCTGTGTCATACGCCGGAGGAGGTCGAGCCGCTGGCGCGGAAGCAGGCCGCGGCCAACATTCGCTACTACGCGCAGTCGGGCAAGACGGAGGAGCAGCTTTACCGCGAGATACTGAACGGCCTGCTGCGTCAGTGCAAAGGGAGCGCCATTAACGAGAAGGGCATGCTGGCGCTCGCCGCCGCGTGTTGCGGCGCGGCGGCCGTGCCCGTCGTCGCCCACTACCTGAAGGAGTGGCACGGGACGCGCGCCGCGCAGAGCAAGGCGCTCGTGCGCCTGCTCGCCGAAGTTGACGACCCGGCCGCGACGCAGACCCTCCTCGCGGTCGCCAACCGCTTCCGCACCAGGGGCATTCAGGAGGAGGCGGCCAAGCACGTCCAACTCCTCGCCGAGCGCAAGGGCTGGACGCTCGACGAGCTGGCGGACCGTACGGTCCCCACGCTCGGCTTCGAGCCGAACGGCGAGCTTCAGTTCGACTACGGCGCGAGACGCTTCAAGGCGAGCCTCGACTCCAAGTTCAACTTCGTCCTCGCCGACGAGACGGGGAAGAAGCTCAAGTCGCTGCCCGACGCGCGCAAGGACGCGGACGCGGAGAAAGTCAAAGAGGCGAAGAAGCTGTTCGCCGACGCGAAGAAGGGGTTGAAGCAACTGCTGGCGCTCCAGCGCGACCGCCTCTACGAAGCGATGTGCACGCAGCGCGAGTGGACCTTCCGCGACTGGGACACGTTCCTCAACCGTCACCCGGTCGTCGGCCGATACTGCCAGAGCCTCATCTGGGTCGTGTGCGACGGCGGCGGGGCCGGCTTGAGCTTCCGCCCGCTCTCCGACGGCACCCTGACCGACGCGCGTGACGAGGAGGTCGCTTTAACGCCCGACACCCGGCTCCGCCTCGCGCACTCGCGCACGCTCCCGAAGGAGCAGGCCGAGGCGTGGCTCGCGCACTTCGCCGACTACGAGGTCGCGCCGCTCTTCGAGCAGTTCGGGCGCGAAGACTACGTGCTCGCCGACGAGCGGAGGCGCGAGACGGAGATAAAAGATTTCGAGGGGCACCTCATCGAAACCTTCAAGCTGCGCGGGCGCGCGACGGCGCTCGGCTACACGCGCGGGCAGGCCGAAGACGCCGGCTGGTTCTACCTCTACAAGAAGACGTTCCCCGGCCTCCGGCTCGAAGCCTTCATCGAGTTCACCGGCAACGGCCTGCCCGAAGAGAACCGCACGGTGGCGCTCAAGTCGCTCTCCTTCAGCGCCATGGGCGAGCAGCCCGGCGGCTACTACTCAAGCGCGAGCAGCCTGCCCCTCTGGAGAGTCCCGCCCGTGCTCCTGAGCGAAGTCTGGAACGACATGCGCTCCGTCGCGGCCCAGGGGACGGGCTACGACCCGGACTGGGAGAAGAAGAGCGAGTATTAACCGATGGCATCAACAGACGCGCCGAGAGGAATCGTCCGCCCGCCGGCCGAGACGCAGTACGCGGAGGAGCTGCACGCGCTCGCCGCCAACGACCGCCACCCGCGCCCGCCCGGCTGGCGGCTCTCGCCGCGCGCGGTGCGCGCCTTCATCCTCGGCTCCGACGGCGCGGCGCTCACGCACGAGTGGGGCGGCCGGAAGGCCGAGACGGTCGTCACCGCCAAGTTCTACGGCGACGACGCGCTCGTCGAGCGCAGCATCGTCACGCTCGCCGGCAACCGCGGCCTGATGCTCGTCGGCGAGCCCGGCACGGCCAAGTCCATGCTCTCCGAACTGTTGGCCGCGGCCGTCTCCGGCGTCTCGACCAACACGATTCAGGGCACGGCCGGCACGACCGAGGACGCCATCAAGTATTCGTGGAACTTCGCGCTGCTGCTCTCCGAGGGCGCGAGTCGCCGCGCGCTCGTCCCCTCGCCCCTCTACACGGGCCTGAGCGAAGGGCGCCTCGTCAGGTTCGAAGAGATCACGCGCTGCCCGCCCGAGATACAGGACTCGCTCGTCAGCATCCTCTCCGACAAGGTGATGCTCGTCCCCGAGCTCGGCGAGGCGGAAGCGGTCGTCTTCGCCGAGAAGGGCTTCAACGTCATCGCCACCGCCAACATCCGCGACCGCGGCGTCCACGAGATGTCGAGCGCGCTCAAGCGCCGCTTCAACTTCGAGACGGTCAACCCCATCGCCGACCCCGAGCTCGAACTCAGGCTCGTCATGCGGCAGACCGAGCACCTGCTCGCCGAGGCCGAGGCCGAAGTCACGGTCCCCCTCGACGTGCTCGACCTCCTCGTCACCACCTTCCACGACCTGCGCGCCGGGCGCACGCAGGAGGGCATGACCGTCGAGCGCCCCTCCACCGTGATGTCAACGGCCGAGGCCGTCTCGGTCGGCGTCTCCGCCGGGCTCGACGCCTGCCACTTCGGCGGCGGGCGCGTCGAGTGCGAACACGTCGTCCGCAACCTCGTCGGCACCGTGCTCAAGGACAACCCCGAAGACGCCAAGCGGCTCAAGCACTACTTCGATGTCGTCGTCAAAGCCCGCGCGCAGCGCAGCGACGCCTGGAAGGCTTACTACAAGGCCAGGAAGTGGTTGCAGTGAGCGAGGCCGGGCGCGACGCGCGAACCGAGCTCGATGAATTTTTAAGCGCCCTCGGCGGCAGCCCGGTGCGGTTCTTCCCCGTCCGCCACCACAGCCCCGCCTGCGCGTGGCACGCGCGCGAGCTGATACGAAGCGCGCGCCCGCGCGCCGTGCTCATCGAAGGGCCCGAAGACATCACGCCCCTCATCCCCTTCATCCTCAGCCCCGAGACGCGCGCCCCCTTCGCCGTCTACACGACCTACGTTGACGAACAGACGAAGCCGTCCCGCTTCTCCGGCTATTACCCCTTCTGCGACTACTCGCCCGAGCTGGTCGCCCTGCGCGCGGGCGCCGAGGCCGGCGCGCGGCTCCGCTTCATAGACCTGACGTACCCCGAACAGGTCATCGCCGAACACGTCCCCGCCCACGACGCGCAGCCCGACGCGCCGCGCTCGCTTCAGGACGAGAGCTACCTGAAGCACAGCCGGTACGTCACCGCGCTCGCGCGCAAGGCCGGATGCCGCGACCACGACGACCTCTGGGACCACCTGTTTGAAGCCCCCTTCTCCTCCCTCCCGACCGACGAATTCGTCCGCCGCGTCGCCGCCTACTGCTTCATGGCCCGCCTCGACTATTCGCCCGAGACGCTGGAGCGCGACGGCACGCTGGCGCGCGAGCGCGCGATGGCCGAAGCGATTGTCGAAGAGTTGGAGTCCGCCGACGACGGGCGGCCCGTGGTCGTCGTCACGGGCGGCTTCCACACGGCCGCGCTGCCTCGACTCATCCTCGAAAGCCCGAAGCGCCGCGCCCGGCCCGCCGCCGCCAAGGTCAACTCGCAGACCGTGCTCACGCGCTACAGCTTCGACCAGCTCGACAAGCTCAACGGCTACGCTTCGGGGATGCCCTCGCCCGACTACTACCAGCGGCTCTGGCAGCACGTGAACGGCGAAGGCGGGGCGGGCGCGCTCGACGCCGCGAGCCGCGTCCTCGTCGAAGTCGGCCACCTGACGCGCGAGCGCGACGTGGGGCCGAAGCTCTCGGCGGCCGACGAAATCGCCGCGCTCGAACAGGCGCGCAGGCTCGCCCGCTTCCGCGGGCACGCCGGAGGGCCGACGCGCGAAGACCTGCTCGACGCCGTGCGGAGCTGTTTCGTCAAGGGGGCGATGGACGGCGAAGGGCAACTTCTGATGGACCTGGTTTACGGCGTGCTCGCCGGGCGGGCCGTCGGTGATTTGCCGGCGGGCGTCGGCGTCCCGCCCATCGTGGACGACTTCCGCCGGAGGGCCGCGGGCCTCCGCCTGAAGATTACCGACTCGGCCCCGAAGCGGCTCGCGCTCGACATCTACCGCAAGGCCGCCCACCGCCTTTCGAGCCGCTTCCTTCACAGCCTGTGCTTCCTCGACGTGCCGTTCGCGTTCCCCGTGGCCGGGCCGGATTTCGTGCGCGGCGTCGGCCTTGAGCGCAGGCACGAACACTGGGAGTACCGCTGGTCGCCGCAGACGGAGAGCAGGCTGATAGAGCATTCTGTCTACGGCTCGACGGTCGAAGAGGCGGCGCTGACGGTGCTCGGCGAGCGCGTCGAGGAGTTAGAAGAGGAGGGCCGGTCGCGCTCGGCGGTCGAGGCCGTCCGCGTGCTCGTCACCGCCTGCCGCCTCGGCCTTCACCGCCAGGTGGGCGAACGCCTCCTGCGGTTAATCGAAGCGAACGTCGCCGAGGACACTTCGTTCGTCTCCGCGTCGGAAGCCGTCGGCGAGCTGTGCCTGCTCTGGGATTCGAGGGAGCCGCTTGAGGCCCACCGCCTTGAGGCGGTGCCGCGGCTGGCGGCCGCCGCTTACGCGCGCGCCTGCTACCTGCTGCCGACGCTGGCCGCCTCGCCGCCGGAAGAGCACAAGAGGGCGCTCGAACACCTGAACGCCGTCCGCGAGCTGTTGAGCGGGGGCCGCGACGAGTTGTTCGACGCGGAGCTTTTTTACGACGCTTTGCAAAGGACGGCCTCCGTCACGCCCTGTGCGGCGCACGTCGCGGGCGGCGTCGCGGGCCTCCTGTTCGGCGCGGGCCGCCTCGCGGAAGACGAGTTGATTGGGCTTCTCGACGCGAATCTCGACAGCTCCGGGCTCGACTTTCTGAGCGGGCTTTTAAGTACGTGCCGCGAGGCGTCGTGGAGTTTGAAGGGCGTGCTGGAATCAATCGACAGGCGTCTGTCGGGCTGGGGCGAGGAGGAGTTTTTGCGCGCGCTGCCGGAGCTGCGGCTCGCGTTCGCGGACCTGACGCCGCGCGAGACGGACCGCGTCGCGCAAGGGGTGGCCGCGCTCTACGGGCGGCAGCACTTGGGCGGGCTCTACACGCCGCAAGTGAGCGAGTCGGACGTGCTGCTCGGCGTCCGGGTGGACAGGCTGATGCGCGAATCCCTCGACCGCGACGGGCTCGGAGAGTGGGCGGCGAGTTAGCCGACGGCCTTCACATGGAACGACGCGACGACGACCAATCCTTAGTCCGCTGGCGGCTCGTCCTCGGCCGCTTCGCCGAGAAGAACCTGCCGTTCGCGCAATTGCGGGGCCGCGCCTCGCGCCTTGAGCGCGCGCTCGACTACCTCTACCAGCGCGAGTACGCGGGCCGCGGCGTCCGCGAGAGGGAGAAGCGCGGGGGGACGCTCGACCCGAGCCAGTTGAACGTCCCCCAGTGGCTCGGCGAGGTGCGCGAGCTGTTCCCGCGCGAGACGGTCGAAGTCGTCCAGCGCCACGCGCTCGACCGCTACGGGATGACGGAACTCATCTCGGACCCGCAGGTCCTTGAGAAGCTGACGCCCAACATGGACCTGCTCAAGATGGTCCTCACGTTCCGCGGGCTGATGAAGGGCGAAGTCCTGAACGCGGCCCGCCGCATCGTCCGCGAGGTCGTCGAGGAGCTGAAGCGCAAGCTCGAAAGCGAGGTCAGGCGCACGCTGTGGGGCCGACTCAACCGCTTCCGCCACAGCCCGATGCGCGTGGCGCAGAACTTCGACTGGCGGCAGACCATCAGGCGCAACCTCAAGCACTACGACCCGGAGCGCGGGCGGCTCGTCCCGCAGGAGCTGCGCTTCTTCTCGCGCGTCGAGAGGCGCCTGCCGTGGGACGTTATCCTCTGCGTGGACCAGAGCGGGAGCATGGCGGGCTCGGTGATTCACAGCGCGGTGATGGCGGGCATTCTGTCGGCCCTGCCTTCGTTGAGGGTTCACCTCGTCGCCTTCGACACGTCGGTCGTCGACCTCACCGGCTACGTGGACGACCCCGTCGAAGTCCTGATGAGCGTGCAGCTCGGCGGCGGCACGGACATCGGCGGCGCCCTCGCCTACTGCGAAGGGCTCGTCACGAACCCTCACCGCACGGTCATGATTCTCGTCAGCGATTTCGCCGAGGGCGCTTCGCCCGCGCGCCTGCTCACGACCTGCGGGCGGATGCGCGAGGCGGGCGTCAGGCTCCTCGGCCTCGCGGCGCTGGACGAGGCGGCGAACCCGTCTTACGACATTCATATGGCCGAGCAGCTTGCCGCGCGCGGGATGGAGATTGCCGCGCTGACGCCGGGGAGGTTGGCCGAATGGCTGGCGAAGGCGATTTCCTGAGACTGCTCTGCGCCCGGTGCGCGCTGCTCGAAGACGCGGCGCTGGAAGCACTCGCGTCGAAGGGCCTCGTGCGCCGCGCGAGGAAGGATTTGGAGGGCGGCATCGAGGTCGAAGTAACTTCCGTGTCGGCGGAAGCGGTCACGCTCCGCGTCGCGGACGCGAGAGTCGAGGTGCGCGGCGAAGGCATCACGAAGGCCGCCTGCTCCTGCCCCGCGAAGGAGGCTTGCCGCCACACCATCATCGCCTGCCTGTGGCTCGGCAGGCGGGCGGAGGAGTCTGGCGGCGGCGAAGGCGACGGGCCGGAAGCGGGCGGCGCGGCCGAAGACGTTGAGAAGGCCGACGACGTTCGACCTTTCGAGCGTTTATTGAATCTCTCGCCGGAGGAGCTGACGAAGGCGGCGGGCAGGAAGGTCGTGCGCGCGGCCTTCGAGCTGCTCGCCTGCGAGCCCGAGTGCGCGGTCGAAGAGCAGCCGCACCTCCTCGTCGTCAGCTTCCCGAGCGGCGGCCGGACGGTCCGCTTCCTGAGCGGCGCGTGCGTAGCGGGCGGAATCTGTTCGTGCCGCTCGGCCGACGTGTGCGCTCACCGCGTCGCCGCCGCCCTCGCGTACATGCGGGCGCGCGGCGCGGACCTCGGCGCGTTCAGGATTTACGAGCAGGAGACCCCGGCCCTGCGCGAGTCGGGCGGGGCGCCGCGCAGCCGCGCGGAGGTCGTCGCCGCGGCCCGCACCCTGCTTGAGTCGTGCGTCGAGGTCGGCATCAGCCACCTCTCGCCGATGACGCGCGGCCGATTCAGCACGCTCTCCGTCTCCGCGCTCGGCGTGGATCTGCCGCGCCTCTCGCTGGCTCTGCGCGGTCTGGGCGAGGGCGTCGCACTGGCGCTCGCGCGCGACGCGCGGGCCGACGAGCGCGCGTGGCTGCTGGCGGCGGCGCGCGCCTACGCGCTCTGCCGCGCTTTAGAGAATGGGGGCGCGAGTCCGGGGGTCGGGCTGACGGGCGTGCACCGCACGCGCTACGAGGAGGTCGGGGCGCTTGAGCTGACGGGGGTCGGCGCCGAGAGGTGGCAGACGTTGTCGGGCTACGCCGGGTTGACGCTCCACTTCTGGGAGCAGGCGACGCGCCGCTGGTACTCGTGGTCCGAGGCGCGGCCCGGCGGCGGCTTCGACCCGCAGGCGCGCTTCCTTCAGGAGATGCCGTGGGCGGGGCTGGCTAGTCCGGCGCAGGCGTCCGAGAGCCGCTTCAAGCTGATGCACGCGCGGCGCAACCATCAGGGCAGGCTTTCCGGCTCGCCCCAAACCCGCGCGGTGTTGCTCGGCCCGTCGGAGCCGCACCGACTCGACTTCGCGCAGTCCTCATTCCGCGACTGGGAAGCGTTGCGCGCCTACGCCGTCACGACGCTCGCGTGCGGGCTCGAAGAGCGGCAGCCGCAACGCGACCTCGCAGTGGTTCGGCCGCACCGCTGGGGGGCGAGAACGTTCGACGAGGTCGCGCAGGTCTTCGACTGGCAGGTCGCGGACGAGGGCGGGCGTCAACTCCCTCTCAGGCTGCCGTTCGATAAAGAGAACGAGAGGGCCGTCAAGATTCTGGAAGGCTTCGACCGCCAGTCCCCGCCGGTAGAAGCGGTGCTGGCTCGCCTCTCCGTCAGGAACGGGGAGTTGGCGCTGCGGCCCGTCACGCTCTTCGGCGCGCAGTCACCCGCGCTCCCGCGCCTCCTCCACCTGAGTCTGGAAACCCGCGCGGCGCAAACGCCCGAGAGGGCGACCGCGGAGCCCGACCGTTCGAGCTTCGACGACGACGTTTACCCCGAAGACCAGCCCTCCGGCTGGCCGGGCGCCCCACCGGCCGGACATTCACTCGCCTCGCGCATCGAAGCCCTCGCGGGCGAACTGCAATCGCTCGCCGAGCGCGGCACGGCCTCGGGCCGCGTTGACCCGAGCGCGTTCGAGGCCGAGGCCCAATCCTTACGCTCCAGCGAACTCGTCACGCTGGCCGATTGCCTCCGGGCTTTATCGCTGGCGGACCGTAAGAGTGTGCCGGGCGGCGTCCTCCGTGCCTTCTACTTATTGCACCTGTGTCTCGACAGTATTGAACGCTCCCGGCTGACGGCCGCGCCCGCGGCCCCCTTGAATCAGGCCCCGGAGTCGCAGAATCTCACCCCCTGATGAAAGATTCCATCCTCTTCACTGGTCTTCGCTTTCCTCGCGGGCGTGCGCTGGGCGGTCCGACGTACGGGAGGTCTATTTCTGAAGGCGGCCCTGATTCTGGCGACGTAGTCGAGCAAGCGGACGCCGCGCGGCCTCGGTAGCATGTATGACGGAAGACGAGCTGAGCATAGAATTCCTGGGAGGGCCTTGCCCCATGCAGGGCTGGGGCACCGTCGGCGGGAACCAATTCTATTTCCGCGCGAGGTGGGCTTACTGGGCCTTCTCGGTATCGGAGGACCCGCGGCTCGACCCCGTATACATATGGGATTCCGGGCGCGGGTTTTACGTCGAGGGGAGTTACGGGAAGACGCCTTACGACGCAGGCTACATGCCCGAGGAGGAGGCCGAAGCTATCATCAGGCGTTGCGCCGCGCAGTACCTTGAGGGGAGGCGCTGACCTCTGGCGGCGCGGCCGTGTGCGGCTCCTGACGCGGGCCGCCTGACGACAAGCGGGCCATTCAAAGTGAGACGCTCAAGGCCGGGCGGGGAGCCCGCGCCTACTTGCAATCGAGGAATGAGCGCAGCTTGGCGTTGGCGTCGGCGGACTCCTTCAAATTCTTCATAATCTGCTTCTGTTTCCCGTCGTAGAGGTTGGGCGGATTCAAGGTCGCGTCGAAGCCGCTGCAAGTGAAGCGCAGGCCCGGCGGCGCGTTGATGCCTTCCTTCCTGACCAGCCCCTTGAGCCCGTAGTAGAGGTCGGTGTCGTCCGCCCTGACATCCGTGATCTTCGTGCTCATCAACTTCTTGATCCGCCCCTTCACCTCCGCGGTCAAAGTTTTCAACTGCGCCGGGTCGAGGTCGCCGACCTCGCCGCCGCCCTCCATCGCTTCGACCTGCATCAGCGTGTTGAACATGTAATCCTTGATCGACTGGACGTACTCGACGCGCGGGTCCGGCCCCCCCTTTTCCAAAGCCTCTTTCTCTTTCGGCTCAAGCCCTTTGAAATTCCTGAAAGCCTCTTCGACGGTCATGTCGGGCTTCTTGCTCTTCGTCGCGAGCGCACGCAGGTAAGGCAGGAGCGCGTCCATCCCTTTCTGCAAGGTCGGGAAGACGGCGTAGCGGCAGTTGTAGAGACCTATCGCCCCGAGTTTGAGCGGCAGCGCCTGAATGGAGCTTTCGGTCACTTTCTCTTCCGGCTTCGCGGCCGCGTTCTTACACTTCTCGGGGATGGCCGCCAGACTCGGGTCGGGCGTCTTGCCTTCCTCCGTCTTCACGTTCGGGATGACGCCCATGTTACCGGGATTGTTCGTCACCCAGGGGATGGTTCCGATCTGCGTTTCGGGCTGTCCCTTCGGGCCGGGGTCGTAATAGCGCAGCCGGACCTCACCCGCGTACACGACGTAGGTCCAGTTTGGATAGCCCGGCAGCGCCTCCACCGTGCCCGCGGCTTTTTTCTCGCGGGCGATGCGCGGCGTAGTGGGGGAGATACTTCCCACGCGCCGCCCGCCCGTGACGGCCTGCGCAGCCTGCTCGGCTTCACGCTCGGCACTGTTGCCGCCCGCGCCCTGATGGCCGCGCAAGGCGGTTTCACCTCCGGCATCGGCCCCGCCCTGCTGAACCGTGTGCGCCAGTTCGTGCGCGAGCAGGCGTTGGCCTTTGATCGAAGACGGCTCGTACTGGCCCGCGCCGAAGACTATATTCGGGCCCACGGTGTAGGCCCGCGCGTTGACGGCGCGCGCGGACTCGGCGGCCTTCCCGTCCGCGTGAACTCTCACGCGGCTGAAGTCGTGGCCGAATCGGGACTCCATCAGCGCACGCGTGGAAGATTCCAGAGGCGCCCCCGCGGCACTCAGCACTTCGTTGACGACCCGCGGCGCTCCCGCCGGAGCAGTCGTGGAGGCTGCGCGCGGCGGCGTGGAGGAGAGAGCGCCCTCGGAGACCGCCCGGCCGGCGACATCCTGCCGCCTCCGGCTGAACACAGAGTCCCTCGCCTGCGCGACCGCCGGGTCCGATGTCTTAGCACCTCGCGGCGCGGCCGTGGCGGCCTGTGTTTGCAAACGCGCTCTCATCTTCTCTTCACGCTCTCTGTGCATAAACAGCGAGACCGCCGGAGCCTCGCTCCCCGGCGGCCTCGTTCGCTCTCCAGAATCCTTTAGGGGGTTCGAGAGGGCGGGCACACAATACGCCCCCTTTTGCAGCCTGTCAATAGTAATTCCACTCGTCAGGCTCGACCGACGTTCGTCCGGCGGCGCGCAGCGTCCTCAGTATTGACGATGGGAATTAAACGTAATAGAGTACGCCCGCTTTTCACCGAATAAACCTGCCGGCAACGGCTCTACATTGTCGGCCTCACGCAACCCGAATCTTTTTCGCCCGCGCCGCCCTTCCCTCGCGCAAGAATTCCGCCCCCCGGAGGATGGTCTATGAGCCGCCTTCAGCTCTCTCGCAAGTATATTTTAGTGCCGCTCGCCCTCCTGACGCTCCTAACGGTGCTCCCCGCCAGCACCCACGCGAAGGCCGGGCGCAATATGCAGGCGGTGAAGAGCAGGCCGCGCGCTCTGCCGGGCGTCGCGGGTCGGGGCCGCGCGCTTCTGTATAACCAGACGCGCCGCGTCGAGCTGCCGAACCGTGACGGCGAGAGGGTGCAGGTGTTCAAGGTGATGTTCCTCCTGCGCCTCTACATGATCTTCCAGCAGATGTACCTTGAGCACCTGCCGCAGACCGAGAACTGGTCGCAGATCGCCGACGACTACCGCGCGCTGTCGGCGACCTCGAAAGAGTTCTCCAAACTGGCCGAAGACCACATCCCCACCTCCCACTTCTTCGACGAGAACGAGTTTTTCTACGGTGAGATGGCGGCCCTCTCCTCGGAGGTCGATGGCGCGCTGAAGAGCAACAAGCTCCCCCCGCAATATTCGCGGATGCTGTTCGGCAAGATAGTCGTCATGCGGGGCGGCCCGCTCGGCTACCCGGCGCAATACCGGCCGCTGATCGAGCCGTGGGTGAACCGCTTTAACGCGGCGCTCTCCCGGCTGATGAAGATTGTTCCCGCGGCCTTCGAGGGCTGGAAGATGGAGTTCAACTTCGACGCCGGCCAAGTGTTCGAGGCGACGGAGAGGCTGCCCTTCAAGTTCCCGTTCGAGGAGTTCACGGACGAAGACAAGGACATCGCGGCCGTCGATTACCTCTACGACGCCTTCGTCAAAGACGCGGGGCTGCCGCCCGCCATGGAGTCCTATTACAAGGGGGCGCTGCCGAGGGCCTTCCACATCGCCCGGAACGAGTTTCTGTTCAAGATGGACGAGATCGCGCTGCTCTGGCTTGAGATGGCGTCGTGGCGGGTGCCCGCGTCGCTGGTGGCGCGCGTCTTCGTTGACCTGACGTTCGACTGCGCCAACAAGGTCAGGCAGGAGCACAGGGCCGCGCACTACGAGCGCCTGAGCCGGATGCACAAGGTCATCTACGACTACCTCATCCAGGGCGATCAGGTGCTCTTCTACCTGAAGCAGTTGGCCGAGAATAAGAAGGCCGGGCTGCGCTACAACCGCCCGAAGTACGAGCGCCAGATCAGCTACCTCCAGAAGATTACCGAGGAGTACCTCGCGGAGCGCGGCCGGCTCGTGCGCTATCCCAAGGGCTGGGCGGACGCCACCGCCCGCCTCGCCGAGTCGAGCAGGACGGGCGAGTCTGACCTCCTGCTTACCAACCAGCCTGGCGACCCTTTTACCCGGAGCGACCTGCACGCCTTCGTTGACGCGGTCATCCGCCGAAAGCCTTTCCGAGAGTGGGCCCGCAAGTATGCGCAGAATAAGACCACGGACGTGGTCGAGCCCTGCGGCCAACTCTACGACCTGCTCAAGGTGAGCGTGCAGAAGGCGTTCACAGGGGTCGAACCGCTGTCCCAGAAGATTGACCTGTCGGCGGAGTCGCCGCCGGGGGCCGGAGCGCCGCCGCGCGGCGAACAGGCGGGACGGGCGAAGTCTCCGGGGTCGCAGGCTGACGCCCGCGGGTCGCGGCCGGGTGTGACGCTGGGGGTCGGTCCCGCGCCTCGCGCCCCGGCGGAGGAGAGGCCGCCGACCGCGGAGGAACTGGTCGGCCGCGCCGAAGCCGATTACGGGCAGCGGCGCTACGACCGGGCCTCGGCGGCGTGCCTCGAAGTCCTGAAGACCGACCCCGACCAGCCGCGGGCCAACCTCCTGCTCGGGAAGGTCTACTACCAGACGAACGAGTACGAGAAGGCCGTCCCTCACATGCTGAAGGCGGTCGCGCTCGGCGAGACGCTGAGCTTCCCCGTCGCGCACCACCGGAAGGTCTTCGCCGGGAAGAGCGACAACGGCCCCGACAACGACCTGAACCCCGGCGAGATAGTCATCACTAAGGACAGGCTGGTGCTGCGCTTCACGTCGAACACCACGCGGACCGGCGTGCGCGTCTCGGACGAGAGCTTCAGCGTCCCGCTCGACCGCGTCTACGAGCTGAAGCACGAGCCCGACAAGGAGGGGCGGCTGAGGCTCGTGGTGGGCGTCGCGCAGGGCGCCGGGGCGGGTAAGGAGAAGCGGAGGACATATAACTTATACCCTGCCGACGCGAGGGTCGTGAGGGAGAGCGGCAAACTCATGTCCCTGTCCGACACGGAGATCAGGTGCGCACCCTGCTCGCCCGCGACCCGCTTGCTCCACGACCTGTTGTCGGGCCTCAGGAAATGACGCGCGACCCTCTGCCGGAAGTAAGGGCGTCGTTCTCACGCCTCTCATCTAACGCCGCGTTGATGCCTATAAAAGTAGCCCGCGCCGTTGACGTGTGTTACCGGCGCGGGCTTCTCTGTTCAGTTAAGGACGGGCGGCGTGTCCGACGGCCTACGGCACGTCGAAGACGAGCCGGTCGGAGTCGGCGGCGACGCGGCTCGGGAGGTTGCCGTCAATCGAGAGCTGCAAGACGTTGCGGCCCCTTTGCAGGGGGAGCCTGACGGCCTGGCTGCCGCCGGGTGAAGGGCTGAAGAGCGAGGTGACATCGGCGCCGTTGAGCTGCGCCCTGAACGTCGAGGGGATGACGCCGCGGCCGTAGAAGACGAGCAGTTGGTAGGAGGTCGTCCCGGCGGGGAGCGCGGTGTTGGAGGCCGCCGGCTGCGCGTAGCTCAGGAACTTGTTCACGTCGCGCGGGCGCTGGCCGCCCCCGTCGAATCCGCCGCCGGTCACGAGCACCGAGCCGGCCGCCTTCGAGAACTCCACCTGGTAGGTGTGGACCACGCCGGGCGCGGTGGCGATGCCGACGTACTGCTGCTGCGAGCGGCCGTGGGCGGCGTCGTACATGGTGAAGTCGGCGTCGTAGGCGCCCGCGCCGGTGCCGACGACGTTGAGCGTGTAGGAGCCGTCGGCGGGTTGCGGCAGGTCGAGCAGTTTCGGCGCCTCGTAGTTGTCGGGCAGGCCGGGCCCGATGGACGAAACCGCGCCGTAGAAGGCGCCGGGGATTTCGTTGTAACTGACGCCGGTGCGCGGGTCCAGGCCGTGCCGCCGGCCGAGCGGGTCGACGACGAACGCCTGGACGGGCGAGAAGAACTTGAAGCTGACGCGGCTGAAGTTGTCGGTAAACTCCAGCTCCTCGCCCGCGTAGACGGTGAAATAGTCTAACTTGCCGTCGTAATCCTCCGACAGCCCGCGGCGGCCGCCGTCGAGTACGTCGTGGATGAGAAGGGTCCCCGAGGCGTCGTCCATGCCGATGCCCACCACGGAGTGCTCGTTGTCCCTGACCCTGACATCCACCGGCCCGTACCGGCAGACTTCGGAGCTGGCGCCGCGACTGTTGCCGGTGAAGACGGCAATGAACCTCATGTTGACGCCCATCTTTTGGGCGTAGAGGACGGCCGTCTCCTCCACCTCGCTGATCTCGCCGTTCATCCTGTAATACCCGTTTTCCAGGAGCCAGTCGTTCAGCTTCTTCGGGTTGGTGTCAACGCCGTGATACCTGAGGATCGTGGCGAGGGCCGTAATGCCGCACCCCTTCTGCCCAATCGTCCAGGGTACCTGGCCGGGCAGATTTAGTGTGCAGGACTCTATCTCCTTATCATTTATGCCCGGCCGGTGGCAGATGTTGGCGTAAGGCTCGGCGGCCCACGCCGGGTCCGCCTGTGAGAAGGGGATGAGCTTGTCGGCGAGTTCGTCGTCGGTCCCGAGCCGCGGCACGAATTGGAACTGCACGTCGGCGAACTTGGCCCCGTCGTTGAACGCCCTGAAGAACCACAGCCCGGTCTGCGAGCACTGGCTGTCGAAGTACCAATGAATCCTGATGCTCGACGAGCCGCAGACCTGCCGGGCGGGGAAGTTGAAGCAGTTGGAGTCGGCGTCGTAGCTGACGGTGCCGAAGCCGATCTGCGAGTTGTCGGGGCGGACGAACGAGGCGGTCCAGGTCTCGCCGTCCCTCGCGTTGGTGATGAGGGTGCTGGCGGAGAAGATTACGTCTCGGTAATAGCCGATGTGGTCGCCGGCGTCCTTCCACGAGGCGATGCTTGAGCACGTGGGGTTCAGAGGGTCGCCGAACGGGCAGCGCTCGAACTTCTCGAAGACGCTGTTGGAGAGCACGGCCGCGGCCGACGGCGCGACCGGCGCCGCGGCCCCGGCGGCGGCGTGCCGCGAGTAGCCGATGCCCGTCAGGGGCTTGACGGCGGGGTCTTCGCAGGCGGTCGGCCGCTCGGGGTCGAAGGGTGTGATGTAGCCCTCGCGGGGGCTCGCGCTGTGTCCGGCGCCCGCGGCCAGGAAGCACAGGACCATTGTCAGGGTGATGACCAGTTTTCTCATTTGATTCGCTCCTCTGAGGTGGGGTTAGGCCGCGGGGGCAAGGGTGCTTTGCGGCCGGGGTTGAGGTCCGTCCGGCAACTCCTGCCGGTGAGGGTTCACTTCTCCGCGGGGCCGCGCCTCCTCAGGGGCACGGGGCGCGGCGGCTCGCCGGTTCGCTCCGGCCGGGTGGGAGGGTTTGACAGCCTGCGTCGTAGAAACGGGTTCGCTGCGAAGACTGTTCGGGGGCAAGGGTGGTGATGAATCTCCCTGCCACTCGTGCCGGAGCGGGCGCTTGAAGAGCGAGGGAGATTAATACGGCCGCCTCGCGCCTGTCAAAGAAATTCTTCGGAGCCGCGAATCGTCGGCGGCGTGATTGTTCTTTCACCCAGGGCACGAAAGCCCTGTTACCCCCGTGTGACAGAGAATGCGTTACTCTGTCGCCCATGAAAACGCTTTACCTGCTGCGCCACGCCGAGTCGGGTTTGAGGGAACAAGGGCTTCGGGACTTCGACCGCCCGCTGAACGGGCGCGGCAGGGAGGCCGCGCCTCTCGTCGGCCGTTTTATCAGGAAGAGGGGGCTGCGGGTTGACCTGATGCTCAGTTCGCCCGCCGTGCGCGCGCGGCAGACGGCCGACCTCGTCAGAGAGGCCGCGGGGCTCTCGGCCGACCTGCTCTACGACGAGCGCATCTACGAGGCCGACGCCGCGCGCCTGCTCGAAGTCGTCACGCAGGCGGAGTCGGCGGACGCACTGATGCTCGTGGGACACAACCCCGGCATGGAAGAGCTGCTGACTTTTTTGACCGGCGAGGAGCGGCACATGACGACGGCGGCGCTGGCGTGCGTCCTGCTCGACGTTGAGAAGTGGGCGGAGGCGCGGGCGGGCCGCCTCGAATGGCTCGTGCGGCCGAGAGAACTGGCGGAAGGCTGAAGGCCCCTTGCCGAAAACCTCTTAGGCCCGAGGCGGCGCGTTCGCCCCCCTTATCCTTCGCGACCCGACTTCTTTTGCGGTGCTCGGCGCTCGAACGCCGCAGCGTCGAATGCACCTCCGGCACCGCCTCTGCACGCCGACTCGCGACGCGGCAACATCCTCTTCAAGAGAAAAGACCGAGGCCCCGCAGACTTTAAAAGGTTCGCGGGGCCTCGTTCTTTAGCCGTCCGCGACGCCAACAACAACGTCACCGGCTACAACGCCCCGCCGCTGCCCGCCGGCTTCGTTGCGGTCGTTAACGTCCCCGGCGGCGGCGCCTCGCGCAACGTACGCCGGCCGAACCTGATTCCGGGCGTCAGCCCTTATCTCAATAACGACCGCAACCTCCTGAACCCGGCCGCCTTCGCCATCCCCTCGGCGGGCGAGTTCGGCGACCTGCCGCGCAACGCCCTGCGCGGCCCCGACTTTTGGCAGGCCGACCTCATCTTCAACAAGCGCATCCCGCTCGGCGAGACGACGAGGCTCGAATTCCGCACCGAGATTTTCAACCTCTTCAACAAGACGAACTTCGCCCTCCCGTCCTCGTCCCTGAACGTCGGCCTGCCGACGCTCACGGCCGTCAACCCGACCTCGGCGAACGGGCTGGCGGCGCCCGTCTTCACCCTCGGCTCCGGCCTCCAGCCCGGCCGGCCATACACGCAGTCGGCCGCCGGCTCGGCCTTCGGCCTCCTGCGCCAGACCGTCGAGCGCACGGTCGGCCTCGGCACCAACCGCCAGATACAGTTCGCCCTCCGGCTCAACTTCTAAGAGTCCGTTGACGACGCTCGGGCGAATTGTTAACGCCGATTTAGGATTCCGTTCAGACGGATGTAACACGGGTCGTGCATGCTTCCCTCTTTTCGGAAAATCGGAAGAGGAGCCTTGAACCCGCTTGACCCACACGGCCAAAGCCCTGCGCGCGACGACTGCGCTTTTGATAACCCTCTGCCTCGCGTCCTCCTTCGCTTGCAGCGGCGAGCGCGCGGGCGCAGGCCCCGGCGGCGCGGTCAACCTGCGCGGGGCCGGAGCCTCGTTCCCCAACCCGCTCTATCAGAAGTGGGTGAGCGAGTACGGCAAGGGGCACCCCGGCGTGAAGATTGACTACCAGTCCATCGGCTCCGGCGGCGGCATCAAGCAAATCAAGGAGCAGACGATTGACTTCGGCGCCTCCGACGCCCCGATGAAGGACGAGGACCTGAAGAGCGCGCCCGGCGAGCTGCTGCACATCCCGACGGTGCTCGGCGCGGTCGTCCTCACCTACAACCTCGAAGGCGTCTCGCAGCCCTTGCGCTTCTCGCCCGACGTGGTGGCCGACATTTTCCTCGGCAAAATCAAACGCTGGGACGACGCGCGCATCAAGGCCGACAACCCGGGCGTCTCGCTCCCCGCGTCCGACATCACGCCCGTCTACCGCTCCGACGGCAGCGGCACCTCGGCCGTCTTCACCGACTATCTCTCGAAGGTCAGCCCCGAGTGGAAGGGGCAGGTCGGCGCGGGCACCTCGCCGAAGTGGCCGGCGGGCCTCGGCGCGAAGGGCAACGAGGGCGTGACGGGGCAGGTCAAGAACACGCCGAACACGCTCGGCTACGTCGAGCTGGCCTACGCCGTCCAGAACAAGCTCCCCGTCGCGCTCGTCAAGAACGCCTCGGGCGCCTTCGTCGAGCCCTCGCTCGACGCCGTCACGGCCGCCGCCGCCGAAAGCCTGGCCGCGACGCCCGAAGACCTCCGCGTCTCGATTACGAATGCGGGCGGCGCCAACGCCTACCCGATTTCCAGCTACACCTACGTCCTCGCCTACAAGGAGCAGAAGGACGCCGCGAAGGGCCGTGCGCTCGTTGACTTCCTCTGGTGGGGCATCCACGACGGCGAGGCTTTTGCGAAGGACTTGCAGTACGCGCCGCTGCCGCCCGACATCGTCAAGCGCGCGGAGGCCAAGATTAATTCGATGACCTCCGGCGGCCAGCCGCTCCGACAGTGATGTCTAACCCGGCGCCGACAAACCCGAGCCCCGCCTCCGAGTACGGAGCGCGCTTCCGCGCGTGGGACTGGCGGCGCGCGCTCTCGCCGACCGGCAACGTCGGCGACGCCGTCTTCCGCGGCGCGCTCTTCCTGTGCGCGCTGCTGCTCGTCGTCGTCGTCGCCCTGATGTTCGTCGAGATAGGCTCGAACGCGCGGCTCTCGATTGAGAGATTCGGCTTGCCGTTCCTGACGGGGCGCAACTGGGAGCCCATCAGGGACGAGTTCGGCGCGCTGCCCTTCGTCTACGGCACGGTCGTCTCTTCCCTGCTCGCGCTGCTTTTGGCCGTCCCCGTCTCGCTCGGCATCGCCATCTTCCTCGTCGAGCAGGCGCCGCGCCGCCTCGCGCGCCCGCTCGCCTTCCTCGTCGAGCTTCTGGCGGCCATCCCCTCGGTCGTCTACGGGCTGTGGGGCATCTTCGTGCTGGCGCCCACCTTGCGCGAGCACGTCGGGCCGCCGCTGCAAGCGTGGCTCGGCTGGCTCCCCTTCTTCCGCGGGACGGTGACGGGCATCGGGCTCCTGACGGGCGGGGTGATTCTCGCCATCATGGTGACGCCCATCATCACGGCCGTCGTGCGCGACGTGCTGGCGGCCGTGCCCGTCTCGCAGCGCGAGGCGGCGCTCGCCCTCGGCGCGACGAGCTGGGAGACGACGCGCATCGTGCTGGCGAACGGGGCGCCCGGCATCGCGGGCGCGATTATCTTGGGACTCGGCCGCGCGGTCGGCGAGACGATGGCCGTCACCATGGTCATCGGCAACCGCCCCGAGATATCCGTCTCCCTGTTCGAGCCGAGCTACACCATCGCCTCCGTCATCGCCAACGAATTCACGGAGGCCACCGGCGACCTCTACCTGAGCGCGCTGGTCGAGTTGGGGCTCGTGCTCTTCCTCGTTACCTTCGTCATCAACGGCGCGGCCCGGCTCCTCGTCTGGAGCGTGACGCGCGGGACGAGCGGCGTGGCGAGGGCTTGAACCTTAAGATGAATTCAACTCGGGGCAGAAGTAGTGCGGGAAGGCGCGCCGTCAACACGTTGATGGCGGCGCTGACGGCCGCCTGCGCCTTCCTCGGCGTGGCGCTGCTGGTCCTCATACTCGGCTACATCGCGTGGCGCGGCGTCTCGTCTTTAAGCCTCCAATTCCTGATTGACACGCCGAAGCCCGTCGGCGAGGGCGGCGGCATCGGCAACGCCATCCTCGGCACGCTCGTCCTGCTCGGGCTCGCCTCCGTCATCGGCCTGCCCGTAGGCGTCGCGGCCGGCGTCTACCTTTCGGAGTTCGGGCGCGGCTGGTTCGCGGGCGCGGTCCGCTTCATCGCCGACACCCTGACCGGCATCCCCTCCATCGTCACGGGCGTCTTCGTCTACACCCTGATAGTGCTGCCGATGCGCCAGTTCTCGGCGCTGGCGGGCGGCGTCGCGCTCGGGATAATCATGATTCCCATCGTGACGCGCACGACGGAGGAGATGCTTCGCCTCGTCCCGGCGAGCTTGCGCGAGGGCGCGCTCGCGCTCGGCGCCCCTCAGTGGAGGGTGACGACCGGCGTCGTGCTGCCGGCGGCGGCTTCGGGGATTGCGACGGGCGCGATGCTGGCCGTGGCGCGCGTCTCGGGCGAGACGGCGCCGCTGCTGTTCACGGCCTTCGGCAGCCGCTTCTTCAGCTACCACCTCGACCAGCCGATAGCCAGTCTCACGGTCCAGATTTTTAACTACGCCGTCAGCCCTTACGACGAGTGGCACGCGCAAGCCTGGGCCGCCACCCTCGTCCTGATGACGCTCATCTTCGTCATCAACGTCTCGGTCCGCTTCCTGACGCGGAAGAAGTTTTAATCGCTATGACTACCGCACCCATCCCGGTCATGTCGCCCCGCGCGGGCGTCCGAGAGTCGAAGAAGCCTGAGCCCGCCGCGCCGAAGATCGGCGTCCGCGGCCTCGACTTCTTCTACGGCCGCTCGCAGGCCCTCTACCGAATCTCTATCGACATCCCCGAGCGCGTCATCATGGCCTTCATCGGCCCCTCGGGCTGCGGCAAGTCCACCTTCCTGCGCACGCTCAACCGCATGAACGACACCATTCCGGGGACGCGCGCCGCGGGCGAGGTCATGATTGACGGGCAGGACATCTACGCGCCGGGCGTGGACGTGGTCGAGCTGCGGCGCAAGGTCGGGATGGTCTTCCAGAAGTCGAACCCGTTCCCGAAGTCCATCTTCGACAACGTCGCCTACGGCCTGCGCATCAACCGCCTGACGGACTCGAAGTCGGAGCTTGCGGGCCGCGTCGAGGAAGCACTCAAGGACGCGGCCCTCTGGAACGAGGTGAAGCACCGCCTGAAGTCTTCGGCGCTCGGCCTCTCCGGCGGGCAGCAGCAGCGTTTGTGCATCGCCCGCGCGCTAGCCGTCAGGCCGGAGGTCGTGCTGATGGACGAGCCCGCCTCGGCCTTAGACCCCATCGCGACGCAGAAGATTGAAGAACTCATTGTCGAATTGAAGCGGCAATACACCATCGTCATCGTCACGCACAACATGCAGCAGGCGGCGCGCGTCTCTGACCGCACGGCCTTCTTCTGGCTCGGCAAGCTCGTCGAGGTCAACGACACCGAGAAGATGTTCACCAACCCGGACGAGAAGCTGACCGAGGACTACATCACCGGCCGCTTCGGGTGAGCGGGCCGTCAAAGGTGCTAGACTTGTGCCGGGGGAGGAGTTTTTAAAGATGGACCACCACAGGCGGCTCGACGCGGAGCTGGACGCGCTGCGCGACCGCGTGCTCGTGCTCGGCGGCGAGGCCGAGCGGGCGCTCCTGCGCGCCATGTACGCGCTGACGGAGCGCGACAGCGGGGCCGCGCGCGAGGTGCTCGAAGGCGACGACGCGATTGACCGCCTCGAAGTCGAGATCGACCGCCTCTGCGTGGACGTGCTGGCCCTGCGCCAGCCCGCCGCCCGCGACCTGCGATTCGTCATCTCGGTCGCCAAGACCACGCCCATCCTCGAACGCCTCGCCGACCACGCCTGCAACATCGCGCGCGTCGCCCTCGACCTCAACGACGAGCCGCGGCTCAAGCACTACCCCGACCTCTCGCGCATGGCCGACGTGGCTTCCTCGATGCTGCGCCGCGCGCTCGACGCCTTCACGCAGGGCGACGCCGCCTCGGCCCGCCGCATCATCGAGCAGGACGACGAAATAGACGTGATGTACGAACGGCTCTTCAACAGCCTGATAGAGCTGATGGTCGCCGAGCCCTCGTCCACGCCGCGCGCCGCCCGCCTCCTCTTCGTCGCCAAGCACCTCGAACGCATCGCCGACTACGTCACGGACATCTGCGAGCTGACCGTCTACATGACCGAGGCCGCCGTCATCAAACACAGCTACAAATGAACAGACCCGTGCTGATTGTCGAAGACGAGCCGGACATCGCCGAAGGGCTGCGCTACAACCTTGAGCGCGAGGGCCTGCGTGCGGTCGTGGCCGGGACGGGCGAGAAGGGTTTGGAACTCGCCCTCGACAAGAACAACCCGCCCGCGCTCATCCTGCTCGACCTGATGCTGCCGGGCATGTCCGGCACCGAGCTGTGCCGGCGCCTCCGGCGCGAGCCGCAGACGCGCCGCACGCCCATCATCATGCTCACGGCCAAGGGCTCCGAGGCCGAGCGCGTCGCCGGGCTGGAGCTGGGCGCGGACGACTACGTCACCAAGCCCTTCTCGGTGCGCGAAGTGGTCGCGCGCGTGCGCGCCGTCCTCCGGCGGGCCGACGACTCGGCCGACGCGCGTTACGAGGACGAGAGCCTGCGGGTGCACTTCGATGACATGCACGTCGTCTGCGAAGGCGCCGAGGTGAAGCTCACGCGCAAGGAGTTCGCGCTCCTCGCGGCGCTGGCGCGCAGGCCGGGGAAGGTGGCGACGCGCCAGCACCTGCTCGACGACGTGTGGGGGCAACAATATTACGGCGACACGCGGACTCTGGACGTTCACATCCGCCGCCTGCGGGCGAAGCTCGGCCCGTGCGGCGACTCGATAGAGACGGTGGTCGGCGTCGGCTACCGCTTCGTCGGCTGCTCCGCCAAGGCCGGCGCACGCCCCGACGCCCCGAACGAGTCTTAGGAAGAAGGCAGACTCGCCCCTCCTCAAGCTCCCCCTCGCTCTGCTGCCCGTCGCCCTCGCCCGCCGACACGCCCGGCTACACGGACGAAAGCTGCGCTTCCACATATCCTGTTTTTGATGTATTTAAGTTCAATCGTATCAAACATGAATGGGCTCGAACGCTTGGTGAAGAAGACAAGAGAGTTGGAGCGTTCGTTGAAACCGTTGCCGGATTATGGTGAAGTCCGTCGGCGTGCCTCTTATGAGGCTCGTGTGGGGGCGCGGGCGACGCCGCGCGTTAGATTGCCGTTGAATGTTTATGCCGGACGATTTTACAGTCCCGGATTATCGCGACCTTACTTCCGAGGAGAGGCGATTGCTCGGGTGGCTTATCGCTAACGGGACGCCCGCCGCCTCCGCATACGCCTCTCAGCTCCCGGAGGTCAGGGTGGTGGCACGCTGTACATGCGGTTGCCCGACGCTCGATCTCGCCCCCGGCGGAAAGAGGACTCGCGCCGTCGGCCGCTCCACGATCCTGGCCGATGTCGCCGGGCGTTCGCCCGAAGGGGTTCCGGTCAGCGTGATACTCCACGCCCGCGAGGGAGAGATTTCCGAGCTTGAGGTCATCTCGCTCGACGAAACGGCGGTCTTCGGTTTACCGACGCCCGAAACGCTGGAAGTAGTCTGACCGCCGCGGGCGAAATCCAACAATGGCACGCACCCGACCCGATTCAGCGCGAACGTCGTCCGGCAGTCCGGTTGCCTCTCGCGGTTATGTTCAGGCGGGTGAGGCCCGGCGTTGGGCGCCGTTGTCCGGGCGGTGACGTAAATATGCTTAACCTGAACCAGCAACCGCGCAAGCCGCCCGTCTGGGGTTGGTACGTCGCCTTCTGCGCCGCGATGGCGGTCATGTGGCTCGCGCTCGTGGTCCTGGGCTTGAGCTTCATCTTCTCCGGCCCCCCGAATCGAGAGATGAGCCGGCAGGACGCGGAGGTGGTGGGCCTCATCTTCATCGTGTTGGGGGTGGCGCTGATGGCGCCGTACGTGGCGGCGCCGTTCCTGCCCCGCCGGAGGTGGGCGTGGGTCGTGGGGGTCGTGCTCATCGTCTTATCGATGACGGGCACGTGTTGCCTGCCGGCGGCGATTCCGCTGCTCATCTGGTGGGTCAAGCCGGAGACTAAAGAGTATTTTGGCGGGGGTAGGTCGGGGGCAGAGACGAGTATGAGTCCGTCGCCCGTCGGCGGCGTGACTCATAAGAAATGCCCAGGCTGTGGGTTAAACAATGTGCCCGCGGCCACCCGATGTGAGCGGTGCGGTGCGGCGTTGGCTGTGTGACGACCGCGCCGCGCCTGGCAACGCCATACGAGCCGACCGCGAGTCGGCACGTCTCTCATCGAGAACTCGCGCGGTTTCGGCATTGTGTGCGCGGCGGGTGATGCCGGGCTTTAGGCGCCCCGTATTTTAGGCGGGGCGGGCGGCGCATCCTCGAAAGGCCATACTCACCTTGAGTGATTCGAAGTTTAACCAGCCTCCGGGCGGCATCCTCTATAGCAAGGAACTGCTCGGCCTGCGGAGCGAATGCCCCGCCTGTGGGGAATGGGAGCATAGCACCGGGTGGCTCCTCCACCGGACCGGCGAGTCCTTCAGCCTGTATGTTGACTCGATATGCACGGGCTGCCGGGGCCGCGGGGGCACGTGGAGACGCGAGTGGTCGCCTCTGATCGAAGAAGTCCTGAGGAGAAAGTTAAGTTGAGCGCCGCCTCCGCGGGCCCGCGGGGCGGGGGCTGCCGACGGTCCAAGGATGAGGGGCCGGTAGGGGCGTGAGCCGTGCGGGGGACGGAGAATCAGTTGCCCGGTTAGCGGGTCGGCTTCAATGCCGGAGGGGTGCGTGATGACGGCTCTATCAAAACCTTGTACCGAGTGCGGGGGCGGCGGTAAATGTAATGCGTGCGGCGGGACGGGGGTTGACGTGGGCGGGGCGGTGCTGTCCGGGTATGAAGGTGACTGCGGGAGGTGCGGCGGGACGGGGGCGTGTCCTGCCTGCGGCGGGTCGGGTGAAGTCGAATGAGATTTTAAGATGGGGTCAGGTGTAGTGGGCGGGCGGAGAAAGTGCCCGAGGAGCCCCCGAGTCGTGCCTGTGTAGTAACCCGGCTCCAACAGGTATGGGGCTCACGAATGCCTGAGCGTACGACGGCTCCTGGCTTGCCGGTACGCGCTGACCTCCCCTTTCGCCGCCTTCTGTAAGGCGGCCTCGGGCATGGGCCCTATTACTGACCGCAGCCCATCACCCCTTTAATCCGGCCGGCGGCCTCCAGCATTCTTCCGGCTTGAGCCGTCGTGATCTTCTTCCCGCTCTGGGCTCTCACGTGTTGGTCGAAGGCGTTGAGGGAGTTGCAAGCGGCCCCCGGCGAGCCACGTCTGAACGCGTCGAGCGCGGTTTGTAGCTGCGCCAACAGGCTGGTTTCCACGCCTTGGGGCAGGCCGAGGCTTCGGACAGTGGTGACGAGGGCGCCGAGCTGCTCGGCCGCCCCCCTCACCGTCACTTTGAAGTCGCCGGCCGCGCTGTTTCCTGCCTCGTCCACGGCGGTACAGCTCACGGTGGTGACGCCGACGGGGAAGATGACGCCCGACAACGGGCGACAGCTTATTCGCGGAAGGGCCGTTACGTCGTCTGCGGCGGTCACGGTGTAGTAAACGGTTGCCCCCTCCGGGACGCGGGCGTCTACTGAGATGTCCGGCGGGAGATGCAGTATCGGCGGGGTCGTGTCGAGCACCTGGAAGTCGGCCGTCTGCTTATCCCTTAAATTAACAAAGACCCGGACGACGGGAGTGAAGCTGTATCCGTCCTTCGAGGCCACGACCGTGTAACTCCTCCCGAACGTCAGGTCATCGAGGGAGTAGGAGCCGGCGAGGCAGGCGGGCGCGGCCCCTTCGCGGCACGTCTCCGCTTCACCCGCAATCCGCCCTTCGGTGTCAACCGCCTTTACGGTCACGCCCGCGAGGCCCTTGCCGTCGAGGTCCGTTACGCGGCCGCCGATGCGGGGGCTCCAGTGCCCCTTGGAATTTTTATACGGTGAAGGCCCCAGCGGGCCGGTGAAGTGCGGCCCCAGGAACGATCCGAACGGGGTGTCCAAAGCATCCACCGCGCCCCAGGCGCCGCCGAAGCCGTACCAAGGCTGCGACCCGACATCCGACAGGTTCCTCCACGTCGGCCACATCGGTCCGTAGTCCGTGCGGTCGAGCGCGCACACCTCGTCGTTTATTACGGGGCGGTCGAAGCATAGCGTCTGGTACTCGTCGGCGGCCGGGTAAGAGGCGTGGCTCCCTTTGGCACTGAAGACGACGGGGTGGGTCCCATCAAACTTGTCGACGAGGTCCCAGGGCACGACCGACCCGTCGTCGTGGCTGTGATAATTGACGTTGACCGGCCGGTCGTCCTGATCGAGTTGGATGCTTACCCTTTCCCAATCGCCTTCGTGTTCCTGGACGGGACGGCTGAACCCGTTCTCGGGGTTCTCTGCCCGAAATTGATTGTAGGGGTAGAAGAACCAATAGGTGACGTATCTATGCTGAACGTATTCGTAAAACACCGGGGCGCCGGGCCTGTCCGCCGCGGGCGGGCTCATACCGCGCCGCAGAGTTTGACTGTCGCTCAGGTCCAGATAGAACCCTTCCCTCTCGTAGAAAGGGTTATCCCACCAGTAATTATTCTCGGGGCCGCTGCGCTTACTGCCGTCGTGGGGCCGGGTGTGGTCGGCGGCGGAAAACGCCACGTTGCTGTGAAGGCAGGGGGCGTCATCCGACGTTCGCGGCAGTATCGCGCGGTGTGAATAGGTTGAGCCGCCCGCCGCCTGTCGCCCGAGCCGCTCGGGCCTTACCGCCCCGCCCTCGGCGACCAACTCCGGCCCGCATCCGCCCTCGTGGAACCAAAGGAGGGCCGAGTTGTTGATGAAAGTCGTCGGGTCGCCGGGGCGGTATTCGTCGCCCGAATGCAGGTAGACAAGCGGGGCGTACTTGAGGACCGTCTCGGGCACGTCGGGCGGCGTGGGGTCGGCGAAGTAGTCCGCCCCGTTAACGCCACGGAGTTTCAGCACGGCGAAGCGCGAAAATCTGTCTGCCCCCAGCGTCTCGCCGGTGGCGGCGACATCCCCGGCGCCGTCTACGGCCACGCCGCGGGCGATGGGTCCCGCAGCCGCGCGCGTCCATAACACCCTCCCGCCGGGCCCTGAGAATTTGACCACCGCCAAGCTTCCGTCCTGGTCACCGGCGGCGATGACGTTGCCCGAAGGGTCGAGCGAGAGGGCGAAGGCGTGGCCGTACACGAAGTTTCCGGCGGCCGAAGTGCTCCAGATGATTCCGCCCTCACGGGCGATCTTGACGGCGTGGAAATGTTCGGGAGCGTTGCTGTCGGCCGGGATGCGGTCGTGCTCTTGCAGGCTGCCCGCGGCCACCACGTTCCCTTCGGAGTCTATCGCCACGGCGTTGCCGATGTCGTTCGACTGCCTGAACCGCTCGCCGCGGTCGTTCTGTAAGACGTATTGGCCGTCGATTATTTCGACCCACCGGACCCTGCCGTCGGGGCCGTACTTCGCGACGGTGAAGTCTCTAAAATTCGCAACCTCGTTAGAGGTGACGCCCGCGACCGCGACGCTCCCGTCCGCGTCCATTGCGACGGCGTTGGCCTCCTCGAAGACGTGCGAGAAGTTGCCGGCCCCGTCGATTTCCCTCTCCCAGAGTTCCTGTCCGCCGTCCCCGCGCAGCTTCACCACCCCGAAGTTGCCGCCCATGATGCCCGCCGCGGCGACATCGCCGGAAGCGCCGACGGCCACGTCCTTCGCCAGCCCCTCGCGCTCGTAACGCCACACTTCGGCCCCGTCGGTGCCGCGCAGCTTGCAGACGTTGAAGAGGCCGCCCACCGTCCCGGCCGTAATCACGTTCCCGTCGCCGTCCACGGCGACCGCGTTGATCAGGGGTTGGAAGGCGTTGGCGGTCCCGCCCACGGTCCCGGCCCACAGCAACGTCCCCGTCGAGCCGTCGATCTTCAACACCGAGCGGGACCACGAGAAGACCACGAAAGCGTCGCCGTCCGAGTCCAGTGCGAGGTCGCTCGCGTAAGTCCTCGATTCGTAATTGGAGGCGTTGAAGCGCCACATCTCTTCCCCGGTGGCGCCCGACAGCTTCACCACGTCTGAGCCGTAGAGGATGCCGCCCGTGGCAATCACGTCCCCGTTGCGGTCCACCGCGACGGCCTGTCCCCTGCCGGGGTAATCCGTGATGGTGGTCTGCCACGCGCCCGCGGCGGCCGGGAGGAGCGCCAGAGCGCACGCCGGCAGCAGAATAAGTAGAAGGAACGTCTTCGCCCTGTACATGGTGAGGTCTCCCCAGCCGGTCGGCTGACGGTTACGGCGTAATGAGTTGATGTGAGGCCAACGAAGGTGAAGCCTATCGGGGAGGCGCGACTCGTCGGCAAGGCCCTGAGCGACAGCGGCATGCTAGATGATTAGTCCGAATCGGTCAACCGTACGGCGGCGTTTCAAAATCCGGGGGTTTTCCCCGGCCGTTGTAGCCGCGTATATCACTAGACAATCGCGCGGCCATAGTCGCCTTTGTCGAGATAAGTATGACCCCGCTCGAAGTAGCTGCCCGCACTCGTTCGTGCCCGACGCGCCGGTGCCGGGCGTGGGCGTCTGCGCCGACACCGATGACGGCAAACTGGTTGACAGTAAAACCGCGAAGAGCGATTTGTTCACGCCCACATCTCAGGTAAGGTTCGGCCGGACGTGACTGCGACTTAATGACCCCGGCGACGCCTTATAAAAACACTTTTGCCGTGGAGGCAAGAAACCCGACTGTCAGCCACGACGTTACAGCCGGCCGCCATCTAATATCAGTATCACCCGCTGTAACGGGTGATACTGACCGCCATGTAGAAAGCCCCGCGACCCCTTTTGACGGGGGCCGCGGGGCTTCGCGTTAAGTTCCCGGTGTACGGCTTACTTCGCGATGCGGAACTGCACGGTGTGTGCCGCGGGGTCGCCCGCGACGCGGAAGGTCAGGACGTAGGTGCCGGGCGCGTAGCCCTTCGTTTTCAGGTTGTAGATGTAGCCGCCTATCCCGGCGTCGTAGCGGAAGCCGGAGTCGGGGTTGGAGTTCCCCGCGTCTTCGGGCACTCCCGCCGCGTTCGTCGAGATGCGCGTCGTCCCGAGCGCCGTCAACGCCAGCGACGGCGAAGAGACGTTCGCCCCGCCCGCGTTCGTCAGTTGCAGCTTGACGGGGACGGTGCTCCCGCTCTTGTACGTCTTCATCTCGTCGTAGAGAGCGCGGACGCCGTAGGAGACTTTGAGCTGCGCGACGACGAACGGGCTGAGCGATGTCACGCGCGCGTAGACGGTGCGCGTGGCGAAGTCAGGCGCCGGGCTGTCGGGCGCGAGCACCGTCCGGTCCACGAAGTTGGGGACCGGCGGCGGCTCGCCGTGCAGGACGCGGAGCGCCGAGAACGTGTCGGGGTTGTCGATGCCGGGCACCCGGAAGCCGATGGTGATGGGCCCCGCGTAGGCGGCGGTCGTATGTATCTCGAAGGCGAGCGTGCCGGCGCCTATGACGTACTCGCCGGGCAAGCCCTGAAGTGAGCTCGGGTCGATGGGCGTGACGGTCGTCACGCCGGCCGTCGTCACGTTCGAGAAGGTGAGGGCGACGCCGTCGTCCGCGACCGTCACGTTCGCGCCCGCGGGCGTGTGCCCCGCCTTGCGCGGCTGCCACTTCGGCGCGCTGTTGTAATAGCCCGCCTCGCCGGGCAGTTCGACGCGCCCGGTGCCGTCCGCGTTGATGATGTTAATGCGGCTGACGCCGTTACGGTCCGTGTTGAAAGCGAGGCGCCGGCCGTCGGGTGACCAGTCGGGATGGTAGTTATACTCGGGGGCACTGAGCAGCTCGACGAGCCCCCCTCCATCGGCGCCGACGACGTAGAGCGTGGTGCCGTTGAACCCGCTGCCGTAGACAAGATAGACCAGTCGCGTGCCGTCGGGCGACCACCTCTCGGTGCAGCCGTCGAAGGGCCTGTCGTTGGTTGGGAGCGTCGTGCGGCCGCCGCCGTCGGCGTTGACCACTTCGAGCTTCTCGGCTTCGCCCTCGCGGTAGCTGTAGAAGGAGAGCTTCGAGCCGTCGGGCGACCATTGGTGGCAGATGACGTTGGTCGCCGCGTCGTCGATCAGGCGGCGCAGGTCGGTGCCGTCGGCGCGCGCCGTGTAGACGTTGGTCCTGCGGTCTGGGAAATCCCGCGCGAAGGCGAGGCGCTCTCCGACGGGCGACCAGCGCGGGACTGAGTCGAACTCGCCGGGGGCTTGCGGAATCCGGACGAGGCCGGAGCCGTCGGCACTCACGACGCGAATCTCGCTGGACACGGCCCCTTCGGCGCCGTAGAGCTTGTGCACGTAAGCGACGCGCGCGCCGTCCGGCGACCACGCGACTTCGGTGTTGTGGCCGTCGCCGTTCGTGAGATTCGTGCCGCCCGTGCCGTCTACGTTAATCATGAACACGTCGACGACGTTCGGGTCGTCGGAGGAGTACGGGTGCGCGCTGAAGACGAGGCGGCTGCTGTCGGGCGACCACGAGTAGTAACCCATGTACCGGCCGGGGATGCTCGTCAGCATCGTGAGGCCGGAGCCGTCGGCCGCGACCGTGCCGAGCGAGGAACCCCCATTCTCGAAGTCTTCACGCACGAAGGCGAGACGGCTCCCGTCGGGCGACCACGTGAAGTCGTTCTCGTAGAGCGCGCCGTCCGTCAGGTTCACGATACCGGCGCCGTCCGCGCGCTGCCGGTAGATGTCATCCCGGCCGGTGGACGCCGACTGCTTCGCGTAGGCGAGCAGGCCGTCGTCCGCCGCGCCCGGCGTCGGCGTCGGCAGCGGCGGGGCGACGATGAAGAAGTCTGCCGTGCTGCTGTTGTTGTCGGGCGCGGGGTCGGCCGTGGCGCTGGCGACGGTGAAGGTGGCACTCACGGGCGTGTAGGGCGCGCCCGCGACGTTGGAGTTGACCCCGACTCGCACGAAAGGCTGGTCGGAACGGTGGAGCGACTCGAACGTGCAGGTGAAGTTCACGCCGTCGGCCGCGGGGGCGCACGAGCCGCCGCCGTCGTCTTCAATGGTGTCGAGCGTCACGCCTGCGGGGAAGTTGCTCGTGAGCGTCACGCCCTCGGCCGTCTCTGGGCCGAAGTTGATGAGGAAAACGTCGTAGACGACATGCCCGACCGTCGGCACGTAGAGCCCTTGGTAGACCCGGGCGTACACGTACATGTCGGCGTTCGGGGTCAAGACCTGCGTCGGGGTCTCGGCCGACTGCGTCTGCCGGCCGTGGCCGGCGTAGTCGGCGGAGGCCGTCGCCGCGTTGCGCAGCGTCGCGCCGCCGGCGGCGACGACGCGGACGACGAGCGAGACCGTCACACGCCCGCCCGCCGCGAGGTCGCCGAACGAGCACGTCACGGTGCCGGTCGCGCCCGCGGCCGGCGTCGCGCACGAGCCGCGGCTCGTCTCAGCCGAGACGAAGGTCGTGCCGGCGTCGAGTACGTCGGTCAGGGTCGCGCCCGCGGCCGTCAGCGCGTGGGCGTTGGCGACATCGAACGTGTAGATGAGCTCCTCACCGGGGACGGCCGGGTCGGCCGACACCCCGACCGCCAACGCCAGCGGCGGCAACGACCGCCACGTCGGGTGGACGCCGTCGGCAATCTTCGTGATGTTCGAGCCGTCGGCGTTCATGACGAAGATTTCGCCCTCGAAGTTGAGGCCGTTCGTGACGGCGATTTGCGTCCCGTCGGGCGACCACGCCGGCTTCAGGTAGCCGCCGCTCGCGGCGAAGGTGATCTGCGTCTGGTTCGTGCCGTCGGCGTCCATCAACCAGATGTCGTTCCAGCGCTGGAAGGCGATCTTGCCGCCGTCGGGCGACCACGCCGGGGTGCGGTTGAAGCCCCACTCGTAGTTGCTCAAGTTCCTCTGGTTCGTGCCGTCGGCGTCCATCACCCAGACCTGCGCGGTGGCGCTCGAATAGTTGCGCACGAAGACGATCTTCTGGCCGTCGGGCGACCATGAGGGCTGCTCGTCCTCGTCGGAGCCCGTGCTCAGCTTGACGGCGGTGCCGCCGTCCCTGCCGACCGTCCAGAGCTGGCGGTTGCGCACGAAGACGATCTTCTGGCCGTCGGGCGACCACGCCGGGAAGTCGTCGACCGCACCGACGGCCACACCGTCGGAGAGGCTCATCTGGTTCGAGCCGTCGGCGTCGGCCTTGTAGATTTCGAAGTAGCCGCGCTGGTTACTCGCGTAGGCGATGTGCTTGCCGTCGGGCGACCACGCGGGGTCTTCCTGATGGCTGAAGAGGCTGATGAGCCGGGCGCGGCCGGTGCCGTCGGGGTTAACGGTGTAGATGTCCTTCCCGTCGAAGAAGTTCTCCAGGTGCGTGAACGCGATACGGTCGCTCACGACCAGCGCGGGCGGGGCGGCCGACGCCGCGGCGGCCCCGGCGCAAAGGGCGACCAGCGGGATGAGTACGAGCGCGAGTGGCAGCAGCAATCCGGTTAGCTTCCTCTTGGGGCGTGAGTTCATGAAGGGGCGGTCTCCTCTTTCGGGTGGGTGGGTTAAGACTTGCGGGGCCGGTGCGGCTGGCCTCCGCGAAAAATTTCGGGGCTAAAGAACTTGTAAGAACTCGGACGGCGACTCGGGAGGCGCGTTGGGACGGAGCTTGGTCCTCGGCGCTCGCCCCGCGCGGGGTTCTACTCGCGGCGAGACTCAAGCGACGCCGGGGACTTCTAAATCAATCGGGTAAGATTGAGAGGTGTACTTGTGTGCTTGAAGGCGGAAGCCGCTTCGGCGAGCGGCACCGGCCTGAAATCTGTCGGACAGCGCGTATTGTAGTCGGCGACGTTTGAATGTCAAGGGGGCCCATCCACGCGGCAGAGGGAACGATAGAAGGGATTGAGTCCTCGCACATGACGAGGAAGGGGCAGGTGAAAAGGCCGGGCGGTGGAGACACAAGCATTGACTTCAACCGCTTCACAACGGGGGCGGCGCAACCTGAGGGCGCGCCGCCCCTCCTCTCACACCTGCCGCGCCGCTACAGCGACTTGAGGAACCTGATGAGCTGGGCCTTCTGGTGGGCCGTCAGCGCCTGGTATGAGGCGCGGCTCCCCGCCGCCGGCCCCCCGTGCCGCAGGATGACCTCGTTGAGCGTGAACGACTGCGCCCCCGTGTTCGCCGGCGGGCTCGACGAGCCGCCGTCGTGCATGAACTTGTCGCGCGTCCGCAGGCCCCACAGCGGGGCCGTCCGGATCATGTTTCGGGTCGGCTCGCCGCCCGCCTCCGCGATGCCGTCGCCGGTCCCCACGTCGTGCAGCAGGAAGTCGCTGAACGGGCGGTAGGTCTTGCTGCCGAGCGCGGCGTCCACGACGAGGGTGCCGCCGTTGAGGGCCGTGCCCGGAGGCGCCGTCGTGACGCTGACATGTCGGCGGAACCCTAATTAATGTCTCTGCCTGCTTTCAGCTTTTCTATCATCGCCTGAACCGCCTGTCGAATCGAATCATTCGGCGCGGACTGCAAAGCCTTGTTAGCGAATTCGAGGGCTTTTGCGTATTCGCCGTTGGCGGACAGCCCCCTCGCCATGCCCGCCAGCGCCGTGAATTGATTCGGATTTTTGTTGTAATTAAACTGAAAAACCTCTAACGCCGCCCGCGGCTTTTTCGCGGCCAGAAGTTGTCTGCCGAATTGCTGTAGCTCGACGACGCTGCCGAACGGCAACGCGGTTTTGACGGCCGCCGCGGCCTCGTCGGGTCTGCCGAGTTTGTCGAGAATAAGCGCCTTAGTCGCAAGCGCGGCGAATGAAGTCGGGTCGCCCGGAAACTTCGGACCTGTCGCCAGGGTCGCCCATTCGAGCCCTTTTTCCAGTTGGTAATCGTTCTGCAAAGTCCAGCTCGCGGCAATGTTCAACGCCTGCGGAGTAAAGGCGCGTGGATTTTGTGATTCGGCGACGAGGGCGTCGAACTGCTGCTTCAAATAATCGACTTCGACCTTGAAGGGTATCGACAGTTTTTCCCACGAAAGGGCGACGACGGCCGAGTTCGGCGTCTGATCTGAAAACTCGTATTTCAGATACTCGACGCTCTTCTCAACCGCCTGAGGTTTAACTTTGACGCGGAGAGCGTCCTCCTTTTCGTCATAATAAAAGGAGCCCCATGCGTTCGACCTTCTGGAGAAAATAACAATGCTTTCCTGCGGGTCGTACGCGATAAATAATCCGTATCTTCCTTTCGGCAGCAGTTGGCCTTCGACTTTCACGTCGTCATCAAATTCGACGACGGTATTTTCGTTCGCGCCCGCCCGCCAGGGCGTAAGTTTGCCGTTCCCGAATCCTTGGACGATAAAACCTTTGTGAACGACCTCGCCCCAAATCTTACCCTCGCGCCCTCTGACCGCGGGGCGATGATAAGTGATTGTGACCTGCGTCAAACCGACTTGTTCGGAGACCACCGCTTTTTTCGTGTAGCCATTCGGGACCGCCGAGTTATACGGCACCTGTGCTGACGAGTAGCCTGAGAAGGCGACCAACGTTAAGGCAAGACAAAGTATGTAATTTTTCATGTTGACGGCTCTGCGATTCAAGTAGCTTGCCGCGTCGGGAGGCTCAGAGTCGCGGCCTTGAAGCCGCGACTCTGAACCTCCGGTAACCGGGCCTACAGAAGCTTTAACCCGACCCGTTCGTCACGACTAAAAGTCATAACGAATTGCGAACTGGAACTCGCGCGGCGCACTCAAAGATTGAGTGATGCGCCCGAACGAAGTTGACTCAAGGGTGAGGTTCGGCGTGCTGAAGGAGTTTGTATTCGTCACGTTGAACGCGTCCGCCCGGAGTGTGATTCGGTGACTCTCCGACCACGGCATAGTGAATCTCTTGGAGAGGCCCATGTCGAAATTCACATACGCCGGGCTGCGGAAAGTATTTCTTGAGCCGATCTCGCCGTGCCTCGGGAAGCGGAGCGCGGCCTCGGCCGCGACGGGGTCGTCGAAGAACTGAATCCCCCCGCCCTCCTCACGGATATTCGACCTGAACGCCGACCTGTCGCCGACTACAATCGCCGGACTGTTGACGGCGAACGAGACGGGGAAGGCCCCGCTCGTGGAATTGATTGCGAACCCGGAGCGGGCGCCGACGATGCCCGATAACGTGAAGCCGCCGACGACGGCGTCGAGCCACTTCGGCATGCCGCCGCCGAAGGCCCTCCCGCGACCGAGTGGGACATCCACGATGTAGTTCGCGTTGAAGAGATGGCGGATGTCGAAGTCGGAGTCGCCCCGGCAGGCGTTGAGGTTTGTGATGTCGCAAAGCAGCCCGCCGAGGGTCGTGTTGACGACGCTGGACTGGTTGTCAATCGAGTGCGAGAAGGTGTAGTTCAGCTCGAACTCGAACCCGCGGGAGAGACGCTTTTGCAAACTGAACAGGCCGCCGTGGTAGTCGGAAGAGCCCAGGTTTGTGACGTAAGAATTCAGCCCGAACTGCGCGCTTATCCCGACGTTCGGCCTCAGCAGGCCGTTTGCGTAGAGTATCTGGACGAGGTCGCCCGTGCCCCCTTGCCTGACGAGGTCCGTCTGGAAGTTTGTAACAAGCTGGGTGCAGTTAGCGCCCAGCCCCAGGCCCGAACAGGGCACTCCGTAAGTCGCGGACGAGGCGGCGTTCATCTGGTTTTCGAGCCACGGTTGCGGCGTGAGACCTGCGGCGGGCGCCCGGTTGGCCGCGACGTTCGCCTGAACCAGCGGTTGAATCGCGTTCAGGGCGTCGAACAGGAATTGACCGGACGCCGCGTCTTTGAAATTCAGTGTTTGCGACGCGTCCGCTTGCGTGAAGAGCTTGCGCCCGAGCCGCCCCACGTAAGAAACATCCAACAGCAGATTGCCCGGCAACTCGCGCTGCATCCCCACGTTGAACGTGTACGAGTAAGGTATCTTGAAGTCTTTAGCCACGACGTAATTAGTCTGGCTCTGCTCTAACCCGAAAGGTACGCCGCTGCCGTCTACGAACGGCGTGAAGGGGCGGGTGATGCTGGGCGCGACATTCTGAACAGGCAGCGAGGTCAGACCCGTGAAGCGCGGGTCATTCAGGAGGGCCGTTCTCGCATTGGCCGAACCGAACTGCCTCGTGACCGTGGTGTCGAAGATGAAATTCGATTGGTCCTGGATAAAAGTAATGGCGCCTCCCACGCGGTCGTACACCACGGAGAAGTTACCGCGCAGGACAGTTCTTTTGTCGCCGAAGAGCGCGCCTAAGACACCTCCCTCGAAAGACGGGTTGTAAGCGAAGCCGAGTCTCGGGGCGAAGTTGTTCTTGTCGGTCGCGTAGAGAGGGTCGCCGTTGTTGGCCCGCCCGTTCAGGTCAAAGCTGGTCAGAGGCTCGGCTCCGGCTCCGAGAACTCCGTTGGCGGCGTTGCGGATTCTCAAATCAACCAATTCTTGAAAATCCACGTTGTTCGCCGCCTGAAACCCATTCACCTCGTACGGGGCGGGATAAAGGTGATAGCGGACACCAAGGTTCAGCGTCAGGTCGTTACGCACCCTCCAATTGTCCTGGAAGTAAGCCTCGTACTCGTTGTAAGCATAGCTACGACTCCTTCCGCTCCCCGGAGGTGACGCGTTCCCTTCCCTGTCGTACGTAAAGTTGGTGGCAACCTGTGCGATCCTTCCCAGAGCGAAAGCGAAGGCCGAATCGAAGGGCGTTACCGAGCCCCCGCGAATGTTGGCGGGGCGCAGCGAGGCGTTAAGGGCGGTCGTCGCGCCCCCGATTCCGAGGGTGACGAAATTGAAGTCGTTAATCAGCGACGGATTTTGGCGGATCGGCTTGAACACGCCGCCGAACTGGAAAGAGTGCTTCCCCTTGGTGTAGCTCACGTCGTCCCGAATCGTCGGCACGAAAACATTTCTGTCCTGATAGCTTAAACTGGCGAACGGGGCCGTGAGACCGGCGCCGAAGGTAAAGCTGTTGGGGAAAGACGGTGCGTCGGCGGGGGAGAAGATGTTGACCGACTTCGAGAGCCCGACCGTAGCCGCGTTGGTCAAGGAAGGCGTGACGCTCCAGGTGTGTCCGCCGGCAATCGCGTAGCTCTCATCCAGAAATGCTACGGCGTCGGCGTCGCCTGAAAATTGCTGCGGGGCGTTGGTCGAGTCGCGGCGCGTAACGGTGGTGCGCACGAAGAACCGTTGATTGCCGGTGATGTCGGCATCGATACGCGCCGTGTAGATGCTGTCGTTTCGGTTGGAGGGGGCGTTGAATCGGAAGAGCCCCGTGTTGATGCCGTTGCCGCCCGTCAGGTCGTTCGCCTGCGGGTAGCGACTGTTGATGAAAGACAAAAGCTCTTGATTGAATCCTCGGCCCAGCGGGTCGAGTGCCGTTATCTGCGCGGGCGTCAGGAACTCGATGCAGTCCGGTCTGGTATCAAGGCGACTGTTCGCCGGGCACGGCGCGGTGCTGCCCGCTGGGGTAGCCCTTACGTATCCGATTCTTCCTTCCCGTAAACTTTGCAGAGGCACCGTCCGCGAAACGTTCTGCTGTGACCTGTCACGCCGACGCTCCAAATCAAAAAAGAAGAAAAGTCTATCCTTGCCGCTGAGGAAGGTCGGACCGCCCTCGCCGAAGTTCGGGATGGGCACCGGGCCGCCGATGCTGCCGCCGTACTGATGCCGCCGCAGGGCCGCCCTGTCGATTCCGTTCCTGTTGTTGAAGAAGCTGTTCGCGGCCGTCTCCTCATTCCGGTAGTACTCGCGCACGTTCCCGTGAAACTCGTTGGTGCCGCTGTTGCTCGACAGAATAATCTGGCCGCCGCTGCTGCGGCCTTCCGACGCGTTGGGGGCGACCGAAATACCCCTGAACTCCTGAATGGAATCAATCGGGGCGTTGGCGACGGTGGCGAACGCCTGTCCGGTCGTTACGTCGTTGGCGTCTATCCCGTCAACGGTGATATTTCCCTGGTCGGCGCGAGAGCCGGTGACGGAACCTAAACGGTTGCTGTTGAGTCCGGTGCCCGTGACACCGGCGTTGGTTCCGACCGCGCCGGGTTGTAGGCCGATGAGCGCCGCCGGAGAGCCGCGGAGCTGAATCGGGAGTTCGCGCAATTGACGACGGCCTATCACGTTGCCGACGCTGGCGTCCGTCGTGTTCAGCGTCGCGTCGCCGGCCGTTGATACGACGGTCACCGTTTCCGCGACCGCCCCGGCGGCCAACCGCGCGTCCTGCGTTTCCGTTCTGCCGACCCCGAGCTGAACGTTACTAATCACGAGACCTTGAAAACCGGGCGCCGCGAAGGACAGTCGATAGCCGTCGCCGGGTAGGACGTTATTAAACGTGTATGACCCCTCGTCGTTCGTCGCCACCGCGAGTTCTCTGGAAGTTTTCGTGTTGGTGAGCGTAACTTGTACTCCCGCGACGGGGGCGCCGTTCTGATCGGTGACGGTTCCTGTGACCCCTGAAACCGCCTGCGCCGAACTCATCACCGGACACAGCAAAACCAGCAGCGACATTATTAATAGAGAGCGTAACTTCGCGATCGGCCGACCCGACTTATTAAGGCTCGGGGCGACAAGGCCGAATACTGTAGGTTCGCCTGACTCGTTTTTCATGATGATTCTGACTCCCGTGGCTAGTCTCTTGAGGTTTAATTTGGACGCGGGGAGACCTCGGGGCTGACATCCCTTGATGTTTTTCAAGCATCTAGGGATATGATTAAACTTTCATCTCGCGGGGCGGAGTGTAGGTATAAAGCCGGCCGGAAATCTTGAAAATCGGGTTTGAAACGTCATCAAATTTTCTTGAAAGGTTTTATTAAAGGCTTTATTAAAGGCTTTAATAAATTTTCGGCGGCGCCGCCCAGCCGCGCGGCCCTCCCACTTCACGACGGGTCTCGACCCCGCCCTTGACCGGAGGGAGCACCGCTCCCCCGGACACCACCTTTCCTGTTCGGCGACCCCGCGGCGAACTGACGGGGCGTTAGGGACCAAGCGGTGAATACCGAAAGCAAAGCGCGCTGCTACAGTTTTAAAAACTTCACGTTGGATTTGGAGGCGCGGGTCTTACTGCGCGACGGCGAACCCGTGCCTTTGACCCCGAAGGCTTTCGACACCTTGGCCTTGCTGGTGCGGCGGAGCGGACACGTCGTCGGCAAAGACGAGTTACTGGAAGAGATTTGGGCCGACGCCTTCGTCGAAGAATCCACGATCGCGCAAAACGTGTTTACGTTGCGGAGGGCTTTAGGCCAGAATCACACCGACAACCAATTCATCGAAACCGTGCCCAAGCACGGCTACCGTTTCATCGCCGAGGTTAAAGCGGTTGACGGCGCGATAAACGGCAAGCCGGACATCGGGCGGCAAAGGGCCGCACACGACATCGTCGTCGGCGCAGAGACGGCTGATGCCGCGGGCGGAGACGCGCGGGCAGACGAGAATGAGAGACGCGATTCCGCGGCCGTAAACGTCACGGCTGATGCGGCGTCGAACCCGCCGCCCGCGGGCCGCGGCGGTTTACGTCCGGCGAATCGTCACACGCTTTTTAATTTTCAAACCAAGTTGCTCGCGCCGGTGATGTTTCTGCTCGCCGTCGTGGTCGCGGTAGGGCTTTATCGTTATACGCAAATAAACGAAGCCGCGTCCGACTTCGCTTCACCGTCGCCGCGCACGCGCACGACGCAGTTAACCAACACCGGACATGTTTTGCGCGCCGCCGTTTCTCGCGACGGCAAATATGTCGCTTACGTCCAGAGTGAGCGCGGGCAGGAGAGTTTGTGGTTGAGGCAGGTAGAGATAGCGGGCGGCATCGAAATCGTTCAGCCGGGCGACAACCACTTTGTAGGGATTACTTTCTCTCCCGACGGCAACTCGATTTTCTACGTCAAATACGGTAAAGACGCGGCTGCGGGCGGCTTGTATCAAGTTCCGGTGCTGGGCGGCGCGTCGCGCAAGATTCTGACGGACGTTGACAGCCAGATCACTTTCTCGCCCGATAAGAGGCACTTCGCGTTCGTGCTGAATGATTTAAACCGCAAGGAGGCGCATTTGGTCATCGCCGGCCTTGACGACGCGGACCAACAACACCTTGTCGTCTGGCCGGGGGTTCACTGGATGACAGACGCCGCGCCCGCCTGGTCGCCCGACGGTAAGACCATCATCTTCACGGCGAGAATCCGAACCTCACAAGCGGCAGGCCCGGTGGCCTCTCTGGTCGAAGTGCAGGTGGCGGACGGCAAGCAAAAAATCCTCAACACTCGCCAGTGGGACGCGATTCAAGCGATAGAGTGGCTGGCGGACGGAACCGGCTTAGTCGTCGCCGCGCGCGATAACGCGTCGCTGCTCGCTCAACAGTTGTGGCAAGTAGATTACCCCGGCGGCGGGGCGCGCGCGATCACCAAAGATTTGAACAGTTATTCGAGCGCCGGGGTCACCGCCGACATGAAGTCGCTCGTGACGATTCTCCATCGTCGCATCGCGAATCTGTGGATCGCGCCGGGCGACAGGGCGAGCGAGGCCGTCCAGATTCATTCCGGTAACAGCAAAGATTTGGGCTGGACGTTAGGCGTCGAGTGGCTGCGGGACGGCAAAATCATTTACGGCTCGACGGCCAGCGGCAAAGAAGACGTGTGGCTGATGAATGCGGACGGGAGCAACCAGAGACAACTGACGACCACCCCCGGCGCGAACTTCGAGCCGACGGTTTCGGACGACGGGCGCACCATGGTTTACGTGTCGAAGGCCGCCGACGCCGGGCAGCGCCTTTGGAAAATGAATCTCGGTAACGGCGAGAGCGCGCAATTAACCGACGGCGGCTACGACCTGCGCCCCGACATCTCGCCCGACGGGCGCTGGGTCGTTTACATGTCGATTAATAAAGACTCGCCGTCGCTGTGGAAGACCTCGGTCGGCGGCGGCGAGTCGGCGGTCCAACTTACGGATAAGATTGCCGCGGTCCCGCGCGTCTCGCCTGACGGGCGCTTCATCGCCTGCTTCTACCGCGCACAGGTCGAGACGTTTTCCAAACTCGCCGTCCTCCCGTTCGACGGCGGCGAACCCGTTAAGGTGTTCGACAGACCCCCGACGACGTTCGTCGAGGCGGGGATTCAATGGACGCCGGACGGCCGCGCCCTGAGCTTTATTGATAACCGCGACGGCGTGTCAAACGTCTGGCTGCAACCCTTGGACGGCGGCCCGCAGAAGCAGTTAACGAACTTTACGTCCGAGACGATTTTCCGTTTCGCCTGGTCGCCCGACGGCAAGATGATAGTCGCCGAACGCGGTACCGAGACCGGCGACATTGTGCTGATTAACAGATAGCGATGAGAAGGCAAAAAAGTAAGGGGCGAGAAATCCCGGTATGGATTTCTCGCCCCTTAACTTTATTTAGTGAACCGCACGCGGCCTGCGCGGAGTCACTAAGTTTGCGTGTCAGTTGTCATCCCGCTCACATTTAAGCCGGCCGTTAGAGTCTTTCTTCGCCAGCCGGTCGCCGCGCCGCCCGTCCGCCTTAGCCGACTATGCGGCCGTCGAGCAGGTGGAACGTATGCGACGCCTGGCGCGCGTAGCGCGGGTCGTGCGTGACCACGCAGATGGTCGCCCCGCCCTCGTGCAGTTCGGAGAGCAGCTCCATCACGCTGTCGCCGTTCTTCGAGTCGAGGTTCCCCGTAGGCTCGTCGGCCAGCAGGATGGAAGGGCTGCCCGCGACGGCGCGGGCGACGGCCGCGCGCTGCTGCTGACCGCCCGAGAGCTGCGACGGGAGGTGGTTGGCGCGGTGCTCCATGCCCACCCTGCGCAGGGCCTCGGCGGCACGCTCTCTGCGCTCGGCCGGCTTCATACTCCTGTAGGTCAGCGGCAGCTCGACGTTCTGCGCCACCGTCAGGTCGCCGATGAGGTTAAAGCTCTGGAAGATGAAGCCGATCTCGCGGTTGCGCACTTGCGCCCGCTCGGAGATCGTGAGGCCCGTCACGGGGCGCCCGCCGAGGACGTAGTCGCCCTTGGCGGGCGAGTCGAGCAGGCCGAGGATGGAGAGCAGCGTGGACTTGCCGCAGCCCGACGGGCCGGAGATGGAGACGTAATCGCCCCTGTTAATCTCAAGTGAGACGCCGGAGAGGGCGTGGGTTTCCACATCGTCGGTGGAGAAGACTTTGGTCACATCTTCGAGGCGGATGAGTGGTTCGACGGACGTGCTCATGACTCTTGACACTCCATGTGTGTAAATTCGTGTGTCCGGCCGCCGGGGGCGGCTGTTAAAGCGGGGCGCGGCGACTCACACGCCGATCCCGCCCTGCTCCATCTTCTCCCGCAGGCTGAGCGGCCTCATGTCGGTCCACACCTCTTCGATGTAGGCGAGGCATTCGGCCTTCGTGCCCTGCTTGCCCGCGTCGTTCCAGCCGGGCGCGTTCTCGCGGTCGGCCGGCCAGATCGAATACTGCTCCTCGTGGTTGACCACCACCTTGTAGACCTTGCTGTCTTCCCTCTCTTCGCTGTTCATGGCTATTCCTCCGTGCCGGCGCGCACCGCGGCGCGCGACCTGTTGTCGGTTTCGGGTTGTGGCGGGCGGGGCCGTCGCGGTCGCTACCGGACGGCCGCCCCACCCCTTTCTCACGCGCTGGTGGGCAGGAACGAGTTGACGGTTAAGCCGCGGCGAGACTTGGCGGCCTCAGCGCGCACGAAGTCGGCGACGGCGAGGTCGAGCACGCCGAGCCCGAAGGGGCTGAAGACGGTGACACCCGCGTCGTCGCGGCGCGGGCCGGCGTCGCCCCGCAGGATGTCGGCGATGCCGCAGCGGATGAATTCGCGGCTGCCCGTCAGTTGTTCGGCGAGGTGGACGGAAGTCTGCGCGCGGCAGACGTGGTCGGCGTCGTCCACCACGTTGTCGCAGCCGAGGATGACCTCCGGCGTGAGGTCGCGCAGCGAGACGTGGAGGATGGTGCTGCCCGGCCGGCACATGGAGAGGTCGGAGATGTGCGGCTTGACGGCGTTCGTCGCCAGCGAGACGAGCGAGGCTTCGCCGAGGAGCTGCGGGAGGTCGGCGGCGACGCCGACTTCGATTCTGTCGGACAGCTCGCGGCACCTCTTCCTGAAGCGCGCGGCGCGTTCGGGGTCGATGTCGTAGACGAGCAGCCGGCTCACCTCCGGGCAGGCGACGAGCAGGAAGCGCGCCACCTCGAAGTTGATCGGCCCGGTGCCGACGAGGCCGGCGTTCGAAACGTCCTGGCCGCGGCTCAGGAGCCGGGCCGCGAGGGCGGCGCTGGCCGCGGTCCGCTTGGCGCTGATGAGCGAGCCTTCGAGGAAGGCTTCGGGCCGTCCCGTCCGCGGCGAGTTGAGGACGACGACGGCCGAGGCGCGCTCAAGGCCCCGGCCGAGGTTTTCGGGGAACGACGAGACCCACTTCACGCCGGCCACGCCGAAGTCGCCGCCGAGGTAGGCCGGCAGCGCGATGATGCGGCTCCGCTCGTCGTCGGGGAAGCGGAGGAAGGTCGAGTGGGGGAGCGAGCTGCGGCCGGCCCCGTGTTCGAGGTAGGCCCCGGCGACGAGTCGCATGATGTCCGCCTCGCGGCCCGCGAGGAGCTCGTCCACCTCTTGGCCCCTGATGATAAGGATGTCACCGTCACGCATGGTTGCTTAACTCTCTTTCCGGCCCCGTGGGGCGTACCGGACGTGGTAAAGGTTCGGGCCGCGGGCGGGCGGCCGGCGCCCGCGGCTCACGCCTCGGACTCGATGGCGACGATGCGCAGCTCGCTGGTGTAGAGCCGGCCTTCGGCGTCGGGCAGCCAGAGCTGGTCGGGGGCGGGCAGCATCTCGGTCACGGAGACGGCCTGCTGCGCGCCCCCCTCCTTGACCGTCTGGCGGACGGTCTTGGTGAAGAAGTTGACGAGGATGGGGCTCTCGAAATCCACGTAGAAGGGCTTCGGCTCGATGGGCGCCTTGACGAAGACGAAGCGCGGGACGCCGTGCGCGCGCGCCCAACGCTGGAGGTCCACGAAGCGCTCGGCCTCGGCCTTGTGGTGGGCGAAGTGCAGCTCCTCGGCCGGGAAGCGCCAGGACTCGCGGCTGACCACGAGGCGGTCCACGGTGACGCGCGGCGTGTGGCGCCCCGGCGGCAGCACCTTGAAGTAGCTGGCCGCCAGCACCGAGAAGAGCGCGCCGAACAGCTCGACTATCTCGAAGCGCAGCCTCCCGTCGCGCGTGCGCGCGCAGAGTTCGCCGCCCGACTCCTCGACGACGAACTCGCCGATGGCGAGCGTGCGGTCGGGCATGGCGCTACAGGCGTCGTGGCTGAGGGCCAGCCGGTAGTCCTTCGGCGGCACCAGCGCGAGCGCCGTGCGCGCCGTCAGGGTCGGCCACTGGCGCGGCGGGATGGGCACGACGCAGGGCTCGGGCAGGTCGCGCTCGTAGGCCGTGAAGAGGTCGTCGGGCGAGGGGTGCTGGTAGACGAAGACCGAGTTGCCGAGGGTGTTGATGCCGAGGTGCAGCTCGCCCATCACGAGCTGGTAGTCGCCGCGGCGGATGGCTTCGGGGCCGGACGCGGCGATCATCACGTCGGGGCTCTGGTAGCGCCCCAGCCGCCAGCCCGCGCCCGGCACGTCGAACGCCGCGCCGACGCGCCCCCGCAGCTCGTCCGCCGTGTAGCTGACCCGGCGGACGCCGGCCGGGACCGCCAGCACTTCCGACCAGCGCCGCTGGAACTCCTCCAGCACGGAGTTGATGGCGGGCAGCTCTTTGGTGACGAGGTGCGGCTGCACTTCCCCCCAGAGCGCCGTGGCCTCGACCACGGGCGAGCCCGTCTGCCGGGCGAGCGCGGCGTGCGCCCGCGTGAAGATGTCGCGGTAGCGCCCGGCGACTTCGTGGGTGAACCAGCGCGCGCTGTCGAGCAGCAGCGAGAGCGGCGGCCCGAGCGCGCGCAGCACGTCGGGGCCGATGCTGGCTTCGAGGTCGCGCTCGCAGTCTTCGTAGACGAGGGTGCGGCCGGCGTAAATCTCGCCAGGCGCCCTGGTCGGACCCTCGCCCGTGAGGTCGCTGAAGGTCTCTTCAAGATTTTTGATGGCGCAGTCGAGCCCGCCCGCGTCGCCCGCCGCCCGCGCGACCTGGAGGCGCGCGTCCCTGATCTCGTCGAGGATGGCGAAAATCTCTTCGCGGAGGGCGTCGTCGCCGACGCGCTCGATGAGCCCGCGCAGGTGTTGCTCGGCCAGTGGGCCGACCGGGCACTCCAGCTTCCAGACGATGAGGCCCTCGTCGCACAGCCGGGCGAGGAGGTCGAAGACCTCGCGCTCCGAGGCGAGGCCCCGAAGCGGCGGCTCGGCGAGCACGGCGGCGGCGACCTCGCGGGCCGTGCGCACGCCGTCGCAGGAGAGCAGCACGCGGGCCTCCGCCTCCGGCAACTCCACGGGGCCGCGCACGGGGGAATAGAGCGTCGTCCCCTCGACGTGGTAGAACGGCAGGCGCCGCGGCGCGATCCACGGGCGCAGCTCCTCGTCCTCGCTGAGCATTTCGGTCAGCGTGTCAATGCACCACCTCTCGGAGTAGACGTTGCGCTTGCCGAGCAGCGTCGGGCCGGGGCGGGTGGAGATGGCCGGGCCCTCCGAGTCGAGCCGCGCCCAGCCGACCGGGCCGAAGAAGCCGATGGTGTCGTTCTTCACGCAGTAGCGTTGCAGGTAGGTGGCGATCAGCTCCTCCTGCTTGCGGCGGGCGCTGTTGCGCGGGACATCGCCCGGCTTCTCCCGGAGGAAGGCGGCGATGTTGTTGTGGAAGGCGTGGCGGTTCTGCCAGATGACGGCCTCGCGGAATTCCTCGGAGCACGCCACGTCGTAGACGGTCTGCGAAGCGCGCTCCATCGCCGCCTCGAACTCTTGGGCGAACGCGGCGCGGAGGGATTCGGCGCGCGCGTGGGCGGACCCGAGGGCCGCGAGCGGCGGGGCCTCGCCGAGCGGGCCTGCCGGGCGCGCCAGCTTCCCCTTCCAGAGTGCGCGCAGCACTTTCTGAATCGCGCCGCGGGCCTCCTCCGTCTCCGCGCCCTCCAGCTCACGCTTGAGGAAGGCCACGGCCTCGCGGCGCGCGCGCTCGACCGCCTCACCGGCCTCGACCACCTCGCGCGCCGCCGCCCCGCACTCGGGCTCGGCCAGGTCGAGCAGCGGCGCCGCGGGGAAGCCCGCGCCGCGCAGCGCCGCCCAGCGCCACAAGTCCCAACGCCCGCCGGGCAAGCCCACTCGGTGCGGCGAAGCGGCTTCGCCCTCGGCGGCGCTCGCGCCGTACTGCCCCGCCCCGCCCGTCAACTCCTCTGCGTATTGTGTGCTCATCAATCGTCCTCCCCTGCGTCGGGCGGCGCGCTCAGCGGACCGCCGACAGTTCGGCCGGCTGCTCGGCGAAAATTATTTCGGGGAAGGACGTGTCGAACTCCTCCCACATGTGTGCCACGTCGCCGAAGTGCTCCGCGACCCACTCGTCCGAGTAAAGGGTGTCGAGGTATCGCTCGCCGCGGTCGGGCAGAATCATGGCGACCGTCGAGCCGGGGGGGATGTCGTCCTTCGTCAGCGCCAGCGCCATGAGCACCGCGCCCGACGAGCCGCCGGCCATGATCGCCTCTTTACGCAGGAGGAGCCGGCAGCCGACGACGCAGTCGAGGTCGGTGACGTGGATGCTGCGGCTCGCGAGGTCGGGGCGGTAGAGCTCGGGGAGCCGGGCCGCGCCGTGGCCGGGGATGAGGCGCTTGAAGGGCGGGCCGCCGAAGATGATGCTGCCGACCGCGTCCACGCCGATGAGCTTCGTCGGCAGGCCGTGGGCGCGGATGTATTCGGCGCAGCCGCGCAGGGTGCCGCAGGTGCTCGTGGCGCAGAAGAGGTAGTCCACGCTGCCGCCCAGCTCCGACACTATCTCGGACATCGTCCGCTCGTGCGCTCCGGCGTTGAAGACGTTGGAATACTGGTTGGGCCAGTAGCTGTTGGGGAGCTGGCGCGTCAACTCCTTGACCCGCTCGATGCGGGCGTGGAGGTACTCCTTCGTGACCGGGTCGGGCTCGCGCACCACGTCCACCTCCGTGCCGTAGGCGCGCAGGATGTGAATGTTCTGGCTCGTCGTCTTGGGGTCCACGACGCAGATGAATTGCAGCCCGAAGTAGGCGCAGACCTGCGCCAGACCGATGCCCATGTTCCCCGAGCTCGACTCGATGATGACGGTGTTCTTGTCGATGCGCCCCTCGGCCATCGCGCGGCTGATGATGTTGAGCGCGGCGCGGTCCTTCATGCTGCCGCCGGGGTTGAAGGCTTCCAGCTTGCCGTAGAGGTCGAACGGGAGGTCGCCCAGGACCCGTTCCAGCTTGATGAGCGGGGTGTTGCCGATAGCCGACAGGATGCCTGAAAACATAGTTACCTCTTTCAGCCCGCGGGCGTGCGCGCACGCGCCCGCCGCCGGGGCGGCGCACGTCCGGGCTTTGGTGGAGAGATTGTTTTACGGCTGGGGAGTTTCGGACGCGGGGCGGCTTAGGCGCCGCTCGGCAGGGGCTCGCCCTCCTCGATGGCCGCGGCGGCGCCGAGGAGTTCCGCGGTCAGGAGCTGGCAGCGGTCGTACTCGACGCGCCCGTAGTCGAGCTTGATGACGCGGTCGGCCAGGTGGTAGTAGCGGTCGTCGTGGCTGATGGCGATGACCAGCTTGCCGCGCGCCTTCAGGTCGGGCAGGAGTTGGTAGTAGAAGAGCTCCTTGAACTGCGGGTCCTGGTCGGCGGCCCACTCGTCGAAGAGGTAGACGGGGCGGTCCTCCATGTAAGCCGTGAGCAGCGCGAGGCGCTTGCGCTGGCCCTGTGACAGCTCGGTCGTCGAGAGGACGCCGCCCTCTATCGTCACCTTGTGTTCGAGCTGCAACTCCGCGAGGTGTTCGCGCGCCCGCGCGTCGGCCGCGTCGCCGCCCATCCCGAGCAGGCTGTCGAAGAGGAAGAAGTCGGAGAAGACGGCGGAGAAGTTCTGACGGAATTCGTCGCGCGTCTGGTCCGTGACGGGCCGGCCGTCGAGCAGCACCTCCCCCTCCTCGGGCACGTAGAGGCCCATCAGCAGCTTCGCCAGCGTCGTCTTCCCGCTGCCGTTGCCGCCGGTCAGGAAGACCAGCTCGCCGGGCCTGAAGTCGAGGTCGATGGGGCCGAGCGTGAAGCTGCGGTTCTCCCTCTCAAGGTGGTAGGTGTGCTTGACGCCCGCGAGGCTCAGGCGCTCCCAGGCGGGCGGCGCGTCGGCCCCGAGGTACTCCTCATCGGCCTCGGCCTCGTCGAGCCCGAGCTGCTCGATCTTGGCGACGGCGACGCTGGCGCGGCCGATGTCGGGCAGGCGGTTGATGAGGGTTTCGAGCGGCACCATGACGTAGAGCAGCGTCAGCGTGTAGCCGGTGAGGGTTTCGAGCGCGACGGGGCGGACGCTGGGCAGCACGAACAGGATGAGCCCGATGAGGACGAAGAACATGATGTGGCCCCAACTGCTGGCGGCCACGAAGATGGCGTTGCCGATGACGTTGTTCTTCTCGACGCCGCGCGCCGTCGCGCGGAGCTTGCCGTCGAGGAACTCGCGCCGCCGCTCGCGGTGCAGCTTCAACTCCTTGGCCCCCTCGGTGACGGCGCGGAAGTGTTTGAGCAGCACGTCCCAGTCGTCGCGCCCGCGCCGCAGGTAGCGGAAGGCGCGCGTCAGCGGCAACTGGTAGCTGACGATGGCGAAGGTCAGGAAGGCGAGCACGCCGATGAGCAGGCCCCACGAGAGCCAGCCGAGGTAGGCGAAGCAGCAGACGACAATCGCCATGTGCATGCACAGGTGCGGAAGCACCGTGAGCGCGCTGGCGATGGTCGGCACGTCGCTGGTGAGCGCGCCGAGGAGGCGGTGCGGCCCCAGCTCTTCGAGCCGGCGCAGGCGCGTGACCAGCAGTTGCCGGCAGAGGTGGAGGCGCAGGTCGAGCATCGCGCGCTCGGTGAAGCTGATGAGCAGGACGTGCGAGACGAGGCGCGACAGCGGCAGGACGAGGCAGAGCGCGGCGAAGGCCAGCACGGCGTTGCGGGTCGAGCCCCCGCCGCTCAGGCGGGAGTTGATGACGGCGAGCAGGCCGGTGTTGCTCACGCCGCTGACGACGCCCGCGACGACGGCCACGGCGACGAGCGCGCGCGGGTAGCGGATGTTGGCCGAGGCGCGGATGAGAAAGCCCGTGACTTTTAGAAAATCCTTCAGGACTTGCATGACGAATGTAACTCCTCTGTGGGTGTGGGTGGGTAACACGCGGCGCGCCCGCAGGCCGCGCGCTCAGTTGGCCGGCTGGCCGCCGCCCAGTCTGGTGATTCGGATGGCCCCGTTCACCGTCTCAAGGTCGAGCACTTCGCCGCCGCCGTTCAGTCTGTAGAGGGCGTGGACGCCCCCGACCCAGGGGCCCTGCTCGAACGTCTCCGGCGCGAAGTCGGAGACGATCTGGCACCGGCGTGCGTTCGCCTCCCAATCGCGCAGGATGCGGATGCGCGCGCGGATGGTGACGGCGCAGTCCGGGGGCACGCGGAGGGAGATGTCGCCGCCGCGCGTCGTGAGCCGGCCGGAGGCGGTCCCGCGCGGGTCGAGCCCGACGGAGACGTTGCCGCCGGAGGAGAAGACCTCGACGACGCCGGAGACGCGGTCGAGCCGGATGTGCCCGCCCGCCGATTTAGCCACCACCGAGCCCCCGCCGCCGCGCAGGAAGATATGCCCGCCGGAGGTGTGCAGCGTGGCCGCGCCCGAGACGCACCCCACCTCGATGTTGCCGCCCGAGGTGGTGATCCTCGCCGCCCCCTCCACGTCGCCGATGACGACGTTGCCGCCGCGCGTCCGCGCATGCAGCGCGCGCCCCACGTCGCCCAGCCGGATGTGGCCGCCGCAACTGACAACTTCCATCTCAACGTTTTCCATAAACACCTCGCTGACCCCGGCGCGCCCCGTCGTGAGGCGCCGGCCGGGTTTTTGAGATAGGTCTCCCCGAGCCCCGCCGCATCCCCGGTCGGGGACGCGGGCGGGGCTACCCTTGTGCTGTGTTGTTTAGAACGGTGCGGGAGGCGGTCGCCTACTCGCTGCGCAGCGCGATCATCGGATCAACGCGCGTGGCCCGGCGCGCGGGGATGAAGCTGCCGAGCAGGCTGATCAGGAGCAGCAGCAGCGTGACCGCGCCGAAGACGTACGGGTCGGTCGAGCTGACGCCGAAAATGAGGTTCGACATGATGCGGCTGAGGGCGAAAGCCCCGGCCAGCCCGATGCCGAGCCCGACGAGCGCGAGCAGCGCGCCTTGGACGAGGACGAGCCTGAGCACGTCGGCCGGCCGCGCACCCAACGCGATGCGGATGCCTATCTCGGGCGTGCGCTGCGTGACGGAGTAGGCCACCACGCCGTAGATGCCGATGGCCGCCAGCAGCACGGCCACCGCCGCGAAGACGCCGAGCAGCATCATGTTCAGGCGCGGCTGCCAGAGCGAGTCGCTGAGCCGCTGCTCCATCGTCCGCATGTCGGCGACGGGCTGGTCCGGGTCCACGGCGCGCACCTGGTTGCGGACGGCGGCGGCCAGCGTCTCCGGATTCGAGGACGTGCGCACCGCCACGTAGAGCTTCGTCAGCGGGATGTTGCCGCCGCCCTGCGCGTACGGCACGAAGACCTCCCACTCGATGGGCCGGTTGACGCCGTAAGACATCACGTCGTTGACGACGCCGACGACGGTCGCGCGCGGGAACCGCCCGCCCGGCGGGAGCAACTGCGGCGAGAGCATGCTCTCGGGCGGCCCCATCCAGACGCGCTTGCCGACCGGGTCCTCGCCGGGGAAGAAGTTCCGCGCCAAGGCCTCGTTGATGATGACCACGCCGGGCGCGTCCTTCGTGTCGTGCTCGTTGAAGGCGCGGCCCTTGACGAGCGTCATCCCGACGGCGCGGAAGTAGTCGGGCGTGATCTGCCGGAACTCGACCGCCTCGACCTGATCGAGCGTGGCCGGGGGCGTGCGCCCCTCGATGCTGAACTGCTTGCCCCAGCTCTCGTTCGTCAGCGGGAGGCTCGTCGTGGCGCCGACGGACTGCACGCCCGGCAGCGACTTGATGCGCTCGACCGCCTGCTGGAAGAAGGCCGTCCGCTGCACGTCGGTCTTGTACTTCTCGTCGGGCAGGGCCACCTGCATGGTCAGCAGGTTCTCGGGCTGGAAGCCGGGGTTGATGCCCTGAAGGTGCATGAAGCTCCTGAGCATCAGCCCGGCGCCGACGAGGAGGATGAAGGCCAGTGCTATCTCGGAGACGACCAGCGCGGCGCGCACGCGGCGGCTGCGCGGGCCGCCCGTCGTGCTGCGGGCGGAGTCCTTCAGCGTCTTGCCCACGTCGGGCCGCGAAGCCTGCACCGCGGGGAGCAGCCCGAAGACGACGCCCGTCAGCACCGAGAGCAGCATCGTAAAGATCAGCACGCGGTAGTCCATGTCGAGGCTCATGCCGCGCGTCAGCAGGGCGTCGCGCGAGAGGTTCTCGGGCGCGAGGGCGGCGATGAGGTGGAGGCCCCAGTAGGAGAGCGCCAGCCCGAGCGCGCCGCCCGTCAGGCTGATCATCATGTTCTCGGTGAGCCACTGGCGGACGAGGCGCCCGCGGGTCGCGCCGAGCGCCAGCCGCAGCGCCGTCTCCTTCTCGCGCGCCGCCGCGCGAGCCAAAAGCAGGTTCGCCACGTTGGCGCAGGCTATCAGGAGCACGAAGCCGACGGCCCCCATCAGCACCAGCAGCGTGGGCCGGTTGTCGCCCACCACATCCTCGGCCAGCGAGACGAGGCGGACGCCGAGCCCCTTGTTCTCCTTGTGCTCCCGCTCAAGCTGGCCGGCCACGAGGTCCATCTCGGCCTGCGCCTTCGCCATCCCCACGCCCGGCTTGAGGCGGCCGACGACGGTGAGGAAGTAGTTGTTGCGCGTGTTCTGGTTGCTGCCCGGCTCGAAGGACATCGGCACCCAGAGGTCGGCCTTCCGCTTCGGCTGCCGCAGCCACGAGTCGGGCGGCATGACGCCGACGACCGTGTAGCTCTCGGCGTTGAGCCGGACCTGCTGGCCGATGAGGCCGGGGTCGGCGCCGAAGCGGCGCTGCCACAGCCCGTGGCTTAGGAGCACCACCTGATGGCGGCCGAACTCTTCGTCCTCGGCCGTGAAGAAGCGGCCGAGCGCCGGCTTGACCCCGAGCAGTTGGAAGAGGTTGCCCGTCACGACCGCGCCGCGCACGCGCTCGGGCTCGTCGCGCGTGCTGACGTTGAAGTCTCGGAAGTAGCAGGCGCCCATCTGCTCGAAGCTCTGGCCCTGTTCCTTCCACGCGCGGAAGTCGGGCGGGGCCGTCAGGCCGCGCGAGCTGTTGCGCGCCGCGTTCGTCGTCCACGCCGCCACGAGCTGGTCGGGGTTCGCGAACGGGAGCGGGCTGAGCAGGGTCACGTTGATGACGGAGAAGATGGCCGTGTTCGCACCTATCCCGAGGGCGAGCGCCATGACGGCCGCGAGGGTGAAGCCGGGGTTCTTAATCAGCATCCGGAACCCGTGCCGCAGGTCTTGCATTACAGATGTCATTGTGTCTTTCCTCGTGAGACGCGTTGCCGCGATCTTAAGTTCGACGGGTGGGATGTCGCTCGCGGGAGGCGAGGGGACAATGTGCAAATTCTACCACCCCGCGCCGCCCGCCGCCAGCGCCCTGTCGATGCAGGACTGGAGGCGTTCGGCCAGCACGCCGACGTGCGGCTCCAGCCCCATCGTCGCGTGGTTGCCGGGTACGACGTGGATTTCGACCGGCTCGGTGGAAAGCTCGCCCCAGCCCCTCGCCGGGTCGAGCCCGGCGAACTCCGGCGGCGCGTCCTGACTCCGGAAGAGCGTGACGCGGCCGGGGTAGATTTGCGGGACGTAGGCCAGCGAGACGAGGACGCGCGCGCGGAAGACGCGCAGGTGGCGCCGGAGGAACTGGGAGGCGTAACGCGGCTCGACGTTGGCCTCCGCCTCCTCGCCCCGCGCGAAGTAGCGCATGACGTGGGCCAACTGCTCCTCGGGGCCGAGCCCCCTGAGCGTCGCCTCCATCCGGCGCACTTCCTCGTCCTTCATCGAGTAGCGTGTGAACTCGTTGGCGAGAATCGTGAGCAGCACGGCGTCGTCGGCCTCGACGGTCTTTTTCAGGAGGGCCGGCGCGGCGGCGTCCACGACGGCGAGCAGCGGGACGCTCTGCCCCTGCGCCCTCAACTGCCGGGCCATCTCGAAGGCCACGAGGCCGCCGAACGACCAGCCGCCCAAAAGGTACGGACCCTCGGGCCGCGCCGCGCGCAGCGCCTCGACGTATCGGGCCGCCATCTCCTCTATCGGGATGGCGGGGTCGCCGTCCGTGTAGGAGAAGTGGTCCTGCACGCCGTAGAAAGGCTGGTCGGGGCGGAGGCGGCGCGACCACGGCTCGTAGCAGAGCACCTCGCCGCTGCCCGTGTGAACGCAGAAGAAGGGGGGCCGCTCGCCGCGCGGCTGGATAGCCACGACGGGCGAGGGGCGCCGCGCCTCGGCCTGCCCGCGCAGCACGGCGGCCAACTGCTCGACGGTCGCCCCTTCAAAGAGGGCCGACAGCGGCAACTCCTGCCCGAACCACTTGTGTATCTGCGCCATCAGGCGGACGGCGAGCAAGCTGTGGCCGCCGAGGTCGAAGAAGTTGTCGGTGATGCCGAGCGGCCCGTCGACGCCGAGCACCTCGCGCCAGATGCGCACGAGCTGTCCTTCCAGATTGTCGCGCGGCGGGGCGAGCGCCTTCTCCGGGCGCACGCCCTCGCCGGCCGGCGGCGGCAGCGCCCCGCGGTTCACCTTCCCGTTCGGCGTCAGCGGCAGAGAGTCGAGCGCGACGAAGGCCGTCGGCACCATGTAGTCGGGCAGCCTCTCGCGCAGGAACTCGCGCAACTCGGAAGCGGACGGCGCGGCGCCCTCGCCCGAGACGGTGTAAGCCACAAGGCGAACGTCTCCCGGCGCGTCTTCACGCGCCACCACGATTGACTCGCGCACCCCAGGGTGGCGCCTCAGGGCGGCCTCAATCTCGCCCGTCTCGATGCGGAAGCCGCGGACCTTCACCTGCTCGTCGAGGCGGCCGAGGAATTCGAGCGCGCCTTCGGGGAGGTGGCGCGCCGAGTCGCCCGTGCGGTAGAGGCGCGCGCCCGGCTCGGCGCTGAACGGGTCGGGGATGAATCGCTCGGCCGTGAGGCCGGGGCGGTTCAGGTAGCCGCGCGCGAGGCCCGCGCCGCCGACGTACAACTCACCGGGGACGCCGACGGGGACCGGCGACATGTTCTCGTCGAGCACGTAGAGGCGCGCGTTTGTGATGGGCCGCCCGATGGGCACAGTGCCCGTTCGGATTCCCGAACGGCACGACCAGCTCGCCGCGTCAATGGCCGTCTCGGTCGGCCCGTAGAGGTTGTGCAGCTCGGCCTTGAGGAGCGAGGCGCTACGCTCGTGTAGGGCGGCCGGCAGCGCCTCGCCGCCGCAGAAGACGTGGCGCAAGCTGGCGTTGCACGCCTCGACGCCGCTCGTCTCCAGCAGCAGGCGGAACATGGACGGGACGAGTTGTAAGACCGTCACCTTCCCCTCGACCACCGTGCGCACGAGGTAGGCGGCGTCCTGATGGCCGTCCGGCCGCGCCATCAGCAGGCGCGCGCCCGCGAGCAGCGGCGCGAAGAACTCCCAGACCGAAGCGTCGAAGCTGAACGGGGTCTTTTGCAGCACCACGTCGTCCGCCGTGAGCGGGAAGGCGTGCAGCATCCAGAGCAGACGGTTCGTTATCGCCCGGTGCGAAATCATCACGCCCTTCGGCCTGCCCGTCGAGCCCGACGTGTAGATGACGTAGGCCAGATTAGATGTCGTCGCCGCGCCGCGCAGTTCCTCCGCCGACTCGCCCGCGGGCGTCTCCGCCTCGTCGTCGAGATAAAGGAGGCGCGCGCCGTGTGCCGGAATCCGCCCGGCCAGCCGCCGCTCCGTCAGCAGCAGCCCGGCGCCCGAGTCCCCCAGCATGAAGGCGAGGCGCTCGGCCGGGTAAGAGGGGTCGAGCGGCAGGTAAGCGCCGCCAGCCTTGAGCACGCCGAGGATGGCGACGACCATCCCGGCCGAACGCTCCAACAGAAGGCCGACCCGCACGTCGGGGCCGACGCCGAGACGGCGCAGGCGGAGCGCGAGCCGGTCCGAGGCCGCGTCCAGCTCCGAGTAGGTGAGGCTCCCCTGTTCGGAGACGACGGCCGCGGCGTCGGGCGTGCGCTCGGCCTGCTCCTCGAACAACTCGTGCAGGCACTTGTCGAGCCGGTACGGGGCCGGCGCGTCGTTGAATTCGACGAGCAGGCGCCGCCGCTCCTCGCCGTCGAGCACCTGCAACGCGCCGAGCGCGAGGCCGGGGTCACGGAGGGCGCTGTCGAGCAACGTCCGGTATTGCGCTGCGAGACGCCGCACGTCGTCTTCGTTATACAGCCCCGCGTCGTAGTGGAACTCGGCCCGCAAAGTCTCGCCCACTCGCGCGCAGGAGAGCTTGACGCGGCACCGCTCGGCGCAGGCGTACGCCTCCTCGACCGAGAACCTGACGCCGCCCGCGTCGAAGGGCGCGGGGGGTTCGTTGAACTCGAAGCCGAAGGGCGCGGCCGTCGGCCCCGCCGCGGCCTCGTCGTGCCGGCCGGCCCGCTCGGGGCTGTAGCACTCCTGCCACGTGGCGGCCTCGGCCAGAGTCTCCTCGGTCTGCCGCAGGAACTCGGCGAACGTGGTGCCCTTCTCCGCGCGGCAGCGCACGGGCAGGAACTTCGCGAACGGCCCGAGCGCGTCTTCCAGTTCGGCGTACTTCCGGCCGTCGAAGGCGACCCACAAGAGGCGGTCGGCCTGCCCGGTCAGCCGCCAGAGGAGCGCCTCCCAGCAGGCGAGGAGCAGGCCGCGGGCCGAGACGCCGAGCGCGCCCGAGAGCGACGCGACCCTCTCGGCCGTTCCCGCCTCCAACCCCACGACGAAGCGACGCGGGTCGAACGCCCCGTCCGGCGCCGCCTGCCTCTCGAACGGCAGCCCGAGGTCGGGCGGGGCGGAGAGCGTCTGCTGCGCCCAGAACTCGCGCCCGGCCCGCGCCTCCTCGGATTCGAGCATCTCGTTCTGCCACTCGGCCAGGTCGGCGTACTGCGCGGGCTCTCCCTCCCAGACGCCCGCGCCCGTCGCCGCGGCGTAGGCCGACCCGAGCTCGCGCGCGAGCCCGCCGAGCCCGGCCGCGTCGGCGCACAGTGACGGGAGGCTCAAGCGCAGGAGGCGGCAGGTCGGCGACAGTGTGACGAGCGCGGCTCGCAGCAGCCGCCCCCGCTCGAACTCTTCGGGCGAGTAGCGCGCCATCCCGTCGAGCGCCGCCAGCCCCGCCTCGCGCCCGGCCGCATCGCGCCCGCTCAAGTCCGCTTCAATCAGTTCGGGCGCGCCCGCCTCGCCGACGACCTGAAGCGGGAGGTCCATGCCGGGCAGGCGGTGGAAGGTGGTGCGCAGTATCTCGTGGCGGGCGACCACCTCCCGGAGCGCCGCGCGCAGCGCCGCCTCGTCGAGCCGCCCTTCGATGCGCACGACGCACAGCGCGCCGTAGGCCCCGCCCGCGTCGCCCGCCGACAGCCGCCACAGGTGCCTCTGCTGCGGCGAGAGCTGGAACCCCTCGATGACTTCCTTCAGCATCTCTGTCCCCTCACGCCGCGACCGCCGCCGCGCGGTCGAACGGCTCGGACATCCCGACCAGGACTTTGCGCGGGCCGGCGTAGGGGCGCCGCCCGTGCGCCGTCAGCATGTTGTCGAGCATCATCACGTCGCCCTGCTCCCACGCGAAGCTGACCGTCTCCTCGCGGTAGAGTTGGCGCAGCTCTTCGAGCACCGAGGGCTCGATGGGCGAGCCGTCGCCGTAGTAAGTGTTGGTCGGCAAGTCCTCGGTCCGGAACTCGGCCAGCAGCGCGTCGCGGATGAGCGGCTCCAGCGTCGAGACGTGGAAGAAGGTGGCGTGGTTGAACCACGCGGGCTCGCCCGTGCGCGGGTGGCGCGTGATGGCCGGGCGGACGGCGCGCGTGCGCAGCCGGTCGCCCTCCTTCCACTCGACCTCGATGCCCCGCGCGCGGCAGTAAGCCTCGACCTCCGCCTTGTCGGTCGTCTGAAAGACGGTCTGCCAGGGCAGGCCGAAGCCGTGGCCGAAGTTGCGCACGTACATCCAACCCTTCTCGGCGAAGCGGTCGCGGACCGACGGGCTGAGGCGTGCCAGGACGCGCCGGCAGTCGGCGATGGGCGTCTCGCCGCCCTCGGCCGGGGCCGTCGCGCAGTGGAAGAAGATTTTGACGGGGAAGACGGACTGGTACGAGTTCTCGTTGTGGACGAAGATGCTCTGGTCGGCAGGGTACTCCGTCGAGGTGTATATCTTGCCGCCGACGTGCAGGCGCGGCGACGACCGCTCGCGGTATTCCAGCACCTCGTCCGAGACGGCCTCGATGAACCGCTCGAACTCGTCGGCCCCCTTCAGCGAGAAGCCGCGGAAGAGGAGGCCGCCGTGTTCGAGCAGGCGGCCCTCGATGAAGTCGCGGCTGCCGGCGGCCCACTCCAGCAGGTTGACGCCGTTGACCGCCGGGCGTACGACGAGGGGGAGCGACCTGTCTTCCCTGAGCGGCGCCGCGTTAATCAAACCGCCTTCGGAGAGCCGCACCGCCTTGCGCACGGTGGCCCCGAGTTTTCTCAGTCCGGGCTTCAACAACTCCGCATCTCTGGTCATGGGTTTTACCTCACGGGTGGGGTGCCGATGGTCCTGCGCCGCGCCTGCTTGAGCGCTTGCCGACTCGCCTGCGCGAACTCCGCGCCCTTCTCCTCACGCCGGCGGCGGTCGGCGCCCGCCAGCAGCGCGCGCAACTCCGAGAGCCGCGAGCCGGGGCTCTCGGCCGCCGCGCGTACCGCCTCCTCGAAGAGGGCGGCGATGCGCGCGGCCCCCGAGGCGTCGAAGATGTCTGTGCTGTAGTTGATCCAACCGCCGATGCCTTCGGGCGTGTCCCAGAGCGGCACGGTCATGTCGAGTTGCGCCGTCGTGCGCTCGGCCGTCATCGAGCCGGCCTCCAACTGCGGCAGCGCGTGCGCCCCGGCGTGGGCGTTGTTGAGGATGAGCTTGACCTGAAAGAGCGGCGCGTGGGCGAGGCTGCGCTCGGGGTTAAGCTCCTCGACCAGCCGCTCGAAAGGCAAGTCCTGATGGGCGTAGGCGCCGAGCGTCACCTCCCTGACGCGCCCCAGCAGCTCGCGGAAGGTCGGGTCGCCGGAGAGGTCCGTGCGCAGCACGAGCTGGTTGACGAAGAAGCCGATGAGCCGTTCCGTCTCGCTGCGCCTGCGGTTCGCCACGTCGGTCCCGACGACGAGGTCGGTCTGCCCCGTGGCGTAGTGGAGCATGACCTGAAAGGCCGCGAGCAGCGTCATGAAGAGCGTCACGCCCTCGGCGCGGCTGAGCGCGCGAAGCTGGTCGGAGAGTTCCTTCGGCAGCCGCACGGGCGCGAGCGCGCCGCGCGGCGACAGCCGGGCCGGGCGCTGCCGGTCGCCCGCCAGGTCGAGCAGCGGCGGGGCGCCGGAGAGGTGCCGCCGCCAGAAGGCGAGCTGCCCTTCGAGCACGCCGCCGTCGAGCCACCCGCGCTGCCAGAGGGCGAAGTCGGCGTACTGGATGGGGAGTTCCGCGAGCGGGGACGGCCGCCCCTGCGAGAACGCCTCGTAGAGAGTCGTCACCTCGCGCGAGAGCAGCCCGACGGACCAGTCGTCGCTGGCGATGTGGTGCATGGTCAAGAGGACGACGTGCTCCTCGGGGCCGAGCCGCAGGAGCGTCGCGCGCAGCGGCGGCTCGCGCTCAAGGTCGAAGGGGCGGGCGGCCTCGGCGTCCGCGAGTCGGCGCGCAAGCGCCTCCCTCTCCGCCACGGGAAGCCCCCCGAGGTCTACCACGGGCAGGCCCGCGAGGGCCGGCGGCGCGACGACCTGTACGGGCTCGCCGGCCTCGACCGCGAAGGTCGTGCGCAGGGCCTCGTGACGGCGGCGCACCTCGCCGAGACTCTGTTCGAGGGCCGCGGCGTTGAACGGCCCCCGCAGGCGTACCGCGTTCGGGATGTTGTAAGCCGCGCCGCCCGGCTCCATCTGGTGGAGGAACCAGAGGCGCTGCTGCCCGAAAGAGAGCGGGAACGAGTCGCGCCCCGCCGCCCGGCGGGGGACGCGGGCGCCCCCCGCGCCCGCGCCCGCGCGCCGCTCCCCGAGCCGCCGCTCAAGGGCCGCGCGCTGCGCCGGTGAGAGGCCGGCGACGGCCTCCGCCAGCCCGCTCATGACGCCCGCGCCCCGACGGCCTTCAGGTAGGGGAAGGCCAGCGTCGTCAGTTGAATGCGCACGAGGTTGACCGTCTCGAACGAGGTGTCGAGCCCCAGCCGGCCGAAGATGTCGCGCATCGTGGCGCCGCCGTCGGCCAGCTCGTAGACGGCCCGGACGGAGGCCGGCGGGGCGGCCACCGGGTAGTCGAGCGCGCTGGGCGAGGGCCGGTAGTGACCCTCCTCGTCGCGGATGAAGCTCCGCTGCTTCGTCTTCGCCTTCTCGAAGGCCGTGTCGAGGAACTCCTCGCAGACCTGCCGCTCGGTCTTGAGCGGGGCGGCGCTGTCCTTGCGGCGCAGGTAGAACCAGAGCAGCGGCGACTTGTCGAAGAGCAGGAGGTTCGTGACCTGCCAGCGGCGCGCGTCGGGGAGCGCGGCGTAGGCGGCGCGCAGCTCCGGGTCGTCGAACTGCATGTTCCACGAGAAGGCGTTCGACACCGACTTGGCGTAGAGGCTGATGCAGGGCGCGACGTATTCGAGGCCGCAGGCGTCGGCCAGCTCGCCGAGCGACTCGACCGTGTAGCTGTGCTCTACGGGGTGGATGAAGAGGTCGGCGAAGTCCGAGTCGGACCAGTCCATGTACTGCGTGTGGACGAACGCCTGCTCAAGCGCGTTGCCTTTGGGGAGGTTGGCGGCGACCTTCTTGGCGAGCGCGAAGTCGGCGTCGAAGTCCACGCCCCCGCGCTGCTCGCCGAAGACCCTGACGGCCTTCTGGAAGGTGCTGGTCGTAATCCGCTGGTAGCGGTTGTAGACCATCATCTCCATCACGCCGTCCGGCTTGAGGGCGGCGGCCAGCTTCTCAAGCGTCGCGCCGGGGTCGGCGTTGTGGTGGATGACGCCCGTCGAGATGACAACGTCGAACTGCTCGCGGTAGGGGACGTGGTTGAGGCTCTCCTCCCTGACCTCCAGGTTGGTCACGCCCAGCTCGCGGGCGTTTCGCGCGCACAGCTCCAGCGACTTCGTCGAGAGGTCGGAGCCGATGACCTGCGCGTCCGGGTACTTGAGCGCCGTGTGCAGCGCCTGGTTGGTGCCGCAGCCGGCGACCCAAATCCTGGCGTCGCGCGGCACGCTGCGGTGCGTGAAGTCGCCGAGGTCCTGGTTCAGCATGCGGACGCCGAACTCCCGGTCCTCCAGGTAGTCGAACTTCACCGGCTGCCACGGCCACGGGAACTTCTTGTAGAAGGTCGCCAGCAGGCCGTCCACCGAATCCTGCGACTCGGTGAGGACGCGGTTCTCCTCGTCGCTGAAGGCGGCGGGGGCGGGCGCGGCGGGTCTGTTGCGCCGCTCGCTCAGCTTGGCTTCGAGGGCGGCGCGCTGCGCGGGCGAAAGGCTCGCGATTTCGTTGGCAAGACTGCTGCTCATTTAGGCTTCCTCCGTATCTTCGACTAGCTGTAGTTTGCTCTCGGCCAGGGCGGGCTCGTCGTCGCCGAGCAGTCTGACCTCTTCCAGCAATTGGGCCATCTCGGCCTCGCTCTCCTGCTCGACCTGCGCCTGGATGATGGCGAGCGCCTGCTTCTCGACCGTGGGCGCCTCGAAGAGACTGCGCAGCGGCAACTCCAGGTCGAAGATGTCGCGCACGCGCGAGATGACCTGGAAGACGAGCAGCGAGTGTCCGCCCGTCTCGAAGAAGTTGTCGTTGACGCCGACGCGCTCGACGCCGAGCACCTCGGCCCAGATCTCCGCCACCATCTGCTCGACGGGCGTGCGCGGGGCGACGAAAGCCCTCTCGACGCCCCCGCCCGAGCGGCCCGGCGCGGGCAGCGCCTTGCGGTCCACCTTGCCGCTGATGGTGCGCGGCAGGCGGTCCAGCACGACGAAGGACGAGGGCACCATCTCGGCCGGGAGCCGCGCCCCGAGGTAGTCGCGCAGCTCGCCCGTCTCGACCTCGCGGCCGAGCACGAGGTAGGCGCACAGGTACTTGGTGCCCCCGGCGTCGTCGAGCGCGACGACGGCGAGGTCCTTGACGGCCTCGTGCTCGCGCAGCGCCTTCTCTATCTCGCCGAGCTCGATGCGCGTGCCGCGAATCTTGACCTGCTGGTCGCGGCGGCCGAGGAACTCGAAGTCGCCGTCGGGCAGCACGCGCGCCAGGTCGCCCGTCTTGTAGACGATGTCTTCGGGGTCGGTGCCGAACGGGTTCGGGACGAAGACCTCGCGCGTCAGCGCCGGCTGGTTGAAGTAGCCGAGGGTGCGGTAGGGCGTGCGGATGTAGATTTCGCCGACGGCGCCGGGCACGCAGGGGCGCCCTTCGGTGTCGACGACGACCGCCGCCGCGCCCTCTATCGGCTTGCCGATGGGGATGGAGTCGCGGTCCTTGTCCGACGGCTTCACGAAGTAGGCGAACTTCGTCATCGTCGTCTCGGTCGGCCCGTAGAGGTTGACGAGCTGCACGCGGTCGCCGAACTTGCTCGCCCAGCGCCCCACGTCGGAGGGCAGCAGCGGCTCGCCCGACATGAGGACGTGCGTCAGCTCGGCGAAGTAGCCGCCGTTCAGCTCCTCGCGCAGCATCGAGCGGAAGAGCGACGGCACGCAGTGGACGACGTTGACGCCCTGGATGTCGAGCCAGTCGATGAGCTGCCGCGGGTCGAGCAGCGTCTCGCGGCCCGGCGGGACGCAGACGGTGCCGCCCGCGCAGAGCGGCACGAAGATGTCGCGCAGCACGGCGTCGAAGCCGAACGAGGTGAGCTGGCTGACGCGCACGCCTTCGCCGAGTCCGAGCGCTTTAATCTCCCAGCGGACGAAGTGGCCGATGCCCTTGAGGCGGCCGGCGATGCCCTTGGGCCGACCCGTCGAGCCCGAGGTGAAGAAGACGTTGCACATGTCGTCCGGGTCGTAGGCGACGGCCGGGCGCGAGGGGTCGTAGTAGGAGGCGTACTCGCGCGCGAAGTCGAGCCCGCCGGCCTCGGCGCCTTCGGGGGCGCCGCCCGCGCAGATGACGCGGGCCGCGGAGCCTTCGGCCGCGCGGGCGAGCAGGCCGGCCAACTTCGGCTCGGTGACGAACCACGCGGGGGAGACCTCCGCGATCATCGCCGCCAGCCTTTTTTCGGGGATGCCGGGGTCGAGCGGGACGAAGACGCAGCCGGCCTTGAGGATGCCGAGGACCGACGTGATGAACTCGACGGGGTCTTCGGCGAGGATAGCCACCACGGTCCCCTTCGGGGCGCCGGAGGTGAGAAGGAAGTTTGCAAGGCTGTTCGAGGCCGTGTCGAGCGTCGCGTACGTTATGCTCCTGTCGGCATACTCGATTGCCACGCCCGTCTTCAGCCGCTCGGCCGTCTCCTGAAACATCTGCTGGACACTTAGATTGCTCATAGTCTCCCTTTCGCAATTTCTTTGGCGATGATGGTGAGTGGGTCTACGCAGCCGTAACCCTTGTGATAGCCGTCGGAACACTCGAACTGCTTGGCGGGCAGGTGAATCTCCGTGCAGCCGGCGATGAAGGAGCCGGCGTCGTACTTGCGCAGCAGCCCCCCGATGGTGGGCAGCAGGGCGCGCACGTCGCGGTTCCTCTTGATGCGGTGGTAAATCAGCTCGTGGATGAGTTGCTGGTCGTCGTCGTCGGGGAGGACGACGAACCGGCTGGCGGCCCCCCAACTGGGGTGGCTCTCGAATAGCTCCATGCGGCGCGCGCCGTTCGTGCAGATCAGCAGGTGCCGGCCCTCGGCGCGCAGGACGCGCTCGAAGATTACGTCGAGGAGCGAGACGACCTGTCGGCGCAGTTCGGGCGGGAGCCGCGGCAGCAGGTGGTGGCACGTGATGCAGCAGATGACCATCTTCGAGGCGCCCAGCTCGCGCAGGCGGTGGAGCGCCTCGGTGAGTCGGCCGAGCAGCTCGTCGTAGGAGCCGCGCAGGAACTCCGAGGTGCGGTCGGGGAAGGTCGGGTCCGACGAGAGGACGACGATTGGCGCGTCCTGCTCGCGCTCGCCGAGGCTGCACTCGTAGATGGTCTTCAGGAATTCCGCCGAGGCGAGCGGCCCCATGCCGCCCACCACGCCGAGGATGTTTCCGCCGTGCGCTGCTTTCATCGCGCTCTCTTCCTCGCTAGGCCGCGGCGTGGGGTCCGCGGGACTCGGTGCCGCGGACCCCCCGCC
>DASZEK010000130.1:0-8028 GCA_035941045.1 Pyrinomonadaceae bacterium | reverse complement strand
CTGGAGCCTCGGCGACGACGCCCACCACCGTGAAGCTCTTGCCGCTGAGGTCAACCGCCTTGCCGACGACGTTCGGGTCGGAATTGAAGCGGCGCTGCCAAAGCCTCCGGCTGATGACGACGGAGAGGTCTTTGCCCGGCTGATCCTCGCCGGGCAGGAGCGTGCGTCCCAGAATTGGCTTGATGCCGAGCGTGGAAAAGAACATGGAAGAGACGATGGCGCTGCGAATCCGCTCGGGCTCGGCGGAGCCCGTCAGGTTGAACGACCAATCAGAGTAGACGGCCGCCTGCTCGAAGACGTGATTCTGATCGCGCCAGTCCGCGAAGTTGGGGAACGAGGCGGGCATTTCCATCTTCCCGCGCCGGGGGTTGGCCTCCCACACCTGCACCAGCCGGTCGGGCTCATCGAACGGCAGCGGGCGGAGCAGCAGCGAATTGACTACGCTGAAGATGGCGCTGTTGGCGCCGACGCCGAGGGCGAGGGCGACGACGGCGACCATCGTGAAGCCGGGGTTCTTCAGCAACATGCGCAAGCCGTAGCGCAGGTCCTGCCAGAGTGTTTCCAACATACCGCCCCCTCTCACCTCGTAGCCCATCTCCTTGATCCGCGTCAGCCGCCCGAAACGCCTCTCCGCGTCCCGACGCGCCTCCTCGGGCGCCATCCCGCGGCGGACGTTCTCCTCCGTCCGCATCTCGATGTGGAACCGCACCTCCTCATCGATTTCGCCGTGGACGGCGTCGCTATACAGCAGGGCTCGAAGCCTGTCCCGAAAGAGTTTCCGCCACGCCATCATCCCTTAGCCTCCCCTTCAGGTGGCCTGCAACACCTTGGCGACGGCCGCCGCGAGGTGGTTCCACTGCGACTCCTCGGCGGCGAGCTGCCTGCGCCCCGAGCGCGTCAACTTATAAAACCTCGCGCGCCGGTTGTTCTCCGAGGTGCCCCATTCGCTCTCGATCCAGCCCTTCTGCTCGATGCGGTAGAGCGCCGGGTAGAGGGTGCCCTCCTCGATCCGGAGCATGTCTTCGGCCAACTGCTGGATGCGCTGCCCCACCCCGTAGCCGTGCATCGGGCCTAAAGAGAGCGCCTTCAACACGAGCAGGTCGAGCGTGCCTTGCGGCAGGTCGGGCTTCTGTTTCGCCACCGGTGGTTCCTCCTCTTCGCTACTAGGGGATTATGATCGCACGTCTCCCCTAGGAGGTCAAGGGTAAAGGTGAGCGGAGCACGATGCGGAACAAACCCCAAAAGACGACAGCCCGGACGTAAATCGTCATTATTCTGACTCCGGCCGTCTGCCAAAGCTGCCGGGCGTTGCGAGTCCCTGTCGCCGAAAAGCCTGCTCTCGGCCGCCGACGCCACGATTTTTATCTTGTATCAGAGAGTCCGGCGAGTGATGCTTGGCGTTATATCTTATACGATTCAAAGGAGACCGGAACGTGAGAGGCACGGAACTAAAGGTTACTTACATCGGCGGACCCACGGCTCTGCTGGAGTTGGGCGGGATGAGGTTGCTCACCGACCCGACCTTTGACCCCGCCGGCGAGGAGTACCCGACCGGCTTGTACACGCTGAAGAAATTAGCCGGCCCGGCTATCGGCCTTGAGTCACTCGGCCGGGTAGACGTGGTACTGCTCAGCCATGACCACCACTTCGACAACCTCGACCGCGCGGGCCGCGGCCTTTTACAGAAGACGAAGGAGGTCGTAACCACAGAGGCCGGGGCGGCCCGACTGGGCGGTCACGCCATCGGCCTCGCGCACTGGCAGAGCATCGAATTGCCTACGCCGGACGGGCGCGCGCTGCGCATAGTAGGAACCCCTGCCCGCCACGGCCCCGAAGGCGGCGACCGAGGGCCGGTGACAGGGTTCATACTGACCGTGACGGGAGCCTCACGAGGGGCAATCTACCTTTCCGGGGATACGGTGTGGTATGAGGGCGTCGCCGAGGTCGGCCGCCGCTTTCCCGTCCATTTAGCCATGCTATTCATGGGGGCGGCACGGGTGCCGGAAGTCGGGCCTGAGCACCTCACCTTCACGGCGGCCGAAGCGGTCGAAGCCGCGCGCGCCTTCCCTGAGGCCGCCATCATCCCCTTGCATTACGAAGGGTGGGCGCACTTCTCGGAATCGCGCCGAGAAGTCGAAGAGGCGTTTACCAAGGCCGGACTTAGTCATCGTCTTCGATGGCTGGAGCCGGGGAGGGCGGTGGTTTTTACCACTTAAGCGAGATGCTAGGAGGGAGGTCTGATTCGTGCGACTGCAAGCGATCTAAACTCGGTCGGCATGAGGGGCGCCCTACCCATCTCGACGACGCGCTCGCGCCACATTTTGTCTATAACTGCGACCCACGGTAATCGGTCGTCAGCATCCCCGCGAAGCCCCGGTTCTCGGGCTCCACCTCGTCGATGATGACGTGGGTGTGCTCCGGCCTCTTGCCGAGGACGCCGACGAGCGTCCGCGTTATCTCCTCGACCACCCGCCGCTTCTGCTCGGCGGTCACCCCGTCCTTCGTAATCCTGTCGAGGCTGTGTCCGGGCGGGCGGTGCCGGGCGTTGGGCGGCTCATGTCCCTCTGTCTCTTAATTGACTTGTTCGACCCGGAAGTGCTACTTGGGTGAAGTGACACAAATCTAGTTACGAGGAGAAGTAATCATGGTGACATTGAGTGATGCCCGCAGGGTCATTGCCGCTGCGGAGAAGAAGGCGGAGGAGATTGGCCAGCCGATGAACATCGCCGTGGCGGATGGCGGGGGCAATCTGGTCGCGCATGTGAGGATGGACGGGGCCTGGATCGGCAGCATCGACATCTCTATCAGCAAAGCTTTCACCTCCCGCGCCTTCGACACCGCCACCAAGGACTTAGCCGAGCACAGCCAGTCGGGGGGGCAGTTCTTCGGCATCCACGCGTCCAACGGCGGGCGGGTGATGATCTTCGCCGGGGGCATACCGCTGAAGCGTGACGGGAAGGTGGTCGGAGCCGTCGGCGTCAGCGGCGGGTCGGGGGAGCAGGACCACGCGGTAGCGGAGGCGGGGGCGGCAGCGTTCTAGTTGGCGCCGCCCGCCTCCCGACATTGGCGTGCGGCGGGGCGCGGACACGCAGGCTTTCAAATTCTTGCGACGGTGCAGCGCGCCCGCTGATGCAGGGCATCAGGGCTCAAAGGTGACCGGAAAAGACTTAAGCAAGTCCGGCTCTTCCGCACATTGGAGGATATGAGATTTTAGCCGAGGTCGGTCGCAAGATAACGTTAGCGATTTAAGTCGGCCGTCCAGTTCATGACGACCGTAACGGGCGCGGGGGCGTTCTCTTCGACGAGCACGTTAACCAGGAAGCGCCTGCCGTCGGCGGAGACATCGTGGCGGGAGTCGCCGGTGATCGAGTCGATGCGGGTCTCGAAGAGCGGCTCAGGGACTCCGGCCTCGAAAGTGTCGGCGCTGCCGCCGACTTCGACCGCCATCAGTTTCCTGTCCGCGGAGAGGTAGAACAGCTCGCGCCCGTCGCGCCGCCAGCGGGGCGCGGCCCCGCCGCCGTTCGAGACCTGCCACTTGCCGCCCGAAGCCGGGAAGCTCTGCACGTAGACTTCAAACCTCCCGGACTCGTTCGAGACGTATGCGACGAAGCGCCCGTCGGGCGAGAAGCGGCCACTCGTTTCCTGAAAATCCGTTCGCAGGAAAGGCTCGGGCCGCCGCTCCCCGAAAAGCGGCAGCACCCACAGGTCGAGGCTTTGCCGGCTCACGGCGTGATACAGGACATAGCGCCCGTCCGGCGACCAGTCGGTAGCAAACTTCGCTTCGTCCGACTTGAGGAGGAGCTCTTCGCCGCCCGCGCCGCTCGAAAGCTTCTGGTAGAGGTTCGGCAGGCCGTCCCTCATCGAGGAGAAGACGATGCGCTCCCCGTCGGGCGACCAGACGGCGTCGCTGTCGTTGGCCGGGTCGAACGTCAGGCGCGAGGTGGTGCCGCGCTCAAGCTCGATCAGCCAGATGTCGGAGCTCGCCTTTTCCGGGTCGAGGCGCTGGAATGCGACGCGCTTCCCGTCCGGCGAGAGGCGGATATCCGAGTAGCGCCCGACCGTGCCGACCGTGCCGAGTTGTTTGCCCGCCCGGTCGAACCAGACGAGTTGCGCGTCCGCCGCCGCGGTGTTACTGCGGTAGAGGAGCGTGCCCGTCTTCGAGACGGAGAAGTGCGCCCACGCGTTGTTGGGTGTGAAGCCGACCTGTTTGACGACGGGGACGGCCTCGCCCGTCAGCTCCAGCCTGTCGGCGTCGAACGGCCGCGCCACCAGCGTGCCCTCAAGCGCGTAGAGCAGGTAGCCCGGCGGCGCGTAAGCCACGCTCGATTCTACGTTGAGCAGCAGGCGGGGCGGCTTCGAGTCGAGCGAGCCGAGCAATATCGCGCCCTTCTCCCGCGGCGAGGTGCCTGCGACGTAAAGGAAGTGGCGGCCGTCGGGCAGGAAGTGGGGCCACGCGTGAACGTATTCGTTGCGCGACTTGTCGAGCGCGGTCAGGGGCTCGGGCGTGCCGCCTGTGGCGGGGATGCGGTAGAGGCCCTCCGTGGCGCTGCGGGAGAAGATGATGACCCCTTCGTGATTCCACGCGCCGCCCACGCTGACCGCGTCGGACAGCGTCTGCGCCGACCCGCCCGAGACATCAAGCTTCTTGAGCTTGCCCGCGGCGATGAAACCTATGGAGCGGCCGTCCGGCGACCAGAAGGGCTGACCGCCCGCTTCGGTCCCGGCGAGCGGCTGCGCGTCGAGTGCGTCGAGCGGCCGGACCCAAAGGCTCTGCTTCCCGTCAGCCCCCCTAATCACCAGCACCACGCGGCGGCCGTCGGGCGAGATCACGGGTGCGCCTATGACATCTCCCTCCCCCGGCGGGGTGATGAGGAAGCGCGTCGCGGCGGCCGGGGCTTCTTGCGGCCCGCGCCGCAGGGGGGGAAGAACTAGAGCCAACAACGCCGCCACCAGTGCGGCGCCCGCGACGCCCCACGCGACGAGCTCACGGCGTCTGACGCCACGGCCCGCGGGCGCGCGCGTCCGGGTCGCCTGCCCGCCTGAGACGGCGGTCGCGCCCGACAGTGCTTCGAGGGCGAAGGCGAGGTCGTTGGCGGAATGAAACCGCGCCGCCGGGTCCTTCTCCAGACAGTGCAGCACGAGCCGTTCGAGCGTCGGCGAGACGTTGCGGTCCGACTCGGAGAGGGGGGGCGGGTCTTCCTTGAGGACGGCCGAGAGCGTGTCGGCCGCCGACTCGCCTCGAAAAGCGCGCCGCCCCGTCAGCATCTCGTAGAGGACGGCGCCGAACGAGAAGATGTCGGCTCGGTGGTCCACCTTCCGGCCGCGCACCTGCTCGGGCGCCATGTAGCCGACAGTCCCCATCACCGCGCCGGGGTCCGTGTCCAAGCGCCGCGTCGGAAGCTCCGTCTGTGACTGCCGCCCGTCCCCTTGCGTCAGCTTCGCCAGCCCGAAGTCCAGAATCTTCGCGCGCCCGTCCGAAGTGATGAAGATGTTTTCGGGCTTGAGGTCGCGGTGCACGATTCCGCGCTCGTGCGCGGCGGCGAGGCCGCGCGCGAGCTGCGACGCGTAGTCAACAGCCTTGCGCTGCGAGAGCGGAGCGCCCCGCAGCTTCTCGCGCAGCGTCTCGCCTTCGAGCAACTCGGAGACGACGAAGGGCGCGCCGTCGTGCTGCCCAACGTCGTAGACGGCGAGGACGTTCGGGTGGTTGAGAGCTCCGGCGGCGCACGCCTCCTGCTCGAAGCGTGCGAGGCGTTCGGCGTCGGCGGAGAACTGCGCGGGGAGCACTTTCAGCGCCACGTCGCGCCCGATCTTCGGGTCGCGCGCCAGATAAACCTCGCCCATCCCGCCGGAGCCTAACAGGGAGCGGATTTCGTAGCGTCCGAGGCGGGTGTTAGGGGAAAGAGCCATGCGCGAAAGTCACGGAACGATGCCGGCAGGTTGCACAAGAATCTGTTATCGAAGTGCGAAAAGTCAACAACTGCCGCAGGCTCATTCGAGGAAGCCAAGAGGCTTTGGCGGGAGTCAGTCACCTACTAGCGTGAGGAGGAGGCCGAGCGTACCGGCGAGCTGAGAGGGGTGGGTTACGCCGAAGACCGGGACGAATGACGCACGAGAGGCACGCGTATCCGCCCGAACTCTTCCGGCTTGAGGTTGTGCGCGGCGACTACTTGAGCGCCTCGTCGAGCGCGGCGCGCAGCTCCACCGGCTTGATGCGCCCCTTGTGTTTGAAGACGAGCGCGCCCGAGCGGTCGTAGAGGAAGGTCGCGGGAAGCTCGCCGCTCCAGGTCGGGTCAACGAGGTTGATGGCGGCGTCCGAGTCGTCGGCGTTCAGAAGGTAAGAGGGGAAGGCCGCGGCCCGCGCCTCGGCCAGAAACTCCGGCACGGCCTTATCCATCTCCGAAGGGTCGTCGAGCGAGACGAGGACGAAGTCGAGCGCGTCGGGGCCGTACTGCCCGCGAATCTCGACGAGGTCGGGGAACTCCTCGCGGCAGGGCGCGCACCACGTCGCCCAGAAGTTAACGAGCAGCGGGCGCTCGCGCCCCGCCCCCGCGCCGAGGAGAGACTTGAGGTCTGCCTCCTTGATTTCCGTCACCTTCGGAGCACCCGCCGCCGAACTGTCGCCGCCGCCTTCCGGCTTCGCGGCCCCGCCCAGCGGTTCGGGCGCGGGCTTCGCCGCGCCCTGCTTCGGCGCCGCGCCCGGCCCGGCGCACGCCGACGCGAGTCCGGCCGCGCAGGCGAGCGCCGCGCAGAGCGCCGCCGTCAGAAGTCCCCTCGACATTCCCGTACAGCCTTCCTCTCTTACGCGCGCTTGATGGAGCACCCGAACGCCTTGGCCCCGGCCTTCTCGACGGGCTTGCCGGCGAGCGTCGCCTCGATGGCGTCGCGCAGCTCGTTGGAGGTGATTAAGTAGCCGGTGCGCGAGTTGTCGATGCGGCCGTGGTAGACGAGCTTGCCGGAGGCGTCGAGCAGGTAAGCCTCGGGCGTGACCTGCGCGTCGTAGCGGTCGGCAATCTGGTTGCCGGGGTCCTTCAGGATGGTGAAGTTAAGCCCGTTGTCGGCCGCGTGCTGCTTGACTTCGGCGGCCGGCTCGGTCGAGTTCGAGTTGATGCCGACGACGTTGACGCCCTTGGCGCGGTAGTCCTCGGCGAGCTTCGCCATGCGCGCGTTGTAGCGGTTCGAGTACGGGCACTGGGTCGCGATGAAGAGGATGAGCGTGCCCGACTTGCCCTTGAGCGAGGCGAGCGAGTGCTGCTTACCGTCCACGTCGGGCAGCGTGAAGTCGGGGGCGGCGGCCCCGATGGCGAGCGCGGCCTTCGCGTCCGGCGTGTCGGAATCCTCCGTCCCGCACGCCGCCGTGGAGGCGAGCGCGAGCAGGAGTGCGATTGCGGAGAGCTTCTTCATAACCTTGTCTTCAGACTCCTTTCGGGAAAGTCAGGTAGGCGGCGCCGGCCGCCTGACGGAGTGCAGGCGCCCCTCCGGCCGAAGCCGCCCCCTCGCCACGGCCGTCTTAATTTGCTGGACGACAGGAGGGACTGCGTAGAGAGAAACGATGTACTAATCCTTCCTGTCATATCTCAATAAGCTCTTGATAGAGGTCTGTTGTCATTCGCGGCCAGCCCGGCGATAAATGCGGCTCCTAAGCCATTAACGTGCGGGAGGGGGTGAGTATTAACATCAGGCGTTAATACTTTTCATGAAGTTTCAGAAGAGTTTCGGCCGTACGGCCCCGAAGGACGACGGGCGCCGCACCTACGCCCGTTTGATGGCGTCGTCGATGGCCCCGACAGGGGTGAGACACGGCCCTTGCGCTTCGGGCCGGTCGTGCGACGAGGCGTCGGGACAGTTTCACGTGGGCCACACAAGCTCAGCTACTTTTCTTGAACGTAAAGGAGAGCTCGGGCTCTGCTGTCGCGCTTACACGAGCGCCTCGGCGATGAACGTCTACGTCCTCGTCTACCGCGCTTCGTCAACGCGCACGACCTATCAACTGAAGGTCAGCTACTGAATCGGATAAGCCCGCCCCCAGAG
>DASZEK010000129.1:0-9071 GCA_035941045.1 Pyrinomonadaceae bacterium | reverse complement strand
GACGACGCGGCGGCGCTCGCCGGGCGAGTCGGCGCTCGGCACCTCGACGCTGTAGGCGCCGATGTGCTGCGTGATGCCGCCGGCCTCGCCCGCCGCCACGTCCGTGGTGCGGATGGCGTCGAGCAGGGAGGTCTTGCCGTGATCGACGTGGCCCATGACGGTGACGACGGGGGCGCGCGACTCCTCGACGTACTCTTCGAGGTTCTGCTCGTCGCCGAGGAGCTTGGTTATCTCCTCGTCGGCCACCATCTCCTCGAAGCCGAGGAACTGCACGTCGAAGCCGAAGCGGCGTCCGATCTCCTGCGCCACTTCGTTGTCGAGCGGCTGGTTGAGCGTGGCGAAGACGCCGCGCTGGAGGAGGAGCGCCTGAATGTCCTTCGGCCGGATGCCGGTCTTCTCGGCGAACTCCTTGACGGAGGCGCCTTCGACGAGGTGGACCTTCTTCATGTCTGGGGCCCCGGCCTCCACGTTCAAAGACTGCGCGATGCGGTTCTCCAGCGAGAGCGGACGGCCCGCGGGGACGAAGTCGCGCTCGAAGCCGCGCTTGCCTCCGCGCTCGGGCGGGCCGGGCTTGCCGCGGCGCCCGCCGCGCCCCGCGGGGCGGCGCTGGTCGCTGGGCGGCCTGTAGAGCGTCTGCGGCGTGGCCGTCTCGCCGGGCGTGCCGCGCATCTCTTCGGCGGTCTGCGGGGCGCCTTCGGGGCCTCCGCGCCCGCGGCGACGGCCTTGCTCGCCGCGCCCCTCGGGGCGTGCGCCGCCGCCGGGGGCGGGGCGAGCCGGGGCGACGGGGGCGACGGGCGCGGGGGCGCGCTGGCCGGGCTGGATGCCGGCGTTGAGCGCGGCGGCCGTCGGCCTCAGGACCCTGACCTGCCGGCCCGGCGGCGGGACGGAGGAGGGAGCAGGAGGAGGCGCCGTGGTCGTCGTCGGCTGCGAGGGCGCTGTCGGCGCCTCGGCGTAAACCGGCGGGGCCGGCTGCTCGTCGTGCACGACCGTTTCGTCCGCGCCGCCGTCGTCGTCGAAGGAGACGGGCGGGGCGGCGGGCTCGTGCGCGGGCGCTTCGGCGTCGGCCGTGTGCTCGGGCTCGAAGTGGAAGTCGGCGTCGGCCGGGGCATGCGCCGTGGCGGCGGCGGCTCCGCCGTCGTGCTCGGGCGCCGACTCGGGGCGCTCGGCGCGGGCGGCGGGCGCGAGCTTCTTGACGACGCGCGGCTGGAGCGGGCGGACGGCAGCCGCGCCGGGGCCTTCGTGGTGCTCGGGCGCGGGCTCGTGCGCGTGGACGTGCGCGTCCGCGGAGTCGTCGGCGTAGACCTCGGGCGCGGGCGCGTCAGAAGGCGCGGGCGCGTGCGCCTCGCCGTGCTCGCCCTCGGCGGGGCGGGCCTTCTTGACGACGCGGATGGCGCGCGGGGCGGCCGACTCCTTCTTTGGGAAGTGCTTGTTGCGGATCTTCTCGGCCAGCTCTTTCGAGATGGTGTTCGAGGGGACGGAGACATCGACGCCTTCGCGCCGCACCTCCTCTAAGAGGCGCTTGGACTCCATCTTCAGCTCTTTGGCGAGATCGTAGATGCGGACCTTTGACGTATGTGCTGCGCTGCTCATGCACTCCTTCTTCGACGCTTCAAAGTAAAACGGCGTCGCACGCTTTCGAGGTTAAGTGTCGGACCGTCTTCCTTAACCTCCCCAGGGGGTTCGGCGCGCGCGCCTGCGGCCGGAGAAGGTTTAAGGAGTGAGCGGGCCGAGGTGGCGCGCGGCGTGCGCGCGCCGGCCGCTATTCGACGTTGCCAGAAGCATCAGCGGCCTCGTCTGTAGCAACGTTTTCAACCGGGGCCGGCTCGCCTTCGCTCGCGGCGGCCGGCTCCGAAGAGGTCTGGACTTCAGGCGCCGACGCTTCCAAAGCCGAGCGCGGCGACAGGGGCGAGTCGTCCTCGTCGCCCTCGCCCTCGCGGACGATGGGAGAGGTGCCTTCGGCCGTCTCGTCGGCGAGCGTCGAGGGGCGCTCCTCCTCGGAGAAGGCGCCGGTGTTCTGGATGACGGCGGCCTCGGCCGAGGTGATGTCGGGCGCGGGCGTGATGGTGTCGGGACGCAGGTCGCGCCCGGCGCCCTGCAATAGCAGCTCGTCGGCCGACATCTGCTCGGCCTCGGTGACGGCGACCGGGTCGGCCGACTCGCGCGCGAGTATCGTCTCCTCGGCGTGGAACGGAGCGCCTTCGCGCACGGCCTCGTCGTAGCCTTCGGCGATCATCTCGTCCGAGGGCTCGACCTCGCCCGGCTCGGCCGACGGGTCGGCCTCGACGGACGCGGCGTGCTGTTCCTCGACCTGCTGGAAGTCTTCCGTCCCTTCGGCCACCGCCGTGCCCTCCGTATCTTCTGATGCGCCGGCCGCCTCCGCCGGGGCCTCGCCTTCCTCGCCGCCTTCGGGCGAGGCGGCCGTCGCTATCACGGCCTGCGCCGAGGCGATGATGGACTCGGCCTCGTCGAGCGAGATGTCGAGGAATTCGACGAGGTCGTCCACCGAAGTGGCGGCCAGCGTCTCGATGTCGTCCACGCCGTGTTCGGCGAGCGCGGCCGTGGTGGCGGCGTTCATGCCGGGGAGGCGTTCGAGCGAGACGGGCTCGCCCGCGGCGATCATCGCGCCCATCTGCGCGGCGACCTCCTTCTTCAACTCTTCCTCGCTGCGGATGTCGATGTTCCAGCCGACGAGCTTGGTGGCGAGCCGGACGTTCTGGCCGCGCTTGCCGATTGCCAGAGAAAGCTGGTCCTCGTTGACGATGACCTCCATCTGGCGGCGCTCGATGTCGGTGATGCGGACCTGGTTGACCTTCGCGGGCGAGAGGGCGTTGGCGGCGAACACTGAGGGCTCGTCCGACCACTCGATGATGTCAATCTTCTCGCCGCGAAGCTCGCGGATAATGGCCTGCACGCGCGAGCCCTTCATGCCGACGCAGGCGCCGACGGGGTCCACGTCGCGCTCGGTGGAGGCGACGGCAATCTTGGCGCGCTCGCCCGGCTCCCTGACCGCCGACTTGATGACGACCGTGCCGTCGTAAATCTCGGGCACCTCCATCTCGAAGAGGCGCTTTAAGAGTTCGGGCGAGGTGCGCGAGGTGATGACCTGCGGGCCTTTCGATTCCTTCGACACGTCGTCGATGACGACGCGGATGCGCTCGCCCTGGTTCCAAGTCTCGCCGCGCGACTGCTGGTTGCGCGGGAGGAGCGATTCGACGGTGCCGAGGTCAACGATGATGTCGCCGCGCTCGAAACGCTTGATGTAGCCGTTGACGAGGTCGCCGACCTTGTCGATGTATTGCTCGTAGATGTTCTGGCGCTCGGCGTCGCGCACCTTCTGGAAGAGAATCTGCTTGGCGGTCTGGGCGGCGATGCGGCCCATGTCCTCCATCGGCAGGGGGAGTTGCAGCTCGTCGCCGATTTCGACCTCGTCGCCGGCCAGCTCGCGCGCCTCGTCTAAGGAAAGCTCGCGGCCGGGGTTGGTGACTTCTTCGACGATGACCTTCGAGGCGAAGATTTCGAGCCCCGTGTCCGGGGTCCACTCGACCTGAATCTCCTCGCCGGACTTGAACTGCTTGCGGGCGGCGGCCTTGACCGCCTCCTTGACCGCCTCGATGACGACCTCGCGGTCTATGCCCTTTTCCTTGCAGACGGCGTCAATGCTCTGGCCGATGGATGCGCTCATAAAGTGTTCCGGCTCTCCGCTCCGGCCGCCCCGACGCGCTTTAACGATGCGCGCCGATGTTGGCCGGCTATTCAGTTGTTATTCAGTTGTCACCCGGTCCGCCCGCTTGGCCGCGCGCTCGCGCTCCTCGGCGATGCGGAACTCCTCTTCCACGTCGATCTCCAAATTCGCCTTCGCGACCTCGGAGAGCGGGATGCGGACCTGCCCGCTGGTCAGGTCGTCGAAGACGACCTCCTCGCCCTCCAGGCCCACGATGCGGCCGCGGAAGTTGCGCTGGCCCGAGACGGGCGTGCGCGTCTTCAGCTTCGCCGGCCGCCCGGCGAACCGCTCGTAGTCGGCGGCGCGGTAGAGCCCACGCTCCAGCCCCGGCGAGGAGACTTCCAAAGTGTAGGTGCCGGGGATGAAGTCCTCCACGTCGAGGACCGTCCCGACGTGGCGGCTCACCTCGGAGCAGTCCTCGTGGGTGACGCCGCCCTCCTTGTCAATAAAGAGGCGGACTATCGGCGTGCGCGCCCCGCCCGCGACCTCGGCGTGGACCAGTTCGAGCCCGCGCTCCGAAGCCGCGCGCTCCGCGATTTCCCGCACGCGCCCCTCGATTGAAGTCTCTTCCGCCAACGCCTCTCTCCCCCGAACCTGCCCGTCGCCCAAAAGAAAAAGTGGGCCAAGAACCCACTGGTAACGCCACGGCGCTCCGAGCAAGAGGCGGATTATAAGGGATGGGTGGGTCGCTAGGCAAGCAGGGAGACGGCGGGCTGTAAACAGTGCGAGAAGGGGACTTAAAAGCCCGCCCCAAGGCGGCGGCGCCTCACTGGAGTTTGGATTTGACTATCTCGCTGACGGTGCGGCCGTCGGCGCTGCGGCCGGCGAGGCGGGCTTGCGCGGCCTTCATGACGGCGCCCATCTCCTTCATCGAGGTGGCGCCGGTCTCGGCGATGGCTTCCGAGACGGCCTGCTCGATCTCCTCGCGCGAGGCGGCGCGGGGCAGGTACTCTTCGATGACGGCAATCTCGGCGCGCTCCTTCTCGGCCAACTCGGGCCGCCCGCCCTTCTCGTACTGCTCGACCGAGTCGCGGCGCTGCTTGACGAGCGACTGGAGCGCCTTCGTCAACTCCTCGTCCGTCAACTCGCCGCCCTTCTCGATCTCGCGGTTCTGCACCGCGGCCTTCACCATCCGAAGCGTCGAGAGCCGCCCCGCCTCCTTCGCCTTCATGGCGGCCGTCATGTCTTGCGTGATGCGTTCTTTCAGACTCATGGCCGAACTTTAAACCGCCGGGCCGCGGTTTTACAACAGCGAGGGCGCTGAGAAAACCCTTGAGTCTTCTCAGCGCCCTCGCCGCCGAAAGCAGAACTTACGGGGGCGGGCTATTTGCTAGAAGTCTGCTGCTGCCGCTTCTTTTCGACGGCGGCGCGGAGGTCGGCGAGGGTGGTGGCGGGGCCGTGGACGGAGGCGATGCGCTCCACGTCGAGTTTGAGGCGGCCGAGGGAGTCGTAGAAGTGGACGGTGGCGTCGATGACGGAGGTCGGCATCCATCGGCCGGAGTTGGGGAGGTTAACGAGGTCGCCCTGGAAGACGAGTTTTTCTTTGGGCAGGTAGGCGATGAGCATTTCGCGGGCGTGGGGGCTGGGGCCGATGTCGTAGATTTCGACCGTCTGCTTGCCGTCGGTGAAGACGCGCTTGCCGTCGCGGACGAACTCGAAGGTGGCCTTCTTCTTCGCCGTCATCTGGTCGTCGAAGGCGACGGTGAAGTGGCCGGAGGCCATCTTCTCGAAGAACTTCTGGTTGGCGGGCGTGGTGACGACCGAGGCGCCCTCGGCGATGTAGGAGCGCAGGCCGCCCGAGTGGTCGTCGTGGAAGTGCGTGACGACGACGTACTTGACGGGCTTGCCGGGGAACATCTCGCGAATCTTGTTGATGGTCGGCTTGGGGCCGCGCCCGCCCGCGTAGGGCTCAATCACCATCACGTGGTCGGCGAACTCGACGACGAGCGAGTTGGCGCCGCTCTCGAAGAGGTAGACGCCCTCGGCGAGCTTCGTCTCGCGCGTCGGGGCCGGGGTGAACTGGGGCAGCTCCTCGAAGCCGGCCGGCTTGGCGAAGGCCGAGGCGTCGGGCTTCGTGCCGATTTGCACGTCGTCGTAGGTGGCCTCCTCGACGACCTCGCCGGCCTGGCGCGTGACGCGCGACGAGGGCACCTTCACCTTGCCGACGGTCTTGTAGCCGTTGAAGACCCACTCGCGCGTGGTGTCGCCGACGAGGTTGTCGCTGACGACCAGCTCGTACTTCGAGAGGAGGTTCGTGGCCGCGTCGAAGTAGAGCGTCCACTGGTTGCCGTTCGTGGAGGCGGCCGTGATGACGTTATGTTTGCGGCCGTCGAAGGTGTCTTCGCCGAGGCTGCGGAGGGTGGCGGGTCCGTTGTCGCGCAGGGCGAGGAGCATGAGGTGTGGCAGGCGGCGGATGAGGCCGATGTTGTTGAAGTTCGCCATGTTGATGGGGGCGAACGTCTTGTCGCGCGAGTTGACGAAGAAGCCCTGGTTGCCTTCGATGACGTTGCGTCCGCCGAAGACGAAGCCGCCGGGCGCCTCGGTGCGCTGCTCGAAGATGTAGCGGCGGTTGGCGAGGTCAACGTAGAGCCACTCCTGGAGCGGCGTGCGGTCGTAAGCTGTCGTGATGTCAACGCTCTGGTTGCGCGCGCGGCTGGTGCCCGTGACCTTGAGCGTCACCTCCTGCGAGGCGCGCAGGGCGTCGAGACCGCCGAGCGCCTCGATGCCGGCGTCGAGCACGCGCCGGGCCTGCGCGTAAGACCGCTCGGACAGGTTCGCGCCCTTCTGCTGCGCGGGCGCGGGCTGTAGACAGACGAGGAGCGCGAGCAGCGCGAGGGGCGCCCCCTTCAGTGAGCTTTTCATTTTTTCCTCCTCACAAACAGCGGACGGGGATGTCCGGAAAGGGAACCGAAACCTCTGGCGTGGTGTTCGCGAAGTTATACGCCAACCCGGACGCGCCCGTCGTAAAACTGTTGTAAAAAGGCGCCGCGAGTTAACAAGCCTTAGCGCCTTTGCGGGAACTGTTCTCACGCAAAGGCGCTAAGAAAGAATGGAGCTTAGGAGGCGCGGTGGCCGTTGGAGCGGGCGAGGTGTGCGCGGAGGAAGCGGCCGGTGTGGGAGGCGGGGGAGGCCATGATCTCTTCGGGGGTGCCGGTGGCGACGAGTTGGCCCCCGGCGATGCCGCCTTCGGGGCCGAGGTCGATGACGTGGTCGGCCGTCTTGATGACATCGAGGTTGTGCTCGATGACGAGGAGCGAGCCGCCGGCTTCGACGAGCGTGCGGAAGGCGGTGAGCAGCTTGTTGATGTCGTCGAAGTGGAGGCCCGTCGTCGGCTCGTCGAAGATGTAGAGCGTGCGGGCGCCGGTGCGCTTCGACAGGTAAGCGGCGAGCTTGACGCGTTGGGCCTCGCCCCCCGACAGAGTAGTCGCCGACTGGCCGAGGCGGAGGTAGCCGAGGCCCACGTCGTCGAGGACGCGGAGGCGGTTGGCTATTTTGGGCGTGTCGCGGAAGAAGGTCTGCGCCTCGCGCGCCGTCATGTTCAGCACGTCGTTGATGTTCTTGCCGCGGAAGCGCACGTCCAGAACCTGCGGCTTGAAGCGCGTGCCCTTGCACTCCTCACAAACCAATTCCACGTCGGCGAGGAACTGCATCTCGACGGTGACGGTGCCGTCGCCCTCGCACACGTCGCAGCGCCCGCCGGGGACGTTGAAGGAGAAGTGCGAGGGGTCGAAGCCCTTGGCCTGCGCGTCGCGGGTCTGGGAGAAGACCTCGCGGACGGCGTCGTAAGCCTTGATGTAGGTGACGGGGTTCGAGCGCGGGGTGCGGCCGATGGGCGACTGGTCCACGAGAATCACGTCGTCGAGGTGCTGCGCGCCCTGCAACTCGCGGAAGGCCCCGACCTGGCCTTGCCACTCGCCGCGCTGCTTCTTCATGCCGGCGTAAATCACGTCATGCACGAGCGTTGACTTGCCGGAGCCGGAGACGCCCGTGACGACCGTGAGCACTTCGAGCGGGATGTCAACGTCAACGCTCTTGAGGTTGTGCTCGGCGGCGCCGCGCACGGAGAGTTTTTTCTTCTTCGAGACGCGGCGCTGCTTCGGCTCCTTAATCTCGGCCTCGCCGCGCAGGTACTTGCCCGTCAAGGTCGCCCCGCTCTTGAGCAAGCCCTCGAAGTCGCCTTCGTAGACGACCTTGCCCCCGAGTTCGCCGGCCGCGGGGCCGATATCGAGGATGTAGTCGGCGGCGCGCATCATCTCTTCGTCGTGCTCGACGACGAGGACGGTGTTGCCGATGTCGCGCAAGTCATGAAGGAGTCGGATGAGGCGTTCGCTGTCACGCGGGTGGAGGCCGATGGAGGGCTCGTCCAGAACGTAGAGCGCGCCGACGAGCGAGGAGCCGAGGTTGGTGGCGAGCTGGATGCGCTGGGCCTCGCCGCCCGAGAGGGTCGAGGCGAGGCGGTCGAGCGTCAGGTAGTCGAGCCCCACGTCCACGAGGAACTTGAGGCGGCGCCGGACTTCAAACAGGACCTTGTCGGCGATGGCCGACTGCTCGGGCGTCAGCTCAAGACCGGAGAAGAAGGTCTCGGCGTCCTTGATGGAGAGCGAGCAGACTTCCGGCAGCGTGCGGTCGCCGACCTTCACGTCCCTCGCTTCTTGTCTCAACCTCCCGCCGCCGCAGTCGGGGCAGAGCGTGTAGCCGCGGTACTTGGCGAGGAAGACGCGGACGTGCAGCTTGTACTTCTTCGTCTCCAGCCACTCGAAGAAGCCGCGCACGCCGCTAAAGCCGCTCTTGCCCTCGACGACGGCGCGCTGCTGCTGCCGCGTGAGTTCCTGGAAGGGAACGTCGAGGGGAATCTTCTCCTGCCGCGCGAAGCGGCGCAGTTCGGTGCGCGCCCAGTCGTACTGCGGCTTCGTCCACGGCTCGATCGCCCCCTCGGCGAGCGAGAGCGCGGGGTTGGGGATGACGAGGTCGATGTCGAGGCCGATGGTGTTGCCGAAGCCCTGGCAGGTCGGGCACGCGCCGTAGGGGTTGTTGAAGCTGAAGAGGCGCGGCTCGGGCTGCGCGTAGAGCGTGCCGTCGTACTTGCACTCGAAGCGCTCGTTGAAACGGAGCGCGCGCGGCGCGTCTTCGGCCGTCCCGCCGACCGACTGCACGACCGCCGTGCCGTGCCCCTCGATGAAGCAGGTCTCGAAGGAATCGACCAAACGCTCGCGCACGTCGGCGCGCGCGTCGGCCCCCGCGCCGTCGGCCGGCGCCTTGCCTTTGCGCTTCTTCCCGCCGGCCGGCGCCTTGCCGTTCGCCTCCGCCGCCTCCACCCGCATCCCCGCCTCGGCCGGGAAGAGGACGTAAA
>DASZEK010000128.1:0-16191 GCA_035941045.1 Pyrinomonadaceae bacterium | reverse complement strand
TGCCGATCTGAACTTGCGTACCGTATTTGCCGCCCGACACCTCGACCGCCGCTTCCGTCAGGCGGCGGAGCGGGCGCGAGATGATGCGTATGACGAGCGCGACGAGGACGAGGTTCGGGACGAGCGCGGTGATGACGCTGAAGACGAGGTAGCGCTTCCACGCCTCAGTGCTGCGGTCGGCGAAGCTCCACCAGACGATGGGAATCTGGAAGAGCGCGAAGCTAAGAACAGCGACGGCCGCGATGGAGAAGGCGACCTTGTAGGCGATGGGGAAGAGGCGGAACTGGTCGAGCGCCGACTGGATGGAGAAGAGCTTGAAGTTCGTGATGGCGTAGGCGTAGATGATGGCGCCGAAGAGGACGAAGACCGAGCCGACGGGCAGCAGCGTGTAGACGCCCGAGAGCGGCAGTAGGATGTTGGCGACGGTCTTGAGCGTGGCCGTGATGATGAGCGCCCAGAGGATGGCGCCGAGCTGCTTGCCGCGCAGCGTCCCGCGGTAGCTCCGCCACTTGCCGTAGAGCAGCGCGAAGCCGTAGGCGAACAGGCCGTAGATGTAGAGGCCGAAGACGTAGGCGAGCGGCGACAGGCGGATGGAGAAGTCGCCGCCGGGGCCGAAGTCGATGCGCCGCCACATCATGCCCGCCAGCGCCGCCGGGACGAGCACCGCGCCCGGCGCGAACATCACGGCCGCCCGCCGCCAAGGCACCGCCCCATTCTCGGGGAAGACCCACGCGAAAATGACGAAGGCGAGTTGAAGCAAAAGCGAGAGCGCGAAGCTCAGGCCCGCCCACCAGCGCGCCGTCTGCGGCCCCCCGCCGAAGCCCCACATCACGATGTCGTTGACGGTCCACAGCGCGAGGCAAGCGATGAAGGCCGCGAACGTCTGGTGCGTGCGGCTGCGCGGCGCGGCCACGAAGACGTAGAAGCCGAGCAGCACCAGCGTGAAGAGCGAGACGAGGAGCAGCGCGAGAAGCATGGAAGAGCAGTAGCCAATAGCTGGTAGACAGCAGTCAGTAGAAACCCCTTCGGCGCCTTACAGCCGAGCTGTCATCGTCAACAAACTCAAGCGGAGCCTACTGGCTACTGACTGCTGTCTACTGTCTACTTAATTGAGAGAATCGTCGCGGCGATGACGCCGGGGATGCCGTACGCGAGCGGCCAAAGGCTGCGCGCCTCAATCATACCACCGCGCGAGAGCAGGCGGTGAAAAGTCGCGAAGACGGGGAACGCGGCCAGCGCGACCGGCACGGCGAAGAGCGGGCCGAAGAGGGCGCCGAAGCCGAAGCAGACGGCACCGCCGGCCGCGCCCGTCACGAGGCCCCACAGCAACGCCAGGAGCAGAGACCCGAAGAGGAAGAACGGCCACGAGCGCCGGTGTGGCTCGCCGACGAGCCTGCCGACGTGCGCCGCGAAGGCTCTGCCGACGAGGCCGCAGACGGCCGTCATGCTGACGCAGATGAGGAGCGGGTAGAGAATCTTCTCCCCGCCGCCGAGCGAGTAGAGGAAGCGCCCGAAGATTGCGGCCGGCGGGAGGAGGCCGAGGAAGGCCCCGAACCACGCGTAGGCTTCTGAAGGGGTGAAGGCGCGGCCGAGCGGAACGGCCCGGCGTGCGGCGGCGCGCTCGTTGACCCCCGCAGGCTTCGGCGCGGCCCACTCCGCGCGAGCAAGCTCGCCTTTGAGCCAGTTGATTCTCGCGTTCACGTCGTAGTCGAGCGAAGCGTAGTCGCAAACGCTCCGCGAGCCGCTGGTGTCGTACATCTCTCCACTCCTTCCTGTGCGTCGCGTGCTCCGAGGCGCCCGAGCCGCGCGCACTCGGCGTCCAACAGCCGCGCGGCCGAGACGACGGCGGCGCGGTCGTCGAAGAGCGAAAGCAACTCGACCGAGCGCGCGTAGGCTTTGAGAAGCGACTCGGAAATCTGTCGCCGCACCTCGTCGCCGCCCGCCGCCGTTCTCCTGTGCGCGGCCTCGCCCGCGGCGGCGAGCGCGTGAATCAACTCGTCGCGCGCTCGCTCGCGGTGCGAGGCGAGGAGCGCGGCGTTGCGGCGGCGAACGCAGCGGGCGGCCGTCAGAAGGTCTTCGCCCGTGCGCCCGGCGACGCGGTACAACTCCGTCTCGCGCGGCGTCGGCCCGGCCGCGACCTCTTCCGACGAGGCGAGCGCGAGCCCCGCGTAGCGGCCGACGGCCGAGCGCGCGGCGAACATCACGTAACTCTCTTCGCCCGCGAGCGGGCCGCACGCGCCCTCAAGAACGTCTTCGACCGAGAGGAGCGCGGAGACGGCCGCGCGCTCGGCCTGCTCGACCCTCGCCTCTCCGGGGAAGTCTTCATCACGCCTCGTGTCACGTCCGCCGCGCGCCCTTCGCTTGACGATGGAGACGAGGGCGCGCGGCCAGAGGAGCGCGGCGACGGCGGAAGAGGCGAGGCCGCGTCGCGTGCGCGCGTGCCCGTCCGAGAGGAAGCGCGCGACGCCGAAGGGCGCCGCCGTCGCGAGGTAGATGATGAAGAGTTCGCTCCAACTCATGGCGTCCTGCCCGAAGGGCAACGGACATGCCAGCTTGCTTCGCCCCGGCGGGCGTACTCGCGAACGCGCGTTCGTTCACTTATTCGCGTGTGTTCATGCGGGTCGCGCAGGTTCGGGTCGGAGTCGCCGGGTCGGCGCGAGTTTTGGCGAAAGGAGAGCGGGCCGTCGCGGCTTGGCAAAGTGCAAAGGGAAGGGGACGGGAGGAAGGCTGTACGCAATAAAGCCACGGCGCGCCGGATGTGTCCGCGCGTGTTGCGCGAAGCGCAAGAAGCGACGCGCGTCGCCGTTCAAAGTCGCGGGCAACGGAGGCTATGTGGGGCGCATCGTATGACCACTCCGGAAGCCTCCTTTAGCAAAACCTCGCGCGGGCTTGGGCCATTCCGGCCGCAATTGTCAAAGTTCTATGGCGATGTTTTCACGGCGGCCTTAAGCGTGCCTCGGCGGCGCGCATTCGCGCTGACGTGGCCTCATGTTTGCTCTTGAGCCCGCGCGAAGCCGGAGGCGGCTGACGGAATTCGGACAAAAGGGAACTTTCCACCCCGTTTGTTCGTCTTAAGAGAACGAACCCAAGGGAAGTAAAAAACGGACAAGCTATCATGAAGACGAAAACCCCGATCAAAATCATCAAGCGCGACGAGCGTGCTCGTCAGCAACAGCCCGCGGCCGAACAGGCGGCGGCCGAGAAGAAGTCCCCGCAGGAGGCCGCGCGCGACATGGTCGCCACCGTGTCGCAATGGGTCAACGAGTTCCAGCAGAAGCGCCGGATCGAGACCGCGCAGGCCATCAAGACTCTCCTCTCGGATGCGGCCCCGCAAGTCAGCAAGGCTTAGGCCCGGCGCCGGCCACACCTCCCCACAACAGCATCAGACCAGTCGGGCCGCGAGCGCGAGACGTGCAGTCGGGTTAGTGGCTGCGCGCCCGCATCGCGGCCCTCCCTACGGCGAAGCCTTCGCGGCCTCGGCCGCGTCCGCCTGCGTGTTGACACGGGGGACGCGGTCGCAATACATTCGCGGCCAGACGCGTTACAACTCTGCCGCGTGGAGGGCCGATGAAGAAGACCGGAGCCAAGCAGCCTTTGTCGAAGGGCGCGGGAAGCTCATCCCACTCGACGACGCGCCCGAGCCTCACGAACCCCGGACACCCGCTCAACCGCGCCAAGCCCGAAGGGCGCGCGCACCCGGCCGAGCGCAAGGTCAAGCACAAGCACCGGCCCGGCGACGGCGACTGACAAACCCGGTCGCCTCCCACTTAACTGCCACGCCTCGGGCGGCGCGCGGAAACGAGCGGAGTTCGCGCGCGGGTAAATTTTCGCTTTAAAATCTCGGCGGTTCGTGCTTAATATAGCGGCGCAGTACCAATCTTCGGAACGCCGGCCCGAGACGCAGCGCGGACCCGGAACCTTCAGCCGCCGCCCGAATCGCGCCCGGCGCCGCCGCCGTCATACACAATCTGAGGAGGCTTAGCTGATGACGTACGTCGTGTGTGAACCGTGTGTGAACTGCCGCTACACTGACTGTGTCGTGGTCTGCCCGGTCGAGGCGTTCCACCTCGACGACAACGCCGTGTGGATTAACCCCGAGACCTGCATCGACTGCGACGCCTGCGTGCCCGAGTGCCCCGTCGAAGCCATCTTCGCCGAGGACAAGGTGCCCGACGAGTGGCAGCACTACACGCCCATCAACGCCGAGAAGTCGCTGAGCGGCCTGCCCATCATCAGCGAGAAGCTCGAACCCCTTTGCTGAAACGTGTGAAGAAGCGCAGGCGACGTTGGCTGGCGGGCCTGGCGGGATTGACCGCCGGGGTGGTCGGCGCGGGCGTCCTCCTGAGGAGGGGCATGGGGGCCGCGCGCGAGAAGAGGTCAATCTACCCCGAGTACAACCGCGGCGAGGCCGACCGCTGGGCGCGGCCCGGCATGAGCGTCACGCTGCGGGCCGAGTTGATGCCCGGCCGCAGCCGCGCCGAGCGCACCTACCGCGTCGAAGATGTCCTGCCGAGCGGCCGCGTCCGCCTCGCGGGCCTCGCGGGCGACCACACCGAGTCGGAGTTCGAGCCGGTACGTTAAAGACAGGTGACGGGTGCCGGGTGTCAGGTGTCGGGTCTAAGACAAGTTCTTAACCGACACCTGACACCCGACACCCGTCACCTTTTTTCTTACCAGGAATATTCGCGCCCCGGTTCCATCGCCGAGAGGCGGGGGACGCCGAGTTGATGTAACTCTTCGACGAGTTGCGCGCGGTAGGAGGGCTTGAGGTGAACGGCGAGGATTTCCATGTCCTTGTGCGAGAGCTTGTTCAGCTCGGCGCCGAGCGAGTCGGGCGTCAGGTGGCCGGAGACTTCGGCGAGGCGGGCGAGCGAGTTGGGGAAGGACGCCTCGATGAGCAGCGCGTCGAGGCGCGGCTCGCGGTTGACGAGGTGCCAGAACTCTTCGGTCGCGGAGGTGTCGGAGCTGAAGCCGACGGTCGCGCGGCCGTCCGAGAGGACGAGGCCGACGGTCGGGACGATGTGGTGGACGGGGACGGCCGTCACCGTCAGGTGCGCGACGCGCGAGGGCCGGAATGGTTCGAGCGTGACGAACTCCATGACGCGCGTCCGCTCGTTGCTGAACTTGTGAAAGGGCGGGTAGACGGTGCCGTTGAACACGTCGCGCTCAAGCATCCGGCAGACTTCCTCGGTGGCGTGGACGCGCACGGGCTCCGTCAGCGTGGCGAAGAGATCGTCAACGTAGATGGGCAGCGTGGCGATGTGGTCCATGTGCGGGTGCGTGACGACGATGTCGCGCACCGTCTCGCGCTCGGCCTCGGGGAGCGCGATGGCGATGCTCCCGGCGTCGAGGGCCACGCGGCCGTCGATGACGAAGCAGCTCAAACGCTGCTCCGGCGTCGCCCGCCCGTCGGCGTCGATGGTGCTCGGAAGGAGTTTTATTTTCACTTCCCGTCCAGTTCGAGGCGCAGCCTGTAAATCTGCTGCACGTAGAGGGCCTCGCGCTCGGCGTCGCGGCCGTCGCGCGAGGTGATGCCGCGGGCGACGCGGCTGCGGTGGAAGGCCAGCTCGCTGGCGGCGCGGTTCAATTGCGCGCGCGCCCGCCACGCCCCGACGCCGCCGCGCGTGAGCGCGCCGAAGGAGGCCGCCATCCGGCCGCGCACGGAGCACAGCCTCTCATACTCTTCGTGAGTGAGGAGGCCGCGCTGGAGGTCGCACACAAGGTGGTTGCGCAGCAGTCTCCCCTCGTGCCGGAGCGCCAGCAGAACGACGAGCAGGACGCCGACGAAGGTCGGCATCATGACGAGGAAGTAAGTGAGCACGACGAAGGCGCCCGAGTCGAAGCGGGCCGCGAAGACGGCCGAGGCGTTCCATCCGGCGTGCAGCGCGATGGCGAGCGCGAAGCCGGCCGCCGGGGCGAGTGCCTTCGCCCACGCACGGCGAGCGTGAGCGGCGAGCCCGAGCCCGATGCCGGTCATGGCCGTGAACATCGGGTGGGCGAAGGGCGAGAAGAGCCCGCGCACGACGAAGACGCCGACCGCGTTCTCTTCGAGCACCGCCGCGCTGTAGTACTTCACGTTCTCAGTCATCGCGAACCCTAAGCCGACCATCGCCGCGTAGATGATGCCGTCGAGCACGCCGTCGAACTCGTCGCGCCGCCAGAAGAAGAGGGCGAAGAGGGCGACGGCCTTGGCCGTCTCCTCGACGAGCGGGGCGGAGACGACGGGGCCGTAGAAGGCCGCCGTCTCCTTGCCGAAGAGCGAGCCGACGACGATGACGCCGAGCGAGTTGATGACGATGGCGAAGAAGACGGCGACGAGCGCGCCCCAGAAGAAGGCCGTCGCCAGCATCCACGCCGGCTCCGGCTCGTAGCGGTCGAGCCAGAGGACGAGCGTCACGTAGACGGGGACGGGAAGCACGGCGGCGACGAGCCCGAGGAGGAAGGGGACGGGGCCGCTCTCGTAACCGATGAGGAAGAGCGTGATGAGGCCGGCCAGCAGCGCCAGCAGCGAAGCGGCGAGCACCGCGGCCCACTTCAGAAAGCCGCGCTTGGGCGTCGGGGCGGCGGCGGGGGCGGCCTGCGGCAGAGGGGGAGCTGTGAATTGTGTCATAGACCTCTCGCGCCGCACGCCCGGCGTGCGCCCGCCGTCCGTCACCCGCCTGAGTTGAGCCAGAGCAGAAGCAGAAGCAGCCCGCCGACGAGTAGGACCGCCACGAAGCCGATGACGGCGTAGCGCGCGCTGCTGCCGCCGCCGCCCTTGCCCGCCTCGGGGCGGGGCCGGGTCGCGGCGGCTAAGTCGGCGGGCACCGTCCGCTCCTTCGTGATGGCGGGCGAGGTGGGGCGCCGCTTCGCCGGCTGCTTGCCGACGACGGTGGCGGCGAAGTCGGGCGAAGACTGGTCGGGCTTCGCCGCGGCGTCGCGCATCCCGACGACGGCCCCGCAGCGGCCGCAGAAAGGCTCGCCGGTTTTGACCGGCGCCCCGCACTTGTGACACTTGTTTTCCATCGAAGGCTTCGGCGGCCCGCCTCTCGAAAGGCGGCGGCGGGCGAAAACGGAACGCAAGTATAAACGCGAACGGTCGCGACTTCCAGCCTGTAATGCGGGCCGTTTACCGGCACGCCTCCGGCCGTTTGATAGACGCGGCCGCGCAGAATAACTATAATCCCCCGACAGTCGCCCGAAGCCGTCGGTGCCTTCCGACAACTTCAAGCCAGCTTCTTTACGGAGAGGACATTTGCCCAGCAGTCAGGCCGAGCAAGCGGAGCACAGGGGCGCGCGCCCGCGCCCGCCGGGGGCGCCCGCGCACCGCCGCCGCCCGCGCCCGCACCCGCGGATGCCCTCGACGGCGGGCTACATGCTCGTCTCGGTCGGCCTCTCCTTCGCGCTCTTCCTCTCCATCTGGTTCCTGCTGCGCACGGACGGCGACGACGCGCCGTGGCTGCCGGCGGGGCTCGCCGCGGGCTTCGTCATCCTGACGGCGGCGGCGGCGCGCGAGGTCGTGATGCGCCGCGCCTGGGCGCGCTACACGCGAGAGATGGAGGTGGCGATGGGCGCGGGCGAAATCACGCGCCCGGCCCCGGTCGTGGTCAAGCCGGCCGCGGCGGCGGTCGTCAACCGCACGGGGATGCAGGCTTCGATTGCCTCGCTCCGCAACCTCCAACAGCGGCTCGCAGAGCTTGACGCCCCCGGCACCCCCTCGGAAGCCCACGCCGAAGCCTACAGGACGTGCGAGCAGCACCTCGCGGCCTCGGACGAGGTGATGAGGACGGCGACGGGCGCGGCCGAGCTGCGGGTCGCGCTCCGCTCGGCGCAGGAGCGCGTGCGCGCCCTCCAGAAGAAGCACCTGCTTTCGTGGGCGCGCGGCGAGGCGACGCGGCTGACGCAGGAGGCGCAGCGCCGCGTCCGCCTCTCGGACAAGATTGAGACGGCGCAGCGCGCCCTCGAAGTGCTGGACGAGGCGCTGCGCGCCTACCCCGGCGAGCAGGAGTTGCGCGACTCGGCCGGCGCCGTCAGGGACTTCATCGCGTCGGTGAAGGTCGGCCAGTGGGTCGAGATGGCCGAGCGTTCGGCCTTCCGCGGCAAGTACAGCCGCGCCGTCTCGCGCTACCGCGACGCGCTCTTCTACCTCTCGCGCGCCGACATGAGCGAGGAGGCGCGCGCCGAGGCCGCCTCGCGCATCCAGCGCGAGATAGAGATGCTGCGGGCGCGCATGGCGACCTCGGACGACGGCCTCGGCGGCGACGATTCCGAGCGCCGGAAGTGAGGCCGACGCCGACCCGGATGGTTGGCATCCGGGGGCTCTTGTGCGACAATTGCAGCCTCCTGTTCAGAGGTTCGCCGCCTTCGGCGAGTCGGCGACAAGGAAATTCCGTGCGGCTGGGCAGCCAGCGAGGCCGCGCCGACATCTACATCACGACCCCGCAGGGTTTTCGCGGCCGCCCCCGTTGACGCCCGTTTCACGTTCACAGGAAGTCGAACCATGAAATTCAAAAGCCTTCTGTCCGCGCTCGCCCTCTGCCTCGCCGCCTCCGCCGCGTTCGGCCAGGACTCCTCGTCCGGCTCGCAGACGGCCGCCGCTGGCGTCACCGTCTCCCCGATGCCCGGCGGCGCGCTCGACTCGGTCGGCATCAAGAAGTACCTGCTTGGCCCCGGCGACGTGCTCGACCTGCGCGTCTACGACGAGCCGCAGCTCAGCGGCCAGCTCGTCGTCAACGACGAGGGCAAGCTCGAAGTCCCCTTCATCGAGGAGCCGATCCCGGCCCTGTGCCGCACCGACCGCGAGATTAAGAAGGACATCGTGACGGCGCTCGCCCGGCTCATCAAGAAGCCGCAGGTGAGCCTGCGCGTCGCGGAGATGAAGAGCCGCCCGGCGGCCGTCGTCTTCGGCGCGGTCCGCTCGCCCTCGCGCGTGGACATGAAGAAGCGGGCGCGGCTGCTCGAACTGCTCGCGCTCACCGGCGGCGTCACCGAGCAGGCCGGCGGCAACGTCCAGATTTTCCACACCGAGGCCCTCATGTGCCCCGAGCCCGAGGACGAGCTCGCCAAGCCCATCGACGTGTACACCCCGACCGACGCCACGCAGGTCGCCTACGAAATCTACAGCCTGCCGGACCTCAAGAACGGCAAGCCCGAGGCCAACCCCATCGTCCGCCCCGGCGACATCATCATCGTGCAGGAGGCGCAGCCCGTCTACCTGACCGGCGCCGTCAAGTCGCCGCAGGGGCTCTACCTGCGCGACGGCATGCAGCTCAAGCAGGCCATCGCGATGGTCGGCGGTCTCGCCAAGGAGGCGAAGGCCAGCCAGATCGTCATCTGGCGCCGGAAGAAGGGCACGTCGGAGCCCGAGAAGCTGGTCGTCAACTACAACGACATCCGCAAGGAGAAGACGCAGGACATCGCCCTCCAGCCCTACGACATCGTCGAAGTGCCCGACGGCTCGGGCGGCGTCAAGGGCGTCTTCAAGGGCATCCTGATGGGCGGCCTGACGAACGCGGGCACAAGCACCTTCTCGTCGCTGCCGCTGCGCGTCCTCTACTAGAGGCGGCGCCGCCGCCGCTCCCGAACCTGAGAGGCCGGCCGCGACGTGGGCCGGCCTCTTTCGCTGCCCGGCCGCGTTCGCCGCGGGCGGGGCGCGTGTGGTAGATTTACGGTTTCGTTAGGGCCGGAGATTTTCGACGAGAGGTGACCGATGAGCAGGAACGTGAACAGGGCGGCCGCGGCGCGGGCGCGCAAGAAGGGCAAGCGGACTTCCCTCATTCTGAGTCTGGCGGCGGTGGCCGTCGTCATCGCGCTGCTGGCGCTGGAGCAGGTGGCGCTGCTGTACCTGCTCGGGACGCTGGGCGTGGCGGCGATTCTGATCATCGTCGCGATGGCCGATTTGAAGGGCGCGAAGGCCGGCCCGCTCCAACCCGCCCCGGCCGACGACTCGGCCGCCGTCGGCGACAGGACCTTGAAGGCGACGCCCGCCTCCTCCTACGGCGCCTCGGCGCCGCGCCAGGGGGCCCGCCGCCGCCCCCGCTCCCGTTAGGAAAAATTGAAGCGCCGAGGGGGCGCCGTGTGACGGTCTGAAGGGCGTTGCTCCGAGCCGTCACACGGCGCCCCCTTCGCCGCTAATAACTTTCTCTTGAGCGCGGCGCGCGGGCCTTGCTATGATGTTTGGGCCCGGAGCCGGGCAAGTCACCGAAAGAGCCGAATCAGTCTCTCTCCCCGCCGGTTGTTTCCCCACGACACCCGTATCCTTCAATCCAAGGGGTAGCCATGCGCCTGTCAATCACACTTCTCCTGCTCGCCGCCATCATCCTCGCGCCCGCGACGCCCGCGCGCGCCTACACGCTCCAGTTCACGAACACGAGCGCCACCACCCCCATCCGCTGGCCCTCGACCGTCATCAACGTCGCGCTCTCGTCCTCGCTCAGCAGCCCGCCGCCGAACGTCATCCACGCCACCGGCGCTGAGGTCGTGCTGGCCGCGCGCCGCGCGCTCGCCCGCTGGTCGCTGGCCTCGAACATCCAGTTCAACGTCACGCTGAACCACCCCAACCAGAACGCCGTCGCCGACGGCGTCACCCTCATCACCGTCGCCGACACGGCCACCAACCGCTCCCTCTTCAACACGGGGCTGAGGCCGGGCCGCGCCCGCGTCACCTTCGACCCGAGCACGGGCTCCATCACCGAGGCCGACCTCACCATCAACCCGCTCCCCGCGCGGCAGGACCAGTTCGGCAATCAGGTGTCGAGCGCCTTCTCGACCAACGGCGAGACGAACACCTACGACCTCGAATCCACCTTCGTCCACGAGATCGGCCACATGCTCGGGCTCGAACACTCGGGCGCCCTGTCCGCCTCGATGCAGCCGCGCCAGGGCACGAACGGCACCTTCAACCTCCCCAACCTGACGGCCCGCAGCCTCTCGAACGACGACATCGCCGGCATCCGCGCCCTCTACGGCCCGCGCACCGGCCTCGGCCAGATCACGGGCGTCATCACCTCCGGCTCGGCCGCCCTCTTCGGCGCGCACGTCTTCGCCGAAGAGGTTTCCACCGGCCGCCTCTACGCCGGCAACATCTCGCTCCTCAGCGGCGCCTACCGCATCGAGAACCTGCCGCCGGGCCAGTACCGCGTCATAGCCGAGCGCATGGACGAGCCGGTCAACGAGCGCGAGATACCCTCTTCGGGCGGCGCCTACAGCGGCCTCGCGGGCGGCTCGGTCCCGCCCTTCGTGACAATCGAGGCCGGCACCGTGAGCGTCGCCGTGGACGGCGTCACCACGCTCAACATCGCCGTGCAGGGCGGCACGCCGCCCTTCAACCCGACCCTCATCGGCACCAACGGCATGCTCTCGACCGTCACCGTCCCCGTCGTGCCGGGCCGGACGACGAACGTCCTCGTCGCGGGCGACAACCTGACGCTCATCCCGGCGGGCGGCGTCAGCGTCAACTCGCCCTTCATGACGGTCTCGAACGTCCAGCAAATCGTGGGCTTCGGCATTCCCGTCCTCAGCTTCGACCTGACGGCCAGCGTCTTGACGCCGCCGGGCGAGTACAGCGTGCGCCTCCAGTCGTCGTCCGGCCAGATCGCCTACATCTCGGGCGGGCTCACCGTTGACCTGCCGAACGGCGTCACGGCGGGGCAGGGGAACCTGATTGACAACACGCAGTTCTTCGTCGCGCAGCAGTACCGCGACTTCCTCTCGCGCGAGCCCGACGCCTCGGGCCTCGCCCACTGGACCAACGTCGCCGACAACTGCGGCGACCCCGACCCGCTCGTCTGCCGCGTCAACGTCTCGGGCGGCTTCTTCCTCTCCATCGAGTTCAACGAGACTGGCTACTTGGTGGAGAGAATCTACAAGGCCGCCTTCGGCGACGCCGTCGGCACCTCGACGCTCGGCGGCGTGACGCACACGCTGCCCGTGCCCGTCATCCGCTTCCAGGAGTTCCTGCCCGACACGCAGAGGATAGGGCGCGGCGTCGTCGTCCTCGCGCCGGGCTGGGAGCAGCTACTGGAGGCCAACAAGGTCGCCTACACGCAGGAGTTCGTCCAGCGGCCCCGGTTCCTCGCCGCCTTCCCGACGACCATTTCCGCGACCCAGTTCGTTGACCAGCTCAACGCGCGCGCCGGCAACCCCCTCGACGCGACCGAGCGCCAGAACCTCATCAACGAGCTGAACAACGGCGGCAACTCGACGGCCGCGCGAGCCTCTGTGCTGCGCAAAGTCGCCGAGGACGCGACGCTGTTCGCCGCGGAGCGCAACCGCGCCTTCGTGCTCATGCAATACTTCGGATACCTCCGGAGGAACCCCAACGACCCGCCCGACACCGACTACACGGGCTACGACTTCTGGCTCGGCAACCTTGAGAGGGCGGGCGGCAACTTCGTGCAGGCCGAACTCGTCAAGGCTTTCATCACGTCCACCGAGTACCGCCAGCGGTTCGCGCCGTGAGGCCCTGAAGAAAGAGGCCCGGACAAGATAAAGCGGGCGGAGGGGTGAGAGTCCCTCCGCCCGCCTTTTTGTCCGCCCCGCCCGGTTGCGTCGAGTGGGAAGGGCGGAGCGGACAACCGCTGAGGTGAAGCTTTAGAGCGCCGCCCAGTCGCTCAGGAGCATGCCGTCGGTGAGGTAGATGCCGTCCGTCAGGTAGATGCCATCCGTGAGGTAGATGCCATCCGTCAGGTAGATACCGTCGGTGAGGTAAATGCCGTCCGTCAGGTAGATGCCGTCGGCCCCAACCTTCAGCGCGTCGCCGAGCATGATGCCGTCGGTCAGGAAGATGCCGTCCGCCTTAAGGAACCCGTCCGTCAGGAAGATGCCGTCCGTCAGGAAGATACCGTCCGTCAGGAAGATACCGTCGCCTAAGACGAGGGCGTCGGTGAGGAAGATGCCGTCGGTGAGGAAGATGCCGTCGGTGAGGTAAATGCCGTCGGTGAGGAAGATGCCGGTGCCGCTGACGGTGCCGTCGGTCAGGAAGATGCCGTCCGTCAGGTAGATGCCTTCGGACAGGAGGATGCCGTTAGTCACGACGGGCCGGTCGCCGAAGAGGATGGCCGACGCGTAGAGCACTTCCGAGGAGGCCGCGACCGTCTCGCCGCCGATGTTGAGCGGCTTGCTGACGGACGCGAGCGTGACGTTCGGGCTGAAGGCTTGCTGACCGGCCTTCAGCTTGTCGGCGTTCGGGACGAAGGCGCGGGCGATGCGGACGGCCGCCGCGGTGTTCAGGAGGCCGGCGCCCTGCTGGTAGAGGCTCTGCGCGCGGTTGGCGAAGAGCGAGGGGTTGAGGCGGTTGGCCGAGCGCAGGAGCGAGGCCCTGACGTAAGCGGGCGTCAGCGAGCCGTTGGCTTCGAGCATCAGCGCGATGGTGCCGCTCACTACGGGCGCGGCGAACGACGTGCCGTAGTAGGTGAAGTAGGCGTTCTTGAGGGCGCCGTCGCCCGCGGGCACCGCGACGCGGTCGGGGCGCTCTGAGGCCGTCAGCGGCGCGTCCTGCGACATGGCGGCGACGATGCCGCGCCCCGGAGCGACGATGTCGGGCTTGGAGAGGCCGTCGATGCGGGTCGGGCCCTTGGAGGAGAACTGGGCCATCACGTCGTCGGAGCGGCGGGCGGTGCCGCGGGTGTCGGTCGCGCCGACGGTGATGGCGTAGGGGCTGTTGCCGGGGGTGCCGATGCTGCCGTAGACGGGGCGGTAGATGGGGTCGCCGTTCTCCTTGTGGCCGACGACCTCTTCGGTGCGGCCGGCGTTGCCGGCGGTGGCGACGACGACGATGCCGGAGACGACGGCGCGCTCGACGGCCTTGCACAGCGGGTCGAGCTTGTAGGACTCGCGGACCACGCCGCCGAGGCTCATGTTAAGGACGCGGATGTTGTAACGCTTCCGGTTGAGGATGGCCCAGTTGACGGCTTCGAGCACCGAGATGGTCGTGCCCGCGCCGTTCGAGTCGAGCGCCTTGAGGTCGATGATGTCGGCCTCGGGGGCGACGCCCGCGAAGTTGGCGCCGTAGCCGCGCGAGGCCGCGCCGTTGCCGGCCGCGACGCCCGCGACGCCCGTGCCGTGCCCTTTGCGGTCCTGCCCTTCCGCAAGGACGACGGCGTCGGTGGAGACGATGCCGCTGGCCTGCACGGCCGCGCCGCCTGCGGTGAAGTCAACGGCGGCGATGACGCGCGACTTGCCGTTGCGGCGGAAGTCGGGGTGCGAGGAGCTGACGCCCGTGTCGATGAAGGCGATGCCGACGCCCTTGCCCGTCAGCCCCTTCGCCCCGGCCTCGCCGGCCTGCGCCTGCGTGGCGCCGACGGCCTCGCGCGTCACTTCCATCTGGGCCGACACGGCGCGGTCGGGCGAGACGTAAGTCACATCCTCGCGCGCGGCCAGCTCGGCGACGGTCCCGCGCGGGACGGCGGCCGTCATCACGTCAACGGCCTCGAACGAGCGGCCCTTGCGCCCGCCCTTCGCCTCGACGGCCCTCTCCTGCGCGGCCGTCGGGCGGCCCTTGGTCTGGATGACGACGCGGACGAGTTCCGAGGGGTTGGCGGCGGCCGAGTCGGCCGAGAATTCCGGGGAGAGCTTCGACGCCTTTTTAGCCGAACCGGCTTTCTTCTGCGGCGCCGCCGAGGCGACCGCCGCGAGCGGCGCGCTGAAAGAGGAGAGAAGAGCTAGGAGAACTAAGCTGGCTGTGATTCGACGCAACATTTTGGGGGTTCCTTCCATCTCTGCGCTTCCGTTTGAGGATCACGCCTGCCCGCGTGAGTGGGGGTGGAAGCAGCAAGACTTAAAACATCCAACCCCCTCCATTACAACCGACATGCCACAAAACCCCCACCCCGCCCCCTCCCCAAGCGGCCCCCTAAACTACACATTCTTAACAGCTTAACCCTCAACCCCTTTTCACCTTCCACCCACCCCAAACCCCCTCACCCTGGATACACCGTATCCACCTTCTGCAACAAACCTTGCACACCCCCCAATTACCCAACAAAACTGGCAAAACCCCCAATCTGTATACAGCATTACCACTGTATACCTGCTAGCCACCTCTCGGCTTTGCCTAAAAACCCCTAGTTGCCCAAAAACTGCTTAAGCTTGCCCAAAAAGGTGGAAGGGCCGAGCGCCGCCCACCCGCGTCGCCCGACCCCTCGCCCCGGCGTTGATAGCCGGGGCCGTGGCACAGCCCGTCCCTTCGGGCGTGCCGACGCTAAATTACAAGGATGCCCACTGTTAAAACCTCCTGTGCTATATTCTGGCCGTTCTTTGATAAGGCAACGGTCGGATGCGCAGCCTTGCTCACCCTCAACCCTCAGAGAGATGAGCATCGCCGTTGATGTGAGGTTAGGACTCACGGCGATTCGACTACGCAGAGACATTCTATTGGAAACTTCCAATAGAATCAAGCCCCTTGTGCTCTCCCCGTCAGGAGGTAACTCCTGATGGCGAGGGGGCCGCGCGAGAAGCCGGGACGTTTGGCGGAAAAGCTCCGAGCGATAAGGGAAGGGCTTGGGCTATCTCAGACCGAAATGCTCAAGAGGCTGGGGGCCGAAGGGCGGATGGCTTACCACAGAATTTCGGAATTTGAATCGGGGAAGGGTGAGCCTTCGTTGATAGTCCTATTGGAGTATGCGCGTGCGGCTGGCGTCTGTGTTGACGCGCTGATTGATGATACGTTGGACCTTCCCTCGAAGCTGCCCGCCAAGCCGAAGCACTCCTAAGCCTTCACCGGAAAGGAGCCTCATGGAACGACAAATAGTCAGTTGCCCGAACTGCGGCCGGGGCGCGGACGCGGGGCAGCGCATGTGCATGAACTGCGGCAGCGACCTGCCAGCCCCTGCCCCCGCCCCCGTCCGACTGCCGCCTTATCGGTGCCCGCGCTGCGGAACCCCGCACCCGCCTCAAATCGTCAAGCGCCTCACGCCCGGCGGCTGGGTCTTCTTAATCTTCGGCATTCTCTTCTTCTTAGTTGGGGCGCTCTTAGCTCTCCTCTTTATCGAGGAACAGCGGGTGTGCCCAATATGCGGTGTCAGGGTGTCTTGAGCAAAAGAAAGAAGCGGCGAGGGGTGGCTCGCCGCTCTTTGTGTGTGAAGGTTGGTTGTGGGGTTGCGTGGGCGAGGCCGCGTCACGGGTTGCCGTAGTAAATCTTGATGGTGACTTGGCCGTTGGGCGTGTTCTCGGCGAAGTTGATGCCGTCGCCGGTGACTTCGACCCGCTTGATCT
>DASZEK010000127.1:0-17182 GCA_035941045.1 Pyrinomonadaceae bacterium | reverse complement strand
CGGCGGTAAAGCTCTACGGGGAGCGCCTCGCCGGCCGACAGGCACATCCGCAGGCTCGACAGGTCGCGCGCGGCCCCGCCCTCGAAGTTGAGCATGGCGCCGATCATCGTCGGCACGCTCGTCAGGATGGTCGGGCGGTGGCGCTCGATGACCTCGAACAGCTTCTCGGGCGTCGAGCGCTCGGGGAAGAGCGCGGTCGCGCCGCCCGCGGCGAAGGGGAAGAGGAGGTTCGTCCCCGTCGCGTAGCCGAAGAAGAGCTTGGGGACGGAGACGGTCAAATCGTTTTCGCTCACGCCGAGGACGCGCTTGGCGTAGCACTCGGTGTTGTAGGGGAGGTCGTGTTGAAGGTGGACGGCGCCTTTGGGGTGGCCGGTCGAGCCGGAGGTGAAGAGCCAGATGGCCGGGTCGTCGCGGTGCGTGTCGGCGGGCGTCAGCTCGTCCGCTTGCGCGTTCGAGGCTTCGGCGAAGGAATGAAACGGGCCGCGTTCTTCGCCGACGACCAGCACGTTCTGTAGATGGCGCGCGCCTTCGGCCGCCCGCGCGAAGTTCTCAAGCAGCGACTCGTGGACGACGGCGACACGGGCGCGCGTGTATTCGAGGTAGTAGCGGTAGTCGTCCGCGGGCAGCAGCGGGTTGACCATCGTGACGACGCCGCCCGCCTTCGCGGCGCCGAACCACGTCCACACGAACTCCGGGCAGTCGGGCAGCACCAGCAGCACGCGGTCTTCGACCCTCAGGCCCGACTCGCGCAGGGCGCCCCCGGCGCGGTTCGACAGACGCGCGGCGTCGGCGTAGGTGTAACGCTCGTCCTCGTAGTAGAGGCAGACCTTGCCTTCGCGCCCCTCCTCCACGTTGTGGTAGAGGAAGTAGTTCGCCATGTTGAAGCGTTCGGGGAATTCGACGTGGGACATAGGCGGCGGTGACTTTAGTTGTGGCCGGTGAAGGGGCAGCCGGCGTGGCCGTGGGTGGTGTCGAGGTGTGTGCGCGCCTCCCAGAGTTCGGGGAAGAATTTCTTGTCGAGCGTGGTCCGCAGGTAGCCGACGCCCTCGGAGCCGCCCGTGCCCTTCTTGGTGCCGAGCATCCGCTCGACCATCTTGACGTGGTGGTGGCGCCAGAGCGAGAAGTATTCGTCGTGCGCGATGAGCGATTCGGCGAGCTGGAACTCCTCGTAGCGCGTCTCGAAGTGGGTCAGGATTTCGAGGGCGGCGCGGACGCGGCGGCCGTAAGTGCGGCGCCTGTCTTCCTCACTTTGCGAAGCGTCGTCGGGCGGGGCGTCGAGGCCGCGGCGCGTGAGGTAGGAGAAGAAGGCTTCGCCGAGCGTCGGCGCGTCGAAGCGCGCACGCAGGCGTTCGGAGGCGAAGTCGTCGTCGCGGAAGGCGCGGAGGATGCCCTCGTCCTTGAGGCCGGAGGCGAACTCGATTTCGCGGAACTGCATGGACTGGAAGCCGCTGGCCGGGTTGAGCTGGTCGCGGAAGCCGAGGAAGTTGATGGGCGTCATCGTCTCAAGGATGTGGATTTGAGTGACGAGCATCTTCTCGATCTCGACGACGCGCGCGAGGGCGCGGGCCGCCGCGGGCGCGCGGTCCTCGGCGACGGCGGCGGCGGCGAAGTCAATCTCGTGCAAGACCTGCTTGAACCAAAGCTCGTAAGCCTGGTGGATGGTGATGAACAGCAGTTCGTCGTGGTGCGCGGGCTCCGACAGACAGTCCTGCAACGCGATGAGGTCGCGCACGCGCAGGTACTTGTTATAAGAGAGCGGAGCGGCGGTGCCGTATTCTTTCATAAAGGTGTCGGGTGCCGGGTGTCGGGTGTCGGGGTCAGATTAGTTGAACTGACACCTGAGACCCGGCACCCGACACCTGCTTTTAAAATGCGGCCCCGGCCGCCTCGTGCGCGGCGTAGGCGCGGGTGTCGAGGATGCGGCGCATCTCGCCGACGACGAGTTCGAGCTCTTCGTCCTTCGTGTAGAAGTGGGGCGAGATGCGGACGCCCGCGCCGGGCCTGTAGTCAACGATGATTTCGCGGCGGATGAGTTCGGCCGTGACGGCCGGGGCGTGCGGCGCGGCGACCGTGATGGTCCCGCCCCGCCGCTCGGGGTCGCGCGGGCTCGTCACGCGGAGGCCCGCCTCCTCGGCCAGCTCGATGAGGCGCTGCGTCTGACGGACGCTCTTGCGGCGGATGGCCTCGACGCCGACCTCGTTGATGATCTCGTAGCCGGAGCGCGCGGCGTAGAGCGCGGGCACCGAAGGCGAGCCGTGGAGGAAGCGCGCGGCGCCCTCGCTGTAGCGGACGGGGCCGTCCTCGAAGGCGAAGGGCGCGGCGTGGGCCATCCAGCCCGTGACCTTCGGCTCAAGCTGCGCGCGCAGCCGCGGCGCGACGTAGAGGTAGCCGGCGCCGGGGCCGCCGCAGAGCCACTTGACGGAGCCGCCGGTGGCGAAGTCCACGTCCAAATCTTTGACGCTGAAGGGGACGGTGCCCGCCGACTGGTAGGTGTCTAAGACGACGAGGGCGCCGACCTCGTGCGCGCGCTCGACGACGCGGCGCGCGTCCTGTAGGAAGGCGCTCTTGAAGAGGACGTGCGAGAGGGGGACGAGCAGCGTCTCCTCGTCGATGGCCGCGAGCATCCGTTCGAGCGGGGCGGTGATGCCGTCGTCGGACTTTATCTTCTGGATGCGGAAGGAGCGGTCGCGGGCGTGCGCCTCGTAGACGTACATGACCGAGGGGAACTCAAGCTCCGAGTAGACGATTTTGTTGCGGCGCGTGTCGGGCGTGGTGTCGAAGCAGGAGAGGATGAGGGACTGGCAGACGGAGACGTTCTGGTGCATGACGACCGAGCCCGGCTCGGCGCCGATGATGCGCCCGACCTCGTCGCCGAGGGAGAGCGGCATCTCCCACCACCCCTCGGCCCACGCACGCACGCCGCGCGTGGCCCACATCTCGGCGTACTCCTGCACGCGCTCGAACGTCCGCCTCGGCATCGCGCCCAGCGAGTGCGAAATCAGGTACGCGGTCTTCTCAAGAATCGGGAACTCGCGCCGCCACTCAAGTAGCTCGTCCGCCAAACAAATCTCCTCCTGAGATGGTTATGATGTCAGTATATCCACCGCCAACTCGGAAGGCCACCCGCGCGGGCGGGGCGGGTAAGCTCAGGCGTCGCGGGTGACGCTTTCGAGTTCGCGGTCGGCGTCGAGGGGGCGTTGGCGGAAGGCGGCGGAGGGGGCCTTGAGGTTGTAGGCGGCGATGAGGCGGTTGAGGTCGGCGGTGTGGCGGCGGAAGGCGCCGAGGGCGCGGCGCCAGTCCGATTCGGCCTGCGCGGCCGTGCGAGATGAGCCGACGCGGTCGCGGTAGACGTTCCACGAGCGCAGCAGGTCGGCGCGCGCGCCCTGCACGGAGGCTTCAATCTCTTCGCGCTCGCGGACCCACGGCAGCACGAGGCAGTTGTTCTTAAAGAGGCGGACTCCGGCGCGCTCGAAGCGGCCGACGAAGGAATCGGCGCCCGCGCGCCTCGGCCCTGCGGCGTCCGCCGGGAAGACCGGAGCCCGGCCGCCGAACGCGCCCCCGAACAATCGCCCGAAAAAGTGTTCCCACTTACGCTTCAACCTTTAAAACCCCCGGCACAACTCCACCGTACGAAGCGCGCCCGCGAAGGGTTTAGGAATTGTGACGGATGTCAGGTTATCGGGTGTCGGCCGTCGGTTTTAGGGGTGCCGCTAACTGCCTACTGCCAACCATCTGTTGTAAACTCGCCGCGCGAAATCATGTGGCACCCCGAACCTTCTGTGCGTCACGAGATACCGGAGGCGCGCTGGCCGACCGAAGAGGAGGCGGCGCGCTCGCTGCTGTTCAGGCCCATCCGTCTGGGCGCCGTCGAACTTGAGAGCCGGACGTGGGTGCCGGCGATGGTGCCTTGGCGCGCGACCGAGGACGGGCTCGTGACGCCCGAGAACCTCGACTGGTACGGCCGCTTCGCCGCGGGCCGGCCCGGCGCCATCGTCGTCGAGGCCACGGGCATCCGCGACGTGCCTTCGGGGCCGCTCCTGCGCATCGGCCACGACCGCTTCCTGCCCGGCCTGCGCGAGCTCGTCCGGCGGGTGCGCGAAGAGAGCGACGGCCGCACGCGCCTGCTTATACAGATTATCGACTTCCTCGCCGTCAAGCGCCGCCCCGAGAAGGCCAAATACTTCGCGCGCTTCCTCGCCGTCAACGAACGACACCGCCGCGCGCTCGCGGAGTTGACGGAAGACGAGAGCTGGCTCGCGCGCGACGAGGGCGAGGTGCGGGCCTTCCTGCGAGACGCGCCGGAAGACGTTCTCGAAAAAGTTTTGGACGAGCGCGAGCTGGAGGCGCTGCGCTTCGGCTACCGCGAGCGCGTCACGGACACTCACCTCGCTCACGTGCGCGAGCTGCCGCGCGTGCTCCCCGGCCTCTTCGCTTCGGCCGCGCGGCGCGCGCGAGAGGCAGGCTTCGACGGTGTCGAGCTGCACTACGCGCACGCCTACACGATGGCCTCCTTCCTCAGCCGCCTGAACGACCGCGACGACGGCTACGGCCGCACGCCGGAGGGGCGCGTCCGCCTGCCGCTGGAAGTCTACGAGGCCGTGCGCGGAGAGGTCGGGGGCGACTACACGGTGGGCGTGCGCTTCCTCTCCGACGAAGTCATAGAGAACGGCAGCCGCGTGTCGGACGCGGCCTTCTACGCCGCCGAGTTCGCGCGCGCCGGATTCGACTTCCTCTCCGTCTCGAAGGGCGGCAAGTTCGAGGACGCGAAGCAGCCGAAGGTCGGCCACGCCGTCTACCCCTACACGGGCCGGAGCGGCTACGAGTGCATGCCGACAATCATCTCCGACGAGCGCGGTCCCTTCGGCCGCAGCCTCGCGCTCGTGCGCGACATCAAGCGGGCCGTCACGGCGTCCGGCCACGCGACGCCCGTCGTCGCGGCCGGTGGCGTCGGCACCTTCGAGCTGGCCGAAGAAATCCTGCGCAACGGCGACGCCGACATCGTCGCCGCCGCGCGCCAGTCGCTCGCCGACCCCGACTGGTTTTTGAAGATAAGAATGGGGAGGGGCGACGAGGTGAGGCGCTGCACCTACACGAACTACTGCGAGGCCCTGGACCAGATGCACAAGCAGGTGACGTGCAAGCTCTGGGACCGCACCGGGCTTCGAGAGCCCGGCGTCTCGCTCAGCGGCGACGGCCGCAGACGTTTATTGCCGCCTCGCTGGGAAGATTGACGAAGGCAGAGCTGAAGGAACGTCCCCCGCCGCGGTTGACGACGGGCGTTTTCACGTCGCCGACGGAAGTTTTGCGGCTGCGGACGGAAGATTCCACCTTGCAGCAGTAATTTAAGAGGGTGAAGTAATAAGTTTTCGCCTTGTAGCAGTCCGTTTTCGCCTTGCACTAACAGGATTTGCATTTGTAGTAATTATATTCAACGCTGCACCAATAGAATTTATTTATGCAGTGGTCCGTTTCGCATTTGCAGCGTTTATATTTCACGCCACAGTGATAGGTTAAATTTATGCGGCAATAGATTTTCGCCTTGCAGTAGTTGATTTTGCCGATGCGGGAATGCGTTTTCGCGCCGCAAAATGAAGATTTTACGTCGCAGATAAAGAAATCGGGGGCGACATCCTCGCGCCGGCCCCCGATTTAGTTTCTCTAGCGGCTGCTAAGAAGCTGTTTTAAAATCCCCTTCGGGGATTTTAAAACAGGCGCTGATTACTCTTTACCGGCTGCTGCCTTCTCGTAAGCGGCGACGAAGTCGGGGTCGCGGCGGCGGAGGCTTTCGTGGTCGAGGCGCTTGCTGCGGGTCATGAGGCTGTAGGCGAAGGGCAGCGGGTCGAGGTGCGTGTAGTCGGCGGCGCGCTCGAACCAGAGGCGGCTCTCGTGGGCGGCCTGCTGGTACTCTTCGATGACGGGCCGGCGCGCGCGCTCGAACTCGGCGAGGGCGGCGGGCACGTCGAGGCCGGCGGCGAAGAGGCGGAAGAGGGCGATGGAGTCTTCCATCGCGAGCTTCGTGCCGGAGCCGATGGAGAAGTGCGCGGTGTGCAGCGCGTCGCCGAGCAGGACGACGTTGCCCGCGCTCCACCGCCGGTTCCTGACGAGCAGGAAGTTTATCCAGCGCGAGTTGTTCGACAGAAGCTCGTGGCCGTCGAGGTCTTTCTCGAAGACCCCCGAGAGGTGTGCGCGCGTCTCGGCGTCCGACATCGAGGAGAAGCCCGAACGCCCCCACGTCCGCTCGTCGCACTCGACGATGAAGGTGCTCGTGTCGGGGCTGAACTTGTAGGAGTGCGCGGCGAAGACGCCCGCGTCCGACTCGCGGAAGGTGAGCGTCAGTCCGTGGAAGAGGCGGCGCGTGCCGTACCAGATGTACTTGTTGCGCCCCTCGCTCAGCTCCGGCCCGAAGTCCTCGGCGTAGTGCTGGCGCACGAGGCTCCCGACGCCGTCGGCCGCGACGAGCAGGTCGCAGTCGGCGGCGAGGTTACGGAAGTCCGCCGCCTCCTCGCGGAAGAGCAGGCGGACGCCGAGGCGCGCGCAGCGTTCCTGAAGGATGTTGAGGAGCCTGATGCGGGCGATGGCCGAGAAGTGGTTGCCGCGAACGGTGACGCGGCTCTCGCGCAGGAGCACGTCCACGTTATCCCACGTCTCGAAGCTCTCCGAGAGCGCGCGGTGCGAGTCGGCGTCGGCCTCGCGCAAGTTCGAGAGCGTGCGCCCCGAGAAGACGACGCCCCAGCCGAAGGTCGCGTCCGGCGGGTTCCGCTCGTAGACCGTGACCTCGTGCGCCGGGTCGTGCTTCTTCAGCAGCAGCGCGAAGTAGAGCCCGGCCGGGCCGCCGCCGATGACGTTGACTCTCATGCTTGTCTCAATGCGCGCGGCGCCGTGCGCCCCTCTTCACCGAAGGCTTGCCGATGAACTGCACCTCGCCGGGCGCGACTGTCGGGCGCGGCGTGAATCGCGTGACATCCGTGCCCGGCAGCAGGAGCCAGAGCCAGACCTGCAACTCCTCCATGAAGCCGCCGTCCGCCAGTACAATTCTCTCGGGCGGAATCTGCCTGCGGCCCACGAGATATCTCTTCGCGCGCTCGCAGCGCGCACGCGCCTCGCCCCTGTAACCCCTGCGCCCGCCGTAGCAGACGATGTAGGCGTTGAATCTCGGGTCGTTCTCCACCTCGATGGCGAAGTTGTCCAGCCGCGCCTGTTCATCTTCAAAACGGATGTTGCCGTAGAAGTCAAACCTTTCCACGATTGGGGGCTGGAACACGACCGTGCTACATGATGTCGTGTCGTAACAACTGCGGTCTATGCCGCGCAGCTCGACCGTCGCCGTCACGACGCTGCCGCCGGCCACGCCCGTCGTGTCAACGGTGATGGTCGGGGTGCTTTGGCCGGCCGTGATGGCGCCGGCCGAGACGGTCCAGTTGAAGGTCGGCGTGTCCGACGGGTCAACGCCTTCCAGCTTCGCCTCGAAGGTGATTGAAGCGCCCGGCTCTTTAACACTGTCCAGGCATGACACTTTGATGACGGGGCATTTGGGAGGGACGGTCATCAGGCGCGGCGTCGGCTCCTGCGCGCCGGCCGAAGCGGGCAGGAGGAAGAGAAGGAGTAGGGCGAGCTTGCCGGGCTTCATCGTCGGGCCTCACTCCTTCAGCATCTCGCGGGCGATGACGAGCTTCTGGATTTCGGACGTGCCCTCGTAGATGCGCAGCGCCCGCACGTCGCGGTAGAGGCGTTCGACCGTCGAGCCGTGGACGAGGCCGTAGCCGCCGTGAATCTGGACGGCTTCGTCCACGATGCGCTGCGCGGCCTCGGTGGCGAAGAGCTTGGCCTCGCTGGCGGCGCGCGTCAGGTGCGGGCCGGGCGCGGCCGAGTCCTTGAGGTGCGCGGCGCGGTAGACCAGAAGGCGCGCGGCGTCCAGCTCCGTCAGCATCGTCGCCAGCTTCTCCTGGATGAGCTGCTGCATGGAGAGTGTGACGCCGAACTGGCGGCGCCGTCTGGCGTGGTTGATTGACTCGAACAGGGCGCGCCGCGCCATGCCGCAGGCGGCGGCGCCGACGCTGGCGCGGAACATGTCCATCGTCATCATCGCCAGGCGGAAGCCGTCGCCCTCGGAGCCGAGCATGTCCTCGGCGGGGACGCGCACGTCCTCGAATTCAATCTCGCCGATGGGGTGGGCGGCGATGAGGCGCGTGCGCGCGCGCAGGCGGAAGCCGGGCATCCGAGCGCCGACGATGAAGGCCGAAATCTCGGGCCGCCCGCCCTTGCGCTCGCCCGTGCGCGCAAACACCGTGTAGAAGTCGGCGACGCCCGCGTTCGAGATGAAGCACTTGCGCCCGCGGATGCGGAACGAGTCGCCGTCGCGCGCCGCCGTCGTCCGGATGCCGGAAACGTCGGAGCCGGCCTCGGGCTCGGTGAGCGCGAAGGCGGCGACCGCCTTGCCCGCGCGCGCGCGCCCGAGCCAGAAGTCGCGGACGTGCTCGTGCGCGGCGAGGCCGATGGCGTAGGTGCCGAGGCCCTGCATGACGAAGGCGAGGTCGGCCAGCGGGGAAGAGAATGCCAGCGCCTCGCGCACGACGCAGAGAGCGCGCGCGTCGAGCGGCGAGCCGTCGGCCGGCGGCACGGCGAAGCGCAAAAGGTCCGCCTGGGCGAGCAGGCTCAGAAGCTCGCGGAAGGCGGCGTCGGTGTCGCCGTCCTCGCCGTCGGCGGCGCGCGGCTCGACCTCGCGCGCAGCGAAGTCCGCGACGCCGGCCGCCAGCCGCGCGTGCTCTTCCGTGAAGAAGGGCGTCTCTTCGATGAACGTGTCTCGCAGCATCGTATGAAGGTCGTGCTATTCGACGCGGAGAATCTTTCCGGTCTTATGGTCAACGACGACGGTCCGCGCCGGGCCATTGTAGACCGGCCGCTCGCGGAACAGAACCTCGCGGCCGTCGCGCTCGGGGCGCTCGAAGGCTTCGAAGGAGCGCGGGCCGCGGCTCTCGTAGAGGTCTTCGTGGTGCCAGAGGTATTCGCCGCGGTCCACGTCGAGCAGGGCGACGAAGCCGCGGCCCGTGAGGTAGAGGCGCGGGCCTTCGCGCAGCGTCGGCCCGACGGAAGTCGAGAGGACGGCGAGCCGCCAGCGGGCGCGCATCGACGGCTGTTCGAGCCGCGCGACGAAGGCGCCCTGTTTCTCACCGTCCGAGACTTCGCAGAGCAGGAGCAGGTCGTCCTTGAACTTCGAGAAGAGGAGGCGCGTGATTGAGTCCCTGCCTTCGAGCCGCAGGTTGAAGAGGCGCGTCCGCCCGCCCTTCACCCTCCGCCCGTTGCCGTTCGAGGCGACGTGGTAGGAGTAGTCCGACAGCTCGAACTCGAAGGCCACGGGGCCGCCGCCCGGCACCTCCCGCGCCCGCCCGAACTCCTGCGCGCCGGCCGTCGCCGCGAAGAGGAGGATGACGGCCAGCGTTCCTCTCATCATCTACTTCTTCTCAAGCCCCTTCAGCCTCTCGGCGGCGTTCGCGTTCTGCGGGTTCAGCTCAAGCGACTTCCTGTAATTCATGATTGCAAGGTCGCGCTCGCCCGCGGCGGCGTAAGCTTCGGCGAGGCTGTCGTAGGTGTTGAAGGCTTGCGGGAACAACTCGACGTTGAGCTTGAAGACTTCGACGGCCTCCCTGACGCGCCCCTCGGCGAGCAGCGTGTAGCCGTAGCGGTTGAGGTCGGCCTCGCCTATCTGGTAGCGGTCGGCCTGCGTCCGCTGTAGCTCGCGGTATTGTTTGAGCGCGGCCTCCATGCCTTGCGTCTCGGCGGTCCGGCGCACGACCGCCGAGGCCGACATCTTGCGCGGGTTCTTGAACCAGTCAACGGTGCGGCGCAGGCGGTCCTCGCGGTTGAGGATGATGGGGTGGTTGTCGCCCGCGTAGACGACCAGCTCGTAGAGCTTGCCGAGTTCCTGCATGCGGCGGGCGAGGTTGAGCGAGTGGGTGGGCGGCAGGTTGTCGTCGCCGCCGTGGAGGATGAGCAGGGGCGCGTCAATCTTCTCGACCCAGTTCATGGGCGTGCGGTTGCGCAGGTGCTCGTCCTTGCGGCGGTCGTAGTCGGGGAAGCTGTTGCGGAAGAACCGCTCGGAGCCGGGCAGGAGTTGGCTGTAGTCGGTGGGCGGGCCGACGAGGACGACGGCGCGGGGCTTGGCGCCGTCGCGGAGGGCTTGCAGCGTCATCAGCGCGCCGCGCGAGTAGCCCCACATGAAGAGGCGGTCGGCGTCAACGTAGTCGAGCGAGCGGGCGAGCTTGATGATGTTGAAGACATCGTGCAGGTCCGCGCCGCCGACCTCGTCGCGCCCGCCCGCGCCGTCGTAGCCGCGGTACTGCGAGGCGAGGACGACGAAGCCCTCGGAGGCGTAGCGGAACATCTCGTGGATGTAGTTGAAGTTGGGCATCCCGATGACGCTCTCTTCGAGGCCGCCGCGGTTGAAGATGATGACGGGCAGCCTCCCCGCCGTCTTCTTCGGCTTGGCGATGAAGCCGGCGACCGAGAGGCCGTCGCTCGCGTAGCGGATTTTAAGCAGCTCCACGTCCGGCGAGTTGCGCAGCGAGTCGAACGTCTCGCGCGAGTAAATTTGGCGCTGCCAGGGCGCGAGCTTGTCGTAGTCCCAGGCGTCGAAGGTCTTCTTTTCGATGAGCGCGCCGTCGGTGTAGGTCTGAGCGGACGCGGCGGCGGCGAGGCAGGCGACGAGCGACAGGGCGGCGAGCGTGCGGGTCAGGCGGCGGCTCATACTTCTCCTCCGTGACGGAAGCGCGGCGCGCGCTTCTCCATGAACGCCTCGTAGGCTTCGCGGTAGTCGGGGTGCTGCATGCAGAAGGCTTGCGCCTGCGCTTCGAGTTCGAGCGCGGCGTCGAGACTCAAATCCATCTCGCGCTCAAGCATCTCCTTCGTCACGCCGAGCGCGAACGAGGGGCCGGCGGCCAACTGCTCGGCCAGCGCGCGCGTCTCCCGCTCCAAGTCCGCGGGCGCGACGACGCGGTTGTAGAGGCCGATGCGGTGCGCCTCCTCGGCCGTGATGAAGTCGCCGGTGTAGAGCAGCTCGGTCGCCTTGGCGAGCCCGACGAGGCGCGGCAGCAGGTGGGCGGCGCCCATGTCGGCGCCCGAGAGCCCGACCTTGACGAAGAGGAAGGCGATGCGCGCCTCGGTGCTCGCGATTCTCAAGTCGGAGGCGAGGGCGATGCAGGCTCCGGCTCCGGCCGTCGTGCCGTTCAAGGAAGCGATGACGGGCTTGCGCAGGCGGCGGATGTTGCGCACCAGCTCGCACGTCAGGCGCGTGAAGGCGAGCAGGCCCTCGATGTCGCGCCCGTGCAACTGGCCGATGATGTCGCGCACGTCGCCGCCCGAGCAGAAGGCGCGGCCCTCGCCCGTGATGCGGACGGCGCGCACCTCACTCTCGTCCTGCAAGGCGGCGAAGGCGTCCGTCAGCTCGCGGTAGACCTCGAAGGTCAGCGCGTTCAAACGCTCCGGCCGGTTCAGGCGGATGGTGGCGACGCCGCCGCTCACTTCGTAGAGGAAACTTTTCGGTTTGAGCATGTCGGTTGAGCCGCCGGAGGCTCAGGGCTTGTACGTTCCCGCTTCGACCACCTCGACGGGCGCGGGCAGGCTGCCGCTCCTCAGCACGAGCGCGAGGTCTTCGGCCTGCTCCTTGGTGTAGTCGCCGTTAATCTGTCCGCTGTCGGTTATCCGCCCCCTGATGTAAGGCGCGGAGCGCGCCCGGCCGTTGAGGACGACGGCGAGGTAGCGGCCGGTGTTGCGCTCCGTCCAGTCTCCGAAAGTGGCGGCGCCCTCGGGGCGGAGCGTGAAGGTTATCATGTAACGCTTGCCGTCGTAGTCGGGGGCCGCGTCGGCGCTCCGCAGGTCCGACCCGGCGACGACGGGCCGGCGCTCGACGACGAGGAAGGCGGCGGGCTCGTTATGCTCTTCATAAGGCACCACGTCGTAGAGAGCGCCCGCTTCCTCCTGCGCGGCCTCGCGCGTCGGGTAGGTCTGAAGCGGAGAGGGGTTGGGTTTAGAGACGGCCGGGCGCAACTCCAGTTTGCCCTCTTGGAGCAGTACAGACCGGAAGCGCGTGATGTCGCTGGCGCCCGAGATGCTGACCTTGATGCGGTTCGACTGTTCGCCGCCCTGTCGCTCGACTTTGCAGCGGGCGCCCATGTCTTCGCACCGCCTCGCGATGACCTCCATCGTCCGCGGGACCGCCGACGAGGGCTCGCCGGTCTTGACGGCGATGAGCATGAAGGCCCCGCCCTCGTCGCGCGAAGCGAACAGCTCCCGCGCCATGCACGCGGAGGCCGCCGCGCAGGCGAGCGACAGCAGCGTCGCCGTGATGAACGAACGGGCGCCGCGAGTTTTCATCTCGTCCCCTCCGAGCGCCTAGAGCACGGCCGTGGCCTCTATCTCGACCTTCGCGCCGTCTTCGAGCAGCCCCTTAACTTCGACGAGCGTCATGGCCGGGTAGTGTCGGCCGACCAGCGCGCGCCAGCGCAGACCTATCTCGGCGCGGCGCGCGCCGTATTCGCGCTTGTCCGTCACGTAGACCGTCATGCGCCCGATTGAGCCCGGCGCCCCGCCCGCCTCCCGCACGACCTCCAGCACGTTCCTGAGCGCGCGGTCGAACTGCTCGACGAAGTCCTCGCCGACGAGCCGCTGCTGCTCGTCCCAACCGATCTGCCCCGCGACGAACAGCACCCTCACGCCCGGCGGCGTCAGCACCCCGTTAGCGTAACCCGTGGGGCGGCCGAGTGAAGCTGGGTTAATCACTTTCATGTCGAATGAATTTAGAAGAGGACCGAGCCGCCGTCCACGTTGATGGCCTGGCCGGTGATGCCGCGCCCCTCTTCCGATGCGAGGAGGAGGGCGACGGCCGCGACCTCCTCGGGCGTGACGAGGCGGTGTTGCGGGCTCATGCGCTTGAGGGCTTCGAGGGCTTCGTCGGAGCTGCGGCCCGTCTTGGCGGTGATCCCGGCGACGGCGCGGGCCGTCATGTCCGTGTCCACGTAGCCGGGGCAGACGGCGTTGACGGTGACGCCCTTCGAGGCGACCTCCATCGCCGCCGAGCGCGTCAGGCCGAGCACGCCGTGCTTCGACGCCGTGTAGGCGGCGATGTAAGGCGCGCCCGTCTTGCCCGCGATGGATGCGACGTTGATGACGCGCCCGAAGCCTCTGGCAATCATGCCCGGCAGCGCCGCCCTCATGCAGTAGAACGTGCCCGAGAGGTTGACGGCGAGGTGGCGCTCCCAGAACTCGTTGTCCGTCTCGACGAACTTCGAGCTCTCGGCCACGCCCGCGTTGTTGACGAGGATGTCCACGCCGCGGGCGAAGAAGCCTTGGGCCGCCTTGAAGGCGTCGGCCACCGAGCGCGGGTCCGACACGTCGCAGACGGCGCCGCCCGCCCGCCCCTCGCCGCACCCGTCGCAAATCTCCGAGGCCGCCCGCTCGATTTCGCCCGCCGTGCGCGCCACGACGAAGACGCGCGCGCCCTCCGAGGCGAACGCCTCGGCCACCGCGCGACCGATGCCGCGCCCGCCGCCCGTGATGAAGGCCGTCCTGTTCTCTAGTCTCATAGGTGAGTCCAGAGTTTAAGGGCGGAGGGCGCGTGCGACAAGCCGAAAAGTTTTTTTCGCGCGACGTGATCCCTTCTGCGAGGGGTTTACGCCTATGCGTGTAGAGGAGAGTTCCTTAACGCGCGCGGCGAGCCAGCCCCGACCACCCCACGCGCATGAGCCCATCACCAACCTGAGAAAGGTGCCTTCATACAATGAATCTTAAGAAGATTGCCTCAGCCGCACTCCTGGCCGCGGCCACCGCCACGTCGTTCCTGCCTTCCGCCAACGCCGCCTCCCACGTCCGCCCCTACGGCGACGTTCAAGTGCTCGCCACGTTCCCGACGCCGCCGGGCTTCCCCGAAGGCATCGCCGTCAAGGGCAACAAGGTTTACGTCTCCGGCCCCGCGCGCTTCGGCACCGCCGGCACCGGCCCCTCGACCGTCGTCGCCTTCAACCGCGACAGCGGCGCGCTGGAAGCCACCTACACGACGCAGGGCGAGGCGCTCCAGTTCGAGCACGCCAACTCCTGCATCGCCTTCGACGGCCAGGGCCGCCTCTACGTCCTGAACATTCAGCTCGGCATGTACCGCATCGACACCGGCTCGGGCGCGCAGGAGTCCTACTCGACGCCCTTCCCCGACCTGCCCGCGTGCGACGGCAACAACGCGCCCTGCTCGCCGACCTTCTTCGACGCGCCCTCGCTCCCGAACGACATCGCCTTCGACGAGGACGGCAGCGCCTACGTCACCGACTCGTTGCAGGCGACCATCTGGCGCGTCCCCGCGGGCGGCGGCGCCCCGCAAATCTACTTCCAGGACGCGCGCCTCGGCACCGTCCCCAACGGCATCGGCGCCAACGGCATCCGCCTGAGCCCCGACCGCTCGAAGCTCTTCGTCGTCGTCTCGATTGACCCGACCGGCTCGCCCTTCATCTACACGCTGCCGCTCGTCGCTCAGCCTCAGGCGTCCGACCTCGCGGTCTTCAAGGCGTTCACGCCGGGCGACATCCCCGACGGCATCGCCTTCGGCAAGTCGAGCAACCTCTACGTCGCCATCGCGACGCCGGCCGCCTCCGGCATCGCCATCCTCAACCCTTCGGGCGCGGAGACGGGGCGGCTCGCCAACCCCGCCGGGAGTCCCTTCTTCCCCTACGACTCGCCGGCCAACATCGCCTTCGACGGCCAAGGCTCGCTGCTCGTGACCAACCACGCCTTCGCCACGATGATTCCGACGAACTTCACCGTCCTTAACGTCTACGTCGGCGACAAGGGCTCGCCGCTGTCGAAGCCCGACCTTCCGTAACCGAAGGCAGGATTCAACACAGAGGGCACAGGGGGCACGGAGAATTCAATCTCCGTGCCCCCTGTGCCCTCTGTGTTGAAAACCCCCGGTCCGCTAATTTCTGGAAGGGCGGCGTTCGAGGAAGGCGCGGACGCGCTCGCGGGCGTCGCGCGAGTGGAAGCATTGAATCTGCGCCTCGGTCTCGTACTGGAGCATGCGCTCAAGGCTCTCGCCTTCGCTCAGGTAGACGGCCCGCTTGGCGGCGGCGATGGAGGCGTGCGGCGCGTCGCGCAGGCGCTCGGCGAGGCGCCGCGTCTCGGCGCGCAGCTCCGATTCGGGGTAGACGCGGTTGACGAGCCCGAAGTGGTAGGCGCGCTCGGCGTCAATCGCTTCGCCGAGGAAGAACATCTCGCAGGCGAGGTTCGAGGGGACGGCGCGCGGCAGGAGGTAAGAGCCGCCCCAGTCCGGGTGCAGGCCGACCTTGACGAACGACTGGCTGAAGGTCGCCGTCTCGGAGGCGAGCCGGAGGTCGCAGGCGAGCGCGAGGTTGAAGCCGGCGCCGTAGGCGGGGCCGTTGACGGAGGCGATGACGGGCTTGAGCATCTGCCGGATGGCCGTCAGCACGCGGCGCCCGGCGCCCAGGAGCCGCCGGAACTCCTCGGCGTCGTTGCGCTCCATCAGCTCGTTCATGTACTTCACGTCGGCGCCCGTGCAGAAGGCGCGGCCCGCGCCCGTGATGACGACGACGCGAACGGCCGGGTCGGCGCCCGCGTGCTCCAGCGTCTCGGCGAGGTCGCGGCGCATGTGGCCGGCGAAGGCGTTCAGCTTCTCGGGCCGGTTCAGCGTCAGCGTCACTATCCCGGCGTCGAACTCGACTTTGATGTTCTCGTAGCCCATTACTTTCCTTTGAACTGCGGCTTGCGCTTCTCGACGTAGGCGCCGATTCCTTCGCGCGCGTCCTCGGACTGAAAGAGCTGCTGTTGCAGCTCGCGCTCAAGCGCCAGCCCGTACTCGAAGGGCACTTCGGCGCCGGACTGGACGCTGCGCTTGATGCGCCCGGCCGCCATCGCCGCGCGGCCCGGCGCCGTGAACTGCCGCGCGTAGGCGAGCGCCTGTTCGAGAAAGTCCGAGGCCGTCGGGGCGTCGAAGAGGCGGTTGACGAGGCCGAGCTGTTCGCCGCGCTCGAAGTCGAAGAGCTCGCCCGTCGTCATCAGCTCAATCGCGCGCGACTTGCCGACGGCGCGGGCGAGGCGCTGCGTGCCGCCGGTGCCGGGCAGCACGCCGAGGTTAATCTCGGGCAGGCCCATCTTGCCCGCGCCGCGCCGCGCCACCCTCAGGTCGGCGGCGAGCGCGACTTCGAGGCCGCCGCCGACACAGTGGCCGTTGAGGGCGGCGACGACTATTTTCGGCGTCTGCTCAAGGCGCGAGAGCGTCTCGTTGGCGTGGAGGCAGAAGTAGTATTTGAACTCGGGCGTGACCTCGGAGAGCATCGAGATGTTGGCCCCGGCGCAGAAGAACTTCTCGCCGCCGCCGGTGATGACGACGGCCTGCGCCGACTCGTCCATGCGCGCGCGCAGGATGGCGCGGTCGAGCTGCTGCATCATCTCGTAGGAGTAGGTGTTGGCCGGCGGGTCGTCGAGCGTGAGGAGGGCGACTGAGTCGCGCACCTCGTAACCGACGAGCCCGCGGGCTATGGCTTCGGCTTCTGCCATGAAAACTTCACCCCGTTCGGAAGAGTAGGATTGCTTCGGATGCGGTCGTTTTGAATGCGGCGGACCAATGATGGCCGCGCGCCCCGCGCGAGTCAAGCACGGGGGACGGACGCGCGCGCGGAAAAGGGGAGGGGCGGCCGAGTCTTCACGACTCGGCCGCCCCTCCCCTTCAGACGCGCCCCGCGCGGCGGGGCCGCGGGTTGAAGGTTACGGCGCGGCCTCGACGAAGAAGAAGAACCTCGCGGTGCCTCCCCTCATGATGCCGACCAGCATGTTGACGTTGACGGAAGTGGCCGGCAGCAGCGGCGTGCCCCCGGACACCTGGTTGACGTTCAGGCTGGAGTTGTAGCCCCCGCCTATATCCTGGAAGTTGCTGAGCTCCAGCGTCGTCCCGCTCGTCGGCTTCGGCCCCGTCGAGGTGGCGACGGCCGCCTCGTCCGAAGACGAGAGCACGCGGAGGTCGGCGCACGGCGCGAAGCAGGGCTGCGGCTTGCCGGCCTGCGGGCTGGTCGGCGTGTTCAGCGTCGTGATGTCCACGACCCTGATGCGCATCCTCGTCACCGGCGTCGCCGTGTTGTTGGTGATGGTGCGGCGGAAGCGCAGCGTGCCGTTCTGCCCGTTCGGGACGACGACC
>DASZEK010000126.1:0-83265 GCA_035941045.1 Pyrinomonadaceae bacterium | reverse complement strand
CGGCTTGTTGAGCCCGTTCGGGGTCACGCCCAGCTCGGGCAGCGCGACGCGCGCCACGAGTGGCGGCGTGTAGAAGACCAGCGTGCCGAGGGTGAAGAGCACCATGCAGAGGACGGCTATCTTGCGGGCGTCGCGCTCGGTCGGCGCGCAGAAGTAGCGCTGCGCGTTGGCGAAGTTGTTGTAGCCCGTTATCTGCGAGATGGTGTAGGCAACGAGGAAGAGCCAGCCGTACTCGCCGCCGAACACGTCGAAGAACCCCTCCGGGGCACGCGCCGTGAAGCCCGAGACGCCGCCCACGTCGGCGAGCGACAGTATCATCAGGACGATGGCGACGGGGAAGAGGAACATGAACTGGAACATGTCGGTGAAGCAGACCGCCCAATAGCCGCCCAGCACCGTGTAGGCGAGGATGACGAGCCCGCAGACCACGATGAGGTACGGCACGGGGACCCCGAGCGCGAACGACATGAAGGAGGAGAGCGCGAAGAGGCGGACGGAGGCGAACATGAGCTGGCTCGGCCCGGTCATCCACGAGAAGGTCTTGTGGGTGCCTTCGCCGAACCGCTCGCGGATGTACTCGACAACGGTCGTCACCCGCGAGCGCCGCCACCGCGTCGCGTAGACGAGGTAGCCGAGCAGGAAGGCCGGCACGGCCAGCGACAGCAGGAAGGTGCCGATTACGCCGTGCTGGTAGGCGAAGCCGGCGCCGCCGGTGAAGGTCCAGACCGAGAAGCCGGACATGAAAGAGGCCATCCCCGCCACCCACCACTCCACGCGGTTCCCGCCCTTCAGGAAGTCGGTCCCGCCGCGCATGAACCGCATGAAGTAGGCGCCCACCCCCGCCATCAGGCACAGGTAGCCCACCAGCACCACGTAGTCTATCGTCTGGACAGTAGAGCGCATCTGTTCGTTCCCCAAGTCAAAAGTTAAGAGACGGGCTTGCTGCGCAGGCGCGCGGCGGTCTCGGGGGTCGCGCGCGTGCAGCGCTGCGGCGGGAGCCCCCGCAAGACGAGTTCGAGGTCGTCCACCACCATGCGCCCCATCCCGTGCCAAATCTCGGGGATGTTGCCGGCGCGGTGCGCCGAGAGCAGCGTGTTCGGCGTGCGGCGCGCGCGGGCGTCCGGAGGGATGGGCTCGTCGGGGAATACGTCCACGGCGACCCGGACGTGGCCGCGCTCGGCCGCGTCGAGCATTGCGTCGAAGTCGACGACGCCGGCGCGGCTGACGAGGACGAAGACCGAGCCCCTTTGCATCGCGGCGAACTGCCGCGCCCCGACGGCGCCCTGGTTCTCCGTCGTCACCGCCGCGAGCACGAAGAGGACGCGCGAGCGCGCGAACACCTCGTCGAAGCCGACGGGCTCGACCCCCATCTCGCGCAGCACGTTGGGGTGGAGCCACGGGTCGTGCGCGATGATGTCGCGCGAGAAGGGCCGGAGCAGAGGCAGCAGCGCCCGCCCGAGGTTCCCGCACCCGAGCAGCCCGAGCGTCTTACCCGCGAGCAGGAACGAGTCGTGGTTGTCGGCCTCGCCGTACAACGACTCGTCTCCGCACCGGACGGCGGCGTCCGCCTCGTGGATGCGCCGCGCGCAGGATATCGCCATGCCGAGCGCCATCTCGGCCACTGGCTGCGCGAAGACGGGGGAGGTCGCGACGACGTGGATGTTGCGACGGTGGCACTCGTCGTAGTCCACGTTCGGCAGGAAGTTGCTCTCGACGTTGGCGACGAGGCGCAGGTGCGGCGCCCTGTCGAGCCGCTCGCGCGGCAGCGGCGTCTGCCCGATGACGGCTACCGCCTCGGGCAGATACTTCTCGACGTGCGCGTCCGGCGCCGGCGAGCCGTCGTGCCAGATGACCCGGCCGAGCCGTTCGAGCCTCGCCCTGTCCTCTTCGCTGAAGATGAGGTCGATGGCGCGAGGGTGCGGGTCGAGCAGGATGACGCGTTCTTTTGTGTCCATTCGTCCGTTCCTCCGTGTAAGAAAAGTCGGCGCCGCTGTCACTTCAGCCCGAGAGCGCCCTGCGGAGCTGCTCGACCGTGATGTTGCCGCCGCTCAGGACGAGCGCCACGGTCCGCCCGGCGAGCCGCCCGCGCAGTCTGAGCGCCCCGGCCAGCGCCGCCGCGCCTGCCGCCTCGGCGAGCGTGCGCGCATGCTCGACGTAGAGCGCGACCGCCCGCCGTATCTCCTCCTCGGAGACGAGCACGAAGTCGTCGAGCATCTCCCACATCATGCGCTGTGGCAGCCCGAAGGCGACGCGCGTGGCGAGCCCCTCGGCCTCGGTATCGCACGCGTCAGACAGCAGCTCCTTCGAGCGCCAGGACCTGTAGGCAGCCGGGGCGCGCTCGGCCTGCACGCCGATGACCTCGACGCGCGGGTTGACGGCCTTGGCGACGAGGCACGCGGCGGCCGCGCCGCTCCCGCCCCCGACCGGGACGACGATGACCTCGACTTCGGGCGCGTCCTCGAAAATCTCCAGCGCGGCCGTAGCGACGCCCGCGATCAGCAGAGGCTCGTCGCCCGAGTGGACGTAACGCAGGCCGCCTTCGTGCGCCAGTTCCTCGCAGCGGGCGCGGGCCTCGTCGAAGTCTCTCCCGTGGAAGACGACCTCGGCGCCCTGCTCGCGCATCGCCGAGACCTTCAAAGGGTTGGCGCCCTCGGGGACGACGACCGTGGCGCGGGCGCCGAACAGGCGGGCGGCGTAGGCCACCGACTGGCCGTGGTTGCCGGTCGAGGCGGCTATCACGCCCCGCTCGCGCTCTCCGGCGGATAGCCTGGACACGAGGTTGACGCCGCCGCGCACCTTGAAGGCGCCGGTCGGCTGGTGGTTCTCGTGCTTGACGAGAGTCCGCGCCCCGACGAGCGCGTCGAGCGACGGGTAGCTCGAAAGCGGCGTGCGCCGCAGATGTCGGCCTACGACCGCGCGGGCGGCAATTACGTCGGCGAAAGTCGGTGGATGCATGGACATCATGCTGTCGGGGCCGTCCGGCCGCCTGGCCGCGCGGCTTCTAATTACGGATAATGTGCGACGCGGCGGCCGGCCGTCGCGCTCATGCCACAAACCCACGCGCAGCACGCGCGGCCGTGAAGGAGTCTTCCCAGTGTCAACCCGTTCGCTGCTCAGCCGGCTCCAGGCCTGTCTCCGTTTCACGTTAGCCCTCTCGGTGCTCGTCGTCGCCGGGGGGGCGGTGCCCGCCGCAGGGCAGGCGCCGTGGCCTTCGACCGTCGAGCCCGGCGCGAAACTCTCAGTCGTCTACGAGGACGCGCGCTTCTTCGAGGGGCCGAGTTGGGACCCCGCGACCGCGAGGCTCTACTTCACGGCCTTTGAGAAGGGGAACGAGCAGGTGCTGCGCCTCGACGCGCCCGGCAAGGTCACGGTCTGGATGGACCGCACGCAAGGCGTCAACGGCACCTACCTCTCGCGCACGGGGCGCCTGCTCGCCGCTCAGGCCTTCGGCCACAACCTGCTCAGTATGCGCGTCGGCCCCGCGGGCCCCGAGGACATCAAGAGCCTGACCTCGGGCTTCGAGGGCGTCCCTTACATCCAGCCCAACGACGTCGCCGAGTCGCCCACGACGGGCGGCGTCTACTACACGGACCCGAACTTCAAGGGCAAGACCCGCAGCGCCGTCTACTACCTCAGCCCAGACGGGGCGGTGCGGCGCGTCGTGGAGAACCTGAAGCTCCCGAACGGCGTCGAGGTCTCCAACGACGGGCGGACGCTCTACGTCGGCGACAGCTTCGAGAAGCGCGTCTACTCCTACCCCATCCTGCCCGACGGCTCCGTGGACCAGGGCCAGGTCAAAATCTTCTTCGACCCCCAGACCGAGAACCAGAACGACCCGGACGGCATGACCTCGGACGCGGGGGGCAACCTTTACTTCGCCATGCGCGGCGGCGTCTGGGTGGTCACGCCGGAGGGGAAGTCGCTCGGGCTCATCCCCGTCCCCGAGTTCACGAGCAACGTCACCTTCGGCGGCGACGACGGCCGCACCCTCTACGTCACCTGCGACAAAAGGGTCTACGCGCTGCGGATGAGTGTTAAAGGTGCGCAGTTCAAGTAGCCCGCGCGCCCGCGTCCCGGAGGAGCGACGCCGACTCGCGGTCGAGGTAAAGGCTCGCCCCGTCGTGCCGTTGCAGGGCCGAGGCCGGACGTAGCGGGCTGACTTCGAGTTCGAGGCAGTCCCTCACGGCCTCCGCCTTCCTGCGGTCGGGCGCGACGCAGACGACGCGGCGCGCCCTGAGAATCTGTTTGACCGACATCGAGATGGCCTGACGGGGCACCTCCTCCAGCCCCCCGAACCAGCCCTCGCCCACCTGCTGACGGCGGCAGGCGTCGTCGAGGTCGACGACGATGTAAGGCTCCCCGGTCTCGAAGTCTGCGGGCGGGTCGTTGAAGGCGAGGTGGCCGTTCTCGCCGATGCCGACGAAGGCCACGTCGATTTCGTCTTGCGAGATGAGCCCGCCGAGACGCCGGCACTCCGCGCGCGGGTCCGCAGCCTCGCCGTCGATGAAGTGGAAGGCGCCGGGGCGGACGCGCTCGGCGAGTCGCTCGCGGAGGTACTTGCGGAAGCTGGCCGGGTGCGACTCGGGCAGGCCGACGTATTCGTCCAGGTGGAAGAAGGTGACCCTGCCCCAGTCGATGCCTTCCTCGCGCGCGCGCGCGTCGAGGAACTCGAACTGCGAAGCGCCCGTCGCGGCGACCACGCGGGCCTCCCCCCGCGCGGCGACGGCCCCGCGGATAATCCCGGCGGCCTCACGCGCCGCGGCCTCGCCCGCCTCGCGTTTCGATTCGAAGACTTCAACCTTCATCGGTCCGTCCCTTACTTCAGCGTGACCTTCGCCGAGGCCGACGCGCCGGTCACAACGTCCGTCACGCGCACCACGTATGCGCCCGGCGCGTCGTTGAGCGCCGACGGGAGCGTGAACGCGGCGCGACCCCCCTCGGCCAGAACGTTCTTCGAGTAGGCCGGCAGCATCGAGCCGTCGGGCGCGAAGACCTGACAGCGGAAGAGGCTCCGCACGCCGCCTGAGGAGCCGACGGCGAACTCGGGGTGTTCACCGAGGCGGGCGGCTGCGGGGCCGCGCAGCGTCAGCGCGTTCTCGGCCGGGCTGAGCGCGAGCACGAGCGCGTCGCCGACAACGAGCGAGGAGCGCACCTCTTCGCGGCGGCCGAGGCGCTTGCCCGTGCGAACGTCGGTGACGAAAAAGGCGCGCGGGAGCCTGACCGTAATCTCCTGCCGCGCGACCTGCCCGAGCCCGGCGTCGTTGTAGACCGTGACTCCGTCCTGCCCGACGACGCCCGCGACGCCGACGTTCTCCTTGACGACCGCCAGCACCTCCGCGACGCCGAAGCGGTAGCGGACGACCTGCGCCTGCCCGAGCCGCCTGCCGTCGGCCGTCAGCACCTCGACGGCGGGGCGGACGCCCGCGCGCTCAAGCAGCGTCGAGAGAAGCGCCCGGTGGCCTGCGCCGCCCGCCTTCTCGCCGCGCAGCTTCGGGTAGCGGTCGAAGAGCGCGTTGAGGTAGAACGCCCAGCCCCGCCCCACCTGCCGCGCGACGACGGCGTCCGCGCCGCCGACGCGCGCGAGCGCCTGCCCTGTCGCGGCCTTCACGCCCGGCTCGGCAGCGGTCAGTCCCTCCAGCGCGCCGGCCTTCAGTCCCCAGCGCGCGCCCTCGGCCGTCACCTCGGCCGCCCCGGCCGCGCGGCCTAAGGTGCGCCTGCTCGACTCGGGAGCCGAGATGCCGAACATCTCGTCGAGCACGCCCCTCGGCTGCCACGCGCAGTGCTCGTCCATCACCCCGGCCGCCGCGTCCGCGATGACGACGCCGCCGGCGCGGGCGAACTCCTCGACGGCCTTCGCCTCCTCAGTCGAGAGCGCGAAGGAGAGCGGGAGGATGAGGATGCGGTACTTGCCGGCCGAGAGGGCGCCGCGCTCTATCTGCTCGGAGGCGACGAAGTCGGGCTGGAGCCCGAGGTCCTTGATGGCGCGCACCCAGCCGTCGCGGTCGGCAGGGAAGTTGGCCGCGGCCTTCTCCGGGTCCACGTCCTTGCCGCCGTCGAAGTTGCGGTGGTAGCCGAGGATGCTCGCGCCGTGGACGGAGGGCATCGAGTAGTGGATGGCGATGCCGTCCCCCAATCGCCCGGACTCCATCAGGAGCTTGCCGACGCCCTCGAACCTGAGCGAGCGGAAGGCTTGCCCCATGTCGCGCGCCGAGTTCGAGTGGGTCAGGTCGGGGTCGAGGAACGAGTACATCCAGAAGACGTTCGGGTGGAGGACGTTGTTGACGGCCGCGTTCCAGATGGCGTTCTGCACGCCGATGCCGCTCGAACCGTAGCCCGTCCAGAAGCCTATCATCGAGTCGGGCTTGGCGAACGAGCGGTGCATGTCCCACTGGTTGCCGCCCTCGTAGGAGAGGAAGTCGTCGATGACCCGGTCGAGCCGGTACCAGTCGGCGCCGTTGTAGGCGTTCGTCTCCTGCGTGCCCGAGAGGGCGATGCGCGCCTCGGGGTCGCCCTCTCGGACCGCCGCGCGCACCCGCGCGTAGGCCCGCGCGAAGGTCGCCTCCATGAAGGTGCGGTGGTCGGCCCACGGCGCGAAGTTGCCGCTCTTCTTCGCCTGCTCGGTGGTCGAGGGCAGGACGGCGTCCCAATCACGGAAGTCAGACTTCCAGACGCGGTTGAGCGCGCCGAGCGTCTTGTACTCGGCCTTCAGCCACTCGCGGAAGTCGGCGAGCGCCTGCGGGCTCCAGTCGAAGTCCACGGGGTCGCCGTAGGAGGTGAGCGAGCCCTCGTCGCCGACGAAGTAGTAGTCCATCTGGTAGCGCGCCTTGTTGCGGGCGGTGGCGCGCGTGATGCCGGCGAGCGCGTCCATGAAGGCGCGGTCGTTGAAGGAAGGCGTGCGGCGCAAAAACTTCGTGTCTCCGGTGCGCTTGTAGAGTTCCTTCTTCGTCAGGTAGCCGAGCGCGTCGAAGTCGCCGGTGCGCTTGAAGTCGGCGATGGCGCGCTCCATCGCCTCGGGGGTCGTCGGCCCGCGGTCGTACCAGTAGACGCCGAAGGTGCCGCGCGGGACGTTCAGCCCGTTGTCCACGTCGCCGCCGCTCCACGTGAAGCCGGTGTCGGCGGCGGCGGCCCGCACCTGCCGCATCTGCGCGTCCTGGAGGTAGTGCTTCGTGCCGCCGAAGGCGACGAGGGCGGTGTACTCGCGCTCGCGCCGCTTCTCCTGCACGACGAGGACGGGCTTGGCGCGGAGATGGTCGACGACCGAGCCGGCTTCGTCCGCCAGCTCCGCTGTGATGAGCGCCTGCTTGCCGACGAAGTCGCGCAGCGTGTAGGTGAACGTCCTCTCGCCGCGCGCGGGCGCTTCGAGCACGGCGAGCAGCCGCCCTAGTTCGTCGGAGACTTTCAGGCGCATCCGCAGTCCTTCGAGCTGGCCGGCCGCGCGCACGACGGCGCTCAAAGTCTCGCCGCGCCGGTAAACGTCCACGGCCGGCCGGGCCTGCGTCACCATCGCCCGCTTCGGCGCGTGGCGGACGGCCGAGCCCCAGTTGAGCGTGGCGCCGGTGCGAGCGTCCCGCACGATGACGTCGTATATCTGCCGCCCGCCAGCCCCGCCCGTGCCGAGCGTTACGTCGAAGGCGTTAGGCCCGGCGGCCAGCTCCTTCGTCACCTTGCGCGCGCCGAGCCGCTGGCCGAACTCGCTCTTGCCGCTGACTTCGACCTCCACGCGGCGCGGCGCGTCGGAAGTGAGGTCGAGCCTGACGGCCTCGCCTTCCGCGGCGAGCGAGTTCAGGCGCACGCCGCCGTCGCGCCCCGCGGCCCAGAGGACCGCGCGCGCCAGAAGCGCGTACTGATACTCCCAGTAGTCCCAGTAGGTCTTCGTCTCGACGGGGTTGACGCTCTGCGGCGTGAAGCCCTCCTCGACGTAGGCGAAGGCCACCACGCGCCCCTTGCCGTAATTCCTGACGGCGGCGACGGGGTGTTCGCCCGATTTGATGATGACGTCGCCCGCCGCCTTGTACTTGTAGAACGAGCCGCCGGCGTTGCCTTCGGGGAGGAGTTCGAGCGGCAGGCCCTCGGTGATGAAGTGCGGTCGGGCGTTCTCCCAGCGCCCCCTGGTGACGGCGTCCTGATTCACCTCCGGGTAGCCGCGCTCGTTGACCGTGTCGTCGGGGACGCCGACGAGTGGCGACAGCTCCCAGAGGCGCGCGTCGGGCTCCGGCTCGTCGCCCTTGAAGGGGTGGCCTTTAACGTCGCCTAGGAAGGGGTGGAGCAGGACGAGGCCGGCGCCCTCGCGGACGCGGCGCAGCACGGCGTCGCGCGCGGCCCTAGTCATGCGCGACCAGCCGTTGAGGCCGGGGATGACCATCACCTCGAACGGGGCGGGGCCGGTCAGGTCGCGCTCGACGTAGGAGTAGACGATCTGGAAGTCGTCGCGGTCGCCGCGGTTGACGTGGTCGTAGTAGTCGCCAATGCCCCAGCAGTTGATGTCCCAGTTGCGGTCGATGGAGACGGTCGTCGGGGCCAGCTCGACGCGCTGCATCAGCTCGACCATGTCGCGGCCGTACTGGATGGAGGGGATGAAGAACCCTTTGACGGGGCCGCCCGACAGTTTCGCCGCCCAGGGGACGTGCGGCGTTTTGACCTCGGCCGAATAGGTGATGTCGTTCTTGTGAAAGTCGCTCCCGCCGACGCCCTTCTGATGCGCCACGACGGCGGGCGCGAGCGTGGCGAGCGTGACGGCGGACAGTGCGAGTGATAAGAGCTTTCTCATTAGTCTGATTTATTGTTCCCGTGTGTTCGATCTAACCTCTTCGGCTATTCGGAAGCAGACGCGCGACGAGGGGAGTACGTCCTCGACCGTCGGGGCGGGCAGCCGGCCCTCGCGCAGGGCGCCGACGAACTCCAACACCTCCTCGAAGGCCCCGCTGCGCAGGTCCTCAGGCGACCCTTCGTCCGCCGCCTCCTCGACTTCGAGCCGGCCGCCGCGCCAGCAGTGAATGGACCGCTGCGGCCCGGAGCCGGCGACGACGCGCGCGCGAAAGCCCTCGCCGAACAGCTCGTAAGACTCTTCGACGTGGCCGGCGGTCGGCAGCACCTCAAGCAGCCCGCGCGCGCCGCCCTCGAAGTCGAGCGAGACGAGATACCAGTCGGCCGAGACTCCCTGCGGGCGGTGCAAGGCCGCGCTGTAACCCTTTATCTCGCCCGCGACATGGCGCAGGGCGTCGAGCGCGTGGAGCGCCGTCTCCCAGATGAAGTCGGGCTCGTCCCGCCGGTGGCGGACCATCGTCGCGCGGACGTAGCTCAGTCCGCCGGCCTCGCGCGCCCACCGGGCGGCGCGGTTCAGGTACGGCATGAAGCGGCGGTTGACCGAGACCATGTGCGGCGTGCCCGTGCGGCGCGCGACCTCGGCCAGCCGCTCGACCTCCCGGAGCGACGTGCCGAGCGGCTTCTCGATGACGCAGGGGACGCCCCGCTCCAAAACCTGCGCGGCCACCTCGGCAATGAGCGCGACCGGCATCACCGTGACGCACCCGTCGAGCCGTTCGGAGGCGAGCAACTCGTCGAGCCCTTGGTAGGCGCGCGCGAAGCCGTACTCGTCGCAGAACCTCCGCGCACGAGAGGGGTCGAGGTCGCAGGCGGCGGCCAGCTCTATCTCGCCCGGACGCGCGGCGGCGTAGCGCCGGAGCGGCGCCGCGTGGCTCAGCTCTGAATGTTCACCGCACCCGACGAGCGCCAGCCGTAGCGTCACGCGCCGCCCCCTTTCTCCCGAAAAGCTCGCACCCTTCAAGCCCCTTCGACGGACGACTGCGGCAGAAGCCTCTCGACCTGCCGGCGGTCTATCATGCCGGGTGCGTCGGCGAGGCAGTTCGCCGTCCCGCAGGCGGCCGCGAACCTCACGAACTCGTGGCCCGTGAGCCCGCGCCGGCGCGCGACGGCGAAGCCGGCGAGTGCCGCGTCGCCGCAACCGACGGGCGAGCGCGCCTCGACGCGCGGCGGGCGCGCGACGAGCGGCGCCGCCCCGCTCGACTCCTGCCAGAACATGCCGTCGGCGCCGAGCGAGATGGCGACCCCGCCCGCGCCCGCGTCGAAGAGCGCGCGCGCCGCCTCGGCCGCCGAGCGCGCGCCCACGAGTCGGAAGCCCGTCAGCGCCTCGGCCTCTTCGCGGTTCGGCTTGACGAGGTCGGGCGACCCGCGGAGCCCCGCGCGCAGGGCTTCGCCGCTCGCGTCGAGCAGCACGCGGCACCTTTGGGCGTGCGCGAGGCGGGTCAACTGCGCGTAGAAGTCGTCGGGGCAGCCCGGCGGGAGGCTGCCGGAGAGCGCGACCTGCGCCGCCCCCCTGTGCTCGACGAAGACGTCGCGGCAGAGCGAGAGCATCCGCTCTACGTCCCTCTCCGTCACCGCCCCGCCGGGCTCAAGGATTTCCGTGACCGTGCCGTCCGCCTCCACTATCTCCATGTTCGTGCGGGTCTCGGCCGCCGTCTTGACCACCGCCACGGGTATCCCCAGGCCGGTGAGCCCGCGCTCACAGTCCTCGCCCGACGCGCCCCCGAGGAAGCCAACCCACATCACCCGCTCGCCCAGCGCGGCGGCGGCCATCGCGACGTGCGCTGCCTTCCCGCCGGGCATCGGGGAGACGGAGGAAGCGCGGTTGACCGCGCCGACGCCCAGCCTGTCAAGTCGCAGCCGCCGGTCGATGGCCGGGTTGGCGCTCACGCAGATAATCATCTCGTCGCCTCGGCGCGTGCCGGCGTCGCTCGGGCGGCTCGGCTCAGCCGCCCAGCAGCCGCAGCGCGTTGTCGCGGTAGACGCGGCGCAGCACGTCGTCGGGCAGGCGGAGGCCGTAAATCTGCCAGCGCCCCTGCCGCGACGCGTGCGAGGGGTAGTCGAAGTACTCGTCCGCCGTCTCCAGAAAGCGGAAGTAGAGCCGGTACATCTCCTCCTCGGGCACGAGGTCCGTGCCGAAGAGGATGCGGTCGGGGTGGCGCAGGAAGAACTCGCGCGCCGTGTAGGGCTGGCGGCCCAGCTCCGAGGCGCGGGCGCTGATGTCCACGTGGAAGTTCGGGTGCTCTTCGAGCCAGCCCGAGACTTCGGCGAGGCACTCGGGGCGCTCGGCGACGTGCGCGCCGACGAAGACGGTGCGCGGGTGGCGCGCGAAGACGCGGTTGCGCTGCGCGAGCAGCTCGGCCTTCGTGAAGTGCGAGCCGTGAAAGGACCAGTCGGGGTGCGCGCTCAGTTCCTCGTAGCGCTCGTTGAAGCGGTCGATGGGCTGGAAGAACGCGTCCGGGTCGGCCGTGTGGAACATGACGAAGACGCCCAGTTGGCCCGCGCGCTCGAAGAGGGGCGCAAGGCGCTCGTCGTCCACGCGCAGCAGCGACCCGTCGCGGTCCCGCAGGCTGAGGCCGAGGTCTTTCCAGACCTTGAGCCCGCGCGCCCCCAACTCCGCCAGGCGTTCGAGCCGCTCGACGCTGCGCTCGAAGAAGCCGGGCTCGCCCAAGTCGCGCCAGTCCATCCAGGCGACCGTGTGGAAGCGTCCCGGCGCGGCGCGGCGGAAGCGCTCCAGCACCTCCTCCGCCTCCGGGCCGACCCGCATCGTGATGTTGACGCACCGCTCAACGCCGCAGGCGTCCATCACGCGCAGCACCCGATTGGGGTCCTGAGCGTCGAGGTGGTTGTGGAAGTCGATGGCGGGAAACTTCGCGCGCGTCACGTCGTGCGCGGGGACGACGAGCGAGTGGCGCGGCGCGAAGTCGGCGAGGCGGAGGTCCGTCTCGGCCTTCGCGCTCACCATCGCGATGAACTTGTCCTCGGTCTCTTCCTTTAACACTGGCCCCTCAATCGCTCCCCCGGCCACCTGAGCTCAGTCCTGCCGCGCGCCGCCGCGGCCGTACTCCTCCTCCGTCGGCACGTCCTCCTCGCCCGTGATTCTGGCCGGCGAAGACCAGAGGTAGTTGATGACCCAGAGCAGGACGAGGAGGCTGACGACGAAGACGGCCAGCAGGCCGAGCGCGTAGCCGTAGCGGCCGTAGAGGAAGTTCCCGACCGTGAAGAGCGACGACCAGATCATCGTGCAGCCCGCGACCCAGCCGACGAGCGCCATCGGGATGTTGTCGGCCCGCTCGACGGCGCCGCGCTCGATGCCCGCCTCGCGCCGGACAGACTCCCAGCCGGGGCCGGCCGGGTGGACCTTGCGGTAGAACTCGACGAGCGTCGCGCGGTCGGTCTGCGGCGCGAGGTAGGCGGCCAGCACCCAGCAGACGGTCGTGACGGCGATGGTGATGAGCAGCCGCTGCGTCGAGGTGGTGTGGGCGACGCCCTGCTTTTCGAGCACGAGGAAGAGAATCGAGATGACGAACGAACTGACCATCGCCGCCACCTCGCTCCACGCGTTGATGCGCCACCAGAACCAGCGCAGCAGGTAGAGCAGGCCCGTCCCGGCGCCGACCTGGAGGATGATGTCGAAGGTGTCCTTCGCCGTGTCGAGGACGAAGACGAGCGACGAGGAGATGATGAAGAGCAGGATGGTCGCCAGGCGCCCCGCGAGGACGTAGTGCTTCTCGTCGGCGTCCTTGCGGACGAACCGCCGGTAGAAGTCGTGGACGAGGTAGGAGGCGCCCCAGTTGAGGTGCGTCAGGATGGTCGAGGAGTTGGCGGCGACCAGGCCGCCGACCATCAGCCCGACGAAGCCCGCCGGCAGGAACTTGAGCATCGCCGGGTAGGCGATGTCGTGGCCGAGCAGCGAGGGGTCGAGGTTCGGGAACGCGGCCTGGATGTCGGAGAGTTGCGGGTAGACGATGATGGAGGCGAGGCCGACGAGAATCCACGGCCAGGGCCTGAGGACGTAGTGCGCGACGTTGAAGAAGAGCACCGCGCCGAGCGCGTCCTTCTCGGACTTCGAGGCGAGCATCCGCTGCGCGATGTAGCTGCCGCCGCCCGGCTCAGCGCCCGGGTACCAGACCGCCCACCACTGCACGGCGATGGGCAGGACGAAGACGGCGAGCGCTATCTCCCAGTTGTTCGTGAAGTCGGGCAGTACGCTCAGGTAGTTAATCCCGTCGGGGCCGGGCGTCGCCGAGAGCTTGCTGACAAGGCCCGAGAGCCCGCCGACCTGCGGGAGGCTGACGGCGAAGTAGGCCGCCGCGATGACCGCCGTCATCTTGATGAAGAACTGCACCATGTCTATCACCAGCACGCCCCAGAGGCCGGAGTGCGCGGCGAAGACGACGTTGAGGAGCCCGACGAAGAGCAGCGTCTGCCAGCGCGGGAGGCCGAAGAGGATGGCCGCGATCTTGCACGCCGCCAGATTCACCGTCGCCATGATGAGGCAGTTGAAGAAGAGGCCGAGGTAGACGGCGCGGAAGCCGCGCACGGCGCCGGCCGCCTTGCCCGAGTAGCGAATCTCGTAGAACTCCAGGTCGGTCAGCACGCCCGAGCGGCGCCACAGCCGCGCGTAGAAGAAGACCGTGGCGACGCCCGTCAGCACGAAGGCCCACCAGACCCAGTTGCCGGCCACGCCCTGCCGGCGGACGATGTCGGTGACGAGGTTGGGCGTGTCGCTCGAAAAGGTGGTCGCCACCATCGAGAGTCCGGCCAGCCACCACGGCACGGAGCGGCCCGAGGCGAAGAACTCCGACGTGTTCTTCGACGACCTTTTGCCGAAGAAGAGGGCCGGGGCGAAGCAGACGCCGACGGCCAAGAGGGCGATGATCCAGTCGAGTGCGTTAAGTTGCATCGGACAGTCCTACGGCTTCGGTAATGGTTAAGGGGCGGGGGACGGCCGTGCGCGCCGCTTACTGCTGCAACGAACAGATTCTAATCTTGGCGGACGATATCCCGCGCACCGCCTCGACGGCCGGCGCGAAGGTCTTCCTCAGGTCTATCTCGTCGCCCGCTGAGAGCGAGCGCCTGACGGCCAGCGTGAAGGCGTTCTTCAGCTCCGTCCCGAAGTTGATCTTCCGGATGCCGCACGAGACGGCGCGCCGCAGCAACTCGTCGGGCACGCCCGAGCCGCCGTGGAGGACGAGCGCGGCGCGGTCGCCGACGGCGTCGCGTATCTGCCCCAGGCGCTCGAAGTCGAGCCGCACCTCGCCCTTGTAGAAGCCGTGCGCGGTGCCGACGGCGACGGCGAGGGCGTCGGCGCCGGTCGCCTCGACGAAGCGCGAGGCCGTATCGGGGCGAGTGTAGAAGCGCGAGATGTCGCCCCCCTCCTCGTTGTGCGCGACGTGGCCCAGCTCGCCCTCGACCGAGACGCCCGCCGCGTGCGCCATCTCGACTACGCGCCGCGTCACCTCGACGTTCTCGTCGAAGGGGAGCTTCGAGCCGTCAATCATGACCGAGGTGTAGCCGGCCTCGACGCAGCGGGCGGCCAGGTCGTAGCTCGCGCCGTGGTCGAGGTGGAGCGCGACGGGCCTCTCGACCTCCTCAGCGGCGGCGCGCGCCATCGCGACGACCATCCGGATGCCGAGATACTTGATGGTGGATTCCGTGGTCTGGAGGATGACGGAGGCGCCGGCTTCGTTGGCGGCGTCGATGTGCGCGCGCAGCGTCTCGGCGTTGTAGAAGTTGAGCGCGGCGACGGCCCGGCCTTCTCGCCGCGCTTCTTCGAGAAGCTGCCGGCTCGGCACGAGCGCGCGGCCCGCCGCCCCGGTCGTTGCTGTCTGCTGGCTCGGATTCGTCATCGTCGGTCTGCCCTCCGGGTCTGCCGCGTTCGGGGGCGGTTCCTTACTCGGGATGCTCGCGCAGGAAGCGTTCCAGCGCCGCGCGGTCGGGCTGGTTGGCGGTGCCGCCCGCCTTCAGCGTCGAGAGCGCGCCGCAGGCGTTGCCGCGCCGCAGGCACTCTTCCAGACTCAGCCCCTCCAGGTGAGCCGAGACGAAGCCCGCGGCGAACGTGTCGCCCGCGCCGGTCGTGTCGAGGGCCTCCACCTTGAAGCCGGGCGCGGAGGCGACCGCCCCGTCTTTGACGGCGATTGCGCCCTTCGCCCCCAGCTTGATGACTGCGCAGGGCACGCGCGCGCCGAGTGCCTTGAGCGCGCCCCGCGTGTCGCGCGCCCGCGTCAGTTGCAACGCCTCGTCGCGGTTGAGGAAGAAGATGTCGGTCTGCGCGAGCACCTCCCATATCTCCGCGCCCCACTTGCTCGTCGGGTCTGAGTTCGGGTCGAAAGAGGTCGTCAGGCCCGCCGCGCGCGCCTCCCCAAAGAGGCGGGCGAACGAGGGGCGCAAGCCCCCCTGCAAAAAGTACGAGGTCAGGTGGAGGTGGCTCTTGCCCTTCAGCAGCGAGGTGCGCACGTCCTCGTAGCGGAGCGAGGCGATGGCGCCGAGGTAGGTGACGAGCGCGCGGTCCCGGCGCGTGCTGAGCGCGAGCGTGATGCCGGTCTTCTCGGCCGGGTCGCGCAGGACGTGGCGGACGGGGATGCCGTTTGAGCGCAGGGCTTCGAGGCAGAAGTCGCCGAAGTCGTCGCGGCCGACCTTACTGACGAAGGTCACCTCGTGGCCGAGCTTCGCCACGCCGCTGGCGAAGATGGCCGAGGCGCTGCCCAGGGTCAGCTCGAAGTCCTCGGCGATGATCTCAAGCCCGAGCCGGGGCTCGTGCGCGAGACCGGTCGCCACCGCGTCCACGTTCAACTCGCCGATTACGACGACGCCGCTCACTGCACGCTCCCTCTTAAGGATTGACTATTTGATTTCGGATACTTACGATAATCTTCGACGGGCCCGAATTGTAATACAAGCCGAAACCAAAAGCCAAGTAGCAGCGCGCTTTATGCGAGAACGAACGGCCCGGCGGAAAATGAGGGGGAGGGCAACAAATGGACGCATTGAGCAGCGTGCTGGCGCTGTCCGAAGGCGAGAGGGTCGAGCGCGGGCTCGTCCACACCCCGCGCGAGATACGGCAGCAGCCCGACACCTGGCGGCGCAGCTACGAGAAGTTTTCGGCGGGCGTCGGCGGCGTGGGGGAGTTCCTCGCGCGAATCGGGCTGTCGGAAGGCGTCGGCGTTCGCCCTTCCGTTTATCTGGTCGGGGCCGGCACCTCGGACTATATCGGCCGGGCGCTCGCCGCGCTCCTGCGGCGCGAGTGGCGCTGTGAGGTGCAGGCCGTCCCGAGCACGGACCTGCTTACCGACGTTGACGACTACCTCATCCCGGGCCTCCCTTACCTCTGGGTCTCCTTCTCGCGCTCGGGCGACAGCTCCGAAGGCGTCGCCGTCATCGAGGCGGCGCTCGAATGCCACCCGGAAGTTCACCACCTGATAGTCACGTGCAACGGCGCAGGAAGGATGGCGCGTGAGTTCGGCGGACGCGAGAACGTCTTCGTCCTCGTGCTCGACGACGCGGTGAACGACCGCGGTCTAGCCATGACCAGCTCCTTCTCGAACATGGTAATCGCGGGCCAGTGTCTCGCGCACGCCCGCGACCTCGCGGCCTACGGGCGGGTCGTCGAAGAGTTGGCGGCGCGCGCTGAGGGTTTCCTCGGCGCGGCGGCCGACGCGGCGGCTCGGCTCGCGGCCGGGCATTACACGAAGTTCTGCTTCCTCGGGACCGGGCCGCTGCGCGCGGTCGCGGTCGAGTCGGCCTTGAAGGTCGTGGAGCTGACGGCGGGGCGCGTCTACACGTGGTCCGAGTCTTATCTTGGCGTCAGGCACGGGCCGCTCTCCGCCGTGGACGCCGAGACGCTGGTCGTCGGCTTCCTCTCGGGCGACGGGCGGCGCCGGGCCTACGAACTCGACCTCCTCAGGGAAGTCGAAGGGAAGGGGCTCGCGGGCGGGATTGTGGCGGTGTGGCCGGGGCGTGAGCCGCAGGCGGGCGAGTTCGACACGTCACTCTCGCTCGGGCTCGCCGAGGGGTTCGACGACCTCTACAGGCCGCCTCTGGACGTGATATTCGGGCAGCTCCTCGGGCTCTTTTCGTCGCTGGGGCAGGGACTCAAGCCAGACACCCCGAGCCCGAAGGGGGCCATCACGAGGGTCGTGGCGGGCGTGCAGATACACTAGCGGCGGCTCGGCCCCTTGACTCAGGCTAGTATCAGCTCGACGCCCAACTCGCGCAGGCCGGCGCGGGCCGCTTCGGGCAGCCCGCGGTCCGTGACGACGCGCGCCACCTCCGACAGGGGCACGATGCGGGAGAGGCTGCGCTTCCCGAACTTGCTCGAATCGGCGACGAGAATCGTCTCGCGCGCGGAGCGCACCATCGCCTGGTTGACGTGCGACTCGTCGAGGTTCGGGGTGCTCAGTCCGAACTCCAGGTCGACGGCGTCGACCGCGAGGAAGAGCTTGTCGACCGCGAGCCGCCTGAGCATCTCCTCGGCGAACTGGCCGACGAGCGAGCCGGAGTTCTGGCGCAGGATGCCGCCGAGCAGTATCACCTCGACCTCCCCGGCGCCCGTCAGTTCAGCCGCGACGTTGAGGGCGTTGGTAATGACCTTCAGGCCGCGCCTGTCCCTCAGGCACCGTGCGACCTGCTGGGTGGTCGTACCCGAGTCGAGGATGATGGACTCGCCGTCATTGACGAGCGCCGCGGCGGCGGCCCCGATGCGGCGCTTCTCCTCGGCGTGGAGCGCGGCCTTGATTTGGAGCGACGGGTCGGCGCTGACCGTCTCGGCGCGGACCGCCCCGCCGTGCGCCCTGAGCAGCAGCCCCCGCCCGTGCAGCTCCTTGAGGTCTTTGCGGATGGTGACTTCGGAGGCGCCCAGACGGCGGCTGAGGTCGCCGACCTCGACCTTACCGTGCTCCTCGATCAGTTCGAGTATCTTGGACTGTCTCTCCAGATTCAGCATGCCGGCTCATCGCCTCTCGGTCGGCGCAGCGGCCTGGGCCGCGGGTTGAGTGCTTTTTACTACAGGCCCCGTGTAGAACAAAATGGCGGCCGCCGCGTGCGCCGCGGCCGGGAGGGCCGGTGTCAAAGGTCGTACACAGCGGAAATTTAATAAGGAGTGGCGCCGCGGCCGCGGCGCTCGCCCTGACGCTTGTCCTCGGCGCGGGGGGCGTTGCGTCGCGCGCACGGCGTCAACAGCCCCGGCCGAAGCCGGGAGAGGAAGAGGAGGTCGTCCGCGTCGAGACGCGTCTGGTCGGCATCCCCTTCACGGTCAGGAGTAGGGGTGGCGGGTACGTCGGCGACCTGCGCCGCGACGAGTTGCGCGTCTACGAGGACGGCGTCGAGCAGCGCGTCACGCATTTCGAGTCGGCTGGCGAGCCCATCAACGTCGTCCTGCTTTTGGACTTCAGCCCCTCCGTCCGCGCAGACCTCCCGGCGGCGCGGGAGGCCGCCGCCGCGTTCCTCGAACAGCTGAGGCCCGACGACCGCGTCGGCGCCGTCGCCTTCGCCTCGGAGGCGGTGGTCCTCTTCGGCGGCGGGGTCGGCGACCGGGGGACTTTGCGCGAGGCGATACTTAAGTCGCGCGTGGGCGGCGCGGGCGCGACGGCGCTTCACGACGCGGTCATCTTCACGCTCACGCGCGTCGTGGGAACGGCGCGCGGCCGCAAAGCCGTTCTCCTCTTCACGGACGGGTGGGACACGTCCAGCCGCCGCGGCTCGCTTGAGCGGAGCCTGAACAGCGCCGAGGAGTCCGACGCGCCGGTTCATGTGGTGTGGCTGGGCGAGGGCATCCCGGGCGGCGGGAGTGGGCCGAGGCGCGAGGGTGAGTCCTACCTGCGCGAGCTGGCGCGCAGGAGCGGCGGCCGATTCCAGCTGGCGGGGGGCCGAGACGGCATGGTCAAGACGCTCGCGTCGGTTGCCGAAGAGCTGCGCGCGCAGTATCAAGTGGGCTTCTACGCCTCGGGCGAGCTGCGACCGGGCAAGCGGCGGAAACTCAAGGTGGTCGTTACGCGCGCCGGTGTCAGCGTGCGCGCGAAGGAGTCATACGTCGTGCCTGAGTCGGGCGGCGCGCGCCCTTAAACCGCGGCGGACTGCATCGCGTGGCGCGCGGCCCCAAGGGCGCCGGCCTCGCCCCCGAGCGCGGCCGGGACGACGCGCACGCGGTGGCCGCCCGGCCGCCACTCCATCAGGCCGAGGTACTGTTCGAGCGGGTCGAAGAGTGCCGCGCCGGCGCGTGCCATCCCGCCGCCGATGACGAAGACTTCCGGGTCGAGCACGCAGATCATGGAGGTGACGGCGCATGCGAGCCGGTGGACGGACCTGAGCCAGACGCGGGTGGCGACGGCGTCCCCCGCGAGGTGCGCGGCGACCAGCGCCTCGGTCGAGTCGAAGAGTCCGCGCGAGCGCCGGGCGAGGGTGCGGTTGCCGATGGCTTCTTCGAGCGTGCCGGGAATGCCGAGGCTGTCCGGTTCGCCGTCGGCGTCGATGCAGATGTGGCCGATGTGCCCGCCGCGGCCGAGGCGGCCCGTGAGCAGGCGGCCGCCGCTCAGGACCGCGCCGCCGACCCCCGTCCCGAGCGTGAGCATCACGGCGTCGTCGGCGCCCGCGGCCGCGCCCTTCCACGCCTCGGCGAGCATCGCCGCGTGCCCGTCATTGACCAGTGTTGGCGCCCTCCCTCCCCCCAGATAATCGACCCAGTCGAAGCCTTGGAGAGATTCGAGGTGGCCGCTCACGGAGGCTATCGACCGGCCGTCGCGCGCGGGCAGACCCGGCGAGGCGATGCCGACGCAGATGGCCGGGCACCCGCCGCGCGACTCCAGCGCCTCAATCTGTTCGCGCACGCCTTCGGCCCACGCCGCGCCTTCGCCGTCGCGCGTCTCGGCCGACGACCGCCACAGCACCTCGCCCGATGGCGTGACGGCCGCCGCCTTGATGTTCGTCCCGCCGAGGTCGATGCCAATCGCGTAGTCCATAAAGACGCCTCCGTGTCAGGAGAGGACGACGGCGCGCACCTGCGCGAAGACGGCGTCCACGATACGCCGCGCCTTCTCCTCCGACTCGGCCTCGGCCACGACGCGGACGATGGGCTCCGTGTTCGAGCCGCGGACGAGGAACCAGCCGCCGGGGACCGTGACCTTCACACCGTCGCGCGTGTCCAGCGGGTGGTCTTGATAGTCGCGCAGGATAGCCTTCATCACGTCCTTAATCTTGTTCGAGGGGCAGGGCATCTTTTCCTTGACCATGCGGAAGGGGGGGAGCGAGTCGAGGATTTGGGAGACCGTCTGACCCGTGGAGGCGAGCAGGTGGAGGACGAGCGCCATGCCGACGAGGCTGTCGCGCGCGAAGTTGACGCGCGGGTAGATGACGCCGCCGTTGCCCTCGCCGCCGATGACGGCGCCGACGCGCCGCATCTCGTCCGTGACGTTCACCTCGCCGATCTTCGACTCGTACAACTGACAGCCGAAGCGCCCGGCCGCCGCCGCGAGCGCGCTCGTCGTCGAGAGGTTGGCGACTACCGCCCCGCGCTCCAGGCCGAGTGCGTAGAGTGAGGCGAGCACGAGCGTGTAGTCCTCGCCGACGGGCTCGCCGCGCTCGTTGACGACGGCGAGGCGGTCGGCGTCCATGTCCTGCGCGAACCCGACGTCGGCCCCCGCCTCGCGCACCTTCGCGCACAACTCGCCGAGGTTTTCCGCGAGCGGCTCGGCAGGGCGGGGGAAAGACCCGTCGGGCGTCGTGTTGACGCCGATGACCTCCGCCCCCATCGCTTCGAGCAGGCGCGGGGCCACGAGCGAGCCCGCGCCGTTGCAGGAGTCTACGACGACGCGGGGGCGCCGCGCGGAGGCGGGCAGCGGCCCGAGGGCGTCGAGGACGGTCCGGACGTGGATGTCGGTGGCGCCGGGCATCTCTTCGACGGCGCGCATCTCCGCGCCCGCGACCTTCGTGTACTCGCCCTGGTGGTAGATGTCGAGCATCTCGCGCGCCTGACCCGCGCCGAGGAAGAGCCCGTCCGGGCCGACGAACTTCAGCGCGTTCCACTCCGCAGGGTTGTGGCTCGCCGTGACGGCGATGCCGCCGTGCGCCCCGCTCCGGCGCACCATCAACTGCACGGTCGGGACCGGGCAGACGCCCACGTCCAGCACCCCGCACCCGCTCGACAGCAGGCCCGAGATGACCGACTGCTTGACCATCTCGCCAGAGGTGCGCGTGTCGCGCCCGATGACGATGGTGCCCGAGCCGACGTAGGTGCCGAACGCCTGCGCGAAGCGCACGAGTAGCTGCGGCGTCAGCGAGTCGCCGACCACGCCGCGCACGCCCGAGATGCTTATCTTCAGTGTCGGTATCGCCCTCAAACTTGAACCCCCGTTCGTTACGGCCGCACGCGGTCGCGCGCCCAGTCGAGCAGGCGGCGCGCGTCCGCCGCCCCGCCGGCCTCGGCGATGATGCGAATCATGGACTCCGTGTTCGACGCGCGGACGTGGGCCCAGCCTTCGGGGAGCGTGACCTTGACGCCGTCGGTCAGGTCGCAGTCGAGCCCGTCGCGCTCGGCCGCCGCGCGGAAGTTTTGTAGGAGCTGGTAGATGTGGTTCGGCTCGACCTTGACGTTGTGCTTCGCGACAGAGAGCGCGGGCAGGCCGGCGGCCATCTCGGAGACGCGCTCGCCGGTGCGGGCGAGGCGTTCGAGCAGGAGGCCGATGGCGGCCGCGCTGTCGTGCGTCGGGTGGACCTCGGGGACGGAGACCCCGCCCGAGCCCTCGCCGCCGATGACGGCGCCGTGCTCGACCATCGCCTCGGAGATGTGCGCCTGCCCGACGGGCGTGCGGACGACCCGGCCGCCGTGCCGCGACGCGACGATGTCCACGGCGCCGCTCGTCGAGACGTTGGTGACGACCACGCCGCCGCCCCTCTGCGCGAGGCGCGTCTCGGCGGCGAGCACGAGCGTCAGTTCTTCATCCAGCGGCTCGCCCGCCTCCGTCACCAGGCCGAGGCGCTCGCCGTCGGCGTCGTGCGCGAAGCCCACGTCGGCGCGGCCGGCCTTGACCACGGCGCGGAGCTGCGCCATCGTCTCGCGCCGCGGCTCCGGGTTGTGCGGGAAGGGGGCCGTCGGGTCGTCGTTGATGGCGAGGACTTCGCAGCCCAGCTCTTCGAGCCAGCGCGGGATGAGGTTGACGCACGCGCCGTTGCAGCAGTCCACAGCGACGCGGGGCCGCCGGGCGCGGACGGCGTCCACGTCGAAGGCGCGCTTGAGGACTTCGAGGTGGTGCGGGACGGCGTCGGCCGACTCGACCCCGGTCCTGATTGAGTCCCAGGTGGCTTTGGGGAACTCGCCCTGGTGGTAGATGTCGAGTAGCTCCTCGCCCTGCGTCTGGTTGAAGTAGAGGCCGTCGCCGCGGACGAACTTGAGCGCGTTCCACTGCGAGGGGTTGTGGCCGGCCGTGATGGCGATGCCGCCCGCGGCGTCAAGTTCGGGGACGGCTAGCTGCATACTCGGCGTCGGGCAGACGCCGAGGTCTAAGACCTCACAGCCGACCGCGAGCAGGGCGGCGATGACGGCCGAGCGCACCATCGGCCCCGAGGGCCGCGTGTCGCGGCTGACGAGGACGCGGCCCCCGTCGAGGTAGGTGGCGAACGCCTGCGCGAACCCGACGACGAGCTCCGGCGTGAAGGTCTCGCCAACCACGCCGCGCACGCCCGTCACTCCGATCTTCAGCGGTTTCATGAAACTGTCCATTCCCCCTGCGGGCCTAACTCTACCGCGCCGGCCGCCGCGTATTAAATCCTCCTCACCAGCCCGCGCTCGGTGGCGCGCGTGTTGCGCACGAGCAGGAGGACGAGGGCCATGCCGACGAGCGGGATGAGGCCGGCGACGACGATGATCGGGTCGAAGGCGGCCGTGCCCGTCGAGGCGCGCGCGTCCGAGACGTAGCCGACTAGCAGGAAGGCGACGATGGTCCCCAGCCCGGCGCCCGTCCCGCTCAGCCCGCTCACCGAGGCCACCGACTCGCTGTGGAAGAGGTCGGAGGGCAGCACGTTGGCGATGGTGGTGAAGGAGGCGTAAGAGAAGGTGGCGAGGCCGAAGAGCAGCGCGATGGTGAGGAGGTCTGTGGTGAAGACGGTCGGGATGAGCGTCGTCACGCCGAAGCCGCCGAAGACGACGAGCGCCTTGCGCGCCGCGCCCACCGACCAGCCGCGCTTGATGAGGTGCCCCGACATCCAGCCGCCGAAGAAGTTGCCGAGGTCCGCGGCGACGAACGGAATCCAGAAGGCGAAGAGCCCCTCCTCCAGCTTGATGCCCTTGGCGACGAGGTAGATGGGGAACCAGTCGGTGACGAAGAACCAGACGGGGTCCGTCAGCGTCCGCGCCGAGATGGTACCCCACGTCTGCGGCAGGCGGAGGAGTTGGCCCCAGCCCGGCTGCACGCGCCGGGCCCCCTCGGGCTCGTCCTCCTCCTTGTCGCGCAGGATCATCTCTCGCTCCTCGGCCGAGACCCGCGGGTGCACCTCGGGGCGGTGGTAGAGCCAGCGCCATGCGGCCAGCCAGACGAGGCCGAGCAGCCCCGGCACGACGAACGCGGGCCGCCACCCCCACCTGAAGTAGACGGCGAGGACGATGTAGGGCGCGACGGCCGCGCCGATGGAGGAGCCGCTGTCGAAGAGCGCCGTGGCGAGGCCCCGCTCGCGCTTCGGGAACCACTCGGAGACCGCCTTGGTCGCCGCCGGCCAGTTGGCCGACTCGCCGACGCCGAGCAGGAAGCGGAAGGCCGCGAAGCTGTAGAAGCCGCCGGCCAAAGAGGTGAGCATCGAGGCGGCCGAGTACCAGATAACCGAGAGCGTCAGGCCCCGCCGCGTGCCGAGGCGGTCCACGAGGCGACCGCAGACCGTCTGCCCGACGGAGTAGGCGACGCGGAAGGCGATGACGAGGTAGGCGTAGTCGGTGTTCGTCCAGCCGTAGTCGCTCTTGAGGAAGGGGGCGAGGTTCGAGAGCGTCTGCCGGTCGATGTAGTTGATGACGGTCGAGGCGAAGAGCAGGCCGCCGATCCACCAGCGGAGGTTTCTGATTGGTTTGCGGCCGACCGCGCCCGCCTGTTCGGCAACTGCCATCTGCTCACGCCTCCACTGTCGCCGAGCCCCCGCGGGTTCGGTCGGCGAGTCTTAAGACTCGCCTTCGTCAAGTTCCGCGATGAGGCGCTCGCACAGCGCCACGTCTGCCAAAGTCTTGATGCCTTGCCCCTCGCGCGCGTCCGCGAAGGGGCACGCCAGCACGCCGGCCTTGCGCGCCGACAGGAAGTTAATCATCTCGTTCGGGAAGCCCAGCTCGCCGCCCGCCCGGTCGTAGTGCCCCTCATGCTCCCGCCAGTGCCGGCGATGCAGTTCCGCCAGTGCGTCGAACATCGCCGCGCTCTTCAGGACGAAGAGGCCGTTATTCGTCTCGCCGAACTCGGGCCGGGGGGCCCCCTCCAGGTGCGTCTCGCGCGACGCCAGCACGCGGCCCCTTTCGTCGCGCACGACGGGCGCGTAAGGCCGCTCCTTCAGAGCCGTCGGCAGAATCATGTCGTACTCGTCGAAGAGAGCGGCGAGCCTGAGCGCGCGCCGCACGGTGCGCGGCCTGACGACAGGCTGTGTGCCCCAGATGACCAACGCACGCCCGCTGAAGCCTTTCAACAGCTCGCCGGCGCGCAGGACGGCGTCGCCCGTGCCCAGCGGCTTGGGCTGCACGACGTAGCTCACCTCCTCGCCCGCCAGCGCCTCGCGCACCGCGCCCTCCGTCTCGGGCGAGACGATGACGACCGGCGCCCTCGCCCCGGCGCCGCAGCCCTCCAGGACGTTTCGCAACACGCGGAGGATGGCGGGCACGCCCCCGACGGGCGCCACCGGCTTAGGCACGTCGAGGCCCGACTCGCGCGCCCTTGACCCCTTGCCGGCCGCGACTATCACCGGCCACACCTCGATTGGGCCCGCGTCGGTCTCATCGACGGCGTCCAGCATCGTGCCGACATGGGTGCGGAAGTTGGCGGCACGAGCCCCGAGCGAGTTGAACTCTTCGACCGCGCGGCGCCAGAGCGCGGCGAGGCTCAACTCCGAAAGTCCGTCGCCCGGAGTGGAGACCATCACGGAGCCTTCCCGCTCGCCGTCGCGTCCGCGGGGCGCGTAGAACTCCGACTGCACGCGATTCATGAGCGCGGTTATGTTGTCTTCGGTGGTGAGCGCGAGGACGTTGCCGCCGAACCCGCCGCCCATCAGGCGCGCGCCGCGCACGCCGTGGTCGGCCAGGATGATTCGGACCAGACTTTCAACCTCGGGCGTGCTCACGCCGTACAGGTCGCGCAGGCTCTCATGCGACTCGTTGAGGAGCTGCCCGAGGAGTGACGCCGCCCAGTCGTCGCCGTGCTCATCCGGGGCGTCGCCCGAAGGGGCGAGCAGTCGCTCGGCCGCCGAGACGCGCCGAATCTCGCCGAGGTGGTGCCGGGCGTACGCGCGCACTCGTAGGGGGTGCCCCCGACGCCCTTCGGCCAGCGCGGGAAAGGCCCTCACGCACTCGTCGTAGGCGGCGCCGTAGTCCCTCTCAACCTCTTCGAGTGTTATCGTCTCGGGCAGGCCGCCCAGCAGTAACTCTACCTCGTCGGCCGCGCCATTCGCGCCCGAACGCAGCGCGCCCGAGGCCCGCCCCCAACACTCGTGACGTTCGGTGTCGGTCCGCGCCCAGCCCTCAATGATTGCTGGTATCAGCAGGCGCGAGACGGCGGCGCGCTCGTTGTACTCAAGCATGATCTCGCGCCCCTTGTCCGCGGGGTGCGAGAAGAACGTGACCCACCGGAGCGGCCCCGGCGGCAGCGGGAGGAGGTGCGTGCTCCGCTCCCCATAGGAGATGCGCACTGCATGCGAGCGTCTGGCGAGGCAGATCGTCAGGTGGTCCATTGACCCGCCGCGCGTCCCCACGAACCACTCCGCCTTCGAGGAGTCAACGGCCAACTCGCCGGGCTCGTAGTCTACCTCGTTGACGGCACGTATCGCGGCGCCGGCCAGCACCGCCAGCGCCGAGGAGGATGAGGCGCCCCCCTTCGGCGGGATGCTCGAATCGACCACAAAGTTGAATCCGCGCGCCACCCTCTCTCCGAATTTCACGCGGGCGAAGAAGACGGAGCCCTTTACGTAGTTGCCCCAGTGGGGGGCCGGCGTATCACCTTCGAAGACGTAAGAGAGCCATCCCGCTTCGTAGGACTCCCCGCCCCCGGCAGGCGGCCCCGCCTCCAGAGAGAAGTCGAAGCCGGGGTAATCGGCGTGCATGGACGCCCCCCACACCCGCCCCGCACCCGAAGGGCGGTACAGCATCAGCATGTCGTGCTCGCGGCTGCCGAAAGGGAGCGAATAGGTCGGCAGGTAGGACACGTAATCGACGTGCTCTCCGAGGATGTTGATGCGCGCCGGGGCGCGCAGAAGTCGGACGGGGCCGTCGCCGTATAAATTCAGAAAGCTGGCGCAGAGTGAACTCAGCCTCCGGAGGGCCTGCTCGAGCGCGGCGGGGTAGACCCCGTATACCTCCGCAAGCATGCGGACCAAAGCCGTGGCCTGCGGCCCACCTCGGGCGGCTACGCCGAAGAGTTCTTCGAGCACGGGAGGGCCTTCAGCGGAGGCGCGGGGTGACGCCTGCAGGGAAGAGGGAAGCCCGGCGGCTTCTAACAGGAGTTCTTGTAATTTTGATGCCAGCAAAGTCGTAGAATAAGCCGGAATGACGCTCGGACTCTGTCACGCGTAGAGGCGGCACAGACCGCCGGGTTTGTTCGGGATATTAACTAATGCTTTTGTTATTAACAAGCAGGGACGCGGAGACACGCCGAAGGCGCCCCAAAGACGGGCTTATATTACCAAACACAGATTCCTGACCGACGCGTCCGGCATGCTTCGTCCGTAGCGCAGGCACCGGGGACAACGCTCACGACAGCCCCTTTTTGTCTGTAAATGACTAATATATAAACAGGTGGACACGGACGGCGGCGGCCTCTGTCTTGCGGGCGGCTTGGGTTAATGTTATAAAAAGCTTCCCGATAGTGTTCCATGCTCTAAGCCCTGTAGAGCGTCCGCCCCGGAAAATCAACCAGCCCTGAAGGCGACAGATGCCTTTTGACGAAAAAGCCTTTAGGGTTAGTCGGGACAACAAACAAACCGAATCTTCGTAACATGCCGGTCGCGGAGAAGATACATATCCGTCCGCTCGCCGAAGGCGATATCGCCGAGGCCATGAGGCTCAAGGACGCCGCCGGCTGGAACCAGACGGAGGCGGACTGGCGCCGGCTCCTGCGGTTAAGTCCCGGCGGGTGTTTTGCCGCCACGGTCGGCGGGAAAGTGGTTGCGACTACGACTACGACCAGGTACGGCCGGGCCCTGGCCTGGGTCGGCATGGTCCTCGTCGACCCGAGCTTCCGGCGGAGGGGCATTGCGACGGCGCTGGTCGGGGCGGCCCTTGAAAATTTGGAAGCCGCATGTGTGGAAGCGGTGAAGCTGGACGCGACGCCGGAGGGCGCTCCCGTTTACGAAAGTCTCGGCTTCGAGGCCGAACTACACGTAGAGCGCTGGGTAGCTGCTGCGGGCGCGCGCGCACCTCAAGCAGTCGCGTCGGGTGATATCGGACCGCCAAGGCTCTCCGAAGAGGTCTTCGAATTCGACCGTATCGCGTTCGGCGCTGACCGCTCGGAACTGCTTCAAATTTTGTCTGACGAAGCATGCGTCGGACCTTCGTTGAGGGCCGGGGCCGGCGGGCGTGTGTGTGGGTACGCGCTGGCGAGGCGGGGCTCGCGGGCGACGTACGTCGGACCCGTCGTGGCGGAAGAGGCCGAGAGCGCCGCCCTCATCCTGGATGACGTGCTCGGCCGCCTCGGGGCCGGTCAGGTCTACGTTGATGTGAACACCACGTTCGAGGGTGCGACGCGGGAGCTTGCCACGCGGGGGTTTACGAAGGAGCGGGAGTTGATCCGAATGCGCCGAGGAGAGAGAACGTCGGCGGGCACCTCGCGCTTTGTCTTCGCCATCGCGGGCCCCGAGGTTGGGTGAGGGGTGGTGGGCCCTCGGCAGTAAATTTTCAACCGGGAGTGAACATGGAATCACGTGTGCAAACGGGCGCCGACGGTGACGGGCTCGTCGAGCATTTTCGGGCGGGCCGACTAAACGTGTACGTCTACGAGTCAAGGCCGAAGTTGGGGGCGGCGGCCGCCGCGGCGGTATCCGCGGAGATTCGACGTCTGCAGGCGGAGCGCGGCCGGGCCGTGGGCATCTTCGCGTCCGCCCCTTCGCAGAACGAGTTCCTGGCGGCCCTCGCGGAGACGCCCGGCATCGACTGGCCGAACGTCAAGGGCTTCCACCTCGACGAATACATCGGGATGGGCGAGGCCGCGCCGCAGTCGTTCCGCCGCTTCCTGCTCGACCGCCTGGTGAACAAGGTTAACTTCGGCGAGTTCCACGGGCTGCGCGGCGAGGCCGGAGACGCCGCGGCCGAGTGCCGCAGGTACGCGGCTCTGCTCGCGGAGGACCCGCCCGACTTCGCCGTGCTCGGCGTCGGCGAGAACGGCCACTTGGCCTTCATCGACCCCCCCTTCTGCGACTTCGACGACCCGGAGCCGGTCAAGGTCGCCGAACTGGACGAGGTCTGCCGCGTGCAGCAGGTGCACGACGGCGCCTTCGCGGCGCTTGAAGAGGTGCCGACCAACGCGCTCTCCCTGACCATCCCGACCGTCATGGCTCGGCCGAAGCTGTTCGCCATCGTCCCCGGCCCGGCGAAGGCGCAGGCCATCCGGGGCGTCATCGAAGGGCCGATAGAGACGGCGTGCCCGGCCTCCATTCTGAGGAACCACCCGGACGCGCACCTCTTCATCGACCGCGACTCGGCCTCGCTCCTTTCGCGCTGAGGGCGCCGGCGGGATTAACGAGGCCGTAGCGGCCCGTAAGGTCAGGGGCGAAGAAGATGAGATTTGCAAAAGGGTGCATACTCGCCTCGGGGTGGCTGACGCTCGTCTGTGTCGGGGCGTGCCTGACGTTTCAGGTGCAGGCTCAGGGCGGCCCCGTCCGGGGCGCGGCGTCGAGGCTCGCGCAGCTCGTCGAGGCCAACGTCATCGCCACGCACGCCCACCAGATTCTACTCGCCAGAAAGTCGGGCAAGGGGGACGCGGCCTGTTTCGAGCCGGGCGGCCTGTCCGAAGAGGAGTTGCGGGCGCTCGTCACCCACCAGAGCGGTCTCCTGATGGGTAAGGTGGGCGAGGTCGGCGCGTGGGCGCGCGGCGGGAGGTCTGCCTTCGACCCTTCGAGAGACCTCGAACCGATACTGAGGTCGGGGCTGACCGTGCCGGCCGCCGCGCCCGTCAACGTGTTCACCGACTACCTACGTTCGCGCGCGCGCGCCCGGTCGGGCGCGGCCCGCCTGCGCTCGGTCGCGAGCCTCTACCAGACCATTCTCGAAGTGGACCGCGACGGCGACCTCCTCCAGGAGCAGTTCGCCTTCTACAAAGGGCTGGGCCTTCCAGTCTACGTCGGGCAGTTGGGGCTGCCGGGCGGCGACGACGACTTCCTCGCCGCGGGGCGCGAGCTGGGGCGGCGGGCCTGCGCCTCGCCCTACGCGACGGACGAGGCCGCGTGGCAAATAGCCGGGCGCAAGGTCTGGAACTGGGGTGAGAAGCACCTCCACATCCGCGACGACAGGGTGCTCGCCACGGAACTCCTGCGCGAGCGCGACGTGCGCGCACTCGTGCCGCGCGTCCGCGCCCTGCCCGCGCAGAAGATAGCCGTCGTCGGCCACTCTTTCACGATGGGGCAGCACTGGTCTTCTCCTTCGAGCTTCGTCCCCGTCGTGACCGAAATCTTCCGGCGCGTGAACCCGAGGGTCGAGTTCAGACAGTTCGAGCGCGGCGGGCTGACGGCCTCGCGTGCGAGGCAGCGCTTCTACCAGGGCGTCCTCGATTGGAAGCCGGACAAGGTGCTGCTCGTGGTCATGACGCGCGCGGACGAGGACTTCGAGGCGCTCAGGGAGATGGCCGCGGGCTTCAGGGCAGCGGGCGTCGAGGTCTTCATGTTCGACGACATACGCGACCCCGAGACGGTCTCGAATCCGGGGGCGAGCGGGCGCGCGGTCCTGGTCGCGCGCGGCGCCGGCGTCAAGGTCATAGAGGTCGGCGCGCTGCTGGCGGCCGCGCCCGAACGGGGCCGGTTCCTGAGCCTCGACCGCATACACATGACAGAGCCCTACCACCGATTGATGGCCAAGGAGTGGCTGAAGTTTCTGGCAGGGGCGCGCGGTGTGCATCTGGCGGGCCACGCGGAGTGAGGGGTTGAGAAGTCAGAAGATGAAGGCCATCCAAGATTCGAAAAGGCGGGGGGAGAAAATGGGCCGCGTCGCCCTCGCCGTGCTCACGCTGTTGTCTCTCATCCTGCCCTGGGCCGCCGCGCCGCCGGCCGCGCGCGCGCAGTCGTCGCCGGGTCAGGCGCCGCCAGGCGGGGGCGTAGTCAGGCCGCGGATGCTCGTCGGCGAGCGCGACCCGCTGACCGGCTTCGGCGTCCTCCGCGCGCGCTACGACGCCGGCGCGCGCCCGCCTGAAGACCTCGCTGGCTGGGCGCTCACCTACCTGCTCAAGGGCGACGAGGGGGCGGCGCGCCGCGCCGTCGAGGACATGCGCCGGACGCGCACGCCCGAGCGCGTGGGCTCGCGCACCTACCCCGAGTTCGTCAAGTGGTCGCTCGCATTCGACTGGCTCTACAACTACCCCGGCTTCGACGCGGCGCTCAAAGACCGTGTGGCCGGGGAGCTGGTCAAGGCCGCGGCGCAGATGCTCAAGGACCAGTCGCTGCTCGACCCGCAGCTCTCGATGTACCACAACTACACGGTCAGGTACCTGACGCTCGCCCTCTTCGCGCTGACGGCCGTGGAGGGGCACCAGGCGGTTGAGGCGGAGGCCGCCCCCTTGCGCGAGCGTGCGCGGCGCGCGTGGGAGCACATCCTCGACCTGACCGACTTCATCACGCCCGACGGCGGGTACCACGAGTCGATGGACTATCAGCGCATCACCTACGCCCCGATGGCGCTGCTGGCCGAGCTCGACCGCACGGCCCTGAACTCCGACCCCGCGCTGCGCTATTCGGTCTTCCGCCACTACGCGACGACGCACCTCTACAAGGCGCTGCCCGACGGGACGACCTCGCGCCTCGGCGACAACGAGTTCCCCTACATGCGCTCGCAGGACAACGTCGTGCTCGGCTACGCCGTCCACCGCTTCAAAGACCCCTACGCCGCGTGGATGCTGCGCGAGTCGGGCTGGGTGGACACGAAGGACTGGCTGATTCCCATCACAAAGTTCCTCTGGGACGATCCCACTGTTGCGCCGCGCGACCCGGCGAAGACGAGCGAGGCGGAGCTTTCGCGCCAGCACCACTTCCGCGGCGTCGGCCACCTCGTCATGCGCGACGGCTTCGGCCCCGACTCCACCTGGATCGAGTTCGTCGCCGGCCCCTACCTCGCCAAGCACCAGCACCTCGACCAGCTTCACTTCGCCGTCTACCGCAAGGGCTACCTCGCCACCGAGAGCGGCGCCGACTACACCGACACCGAGAGCCCTCACTACCTGAACTACTACCGCCGCACCGTCGCGCACAACACCCTGCTCGTCTACGACCCGCGCGAGCGCTTCTTCTGGGCGGAGAACCTCTGGCCGGCGGCCAACGACGGCGGGCAGCGCATGGACTCCTCGCGCTACTGGAACACGGCGCGCAGCCGCGAGGACTTCCAGAACACGCGCGACCTGTGGGCGCTGGCGCGGATGGAGGCGGTCGGCCACCGCGCGGGTGCCTACCAGTACGCGCGCGGCGACGGCACGCGCGCCTACAGCCCGAAGAAGGTGGAGCTGGTCACGCGCGAGCTGGTCTACACCCCCGCCGACAACGTCCTCTTCGTCTTCGACCGCGTGCGCTCGACCGACCCGTCATTCAGGAAGACGTGGCTGCTGCACGGCGTCTCGGAGCCGAAGGTCAGCGCGGCCGCGCCCGGACGCGGCGACGGCCACGGCGGCATGGCTTACGCCGGCGCGGACGGGTTCACGTACGAGGACGGCGGCGGCGCCCTGCGCGTGCACACCCTGCTCCCGCGCGAGCGCGAGGTCGTGAAGCGCGGAGGGAAGGGCTTCGAACACTGGACGCCGGGCGACGAGCGTGGGGGCGCGTGGGGCTCGGGGCAGAACTGGCCGCTCGACCCGCCGGAGGGGGGGCCGCTGCCCGCCGACCCTTACCTGAGCAAGATGTGGAAGACCTTCTGGGGGGAGAAGTTCGAGCGGCTCCTGCCGTCGAACACGAAGGCGGTCGTGCCGGCCGCGTGGCGCGTCGAGGTCTCGCCGTCGAAGCCCTCAAAGGAGGACGCCTTCCTCAACGTCATGGAGATAGGCGACCGCGACGACATGCGCGCGCGACGCGTCGAGCTGGCGGAGGGGCCGGGCCTGACGGGCGCGGCCGTGGAGGGCGGCATGCTGGCGCTCTTCGCCGCCTCGGACGCGCGCGTCACGGAGGGCGAGGCGACCGTGCCGGACGTGGGGACGGAGGCGCTGCTCCTGACGGGGCTCGTGCCGGACGCGAAGTACGAGTTGCAGTTGACGGGCGGGCGCGCCGACTGGCGCGGCGGTCTCTTCAACGGCGTGCCGCGGTGGCAGCAGGTGGCGACTGCCGACGGGACGGGCGCCATCTACCTGCCCTCGTTCAAGGGGCAGCGGGACGGCCGCCTGCGCGTGCGCCTGCTCTCGAAGTACTAGGGCTCTAAATGATGAGTACAGCACTGAGACTCTTTTCGGCGGCGCTGACGTTGACCGTCGTGTGGGGCACGGCGTTGCCGCAGCGGCGCGCGGGCGGCAGCCGTGCCGACTCGGCGCCCGTCAGGGAGGTCAACCGGGTGACGGGCGCGGAGCCCGGTCGCACGGTGGCCATCGTCGGCGCGACCCTCGTTGACGGCCGCGGCGGGCCGGCCGTGCCGGACTCGGTCGTCGTCGTGCGCGGCGACCGCATCCTGGCGGCCGGCGCCCGCGCCTCGGTGCGCGTGCCCGCCGGCGCCGAGGTCTTCGAGGCGCGCGGGATGACGGTCCTGCCCGGACTCATCGACGCGCACTTCCACATCGACGGCGACGACGGGCTTCCCGCGCTCTTCCTCTCCCACGGCGTCACGTCCCTGCGCGACCCAGGCCAGTGGATTGAGGCTTACGACGCGGCGCGCGCCGCGTCCGCGCCCGTCCCACGCCTCTTCCTGACGGGGCCACACCTCGACTCGCCGCCCCCGGCCTACCCGGCCGACTCTTACGTCGTGCGCGACGCCGAGGAGGCGCGGCTCGCCGTCCGCCGGTTCGCCGCGCAGGGAGCCTCAGCCTTCAAGGTCTACTTCCGCCTGCCCGTCGGGCTCATCCAGGTCGTCTGCGAGGAGGCTCACCGGCTGGGGCTGCCGGTCACCTCGCATCTCGAAATAGTGGACGCGGGCGACGCCATCCGGGCCGGCGTCGACGGCGTCGAGCACGTCACCTCCTTCGGCACGGCGATGCTCCCGGCGCGCGACGCGGAGAAGTACCGGCAGTCCGTCATCGCCGACAACGCCGCGCGGCGCGAGGGGCGCTATGAGGTCTGGAGCAAGGCCGACCTCGGCGGCCCGCGGGCGCGTTCTATCATCAATCTGATGGTCGAGCGCGGCACCTATCTTTCGCCCACTCTCGCCATCTTCGAACGGCGGGCCGGCGACAAGGACACGACCGACGTTCACGTGCGCGGCTTCAGGCAGATGCTCGACTTCACGGCGCGCGCGCGCCGCGCCGGCGTCCGCGTCGTCGTCGGCTCGCACTCGGCCGTGCCGCACGCCGAGCGCGGCTGGGCCTACCAGCGCGAGCTGGAGCTTCTGGTTGAGGCGGGGCTGACGCCGATGCAGGCCATCGTCGCCGCCACCTCTGAGAACGCGCGCTTCTTCCGCGTCGAGGGGAGGCTGGGCAGCGTCGAGCCGGGCAAGCTGGCCGACATCGTCCTCGTCGAGGGCGACCCGCTCAAAGACATTCGGGCCATGCGCAACGTCCGCCGCGTGATGCTCGGCGGCGTCTGGGTCGCCGGCGCCGAGGGCAGGTGAGGAGTCGAGGGTTGAGGGCGAGCGTCAAACTCTTTCTTCGGGCGGCCGCGGCGCTGCTCGTCCTGTGCGGGGCGGCGCAAGGAGCGGGCAGGACCGTCTACATCCACCTGCTCGACGGCGACGACGCGCGCGGCGACGGGAGCTACGAAAGACCCTACAGGTCATGGCGCGAGGCGCTGCGCCACGTCGGCAGCGGCGACACACTCGTCGCGAAGAACGGCGACTACCGCAAGGCGGGCCAAGCCGCGCGCTGGGGCGGCATCCACCTCGCCCTCACAATGACCGACCGGCTGGAGCCCGGCGACCCGCGCCAGCCCGTGCCCGACAAGTCGCGCCCCGAGACGGTGGGCGTCTACCGCTACGACCCCGCGCGCCCGCTCACCATCCGCGCCGAGACGCGCCACGGCGTCATCATAGATTCGGTGCGGCTCCACCTCGTCCGCGGGATAGTCATCGACGGCTTCGACATCAACCCGAACCCGTACTACGAGGACCCCACAGGGGTGAAGGTCAACCGCCGCCGCAACGGCGTCCACGGCGACAGCGTCTACGAGCCCGAAGAACTGTTCAATAAGGTCAAGACCAACGACCCGCCGGGCGGCCACACCGCCGCGTGGTACGACCGCGGGCTGTGGACCAGCCACGTGACGGTGCGCAACTGCAAGGTCCACTACGCGTGCCCGCCCGCCGGGTGCACGCCCGATTACGATCCCCTGCTCGACGACGACCGCCTCTACCTCATCAAGTTCAACCAGTCGCACCACATAACCATCGAGGACAACGAGCTCTACGACGGCCGCAACGCGCAGCGCAAGCCGGCCGTCGACCTGCCGTGCGTCGACGACGCCATCGTCCGGCGCAACCTGATACGCAACAGCCACCGCGGCGTGGTCTCCAAGGGCGGGGGCCGGCGCGTTCTCATCGAGGCCAACGTCTTCGTCGACAACTCGGGGGCAGCCTTCTCGGGCGGCTCGACCGACCCCGACCTCTTCATCGACGGCCGGGCGGGCGACCCCTGCTCGTTCGCGCGCTTCGAGTCGTACGGGATGACGGCGCGCGACAACCTCGTCGTCTCGACCCGGCCGGGCGAGCGCCCCGTCGAGCCCGTCTCCATCTGGGCGGCGAAGGACGCCGCCGTCGTCAACAACACCTTCGTCGGCGTCGGCGAGCGCGGCGTGCTGCTCGTCCGCCCCGGCAACGAGGTGGACAGCCCCGCGAAGGGGTGCGGGCGGAGCGTGAGGCTGACGCTGACCGAGGGGCTCACGCTCCGCAACAACATCTTCGTCCTCGCCGGCGTCGTCGACGAGACGATGCTCTACCAGACCTCGGGCGAGGGCGTACGAGTCTCCGGCTTCGTCCACGACCACAACACCTTCTTCAACGGCGGAAGCGACGTGCCCGTCGGAGGGTTGAGTGACCCGAACCGCGAGCCGGGCTTCAGCAAGGCCGACCCGCTCGTGGCGGGCGGCCGCGGGACGGACTACGTTTCATGGATGGCGACGGCGAGGCTCGGGAAGGGCTCGCCCTCGCGGGGGCGGGGCGCGCGCGTCGCGGCGGGAAATTAGTGGACGGGCGGGCCGCCGTGCCGCGGCCCACACAAGGGGGAAGGGGCAGCTTGGGCAGCAATTCTCTTCGGGTCGGCGCGCATCTCGGAAGACGTCGGGAGGGCCGCCGCGCCTTCATCTTGGCGCTGGCCTGCGCCGCCTGCCTGCTCGCGCAGGCGGGCGCGGTCTTCGCGCAGCGGACGAGGGCGCCGCGCCGCAGGGCACCCGCCGCGGCTGGCGGCCTCGCCCTCTCGAACCGGTTCATCGCCGCCGCGTGGCGCGCCGAAGGCGCGAGACTCCGGGCCGCGGGCGCCGAGGACAGGGTGAACGTCCGCGCCCTCCCGCTGGGCGAGCACGCCTTCACACTCGTGCTCAGGGACGGCTCGGAAATCAAGGCCGGGGAGATGCGCGTCGTCGGGGCGCCGCGCGCCGAGGTGCTGCGCGCCGAGCCCCGGGCTTCGCGGCTCGCTGAGCGGCTGCCCGGTCGGCAGTTGAGCGTTACGCTGGAAGACGAGCGCGGTCGCGTACGCGCCTCGTGGCGCGCGGAGCTGCGCGAAGGCTCGAACTACGTGCGACAGGAAGTGACATTTGAGGCGCTCGGCTCGGACCTCCCCGTCGCGGAGATTCGCCTCGTGGACGCGGCGCTCGGGGGCGCGCGCGTCGAGGGGACCGTCACAGGCTCGCCCGTGGTGGCAGGGAACGTCTTCATCGGGTTCGAGCACCCGCTATCGGTCTGCGAGGCCGGGCCGGGGCGCGCGACCTGCGGGCTCCGGCGCGAGCTGCCGCTGCGCGCCGGGGCCGGCGTCACCTACTCCTCGGTCGTCGGGGTGACGCGCCCGGGGCAACTGCGCCGCGACTTCCTCGCCTACCTAGAGCGCGAGCGCGCGCACCCCTACCGCACCTTCCTCCACTACAACTCCTGGTACGACATCGGCTACACGAACAAGTTCGACGAGAAGGACTCGCTCGACCGCATTAACCACTTCGGCCGCGAGTTGGTGGAGAAGCGCGGCGTGCGGATGAACTCGTTCCTCTTCGATGACGGCTGGGACGACACCTCCTCGCTCTGGAGCTTCCACGCGGGCTTCCCCCGCGGGCTCACGCCGCTGCGCGAGGCGGCGGCTCGCTACGGGGCGGCGCCGGGCGTGTGGATGTCGCCGTGGGGTGGCTACGACGAGGCGAAGGAGGCGCGGCTCAGGTACGGCCGCGCGCAGGGGTTCGAGATTCGGGACGACGGCGGGAAGTTCGGCCCCGGCTTCGCCCTCTCGGGGCCGAAATATTACGAGCGCTTCCGCGACGTCTGCGTGCAGATGATAGACCGCTACGGCGTCAACCAGTTCAAGATCGACGGCTTCGGCAACGCCGACCGCGCCTTCCCCGGCAGCCGCTTCGACAGCGACTTCGACGCCGCCATCAGCCTCGTGCGCGAGCTGCGCGCCCGCCGGCCCGACCTCTTCGTCAACCTCACCGTCGGCACCTTCCCCTCGCCCTTCTGGCTGCGCTACGGCGACTCCATCTGGCGCGGCGGCGAGGACCACGACTTCGCCGGAACGGGCTCCGACCGCCAGCAGTGGATCACCTACCGCGACGCCGAGACCTACAAGATGACGGTGCGGCGCGGGCCGCTCTACCCGCTGAACTCGCTGATGCTGCACGGCCTCGTCTACGCCGAGAAGGTGTCGCGCAGCAAGCGGAAGAAGCTCGACCGCGACCCGCGCGGGGACTTCGACGACGAGGTCAAGTCCTACTTCGGCTCGGGCACGCACCTCCAGGAGATGTACGTCACGCCGGCTCTGCTCTCGGAGAAGGACTGGGACCTGCTCGCCGAGGCCGCGCGCTGGTCGCGCTCGAACGCCGACGTGCTCGTCGACACCCACTGGGTGGGCGGCGACCCCGGCGCGCTCGAAGTCTACGGTTGGGCCTCATGGTCGCCGCGCAAGGGCATCCTCGTCCTGCGCAACCCTTCCGACCGGGCGCAGGCGTTCACGCTCGACGTCGGACGGGCTTTCGAGCTGCCCGAGGGCGCCCCGCGCGCCTACGCGGCGCGCAGCCCGTGGCGCGACGAGTCGGGGCGCCCCGCCGTCAGGCTGCACGCCGGCCGCCCGCACACGTTCCGCCTCGCGCCCTTCGAGGTGCTGACGCTCGAAGCGGCGCCCGCGCGCTGACATTAATCATCCCGAACTGAGGAGCGAAGATGAGAAAGTTGAACCGAAGGCAATGGCTGGCGGGCGTCGCCGCGGCTTCCGCGCTGCCGGCGCTCGGCCGCCGCGCGCTCGCGCAGCAGCAGGGCGGGCAGGGCGCGAAGGAAGAGAAGCTGGCGCTCGAAGACTACGTGCCGAAGAGCATGCTGCACGTCCAGGAGACGAAGGTCGGGCGAGCGCGCTTCCCGGCCGTGGACTTCCACACGCACCTCTCGTGGACGCCGGCCGACGGGCGGAAGGCCAACCAGAACACGACGCCGGCGAAGGCGCTCGAAGTGATGGACCGCCGCAACGTCCGCGTCATGGTCAACCTCACGGGCGGCTTCGGCCCCGCCCTCGAAGAGAACGTCCGCTACTGGCAGCAGGCGCACCCCGGACGCTTCGTCGTCTTCACCGAGCCCTGGTTCAGCCGCTTCGCCGAGCCGAACTACCCGACCTTCCAGGCCGAGCAGATAGAGCACGCCAAGCGCGTCGGCGCCAAGGGCATCAAAGTCCTGAAGAGGCTCGGGCTGGGCTTGCGCGAGCAGGTGACGAAGGGGCCGCTCGTCAAGGTGGACGACAAACGCTTCGACCTGATGTGGGAGGCGGCCGGCGGCGCCGGGCTCCCCGTCGCCATCCACACCTCCGACCCCGAAGCCTTCTTCCTCCCGACCGACAAGTACAACGAGCGCTACGAGGAACTGAGCGCGCACCCGGACTGGGCCTTCAACACCCCCGGCTTCCCCTCGAACCGCGAGCTGCACGAGGCGCGCAACCGCGTCGTCGCGCGCCACCCGCGCACCCACTTCGTCTACCTGCACGTCGGCAACGCCGAAGACCTCGCGTGGGTCTCGGAGTGGCTCGACCGCTACCAGAACACCTCGGTCGAGATCGGCGCCCGCATCGGCGAGCTGGGCCGCCAGCCGCGCGCCGCGCGCAGGTTCTTCGACAAGTACCAAGACCGCATCCTCTTCGGCACCGACGCCGTGCCCGAAGGTTTCGAGACGCCGCAGCAAATCTTCGGCGACGAGCTCTACGAAATCTACTACCGCTTCCTTGAGACCGAGGACGAGTACTTCGACTACGCGCCGGCGCCGAAGCCGCCGCAGGGGCGCTGGCGCATCTACGGGCTGGGGCTGCCCGACCAGATACTGCGAAAGGTCTACTGGGAGAACGCCGCGCGCCTGCTGGGTCTGAAGGGCTGACGGAGGGCTTTGATGTCAGAGGTTTCGCGCAGGGAGTTTTTGTTGGCGGCGGCCGCGGCAACCGCGCTCGCCGGAAGCGCCGCGCACGCGCAGTCGCCGCTGAAGATTCCGCGGCCGGGGCGCTCGCTGGACGTGACCCTCGTCGGCCGCGCGGATGATCTGGGCGAAGAGGTCGTCAGCTTCGGCGTGCCCTTACCGCCCGGCTTCCTCTCGGACGCGAATCGCGTCGTCGTGCTCGACGCGGGCGGCGAAGAGGTCGCGGCGACGACGCGGGCGCTCGAACCGTGGCGCCTCGGCGGGCGCGAGGGCGGTTTTGTCCGCTCTGTCCTCGTGCAGTTCAAGTCCGACTTCCGAACCGGCCGCACGAAGCGCGTGACGCTCATCTTCAATAAACAGCCGAAGAGGCGCGGCGGCGCGCCCGTCTCCGTGCGCGAGACGCTGATGGACGCCGATGGGTTGAAGGGGCCGCGGGTGCTGGCCGTGCTGCCCGCGAAGTGGCTCTGCGACTCGTGGCTCGTCGGGCCGCAGACGCCCGCCGCCGAGTCGGGCGCCTACGCCGCCTACGACGACTTCGTCGAGCGCAACTTCACCGGCTCGCTCAAGTACCTCGACAGCCGCGAGTACGCCGCGTGGCTCTACGACCGACCGTCCAACTACTACAAGATGTACGCGCGCACGGGCGACGCGAAGTTCCTCGAAGCGGGCTACCGCGCGACACACTTCATGCGGCTTCAGACGGAGACGACGGGGCCTGACGCCGGCATCTTCAAGCTCAAGGGCGCGGACATCAAGTACGTCTACCCGCGCGCGATGCACCTGCACTACCTGCTCACCGGCGACGAGCGCGCGCTCGAAGCCGGGCGCCTGATGGCGCGCTACTGCCTGAGGCACACGGACCCCGTCTACCGCCCGGCCGGCATGACCCCGAGCGACCCGAAGAAGGACCCGGAGAAGGGCCGGGAGTTCTGGACGCTCCGCAATCAAGGCTACGGCCTGCTCGGCGTCCTCCACGGCTGGGAGATGACGGGCGAGCGCGCCTACTGGGAGAAGGCGCGCGAGTGCGTTGACGCCTACTACCGGCATCAGCTCCGGCCGCCCGACGGCCGCCCCGCCGACGGCTCGCTCCGGCAGAACTGGGCGCTCTACGATTCGAGCGAGGCGACGTTCGAGGGCGGCACCTCGGCCTGGATGATGGCGCTGCTCCTCGACCCGCTCTTCATGTACTGGACGATGACGGGCGACCGGCGCGTGCCGGAAATGGTCTTGAAGTGGTGCGACTTCCTCGACCGCCGGGGGATGGTGCCGGACGGGTCGAAGGCGTATTACGTCATCAACTGCTTCGCGGGGCCGGGCGAGCCGGGCGGCGAGTTGGGGCCGGACATGGAGATGCACAACCCCGAGATGGCCTACACGTTCGCCATGGGGATGTACTTCGCACAAGACGGGGCGCGCCGCGCCGCGTACCGCAGACGCTTCGACCGCCTCTTCCCCCTCGCGGTCAAGCTCGACGTGAACAAGCCGCCGCGCGCCTTCAGCTGGGCCTTCCAGTTCACGAGCCAACTCGTCTACTTCATGCGGCGCGCCGCGGCGTGAGCGCCGCGCCCGGCCGCGGAGGTGTTGATGCTGAAAAAGGTCGCGCTCCTGCTCGTCATCTCGTCGGCGCTCTCGGCAGCCGCCTCGGCGCAGGGAGAGACGGTCGTCGTCCGCCCCGAAGAGTTTAAAGGGGTGCTGGTCAAACCCGGCATGGGCATCCAGACGTTCCAGCGCTTCGACGGCCAGCCCTTGAACGAGGGGCTCAGGTGGTCCGAAGAAGGGCCGGTCGCGCGGCAGCCGGACCCGGCGGCGCGGCCAGACTTCCCCGCGTCCTCGGTCGCGTACTGCCGCTGGTTCTGGGCGACGCTTCAGCCCGCGCCCGGACAGTTCCGCTGGGAGATCATCGACTCGGCGCTCGAAGAGGCGCGGCGCCACGGCCAGACGCTCGCCATCCGGCTGATGCCTTACGACGAGAAGCACCCGCTGCCCGAGTGGTACCAGATGTCGGGCGCGCGCCGCGCCAACAAACCCGCCGACAGGGACGGCGCCGTCTGGCAGCCCGACTTCGCTGACCCGCTCTACCTCAAGCACTGGGGCGCGCTCGTCGCCGCCGCAGGCTTACGCTACGACGGCCACCCCTCGCTCGACAGCGTAGATGTCTCCTCGGTCGGCTACTGGGGCGAGGGTTGGAGCAGCTACATGCCCGCCTTCGAGCACCAGCGCGCCCTCATCGACATCTACTTCGACGCCTTCCGCCGCACGCCGCTCCTGATGAACTTCGACGAGCCGCAGGCGCTCGCCTACGGGGCGGGCCGCGGGGCCGGCTGGCGGCTCGACTGCCTCGGCGACATGGGCGGCCAGTGGAAGGACCGCCCCTCCTTCTCGCACATGCTCGACTTCTACCCGCAGCAGGTCGTCCGCGCCGGGATAGAGGAGGTCTGGCGGCGCAGCCCCGTCTCGCTGGAGACCTGCTGGGTGCCCGGCTTCTGGAAGGAGAGGGGCTGGGACGTGGACTACATACTCGCGCAGGCTTTGCGGTGGCACGTCAGCACCCTGAACGTGAAGTCCTCCGCCATCCCCCCAGAGTGGAGGGCAAAGTTCGACGAGTTCCAGAAGAGGATGGGGTACCGCCTCGTCCTGCGGCGGCTTGAGTACCCGCGCCGGGCGCGCGCGGGCGCGATGGCCGCCGTCCGCATGTGGTGGCACAACGCCGGCGTGGCCCCGCCCTACGCGAAGTACGAACTCGCGCTCCAGTTTAAGTCAGGAGGCGCTGCCGAGGTGGTGACGCTCCCGGCGGACGCGCGGAAGTGGCTTCCCGGCGACGCCGTCTACGACGGCACCGTCTTCGTGCCCGAGACCCTGAAGCCCGGCGCCTACCGCCTGCGCGTCGCGCTCCTCGACCCGCGCACGCGCCGGCCGGCCGTGCGGCTGGCGATAGCGGGGCGCGCCGAAGACGGCTGGTACGACCTCGGCGCCATCGAGGTGGAATGAAGGCGAGTCCGGAGGTGATGAAGATGAAACGCCCGAGGGGAATCCGCGCCGCCCTCCTCGCGCTCGCGCTGCTCGCGGGCGTCATGCTCGGCCCGCCGCGCGCCGCCGCGCAGGGCGCCGCGGCCGCCGGCCAGCGCCACGAGGTCGCGGTCGAGAACGGCGTGCGCGTGAAGATGCGAGACGGCGTGACGCTCGCCGCCGACGTTTACCGGCCGAAGGGGGAGGGGAAGTACCCCGTCCTCGTCGAGCGCACGCCCTACAACCGCAAGGGCGACTTCGCGATGGCGCACGAGCTGGCCTCGCACGGCTACGTCATCGTCCTCCAGGACACGCGCGGCCGCTTCGACTCGGGCGGCGAGTTCTACCCCTTCATGCACGAGGCGGAGGACGGCTACGACACCGTCGAGTGGGCGGCCGCGCTCCCGCAGTCGGACGGCCGGGTCGGGATGTTCGGCGGCTCATACGTCGGCGCCACGCAGATGCTGGCCGCGACGGCCGCGCCGCCGCACCTCGCCGCCATCTTCCCCTACGTCACGGCCTCAGAGTATTACGACGGCTGGACGTACCAGAGCGGCGCGCTCATGCAGTGGTTCGCCAGCTCCTGGACGACGGGGCTCACTGTTGACACGCTGCGGCGGAAGGCAGCGGAGCGTTCGCGGCCGAAGGAGTGGGTCTCGCAGTTGCCGGCCGAGAGTTACAAGCTGCTCGACCCGCCGCCCGTGAAAGAACTCGCGCCCTACTTCGCCGACTGGCTGCGGCACGAGCGGAGCGACGACTACTGGCGGCGCTGGAAGGTCTCCGACCACTACCCTAGGATGAACGTCAAGGCGCTGCACGCCGGCGGCTGGAACGACCTCTTCGTCAAAGGCTCCATCAAAAACTACACGGGCCTGCGCGCCGCAGGACCCGCCGCCGTCCGCGAGGGGCAGCGTTTACTGATCGGCCCCTGGGCGCACGCCGCGACCTCACCGGAGGGGAAGATCGGCGACGTCGTCTACGGCAAGGCCGCCGTCCTGAACATGACCGAGACGGCGCGCAAATGGTTCGACTTCGCGCTCAAGGGCGTGCAGAACGAGTACGCCGCCGAGCCCCCGGTCAGAATCTTTATCATGGGCGAGAACGTCTGGCGCTCCGAGCGCGAGTTCCCGCTGGCGCGCACGCGCTACACGAAATACTTCCTCCACTCCGCGCGCGGTGCGGGCGGCGTCCGGGGCGACGGGCGGCTCGACCTGTCGCCGCCCGCGGGCGAGCGCCCCGACTCTTTCACCTACGACCCGCTGAACCCCGTCCCGACCGTCGGCGGCCGGCTCTGCTGCGGCGACGCGCTCCCGCCCGGCCCCTTCGACCAGCGCCCGAACGAGTCGAGGGAAGACGTCCTCGTCTTCTCCACGCCCCCGCTTGAGGCGGACGTGGAGGTGACGGGTTACGTGACGGCGGAACTTTACGCCGCCACCTCCGCGCCCGACACCGATTTCACGATGATGCTCGTCGACGTCTCGCCCGACGGCTACGCGCGCTACCTGACGGACGGCATCGTCCGCGCGCGCTACCGCGAGACGACCGACAGGGCTGAGCCAATCACGCCGGGACGCGTCTACAAGTACGACCTCGACCTCTGGGTGACGAGCAACCTCTTCAAGGCCAGGCACAGGATTCGGCTCTACGTGTCGAGCAGCAACTTCCCGCGCTTCAGCCGGAACCCCAACACCGGCGAGCCGAGCGCCACGGCCGCGCGCTTCGTCAAGGCCGGCCAGACCATCTACCACGACGCCTCGCGGCCGTCGAGCGTCACGCTGCCGGTCATCCCCCGATAGCCATCGGCAGAGGACTGAGCGCACTTGAGCCGTATGATGAAGATATTTGCCGCCTTGCTGATGGCGGTCGCCGCCACCGGCGCGGCGGTTGCCGCCGGGCAGACGAGGCCCGGCCCGAGCGTCGTCGCGGGCGCCCGCCGCCTCCCAGACGTCGGCTTCGCGCGGAGTATTAAGCGCGGCTGCGACCGCTACGTCTCGACGGCGGGCTCCGACTCGAACTCAGGGCGCACAGCCCGCGCCGCCTGGCGGACGATAGGCATGGCGCTGCGGACGCTGCGCGCGGGGCAGGTCGGGTGCGTGATGCCGGGCACCTACGACGAGGGGCACAACGAGGCCGCGCACGACGGGACGGCGGCGGCGCCCATCGTGCTCAGACGCGCGCCCGGCTCCCGCGCCATGCCCGTCGTCAGGCCGAAGGGCCCGGTCGCGGTCTTCCACATCGACCGCGACTACTGGGTGCTCGACGGCTTCGACGTGGACGTCAACTTACAGAAGGTCACCGGCGTCCGCTTCATGGAGAACGCCGCCCACGGCGTGCTGCGAAACAGCCGCGTGCATAACTCCACTTCCGGCGCGGCCGTCTACATCTCGGGCCGCGACATCCTCGTAGACGGCTGCGAAATCTTCAACAACTTCCAGACCAACGAGCAGGACAGCCACGGCGTCGCCGTCGTGCAGTCCGCGGCGCGCGTCATGGTCAGGCGCAGCCGCATCTGGGACAACGGCGGCGACGGCATCCAGTGCGAGGACTACGCCGAAGCGTCCGCCAACCCCGAAGACATCACGCTGGAAGACAACGTCATCTACACGACCCCCGCCAACATGGGCCGGACCGAGAACGCCGTAGACATCAAGAGCTGCCGCCACGTCACCGTCCGCGGCAGCGCCCCCGTCGGGGCCGCCGGCGCCCGCGCCCTGAACAGGTTCTACGGCTTCGCCCTCAAGCCCACGGCGCGGGGCGAAGCCGTCGTCGTCCACTACAACGCCAGGTACGTCCTAGTCGAGAACACGCTCATCCAAGATGCCTGCCGCGGCGTCTCGGTCGGCAGGGGGGAGGACCGCGACACCCTCGTCGAGCAGATGGTCGTCCGCGGCAACCTGATTGAGGATCTCAGGCAGGGGCCGAATTGTGACGGGGACGCCCTCCTCGTCTCGCGCGCGCACCACCTGGACGTCCACGACAACACCCTCCGGAACATCCCCCGCGCGGGCTTCCGAGCCGGGGTCAATAACTCCACGGGCGTACCCGACGCGGACATAGACTTCTGGGGAAACCGGGTCGGCCCCGCCGGCCGCTGGCTGAACCTCGGCACGGGCGCCGGCCAACTGGAAGGCTTCGCCAGCGACCGAAACCTTTTCGTGGGCGACGCTGAAGACGCGGCTAAGTTCTACCTGGACGGCAAGTTAGTGACCCTCCGGGAGTGGCGCGGCATGGCACCTACCGCGCCCGTACTCGCGGCCGACTCGGGCAGCCGCGTCCGGCGCCCGCCCCTCCGGCGTTGAGGCGGGCCGTCCCGCGCCCCTATTTGTTGGGCGCGGCAACAAGTTAGGGCGCTGGAGGAAATTCTTCTCCCGGAGGGGTTGTCAGGTAGGTTTGGCTGTGCTATAAACTAACCCTTCGCCCGATTCATGTCAGTCATGTGTTCCTTCGATTCGTAAATCAGGCGAAGCTTCCCGACTTAGAAGGCATATAGGTGGTGGTAGCGGTGAAAGCGGCGCTTAACTGCCAAATTGCCGATAATTCTGTGACCCTTTAACAAGTTTGCCCGCCGCGCTCCGCCAGAGAGCGGCACCGTCCCGGTTTCACGGTACGCCCCCAAAGGGTTTGTTGAGGTCTACAACTTACTCGCGGGGGGACCATTTAGAAGTTAAAAGCCCTGACTCAACCCGGACTTGTCAGCCCGAACGTCGAAAACTAGCCGCAACCGCGCGGAACGGCGCCCAGGTCGCCTGCCAGACGCAAACCCTTGCCCATGGAGTTCTGTATGAAGAATATGAGCAGTTTCCTTTCACGCCTCCTTCTTCTCGCCGGCATCCTCTGCGGGACGTCTTCGGCGTTCGCGCAGGGCACCAACCTCGGGACGATCCGCGGGCGGGTCACTGACCAGGCGGGCGCCGCCGTCCAGAACGCCTCGGTCCAGGTCACGGACCTGGAGACAAACATCTCCCGCGACCTGACCACCAACGCGGAGGGCGAGTACGAGGCGGCCGCCCTCAAGTCCGGCACCTACCGGGTGACGGTCTCCGTCCAGGGCTTCGCGACCAAGGCCATCCGCGTGACGCTGACCGGCAGCGACACGGTGCGCGCCGACGCGCCGCTCGAGGTCGGGGGCGCGTCCGAAACCGTCGAGGTGGTGGCGGACACGGGGGTCATCCAGTCGGACACGCCGACCATCTCGAATTCCATCACCAACCAGCAGCTCACGGAGCTGCCGCGCGAGAGCCGCGACATCTACCAGTTCCTCTACCTCAACCCGAACATCACGCAGGGGTCGGCCGACGGCGACGGCTTCAAGTTCATCGGCGCCCAGAGCTACGGCGCCAGCTTCTCGCTCGACGGGCAGCGCGCCAACGGCGGCATCTTCGGCGGCGTCACGCAGAGCCAGCCGTCGCTCGAAGTCATCCAGGAGCTGACCGTGCTGTCGAACAGCTTCTCGGCCGAGTACGGCGGCATCGCCAACATCCGCGTCGTCACCAAGCGCGGCGGCGCCGACTACCACGGCTCGCTCTTCTACAACAACCGCAACTCGGCGCTGGCCGCCTGGAGGCTCCAGGACAAGAACGCCAAGGCGACCTTCAAGCCGACCGGCTTCCGCCCGAAATTCGAGACGCCCTACTTCAACCTCAACGAGCTGGGCGGCTCCTTCAGCGGCCCCGTCCCGTTCGCGCGCAAGCGGACCTTCTTCCTGACCTCCTACGAGCGGCGCTGGGACCTCGCGCCCCTCACCTTCCGCGCGACCGACCTCCCCACCTCGACCTTCTTCGGGGGCAACTTCAGCGGCCTCGCCGCCACGTCGCGCCCGGCGGTGCCGGCCGAGCTCCTGCCGCAGCTGACGGCGGACGAGCTGGCGAACAACACCATCGTGACGGGGAACGCCGTGACGGGCTTCACCCGCCGCTTCAACGTCATCCCGCAACGCCTGCTCAACCCCATCGCGCTCGCCTTCGTCAACACCTACTACCCGAACACGGGCAACGCGCCCTACAACACCGCCAACGGCCGGCTTAGTGAGGAGTACTACCAGAACTTCCCCGGCCTCATCACCCGCGACCTGTTCACCGGCCGCATTGACCACGACTTCTCAGATAAGGACAAGTTCTACGCCGTTTATAACTACCAGAAGCGGAACGGCGTGCGCGCCTTCACGGCCAACCTCCCCTCGCTCGGGCTGCGCGACCAGGAGGGCGCGAACCACACGCTCGCCCTCTCCTACACGAGGGTCTTCTCCCCGTCGGTCGTCAACGAGGCGCGCGGCGGCTTCAACAAGCAGGACCAGTACACGCACGCCAAGCAGACGGTGCGCGAGTTCCTGTCGGGCATCGGCTTCAACGACCAGGAGATCACCTCCTACAGCAACGTCGTGGGCAAGGACCTCGTCGACTCGTTCGGCCACGTCGCCTTCACCATCATGGGGCCGCGCAACCTGAACGCCGGCGGCCGCAGCGTCGACCGCTCGTTCGACCAGAGCCTGGCGACCTTCGGCGACACCGTGACCGTCATTCGGGGCAAGCACGCCTTCAAGGCCGGCGCCGACTTCGTCCGCAACCAGGCCATCGACGACTTCGTCCGCAACCGCAACGACCCGCGCGGCACCATCATCTACGCCAACAACTTCGGCGGCTTCGCCCGCTTCCTAACGGGCCTGCCGCCCAACGAGGTCCGCTACGTCTTCAACGTCCGGCCCTCAATGGACGTCTCGAACTGGGAGACCGGCTACTTCGTCCAGGACGACTGGAAGGTCCACCCGCGCCTGACCCTGAACCTCGGCCTGCGCTACGACCTCATCACGCCGTTCGTCGACAAGAGCGACCTCTTCATCAACTTCGACCCGAGCGGGCAGGGCAAGAACGGCCTGAAGGGCGTCTTCATCGTGCCGAGGGCCGACATCATCCCGCAGCTCCACCCCGGCTTCGCCGCCCAGGGCATCATCACGGCCGAGGAGGCGGGCGTCGGCCGCGGCCTCGTCAAGACCGACAGTAACAACTTCGCGCCGCGCATCGGCGCCGCCTGGCGCGTCACCGACGACACGGTCATCCGCGGCGGCTTCGGCATGTTCTACCCGACCTCGGCCGCGCAGGGGCAGCGCGACGCCTTCGGCTCTACCGCCTTCAACCAGCGCATCCGCCGGCTCAACACGGCGGCCGCCCCGCTCTCCGGCCTCCCCGGCGGCCTCAACCCGCGCGGCAACACCCCGTTCACCGGCGGCGCGAACCCCATCGTCCAGGGGCTCTCCATCAACGCCATCCCGACCGACCTCCAGAGCCCGCGCATCAACCAGTTCAACATCACGGTCGAGCGCGACCTCGGCTGGCAGACGGGCCTGCGCGCCTCCTACCTCGGGAGCCGGATGTACGGCCTGATCGCCGGCATCGACCTCAACTTGCTGCCGCCGAGCGACGTCCCGTTCGGCACGACGACGGGCAACGGGACCACGATCTGCAACCCCTTCGTCAACCCGAACGACCCTGCCGACGCCGCCCGCGACATCGTCCCCTGCGACATCTCGGCCGCCGACCGCGCCCGCCTGCCCTTCCCGCAGTTCGGCGACTTCCTCGCCAGCTACGGCAACATCGGCAACGGCAAGTCCGACGCCCTCCAGTTCGAGCTCAACCGCCGCTACGCCGGCGGCCTGACCTTCAACTTCAGCTACACGCTGCTCGACCAGAAGAGCAGCGGCCTCGACGTAGGCGCCTCCAGCCTCGGCGGCACCCTCTACAACCAGTTCGACCCGCAGGGCGACTACAGCCGCGACGCCTTCGTCTCGCGCCACCGCGTCGTCTTCTACGGCGCCTACGACGCGCCCGTCGGCCGCGGCCGCAGCTTCGGCAGGGAGATGAACCGCGCGCTCGACGCCGTCGTCGGCGGCTGGCAGCTCAGCTGGAACGGGTTCGCCAAGAGCGGCACCGGCTTCACCCCCTTCTGGTACTGCAACAACTGCAGCCCGGTCTTCCCCGGCAACATCGCCAGCTCCTTCCTCGACCCCGTCGGCGCCTTCGGCAACGACTTCACCGGCTACCGCGCCACCGTCACCAGCAACGACTTCTACCTCCGCCAGGGCGACCAGTTCTTCAACCCGCTTGCCTTCGGGCTGCCCTCGACGGGCGCCGACCTGTTCAGCAACCCGGCCGGCGCGAAGCGCAACATCCTGACCGGCCCCGGCACGTGGGGCGTGAACCTCGGCCTGCGCAAGTACTTCAAGTTCTCGGAGACGACGAGGCTGGAGGCCGGCGCGGACTTCAACAACGTCTTCAATCACCCGCTCAAGTCGCCCCAGAGCATGTACTTCGCGAGGGTCGGCGACTTCTCCATCGACGTGGACCCGGCGACCGGCAAGCCGTTCATCAGCCCGGCCGGCGTCGTCCGCAACCAGCAGTTCGGTCGCACCCTCGACAGCTTCCGGCAGGAGGGCATCGAGGACCGCCGCCTGGTCCGCCTCAGGCTGCGGCTGACCTTCTAGTTCGGACCCTCCGCCGGGAAGGAAAAGGGAGGGGGCGAGACTCCCCCGCGGCCCCTCCCTTTTTCCTTCCCTTTTCTACGGCCGCGTATAAACTCGGGTCGTGAGACCCCGAGACCCGAACGCAGGAGTTCGACAGCGGATGAGAAGCGAGGCTCCCACCAGGCAGGCCTACACGCGCAAGCCCAACCTCTCGGAGTTGAAAGCGGCCAGCCACGACGTGCTCCGCACCGTCAACCGCCGCATCCTCCTCAACATCCTCTCCGAGCGCCAGCCCATCTCGCGCGCCGACATCGCCAAGATAAGCGGCCTCAACAAGGCGACGGTCTCGACCATCACGGGCGAGCTCCTGAAGGACAACTTCATCGTCGAGGAGGGCCTCGGACGCACCACCCCCATCGGCGGCAAGCCCCCCACCCCGCTGCGCATCAACGAGCTGCGCTACGGCCTCTTCGGCCTCGACATCCGCGCCGACGAGACCATCCTCGCGCTCTCCGACTTACAGAACCGCATCGTCGCGCGCAAGAGCTACGAGACCGGCGACGACCCGCGCCACTTCCTCAGCGAGATCGGGGCGGAGATCACCCGCCTGCGGGCCGAGCACGCACAGTTCGTCGAGATAGCGGGCGTCGGCGTCAGCCTCCCCGGCCTCGTCGACAACCCTTCGGGCAGGTTCATCTCCTCGGTCGTCCTGCCGTGGCGCGACGTGCCCGTCGTCGAGTGGCTCAGCGAGGCCACGCGCCTGCCCGTCCACATTGACAACTCGGCGCGCTGCGCCGCGCTGGCCGAAATCTGGCACAGCAAGACGGCCTACGCGCACATTCGCAACCTGCTCTACGTGAGCGTCAGCAGCGGCCTGGCCTGCGGCGTCGTCATCGACGGCTCGCTCTACCGCGGCGGAACCAACACGGCCGGGCAGTTCGGCCACATCCCGCTCGACATGAGCGGCCCCGAGTGCCGCTGCGGCCTGCGCGGCTGCTGGGACCTCTACGCCTCGGACAACGCGACGGTGGCGCGCTACCGCGCGATGCCGGGCGCGACCGTCAAGCGCGGCGTGACGATGCGCCGAATCGTCGAACTGGTGGACTCGGGCGAGCAGGCCGCCACCGAGGCCGTGCGCGAGACGGCCCGCTACCTCGGCCTCGGCATCACGGGGCTCGTCAACGGGCTCGACCCCGAGGTGGTCGTCGTCGGCGGCGAGATCACCAAGGCGTGGGGCTTAGTCGAGCCGATCATCTCGCAGGAGATGCGGCGCAACATGCTGGGCACGGGCAACGGCGGGCGCGACGTCCCGCTGCGCCGCTCGACCTTCGACGTGCGGCCGAGCCTCAAGGGGGCACTCACGCTCGTCCTGAGCGATCTGCTCTCGGTCCCTCACGTCGGGTGAGGGGTGCGGCGCCGACGGAAACTTTCTCGAAAGACCATGCCGGAAACAGCGGAGAACCTGAGGGCGCGACTCGACGGCGGGCTCGTCCCGGCCGTCCCCGTCACGCTCGACGGCGCCGGGCGCCTGCACGCCGCCGCCCACGACTCCTACCTGCGCCACATGAGCGGGCAGCCCGTCGCGGGCGTCGCGGTCTGGGCGCACACCGGGCGCGGGCTCATGCTCGACGGCGAGACGGCGGCCGCGGTGTTGCGCGACTGGCGCGCCGCGCTCCCAAGTAAAGTCATCGTGGCCGGCGCCGGCGCGCGCCCCGGTTCGGGTGCGGCGGACGCGACGCGCCTCTCGGTCGAGATGGCCGAGCGCGCGGCGCGACTCGGCGCCGACGCCGTCCTCGCCTACGCGCCCGTCTGGCTCCGGGGCCGCGACGACGCCGAACGCCTCATCGTCGAGCACCACCGCCGGCTCGCCGCCGTCGGCCTCCCCCTCGTGCTCTTCTACCTCTACGAGGAGGCGGGCGGCATCTCCTACCCGCCCGAGGTCCTCGACGAACTGCTCTCGATGCCCGAGGTGGTCGGCATCAAGATGGCGACGCTCGACAGCGTGATGACCTACCAGGACGTTTCGCGCAGGCTCGCTGCGCGCCACCCCGACAGGCTGCTCATCACGGGTGAGGACCGCTTCCTCGGCTACAGCCTGATGCGGGGCGCGCGCGCCGCGCTCGTGGGGATGGGCGCCGCCTGCTCGCGGTTGCAGTCAGAACTCGTCGGCGCCCACGTCCGGGGCGACGCGGCGCGCTTCCTTGAGCTTTCGAGGTTGGCCGACGTGCTGGCCGAGGCGACCTTTACCCGACCGATGGAGGGCTACATCAGGCGCATGCTCTGGGTGCTCGTGCAGCAGGGCGTGATACCGCTCGAAGCGGCCAACGACCCGTGGGGGCCGGAGTTGCCACGGGAGGAGTACGACGAGGTGGGGCGGGCGCTGTACGAGCTGGGGGAGTGGGGGAAGTGATGTTGGAGAAATTAATCCGGGGCGTCGACCTCAATGCGGCGCTCGCCTCAAGGCTCATGGAAGACTACGAGCGGCTCTCGCGCGGGCTGCCCCCGCGCCTCGAAGAGTACGTGCTCGACCGCTATGGCCTGAACCTCGCCAGCGAGTACGGCGGCGTACCCGTCAAGAACCCCTTCGGGAAGGGCTCGGGGCAGCTCTCACTCAACATCAAGCAGGTGCGCGGCGACGCCGAGGCCGGCCTCGGGTTCGTGGTGCTAAAGACCATCATTGCCGAGGACGCGCTCGGCGGCCAGTCGATGAGCGAGTGGGCCATCTCGGAGACGCGCATGAAGGTCGAGCCCGTCCGCGGCGCCGACGGCTCGGAGGGTTGGACCGTCACCTGGAAGGGGCGCGGCTGGTCGGACAGCTTCGACGCCTACCTCAGCCTCTTCGCCGAGTCTCTGGAGGCCGGGAACGACTCGGGGATGCTCGTCGCCCCCTCCTGCAAGTACCACCTGCCGCGCCCCGAGGAGGGCGAGTGGCGGCTGGGCGAGTACGAGCACACGACGCGCCGGCTGCTCGACGTGTGGGAGGCGAGCCGCGCCGGGGGCGGCGTGATGCCCGTCGAGAAGGACTTCAGCCCGACGCTCGCCGGCGACGACCGCGCGGCGCAGGCCGAGACCATCGAGCGCTGGATGTCGTCGGTGACGCGCTTCATCCGCGAGGCCGCGCGCCCGCGCCCAGTCTCGGTCGGCCTCAAGCTCTTCAACGCCATGTTCGACGAGGGCTTTCAAATCGAGATGCTGCGCCTCGTCAGCGAACGCTGCGGCGCCGACGGCCGCCCCGACTTCATCGTCTACGCCAACCGGCTCTTCGACCCGGAGCGCGAGTTCGAGGGCAAGCGCGGCGTCGCCTACGGAGGCCCCGACCTCTCGGCGCGCAACCTGAGGGTGATGGCGCGGCTGCGCGCCCTGGAGCAGCGCGGCGAGGTGCCGCCCTGCGCGTTCCCGACGAGCGCGACGGGCGACATCGGCTCGGGCCGCGCGGCCACCGAGTACCTGCTCCGCGGCGCAAGCACCTTCCAGATGCACACCTTCTTCCAGCTCCCGAACGACCAGTACCGGATGAAGGGCGGGAGCAGGACGGAGCGCGCGCTGCACGAGCTCTGCTTCAACCCCGAGCGCGGTTTTCTGGCCTGCGTGCTGCGCCTCAGGCGCGCGCTCGACTGGCCCGAGGGCTGGGACGTCAAGCGCATGGCCGACTTCTGCGCCGACCCGGCCAACGGGCTGTGGGCCGCGGCCGAGCCGGCGGGCCTCCGGGCCTGACGCGCCGCGAAGAGTTTTTTTAAGTTCCCCGGTCGAAGAGCAGTGAGGGCGGAGCCGCGCGCGAGGGGCGCCGGCGCCCGCCGAGGGATTCGGAATGCGTTCAGCGATACACGCGGTGGATTACGTGGTGCTGGTGGGCTACCTGTGCCTGATGGCGGGCGTCGGGGCCTACTTCATGCGGTTCATGCGCGGCGGGACCGACTTCCTGAAGGGCGGGAACCGCGTGGAGTGGTGGGTGGCGGGGATGGCCTCGTTCATGTCCGGCTTCTCGGTCTGGACGTTTACGGGCGGCGCCGGCTTCGCCTACCGCAACGGCGTCATCGGCGTGTCGCTGATGCTGCTCGCCGTGCCGGCCTTCTTCTTCGGGTACATCGCCTTCGCCAAGCTCTGGCGGCGCTCGCGGGTGACGACGGTGGTGGAGTACATCCGCGAGCGGTTCGGCGACGGCACCCACAAGACCTTCTCGTGGATGACGGCCCCGAGCCAGCTCATGTTCGGAGCCGTGAAGCTCTTCGCGCTCTCCTCATTCATGTCGGTCGCGCTCGGGGTGCCGGTCCACTACCTCATCGTCGTCTGCGGCGTCATTGTCCTGCTCTACACGGTTTTGGGGGGCTACTGGGCGGTCTGCTTCACCGACATGTTCCAGTTCATGTTCCTCTTCCCCGTCGCGGTCCTGCTGATGATTCTGTCGCTCCAGGACGTGGGCGGCGTCTCGGGCTTCGTGGCCGGGGCGCCCGAGGGCTACACCAACCCCTTCGCGGGCGAGTACGGCTGGCTCTTCCTCCTCGCCTACACCGTCTCGCAGACGGTCGGCTACAACAACTTCGGGAACGCCCAGCGCTACTTCTGCGCGCCCACCGAGCGCGACGCGCGCAAGATATCCGTCCTCTGCATGGCGCTCTTCACCCTGGGCGCCTTCGTCTTCTACACGCCGCCCCTGATGGCGCGAGTCGCGATGCCGGAGCTGGCGACCGCGGCCAACGGGCTCAAGCAGCCGACCGAGGCCGCCTACATCTCGATGGGCATGCGGCTGCTCCCGCCCGGCCTCGTCGGCGTGGTGCTGGCCGCGATGCTCGCGTCCTCGATGGCGTCGCTCTCGGCCATCAACCACGTCGTCACCGGCATCCTCGCCAAAGACCTCTACCAGGGCTATGTCCGCCGCGACGCTTCCGAAGGCCACATGCTGACGGCGAGCCGGCTCGCCTCGCTGCTCGTCGGCGTGGTGATGATACTGGTGGCGCTCGTCTTCGCGAGCGGGACGACCGGCATCTTCACGCTCCTCTTCATCCTCGAATCCATCTTCCTGCTGCCGCTGGGGCTGCCGCTGCTCTACGGGATGCTGGTCAGGCGCGGCCCGTGGTGGTCGGCCGTCTTCGCCTACTCGGTCGGCGCCGCTACCTCGCTCGTCATCAACTTCTACCTCAACCGCTACCTCGGCTGGGGCCTGAACGAGACATACCTGATAGGAGTCCCGGCCGTCACGACGACCGTCGCCTTCTTCGTCCCCGTGCTGCTCGTCGAGCCGGCGGGCGAATTCGCCGGGCGCGTCTCGGCCTTCTTCGGGAAGCTCGCCACGCCCATCGACCCCGAGACCGAACTCGGCGAGGTGGGGATGTCGGGCCGCGGGCAGCTCGCCATCGTCGGGAAGGTGACGACGGGAATCGGGCTGGCCTGCTTCCTCATGCTGCTCGCCAACTCTTCGGGGCGCGACCTGACCGTCACGGCCGCCTACGCGGTCGTGACGACGGTCGTCGGCCTCGCCTTCGTCGTGGCGGGGCGCACCCCGCGCGGCGCGAGCCCGGCCGCGCCGGTCGGCGCGGAGCTGGGCGTCAACGATTAGGTGCTCGGACCACTTTAAAGATGCGCCCCCGACGGCCGCGTACGCGCGGGGCGGGCGCCGCAAGGGGGAATCAGCTTGAGGCTCGGGGGAAAAGTGAGAAGGCTCGCCGCGCTCGCGGCGCTCGTCTGCCTGCTTCAGAATCCGGCGCTGGCCGGCCGGCCCGCGCGCGTGTGGGCCGTGAACGACGGCGAGAAGGTCGAGCAGGACGACCTCTCGAACCGCAACCGGGCGTCGAACTCGGCGTGGGACGGCCGCCGCATAAAAATCTTCGGCGCGCGCAACGAGGTCGTCGCCTTCCAGGTCGTCGTCGAAGCCGGCGCCGACGGCATCGGCGAGATGCGGGTGGCGCTCCCCGAACTCAAGGAGCGCGGCGGCGCGGGCCGCATCCGCTACGCGCCGCCGGCCGTCGACCCCACCGACTACTCGGGGCGCCCCATCCAGCTCTTCTCCGTCAACTACATGAACGTGACGGAGACGACGCGCGCCAACTGGGTCTGGCGGCCGGGCTCCGCGGCCGCCCCAGCCGACACGCTGGGCTGGAAGCCCGTCCAGCTCGTCCCCGAGAACGCGAGGGCGGGGAAGGGCGGCTTCCCCCTGAAGGTCGCCCCGCGCCGAAACCAGGCCGTCTGGGTCGAGGTCTACACGGCGCGCGACCTGCCGGCCGGGCTCTACGAGGGGCGCGTCGAGGTGAGCGCCGACGGGCGGAAGCAGACCATCCCCGTCGAGATGGAGCTGTTCGACTTCACCCTGCCCGACGAGAACAGCATGCACGCGATGGTCTACTACGAGCCCTTGCAGCCCGAGCTTTACCAGGGGCGCAACCTCGACCCCGCGTACCACCGCTTCGCCCACCGCCAGCGCGTCGAGCTGGTCCACGCCTACTCGGTCGCGTCGGCGCGCGCCGCCCGCGGGCGCTTCACGGGCGAAGACTTCACCCCCGAGCACGGCTACGAGGGGCCCGGCGAGTCGTTCGGCAACCGCATCATCCCCCGCAGCTTCTACGGCCCCGGCAAGGAGTTCGACGAGCGCGCGAGCGCCTGGCGGGCGTCGGACGAGTGGATGACGTTCCTGCGCGAGAACTTCCCCAAGGCCGTCACCTTCCTCTACGTGCCGGACGAGCCGGGCCCCTCCGAGTACGACTACATCCGCCGCCTCGGCGAGAACGTCCACTCGAACCCCGGCCCCGGCAAGGCGCTCCCCCTCTTCGTCACCAAGAGGTACACGAAGGAGCTAGAAGACGCCATCGACATCTGGGACGCCGGCCCGCAACACTTCGACATCGAGCAGGTGAGGCGCGAGCGCGAGCGCGGGCGCAAGTACTGGATTTACAACGGCGGGCGTCCGGCGGCCGGCGCCATCGTTATCGACGCGCCCGCCACCGACCCGCGCGCCACCATCTGGGCCTGCTTCAAGCACGGCGTCGAGGTCTACTTCTACTGGCACGGCGTCCACTGGCGCCACAACTCGCAGAAGCAGGGCACCCGCGAGCAGAACGTCTGGGCCAACCCCATCACCTTCGACAACCGCGGCCAGCCGCGCAAGCCAGTCAACAGCCAGGGCTGGATCAACGGCGACGGCGTGCTCATGTACCCCGGCGAGGAGAGGCTGCACCCGGAGGAGGACCGCGGCGTGCCCGGCCCCGTCTCGACCGTGCAGCTCGCTAACTTCCGCCGCGGCTTGCAGGACCACCAGTACCTGACGCTCGCGCGCCGGCTCGGCCTGAACTCCGAGGTCGAGGCCGCCACGCGCGCCGTCGTCCCCCGCGTCTTCTCGGAAGTGCCGCGCGGCGGGACCGTCGCCTTCGCCGAGACCGGCGACCGGTTCGAGTCGGTTCGCTACACACTTGCCCGGGCCATCGCGCGCGCGCAGAGGGGCAACCGCCCCCACCCGCGCCCCTCACGTGGAAAGCGTCGGGGCCACTGAAGAAATCCCGACCCGAGACGTTAAGGGAGGATAGGACGTGAGACACTTTATCGCCTGTTTGTTCCTCTTCGCCTGCTTCGCCCTCTCCGGCGCCGCAGAGACCGCGCGGGCGGCCACCTACCAGGTCGGCCCCACGCGCGCCTACCAGAAGTTACAGGACGTGGCGCCCCTGCTCGCGCCCGGCGACCTCGTCGAGGTTGACGGGAACGCCACCTACCCCGGCGACGTTATTTTCACCCGGCCGGGCGCCCCGACGAGCAAAATCACCATCCGCGGGCTGAGGGTGAACGGGCAGCGCCCCGTGCTCTCGGGCGGCACGAACACGGTCGAGTTCCGCCTCTCGAACCACTACGTCTTCGAGGGCTTCGACGTGACGGGCGGCACATTCCGCGGCATCTACCACCACGCGCACGACATCACCGTCCGCGACACGGTCGTCCACGACTGCCCGGCCCACGGCATCCTCGGCGCCGACACCGACTCCGGCTCGCTCACGCTCGAATACGTCGAGGTCTACAACTGCGGGGCCGGGACGGGCCAGCACCCCGTCTACATGGCGACCGACGAGTTCAAGTACCCCGGCTCTGTCTTCCGCATGCAGTTCTGCTACCTGCACGACCAGCGGGGCGGCAACAACGTCAAGAGCCGCGCCGAGCGCAACGAGATTTACTACAACTGGATTTCGGGCGGCTTCTACGGCGAGATAGAGCTCATCGGCCCCGACCCGCAGGGCAACAAGAATGTCACGACCGACACGAAGCGCGAGGACTCGGACGTGGTCGGCAACGTCTTCGCGCACAAGGCCACGCAGGGCACGCGCATGGTCCGCGTCGGGAGCGACGGGACGGGGCAGACCAAGGGGCGCTACCGCTTCGTCAACAACACCTTCATCCTCCGGCAGGGGCAGGTGAGCCCGGCCTTCGAAATCTTCGAGGGCATCGACAGCCTCGAAGTCCACAACAACGTCTTCTACCGCCCCGGCAACGAGCCCATCGACAAGGTCGTGCTGGAGACGCGCGTGCGCTGGGTGGCGGGCCCGGTCAGCGTCGGCACGAACAACTGGCTCCCCGTCGGCTCGGCGCTGATTCCGGCGGGCTGGACGAATACGGTCTTCGGCACGAACCCGAACTTCGTCAACCTCTCGACGCTCGACCTGCGTCCGGCCGTCGGCAGCGCGCTCATCGGGGCGGGGAACAACACGCCGGCGAGCCCGGCCGGCCACCCCTTCATCAATCCGCTCTGGCCGCCAGCCTTCCACCCGCCGCTGCACACGCTGCAAGCAGTGGGGACGGCCGCCGCGCGACCCTCGGACGGGCTCATTGACATCGGCGCCTACGAGTACGCGCCGTGAGGACGGTTTAGAAGATGCTGAAGCTGGCCTTCTCGACCCTCGGCTGCCCCGCGTGGGGGCTGGAGGACGTGGCGCGTGCGGCGCGCGAGTACGGGTACGCGGGCGTCGAGCTGCGCGCGCTCGGCGGCGGGCTCGACCTGCTCGCCCGCCCCGAGTTCCAGCCCGGTGAGGTCGCGCGCACGCGCGAGTGGCTGGCGGCGCGGGGGCTCGAAGTCTGCTGCGTGGACACCTCCTGCACCTTCGACTCGGCCGACGAGGCCGAGAGGCGGAGGCAGGTCGAGGTCGCCGGGCGCCACTGCGAACTCGCGGCGGCGCTCGGCGCCCCCCTCATCCGCGTCTTCCCGGACAAGGTGCCCGAGGGCGCCACGCGTGAGGAGACGCGCGACCGCATCGGCGACTCGCTCCGCGAGGTGGCCCGCCACGCGCCGCGCGGCGTCCGCGTCGGCCTTGAGACGCACGGCGACTTCGCCAGCGGCCCCGCGACCGCGGACATCCTGCGGAGGGCAGACCACCCGAACCTCTGCGTCATCTGGGACGCCGCGAATACGTTCGCGTCGGGCGAGGCGTTGGACGTGACCGCGCGCGCGGTCGCGCCCTACCTGGCGCACGTTCACTTGAGAGATGCGCGGCCGATGGGCAAGGAGCACTGGACACCTGTGCTCGCCGGGCGCGGCCTCGTCCCGTTCGGGGAGGTCGTCGCGGCGCTGCGCGTCCTCGGCTACCGCGGCTACGTCAGCTTCGAGTTCGAGAAATACTGGCACCCGGAGATAGAGGAGCCGGAAGTCTCCCTGCCCGACTTCGCGGCCGCGATGCGCCCTCTGTTGGAGGGACAGGGGGGTTCGGCCTGAGCTTATGACTTCGCACGGTGCAGATGTCCCGAACGGAGGGGCGGGCGGCGCGCAGGGGCGGCCGCGCATACTCGTGCTGACGAGCGGCGCGCTGTTCCCACACTTCTTCCCCCCGCACGTTCTGGCGCGGCTCGAACAGCTCGGCGAGTGGGAGCACTTCGACGGGCGTGAAGACTCGCCGGAGTTGCGCGAACGGCTCGCGCGCGCCGACGCCCTGATGACGACGTGGCACTCGCCCTTCCTCCGCATGGGGATGCTCGGGAGCCCCCGCCGCGTGCGGATGATCGCCCACTGCGGCGGCGAGCTGAAGGCGCGGATGGAGCCGGAAGTCGTCCGCGAGCTGACGGTGGCGAACGCGCCCGGCCCGATGGCCGCGCCCGTCGCGGAGATGGCGCTGGCGATGGTGCTGACGCTCGTCCGACAGCTCCCGCGTTACGACCGGGAGATGCGCGCCGGGCTCGCGCAGTCGAACGAGGTCGTGAGCCGCGGGGAGACCGTGCGGGGCCGCCGCGTCGGCGTCGTCGGCTTCGGCCGCATCGGGCGGGCGTTCGCGCGCATGGTCGCGCCGCTCGGCCCCGAACTCTATGTCGCCGACCCCTACTGCGCCGAAGAAGACGCGGCCAGTCACGGCGCGAAGAAGGTGGAGACGGAGGCGCTGCTGCGTGAATGCAGCGTCGTCGTCCTCGCGGCGGGGCTGACCGACGAGACGCGCCACATGCTGGACGCCGCGCGGCTGGCGCTGATGCCGGACGGGGCCTACCTCGTCAACGTGGGGCGCGGGGGGCTCGTCGAGATGGACGCCCTGTTGGCCGAGCTGCGCTCGGGGAGAATCTCCGCCGCGCTCGACGTGACCGACCCCTTCGAGCCGCTCCCGCCCGACCACGAGCTGAGGCGGCTGGAAAACGTCCTGCTCACGCCGCACGTCGCGGCCGGCGGCATCGAGATGCGCCACGCGCTGGGCGAGACGGCCGCCGAGGAGGTCGCGCGCTTCTTCCGCGGGGAGCGACCCGAGAACGTCGTCACGCCGGAGATGCTGGCCCGGATGACCTGACGCTACGGCGCGGCCGTCGAAGGGCCGGCCGCGTCTCCTTGTTCGATTATGGTGAAAGCAACAGAAGAGGCGGGGCGTGCCCCGCTCAGGGTCGAGCGCGTCGCTCTGCACCGCGTGCGCGTCCCGCTCAAAGAGCCCTTCCGCATCAGCAACGGCTCGGTCGCCGAGAAGGACTCCATCCTCGTCGAAGTCACGACCGACCGCGGCGTCACGGGCTGGGGCGAAGCCTCGCCCATGTCCGGCTCGTTCTACTCGGACGACACGCCCGAGTCGGTCTGGCGCGCGCTCTCGGTGATGCTGATACCGCTCGCGCTCGGCGAGCGCGCGATAGACGCCCCGCGCTTCTACGAGCGCCTGCGCGAGGTGCCGGGCGAGGCGTTCGCCAAGGCCGGGCTCGAAGGGGCGCTGTGGGACGCACACGCTCGGGGCCTCGGGCTGCCGCTCTGCGAAGCACTAGGGGCGGGGCCGAGGCCGATTCCCTCGGGGCTCGCCGTCGGCATCTACGACACGACGGACGAACTCGTCGAGCGCGTCGGGCACCACCTCGCCGAAGGATACCGGCGCGTCAAGATTAAGATTCAGCCGGGCTGGGACTTTGAGCCGGTCGAGGCCGTCCGTAAACATTTCCCCGGCGTGCCGCTGATGGTCGACGCCAACGCCGCCTACACGCTCGCGGACGCCGAAGTCTTCCGCCGGCTCGACCCGTTCGGCCTGATGATGTTCGAGCAGCCGCTCACGCGCGGCGCGCACGCCGACTCCGCCGAGTTGCAGCGGCAACTGGAGACGCCGGTCTGCGCCGACGAATCGGCCGACACGCTCGCCGACGTGGAGGAGATTATCGAGCGGGGCGCGGCGCGCATCGTCAACATCAAGATTCAGCGCGTCGGGGGCCTGAGCGAGGCGCGGCTGATGCTCGGGCGCCTGCGCGCGGCCGGCCTCGGCGTCTGGCTCGGGACGATGCCGGAGTTGGGCGTGGCCTCGGCGCAGGGGCTCCACTTCGCCGCGCTCGAAGGCTTCGGCTACCCGACCGACATCGAAGCCTCGGCGCGTTGGTTCGTGGACGACATCATCGAGCCCCAAATCGAAATCGACCGCAAGGGCTTCATCCGGCCGCCGGCGGGGCCGGGGACGGGTTACGAAGTCTCGCGCGAGAAAGTCCGTGAGTACGCCGTCGAATCCAGCGAGTTCGTGCGTTAGGGGCGCGCCCGCGGCGCACATCAATCCAAAGTTAAGTAGGGTGGGCAGAAGGCAGCTTCAGGTGGGTCTTATGAGGTCAACAGCTTGGAAGGGAATTTCCGTGGCGCTGCGGGGGGCGGCGCTCGTCGTGTTCGCACTCTCCTTGGGGGCCCCGGCCCGCGCGCAGTCCGACAGGTCGCCGCGCGTCTGGGAGGCGCCGCTCAGTATCCCGACCTACGAGCTCGGCGCGCCGGACCCGAACCCGGCGCTCCTGGACTGGAACCGCAGGAAGTGGCGGCCCGTCTACCCGTACGCGATGATGGACACGCTGACGACCCGCAAGGTGGACAAGTCTTACAAGGCCGTCTACCTGGAGAACGAGTACCTGAAGGTGACGGTGCTGCCCGAGCTGGGCGGCCACGTCTACGCCATCTTCGATAAGACGGCGGGCCGCGACGTGCTCTACACCAATCACGTCGTCAAGTACGCGATGGTCGCCATCCGCGGCGCGTGGGTCTCGGGCGGCATCGAGTGGAACTTCCCCGACGGCCACACGCTGACCACCGTCTCGCCCGTGGACTACGCGACGCGGATGGAGGCGGACGGGAGCGCGGCGGTCGTCGTCGGCGACACCGAGCGCGTGCAGCGGATGCAGTGGTCCATCGTCATGCGGCTGCGGCCCGGCAGCAAGGCGCTCGAAACCGAGGTCACGCTCAACAACCGGCGCGAGACGCCCGGCCGCTACTGGTACTGGTCCACGGCCGCCGCGCCCGCCGCCGACGACATGCGCTTCGTCTACCCCATGCGCGAGGCATACCCGCACGCCTTCTGGCCCGTCTACTCTTTCCCCAAAGAGAAGGGCGTGGACATCGGCACCTACCGCGAGGTCAAGAACGAGCTGTCGCTCTTCGCGCGCGACTCCCGGCGCGACTTCTTCGGCGTCTACTACGAGAAGTCGGACTGGGGCATCGTCCACGTCGCCGACCACCGGGAGCTGCCCGGCAAGAAGACCTGGACGTGGGGCACGGACGAGAGTGGGCGCATCTGGGTGGACAAGCTGACGGACGCGGACGGCCAGTACGTCGAGTTCCAGGCGGGCCGCTTCGAGACGCAGATGGAGCACGAGATGATCGCGCCGCACCGCGTCGAGCGCTTCACCGAATACTGGTTCCCTGTCAACCGCATGGGCGGCGGTTTCGACGAGGCGACGCGCGACGCGGCCGTCAACGTCTCGGTCGAGGGCGGGCGCGCCTCCGTCACGCTAAACAGTAACGCGAAGTTCGACGGCGCGGAACTCACGGTCGAGAGCGGCGGGCGCCGCCTCCACTCCGACCGTCTCGACCTCGACCCTGCGAAGGCGCACACGGCCTCCGTCAACCTCCCGGCCTACGCCCAGGGCAAGCCGCTCGTCGTCACGCTGACGGCGAAGGACGGCCGGCAGTTGTTGAAGTACAGCACCGACACGCCCGCCGACGGCAACCCCGACTTCAAGCCAGCGACGCGCCCGCTGACAGACCCGAAGGTCGCGACCAGCGCCGAGCAGGCGTACGTCGAGGGGCTGGCCGCCGACAAGAAGAGCAACGAGCGCGCGGCGCGAGCGGCATTCAACGAGGCACTCAAACGCGACCCGGGCTTCGCCCCCGCCCACACGGCGCTCGGCCTCTCCTTCTACCGCTCGGGCGAGTACGAGCAGGCTTCGCGGCATCTTGAGGCGGCTCTGCGCCGCAACAGGGACTCGGGCGACGCGCACTACTACATGGGGCTGGTGCGGCGCGCGCAGGGCAGGGAGGCCGATGCGGCCCGGCACCTGATGTGGGCCGTCCGCACCGGCCACCGCGAGTCGGTCGCGCGCTACGTTTTAGGTGAAATGGCGCTCGCCTCGGGCGACACCGCCGCGGCGCTCGAACATCTTCAGCAGGCCGTGCTGCTCGACCCGCGCGACCTCAAGGCCCGCGCCATGCTCGCGCTGGCCGAGCGCGTCGCGGGCCGCACGGAGTCCGCGCAGCAGCGCATCGACGCCGTGGCCTACGAGGCGCCGCTCGACTATCTCGCGCTCTCCGAGCAGTACGAGGCCCACCGCGCGCGCGGCAACGACGCGAAGGCCGAAGGCGCGAAGGGGCAGTTGTGGCGCCTGCTCTCTCGCGAGCCCGATTCGGTCCTCGAACTCGCCTTCGACTACCTCGCGGCCGGGCGCCTCGGGGAAGGCCGCGCCGTGCTGGAAGAGGGAATCAGGCAGGCGGGGGCGCAGCGGGGTCGACAGCCTTACGCGATGCTCCACTATGCGCTCGGCTACTTCCACGAGAGGGCGGGCGAACGGGAGCGCGCCCGCGAGCAGTACGCGCTCGGGGCGAAGGCCGACCCGGCGTTCGTCTTCCCTCACCGCGTTGAAGAGATCATGGTGCTGCGCGCGGCCGCGGCCGCCAACCCTTCGGACGGGCGCGCGGCCTACTACCTCGGCAACGCCCTCGCCTCGAAGGAGCGCGGCGAGGAGGCGCTGGCCGCGTGGCGTGATTCCATCAGGCTCGACCCCTCGAACGGCGTCGCCCGCCGCAACCTCGCGCGCGCCCTCTGGCTCGCCGCCGGCAAGAGGGACGAGGCCGCCGCCGAGTACGAGCGGGCAATCGCGGCCGCTAAGGAAGACTTTCACCTCTATGTGGAACTGGACAGGCTGCTCGCCGACATGAACGCGACGCCGCGCCGCATCCGTCTGCTCGAAGGGGCGCCCGAGGCCGTGCGTGCGCGCTCGCCTGTCGTGCAGGCGACGGCCGCCGCGTACGTCGAGGCCGGGCGGTTCGCCGACGCGGCGGCGCTCTTGGAGCGCACGCAGTTCACCTCGGGCGAGGGGGAGTTCGCCGCGCTCGGCCTCTTCCGCAGGGCGCACATCGGGCTGGCGCGCGAGCACCAGCGCGCGGGGCGCCACGCGGAGGCCGCGCGCGCGTTCCTGCGGGCGACCGAGTACCCGAAGAACCTCGGCGCGGGCGCCCCCTCGATGCAGTCGCTGGCCCGCGAGTACGTGGCCGCCGCGCGCGAGTTCGAGGCCGCCGGGATGCGCGACGAGGCGGAGAAACTCTGGCGCCGCGCCGCCGACGAGCCGCTCAACTCTCCGACGCAGCCGACCGAGCCGTGGTCCGAGCACTACTACTACAAGGCCGTCGCGCTCGAACGCGTGGGCCGGCGCGAGGAGGCGCACGCGCTCTACCAGCGGCTCGCGGACCTGAACGACGAGGCGCGGATGCTGGAGGCCGAGCCCGCACCGCCCGAGGGGGCCATCCGCTTCGCGCTGGCGGGCGCCGGCCTGAAGGCGCTCGGGCGCGCGGCGGAGGCACGCGCCGCCTTCGAGCGGGCGCTGAAGATTGAGCCGCAGAACGAGCTGGCGAAGGCGCAGCTCGCGGAGTTGTCCACGCCGGGACGCGCGCGCCCGAAGGCGGGCGGGGACCGCTGACCGACGAGGGGGGTTTGGGATGGCCGTCGACGCCTTAAAGACCCTGCGCGACCTGATCGCCATACCGAGCGTCAACCCGATGCGACCGTGCCCGGGCGAGGCGGTCGAGCGCGGCGTGGCCGACTACATCGAGTCGGTCCTGCGGCGCGCGGGCGTCGACTGCGAGCGGCAGGCGGTCTTCGAGGGTAGGGAGAACGTCGTCGGCATCGTCCACCCGAGCGGCGGGGCGGCGCGAGGCGGCGGCCTCATGCTCAACTCGCACATGGACACGGTGCCCGTTGCTAACATGGCGATAGACCCGTTCGACCCGGTCGTGCGCGACGGCCGCGTCTACGGGCGGGGCGCCTGCGACGCGAAGGGTCCGATTGCCGCGATGCTGGCCGCCGTCACGGCCTACGCCGAGAGGCGTGAGCGCCCCGCGACGGTCGTCTTCGCCGCGATGGCCGACGAGGAGTTCGCCTTCTCGGGGGCGTGGAAGCTGGTCGAGCGCGAGTGGCCCGTGAGCGCTTGCGTCGTGGGCGAGCCCACGCGCCTCTCGCTCGTCGTCGCGCACAAGGGCGTGGCCCGCTGGCGCGTGAGGGTGAAGGGGAGGAGCGCCCACGGCGCCACCCCGCAGCTCGGCCGGAGCGCCATCTACGACGGCGCGCGCGTCCTCCTCGCCCTCGAAGCCCACGCGCGCGAGCTCGCCGGGCGCGCGCCGCACAGTCTCCTCGGCGCGCCCTCGCTCAACGTCGGGCGCGTCGCGGGCGGGCAGTCGGTCAACGTCGTGCCCGACCTGTGCGAGTTCGAGATGGAGCGTCGCCTGCTGCCGGGCGAGGACGGGCGCGCGGCCGTCGGCGAATGCGAGGCGAGCGTGCGGGCGGCGGTCGGCGGCGGCGCGGAGCTTGAGTTCGAGGAGCCGTACCTTGTGGACCCCGCGCTCGACACGCCGGAGACGGCCGCGGTCGCGCGGGCCGTATGCCGCGCGCACCTCGAAGAGTTCGGCGCGGACTGCGAGGTCGGGGGGGCGCACTACGGCACGGACGGGAGCAAGCTTGCGGGCGCCGGCATCGAGACGGTCGTGTGCGGGCCGGGAGACGTGGCTCAGGCGCACACGAAGGACGAGTACGTCGAGGTCGAGCAGTTGGAGCGCGCCGCCCGCCTCTACGCGCGCGTCATCGAGGGCTGGCCGCGCGCCGCGTGACGTTCCTACGCTGACGAGACGATGAGACTTCACACGCGAATGCTGTGCGCGGTCACGCTCTTGTGCGCGGCCGGGGCGGCGGTGTCGCAGGGGCGCGCGCCGTCGCCCCCGACGTACGAAGTCCTGCGCGCGGCAGCGCCGATAAAGGTTGACGGCAGGCTTGACGAGGCGGCGTGGGGGGCGGCGAAGCCGGTGGGGCCGTTCGTCAGGAACGGGGACGGCGCGCGGGTCCTGAACGAGACCGAGGCGAAGGTGCTCTACGACGGGCGCTTCATCTACTTCGCCTTCCGCGTCGGTGACGAAAACGTCTGGGCCACGATGCGCCGGCGCGACGAGCACCTGTGGCACGAAGAGGTCGTCGAGGTCTTCCTACAGGCCGACGAGCGAGTGCCCAACTACATCGAGCTGGAGGTCAACCCGCTTGGCACCCTGCTCGACATTTATCTGCTCGACCGCCGCAAGAACCTGCCCTACGGGAGCTGGAACAGCGCTGGGCTGAAGTGGGCGGCGCGCGTGGACGGGACGGTGGACGGGCAGCCGGGCGACCGCGGCTGGACGTGCGAGATAGCGTTGCCGCTTGAAGACGTGGCGACCGCGCCTTCCCTGCCGCCGCGCCCGGGCGACCGCTGGCGCATGAACCTCTACCGCGTCGAGAGGCGGCCGGAGCCGCTCGGGCTGGCGTGGTCGCCGACCATGGAGGGCGACTTCCACGTCCCACGAATGTTCGGCGAGATAACCTTCAGCGGGCGGGCGGCGCCGTAAACGAACGCGGAGTGCGACGGAACATGAAGAACAGGCTTTGGCTCATCTACTCGCTGGTGACGACGGCGTTCTGGGGCGTCTGGGGCGCGGTCATCGAGATTCCGGAGAAGGCCGGCTTCCCCGCCACGCTCAGCTACGCCGTGTGGGCGCTGACGATGATACCGCCGGCGGTCGTCGCGCTGAAGGTCGTCGGGTGGAAGTTGGAGCGCGACCGGCGGTCCGTCGTGCTCGGCCTTCTCATCGGCCTGCTGGGGGCGGGCGGGCAGGTCGTGCTCTTCCAGGCGCTGCGCACGGGGCCAGCCTACCTCATCTTCCCCATCATCTCTCTCTCGCCGGTGGTGACGATTCTCATGTCGTGGCTGCTGCTGAAGGAGCGGACGAGCCGCCGCGGGTGGGTTGGCATCTTCGCCGCGCTCGTGGCGATACCGCTGCTCTCCTACTCGGGCAACCGGCAGGAGGCCGCCGGGGCGCTGTGGTTCGTGCTGGCCCTGCTCGTCTTCCTCGCGTGGGGCGTGCAGGCGTGGGCGCTGAAGTTCGCCAACGAGACGATGAAGGCCGAAAGCATCTTCTTCTACATGATGGTGTCGGGGTTGCTCGTCGTCCCGGCGGCGCTCCTGATGACCGACTTCGGCCAGCCCATCAACTGGGGCCCGCGCGGCCCCTACCTCGCCGCCGTCATCCAGAGTTTGAACTCGGTCGGCGCGCTCTGCCTCGTCTACGCCTTCCGTTACGGCAAGGCGATCATCGTCAGCCCGCTGACGAACGCCGTCGCGCCCGTCATCACCATCATCATCTCGCTCGCCATCTACGGCATGATGCCGCACCCGCTCGTCACGGCGGGGATGGCGCTGGCCGTCCTCTCCACCCTGCTGCTCGCGCTCGAAGGCGAGGAGGCGGGCGAGGCTCCGGCCGAAGAGGGGGCCCCGGCCTGAGCCCCCGCCCACTTCCGCCCCGGTCCGGACCGGGGTACTTTCGCGACCATGAACCCATACGAACAGTTCGTTAAAGGGATGGCGGGACTGTTGGCCGCCGCCGAGTCCTACCCGCTCGGGGGCTTCGCGCCGCCGGTATGGACGGCCCCCGCGGAGGGAGCGCCGGCGGTCCTCATCTTCGCGCCGCACCCCGACGACGAGGTCATCATCGGGGCGCTGCCTTTGCGCCTGCAACGCGAACTGGGCGCGCGCGTCCTGAACGTGGCCGTCACGCTCGGCAGCGACAGGGGGCGTAGGGCGGGACGGCTGGCGGAACTCCGTGGCGCGTGCGAGTACCTCGGCTTCGGGCTGCTGGAGGCGAGCGAGGGCGGGCTCGAAAACATCACCCGCGCCGGGCGCGAGGAGGCCCCGGAGGGCTGGGCGGAGGCCGTCGAGGGGGTCGGGGAGATACTGCTCGCGCACCGCCCGCTCGCCGTCTTCTTCCCGCACGAGGCGGACGCCAACTCGACGCACACGGGGACGCACCTCCTCGTCCGCGACGCGCTTAAGCGGGCGGGGAAGGGGTTCTCCTGCTTCACGTTCGAGACGGAATTCTGGCACCCGATGACGGGCGCGAACCTGCTCGTGGAGTCGAGCGTCGGCGAGGTGGCGGACCTCGTGACGGCCCTCACCTTCCACGCGGGCGAGGTGAGGCGCAACCCTTACCACCTGCGGCTGCCGGCGTGGATGATGGACAACGTTCGGCGCGGCGGCGAGGTGGTCGGCCGTCAGGGGGGCGAGCCGCCGCGCTTCGCCTTCGGCACCATCTACAGGGCAGGCAGGTGGGAGGGCGGCCGGCCCGTCGAGGCCGCGGGCGCCGGGCGGTTCGTCGGCTCCGGCGACGACCTCTCCGCACTCTTCGCGATGCCGGGCGCGGGCGACCACTCATAACCTCGGCAGGGGAGAAGGCGCATGGGCGAGATAACCTACAGCTTCGGCAACGACCTCGACGTGGACGCCGTTATCGAGCTCTACCTGGACTCGACGCTCGGCGAGCGGCGCCCTGTGGACGACCGGGCGATAGTCGCCGACATGCTGCGCCATGCGAACCTCGTCGTGGCCGCCTGGGACGGCCCCCTGCTCGTCGGCGTCTCGCGCACGATGACCGACTTCGCCTACGTCGGCTACCTCTCCGACCTCGCGGTCAGGCTTCCCTACCAGCGCCGCGGGATAGGCGTCCGCCTCATCGAGAAGACGAGGGAGAGGATGGGGCCGCGCTCCACGCTCGTCCTGCTGGCGGCGCCGAAGGCCGTCGGCTACTACCCGAGGATCGGTTTTACCCGGCACGACAGCGCGTGGATACTCCGGGCCGGCGACCCGTTCCCGAAGTCGGCCGAAGACCGGCTATGAGTGCCCGCCCCAACTGAACGCCCCTCCCCGCCTTAGTCTCAAACGGGTGGTCGCCCGGCCGTAGCGCAGCACGGCCGCGTTGCCGCGCAGTGAGCGCACGTCGGCCCGTGTGAGCCTGCCGTCCTTCCACGCGATGTCTACCTCGAAACCCCCTCGGGCGCGCAGTCCTTTAACGCTTCCGGCCGGCCAATCCTTGGGCAACGCCGGCAGTAACTCGATCTCGCCGGCGTGGCTCTGCAGGAGCATCTCGGCGATGCCCGACGCGCCCCCGAAGTTCCCGTCGATCTGAAAAGGCGGGTGCGCGTCGAACATGTTCGGGTAGGTGCGCTCCGGGCTGAGCAGGAGCTTGATGATGTCGTAAGCGCGCTCCCCGTCCTGGAGCCGCGCCCAGAGGTTGATGCGCCACGCGATGGCCCAGCCCGTCGTCTTGTCCCCGCGCGTGTCCAGGGATTTGCGCGCCGCCGCCGCCAACTGCGGCGTGCCGCGCGGGGTGATCTGCGCGCCCGGGTAGAGCCCGTAGAGGTGGGAGACGTGGCGGTGTCTGAGGTTCGGTGCCTCCATGTCCCAGTCTTCGAGCCATTCCTGGAGTTGCCCCGCCTTGCCCACCTGATGAGGCGCGAGCCGCGCCCGCGTCTCGGCCAAACGCGCACGCAGCCCCCCGTCCACGCCCAGAATCTCCGCGGCGCGGATGGTGTTGGCGAAGAGGTCGCGGATGATTTGGCCGTCCATCGCCGGGCCGGCGGCGAGGCTCGTCCCGAACTGGTGCCGGTTCTCCGGAGAGAGCGACGGCGAGGTGACCAGCCACTTACGCCTCGGCTCCTCGACGAGCGTGTCGAGGAAGAACTCGGAAGCGCCTTTCATGACAGGGTAGACGCGGGCCAGGAAAGCTCGGTCACCGCCGTACTCGTAACGCTCCCAGAGGTGCAGGCAGAGCCACGCGCCCCCGGTCGGCCACATGCCGTACTGCGGCCCGTCTATCGGCGCGGTCGCGCGCCACAGGTCCGTGTTGTGGTGGGCGACCCAGCCCCGCGCCCCGTAATGGACGCGGGCCGTGCGCCCGCCCGTCTCGGACAGTTCCGTGACCATGCGGACGAGCGGCTCGGTGAGCTCGGCGAGGCTGGTCGGCTCCGCCGGCCAGTAGTTCATTTCGGTGTTGATGTTGATGGTGTACTTGCTGTCCCAGGGCGGTGCCATCTCCTCGTTCCAGAGCCCCTGAAGGTTGGCGGGCTGGGTGCCGGGGCGGGAGGAGGAGATGAGCAGGTAACGCCCGTACTGGAAGTAGAGGGCGACGAGTTGCGGGTCGCGGCCGGCCGTGAAGTTGGCGACGCGCTCGTCCGTGGGCAGGGCCGCCGCGTCGGTCGAGCCGAGGTCCAGACTCACCCGCCGGAAAAGTCTTCGGTGCTCCGCGACGTGGTCGCGCAGGAGGGCGCCGAAGGACTTGAGCCCAGCCGCCCTGATGTGGTTTTTCGTCAGCGCCTCCGGGTCCCCGCTGACATCCTTGTAACTCTTGTAGCTGGTAGCGGCGTCCACCAGTATGGTCGCCGAGTCGGCCCCGCTCACCGAGACTGTGTGGCGCGCCGCCTCCGTCTTACCCCCTTGCGCGAGCACGCGGACCCGGGCCTGGAACTTGAGCGCGCCGGCGACCCCCTGTGCCTCGCCGTTCGCGCCGCGCATAACGACGGTGCCGGGGCCTTCCGCCACGACCGTCGCCCTCTGGGGCGTCTGCATCCCGGCGGTGAAAGTTATCTGCCCCGGCCTGTCGGCGGTGAGCCGCACGACGATGACCTGGTCGACGGCGGTGGAGAAGACCTCCCGCGTGAACCGGACGCCGCCCGCCGTGTATGCGACGCGCGCGACGGCGGTGTCGAGGTTCAGGTCTCGGCGGTAGCCGGCGACGGAGTTGATTGCCGGGAAGGTGAGGAGCAGGTCGCCGACCGTCTGGTAGGGCATCTGCTTGAGGGGCTTCGCCATCATCTTCTCCCCGACGAGCTTGTGCGCCTCGGCGTACTTACCCTCGAAGAGGAGGCGGCGCGCCTCGGGCAGCGCTGCCAGGGCGTCGGGATTGTTCGGGTCGTAGGGGCCGCCGGCCCAGAGCGTGTCCTCGTTCAGTTGCAGCCGCTCGCTGGTGACGCCGCCGAAGACCATTGCGCCGAGCCGTCCGTTGCCGACGGGGAGCGCTTCCGTCCAGAAGGCGGCCGGGTGGCGGTACCAGAAACTCAGAAGCTCCTCCGGCCGCCCGGCCGCGTCGGTAAAGACGCCGTCGTAACCGTCGAAGCTGCTCCCCCGCGCTGCCTGCTCCTGCTGAGCCCGGGCCAGCATTAGACCGGGGTCGGGACACCACATGAGCGCCGCCAGCACCGTTGCCGCCAACGCAACGGTTTTCGATGTGCGATTCGCTGTCACTGCCGGTCACCTCCCGCCCATCCCACGCCCGCCGTGGAATGGGCCTGTCCGCAGAGCGACTTCTGCGAGCGGCGGGCCCCGTCGGTCAAGGGCCGACACGACAGAGAGACTCCACACAGGCCGCCCGCCGGGAAGCACTCCCTCCGGCTCAAGAAAATTGAAGGGGGCGCATCCTGAATGATATACGAACGCGCGGGCAGACGTCAGCGGTAATGAAAGCTCACCGTCGTGGCGGACTCCGTGAAGCACTCTTGCAGGAATGGCAGTGATGTTATGAAGCAGGCATCTCCAGCTCAGCGTTGAGCTGCGATAGACTCATTCTGTGCATGAGATCGCGAAGGAGGTGCCCATGACTATCTATTGTGGTGTGGACTTCCACGCGCGTCAACAGACCATCTGCTTCTATGACACGGCCGACGGGGAGGCTTGCCTCCGAGAGTTACGCCACGACCGCGATGACGTCCGCGGCTTCTACGCACAGTTCACGGGTGACGTGATCGTCCGGCTGGAGGCCGGCGGTTACAGCACCTGGTTCGTGGAACTGCTGGAGGGGCTCGGCCATCAAGTCCTCATCGGCGACGCGGCCGAGGTCCGCCGCCGCGCACGCCGCCGGCAGAAGAATGACCGGCGGGATGCCGAACTGATCCTCGACCTCCGGCGCAGAGATGAGTTCCCGCACATCCATCACCCCTCGTTCGAGAGTCGGGAGGTGTTGCGACTGCTACGCTACCGCCACAAGCTGGTGCAGATGCGGACCCGAGTTAAGAACAGTCTGCAAGCGCTGGCTTATGGTGCGGGCTCGGCGAGGCGAGCACAACTGCTGAGTCGGAAGGGGCGGGAGCGGTTCGCGCAGTTACCGATGAGCGAGGCGATGGACCGGCAGCGGGGCGAATGGCTTTTGATGGTCGAGGAGTTAGACCGCCGCATCAAGGGTGTGGATGAGTGGCTGGAGCCGCGGGCGGCGCGCGACGGGCGCGTCGAGCGGCTGCGTACGCACCCCGGCCTCGGGCTGCTGACCTCGCTGGCGTTAGTGCATGCCTTGGAGCCGGTCGGGCGCTTCGCCGGGGGCCGCAAGGTGGCGGCCTACGTCGGACTCGACCCGATGGAACACTCCTCCGGGGAGAAGCGGCGGTTCGGCTCCATCAGTAAGGGTGGCTCACGCCTGCTCCGCTACCTGCTGGTGGAGGCGGCGCAGACGGCCGTCAGGCGGGACGAGGAGTTGAAGGGGTTCTACCTGCGGCTCCTCCGCCGCCGGGGCGCACAGAAGGCGAAGGTGGCGGCGGCCAGGAGGCTGCTGATCCGCGGCTACATCCTTTTGCGCGACGGGATAGATTACGCGGAGTTCCTCCGCCGGGGTGTCGAAGCGCGGCCTGCCCGGCTCGCAACATAGGCTATGGATGCCTGGGGTTTGTGATTGGGCGGCCGGCCTCCCCGCGAGGGGAGTGCGAAGCGAGCCTCATGGGCTTTAAGTGCCCGGACAGATGATTGATCGCGGCCCGGCTCTTTGATCGGATGAGGGACTTCGGCAACAATTACGAAAGTGCGATCTCATGCACAGTGGATCGACACACTTCGCGGCGAAGAAGCGGACTCGCGCCGCGACAGGCGAAGTGCGCCTTAAATTCTGCTTGACACTCGTGCCTGCTTCATAGATGTTGCGAGAAAAACTTTGAGGCACGAAGGGGCGTTGTAGCAGTTTCCGTTAAGCAGCCATACCGAACAGGCTCGCGACGAACTTCGCCTGCCCTAGCGTGTCTCTTCTGCCCAATCGTTTAACCTGTCCCTTCCTCAGCATGTGCATCGATTCGATCCCCTCCAGTGTTCGCTCGGCCGTGTGGAAAGAACGGAAGCATTGCATCGCTCTCCACCTCCGTCTAACTGCGCGGTGGTCTTGCTCTATCACGTTGTTGAGATACTTGACGCGCCGGAGTTTGCAATCCGAGGGGAGCACCTCTCCTTCACAGAGGCGGCGAATGCCTCCGGGTAGGAGGCATGCTTGTCGGTGCCGATCGTGAACGGCAGCCTCCGGTGATCCGCCCTCATTATGTTCTTGAAGAACCTTTTTGCCGCAGAAACGTCACGCTTTGCGGTGAGCATAAACTCGATCGTCTGGCCAGTCGAGTCGATTGCGCGATAAAGGTACTTCCATTCGTTACCGACCTTCACATACGTCTCGTCGAGGCGGTACGAGGTGCCGCTCATCTTCAGGTGCGGCCGCATTCTCCTGTTAATTTCAGACGCGTAACGCTGTACCCATCTCCAGACAGTCGTATGATCTATGGAGAGTCCGCGCTCACTCATCATCTCTTCGAGGTCGCGCTAAGAGAGTGCGTAGCGGCAGTACCAGCGGACACAAAGGAGAATGATATTGGGCTCGAAGTGGCGCCACTTGAACGGGTTCTTATGCTGCTTCAAGAGTATGATTCCCGGAGTATGATGGCTTAGCGGAGGGTAGATTATATCTCAGGGCGGTTGCTGCAACACAACCATAGAGACTGACCCGCCCTCGGTTGAGGGCGGGTCAGACTTACGGTTTGCAGACGTTGAGAGCCAAGCCGACCCACCCGCTACCGCGGGCGGTTCTGACTTGCACCTCCGCGCGCCTGTTCAGACGACGGCGTTGCGGGCGATGACTTCGCGGTAGAAGTCGGCGGAGAGCTTGGGCGTACGCTTCTGCGACTTGTAGTCGACGTAGTGTATGCCGAAGCGGTTGGTGTAGCCGTCAGCCCACTCGAAGTTGTCCATCAGGCTCCAGAGGAAATAACCTTTGACGGGGACGCCCTCGGCCGTCGCGCGGCGCAGTTGCGACAGGTAGCCGCGCAGGTACGTGACGCGGTCGGTGTCGTAGACCTTGCCGTCAGCCGCCGGCTCGTCCGAGGAGGAGCAGCCGTTCTCCGTGATGTAGATCTCCTTCGCGCCCCACAGCTTCGCGACGTGGCGCGGCCCCCAGTAGAGCGCCTCCGGCGCGACGAAGAGCCACGGGGAGGGGGCGTGCGGGAAGGACTTCGGGTGCGGCACGTGTATGAAGCCCGGCTCCGCGTCCGAGGCGCGCACGAACTGCGGCGTGTAGACGTTGATGCCGATGAAGTCGAGCGGGCTAGAGATTATCTTCAGGTCCTCGGCCGTGAACTTCGGCGCGTCCGCGCCCGCCTGCTTCAGGTACCAGTCGGTGTACTTCCCTTCGACGATGACGTTCAGGTACTGCGCGTTCATCTCGCGCGCGGCGCGCTCGGCGGCGGCGATGTTCTCGGGCGACTCGAAGACGGGCGCGGGGATGGTGATGTTCTCCGCGAGGCCGACCTTCGTGCCCTGCTTCGCCGCGGCGCGGATGGCCTGCACGGCGAGTCCGTGGCCGAGGACGGCGTGGTGGCGCGTCTGGTTGAGGCGCAGGCCCGTGAGTTTTAAGCCCGGCGCGTGTACACCCCAGCGGTAGCCGACCTCGATGAAGGCGCCGAACTCGTTGATGGTGAAGATGTGCTTGACGCGGTCGGTCAGGCGCGCGGCGACGTGGCCGGCATAGTCCGCGAAAGCCTTCGAGGTGTCGCGCCCCTCCCAGCCGCCGAAGCGGTCCTGCAGGGACTGCGGCAAATCCCAGTGGTAGAGCGTCGCGTAGGGCTGTATGCCGTTGGCGAGGAGTTCGTCCACGAGTCGGTTGTAGAAGTCGAGCCCCTTCGGGTTCGCGGGTCCGTCGCCGTTGGGGAAGACGCGCGGCCAGGCGATGGAGAAGCGGTACGCCTTGACCCCGAGCGCCTTCATCAACTGCACGTCGCCCTTGTAGAGGTGGTAGTGGTCGTTCGCCACGTCGCCGGTCGCGCCCTCCACGGTCTTGCCCGGCGTGTGCGAGAAGGTGTCCCAAATGGAAGGGCCGCGCCCGTCCTCCTTGACCGCGCCCTCCACCTGGTACGAAGCCGTCGCCGTGCCCCAGATGAAGCCCGGCGGGAACGCGCGTAAGGCGTCGCCCTGCGCGCCGGAGTAAGCCTGCGGCGCGGCGGGCGGGCAGGTCCCAGGGTTAACGGCTTCCGCGCCGCGAGGCAAGGCCGCCGCGCCGAGTGCCGCCGCGCCCGCCACCTTCGCGAATGTGCGTCTCGAAAATTTCTTGCTCAAGGGGTTCAATCCTCCGGTGTTAGGAGTTAACAATACAGCGGGCGGCCGCGGGCGGCATCGGATGCGGCTCTCGATGCCACTCGCTACCGCTCGCGGTACTGTTTGAGGCCGAGCGCGGCGGCCGTGTCGGGGTCTAACTCGGCGCGGCCGTCTTTGCGAACGGCGACGCCGAAGCCGCCGGCGTAGTCCCACATCGCCCAGCCGATGCCGTGACGTTCGAGGGCCGCGCGCACGTCCTTTATCCAGCGCAAGCGTGCGTCGGGGGGCGTGAAGGCGCGGTAGACGCCGAACTCGTTACATGTCAGGTGGACTCCGCGCCTGCGCGCCCACTCGGCCGCGAGTCCGACCTCGTGCTCGACGCGCGCGGCGTCCCAGCGCTGCTCGCCGTAGTCCTTCAGTATCGCGCGCACGTTCTCGCGTTCGGCCGCGGCGGCGAGCGGCGCGACCGCCTCGGGGCTGCCGGGGTAGGGCACGCCCTTCAGGTGCGGCCAGTAGTCAGCGCCCCAGGTCGCGCCCTGGTGCGTGAAGTTGTGCGGCTCGTAGAAGTGGAAGTTGTAGACGACGTTCGTGTCGGCGACGGGCTCTATCAGGAGCAGCTGGTCTACGGAAGACCAGCGCGGGCCCGTCGCGACGATGGTGTGAAGGGGCGCGCCCTCGCGTATGGCGGCGGCGAGCCGCGCCTGGATGCCCATCCAGCGGTACGGGTCTTCTACCATCGGCTCGTTGACGATCTCGAGGAGGAACCGTTCGGGGTCGCGTGCGGAGAGGTGGCGCGCGAGCGAGCGCCAGAAGTCCGCGAGCGCCGCGACGAAGCGGTCGTCGTTTCTCATCCTCAGCTTGAACTCGTCCGAGGGGTGCAGGTCGAAGACGACGGCGAGCCCTGAGCCGAGCAGCATGTCGAGCGCGGCGTCCAGGTGCTTCAGGTAGTCGCGTTTGAGTTCTGCCGGGCGCGCCTCTTCGAAGAGGGGCGCGGGCTCGACGGTGAAGCGGACGTGGTCGAAGCCGAGACTTTTAATCAGTTCGACGTCGCGCGCCGTCGTGTGGCCGCGCAAGTGCTTCTCGGAGTAGTCGCGCCGGGGCGACTGCGCGAACCAGTGGCTCAGGTTGACGCCGCGCCGCACGCGCGCGAGGCGCGAGGCGGGCACGGTCGAACAGCCCCCCTGCGCGAGCGCCTCGGGCGCCGCACAAACGAGAGCCGCGAACAAGATGACGAGCGCCGCCGCGATGCCGGCTCGACTCACTCCACGTCGCATATGTGTCAGATCGGCAACTCCCCGCGCGGGCCCGCGCCCGGGGGTATTTCTACCGTCTTCAGGGATGAATGAACTTTGTTGTACGACTCGACGGAACCCGAATATATCACAACGCGACACGCCGCCTCTCAGGTACACTCGCCGGGGTAGTGTTGCAAAAACTTTCTGACTACACCAGATGTTGAGGTTACAAGATTCTCTCTACCGCTACTAAGTGTAGCCAAAATATTTTTTGCAACACTACCCACGCCAGTGCGAGGTCTGCGGGGGATCGGGCTGGAAGAAGGCTCAAGCGCCAGCACCGGGCACGGACTCATGCCAAAGATGCCACGGGATGGGGTGGTACGCGCCTCACGCGCCGCGCTGACATCAGGATTGCCGGAATGGCACGAGCGCGCTTCGATGATAGCGGACGGGGTTCTTGAGGCATAAGGCCACCGCCGGTCATCGCTACTAATTCTACTTCAATTAGGAGCCGGCCTTGCGCCAGACCGAATAGGTGACCGTGCCGCTGCCCGAAGCGCTCGCCGGGACGCGATAAGTCAGCACGCCGTTCGCATAGGTGTAGTCGCGCGCCTGCCTCTTGCCCTGCCAGTTGGGGAATGCTGCCGCCTGCACCTCGAAGATCAGTTGGCGGGCCTCCGGGTCGACCCGCACGCGGCCGAAGTGCGTGCTCGAACCGATCAACGCCTCGCGAAGCTCGTCCGGCTCGGCGGTGCTCTTCTCGCCGAACTTGAACTAGCGTCGGCCCGGGCGGTAGATCTTCACGCTGTAGCGGCCGGCCTCGTCGACCATCATCAGCCCGTCTGGGTGTTCGCCCTAGGTCGTCGTGCGCGTGCCGTCGGCGCGGATCTCATACGCCTCATCCATCACCCATGTGCCGCGGAGCGACAGCGCCCGGTCCTGCCCGGGCCGCGCGCGCGCCGAGATTGTCGCCAAGGCAAGTCCGCACATCGCCAGGCCGGCTACGATTCGATACTTCACTTCGTTGTCTCCTTTCTTGTAACTAGATTGACAGGTTACTCTGCACGCAGTATGGCTGATGCGCGTAACCTGTCAATAGAGTTACTTGCCCCCCCCCGCGTTTTGTATTATCGCCGGCATGACGAGTATCCCACCGGCCGGCACAAACCTAGGGGAGACGCGGGATGGCTTCCGGTTCCGCGGCGGTCACCCCGCGCTCGACCTCGCGGCGACGCTGGCCGCGAGACTCAAGCCGGAACCGCGCGAGCTGCTCGGGGGCCCGAGGGACCTCGACCGTTGGCTCGCCGCCGCGGGGTTTGCAAAGACACGCTCGGGCGCCTCGCCGCAAGACCTCGAAGACGCGAGGCGCCTTCGTGAGGCCATTTATCAGTTAGCCGTGGCGCGTATCAACGGGGGCGTTGCCCGCCAAGAGCCTGAGCACAATCAACGCGATCGCCGCGAATCCCCCGGCGACGCCGCGGCTCGCACGCAACGGCTCGTTTAGTCTGGCGGGGGATGCGAGAGCCTCGCTCGCCTCGCTCGCGCACGAGGCGATACGCCTCTTCGGCGGCGAGCAGGGTGAGCGCGTGCGTCAGTGCGAAGGCGACGGCTGCGCACTGCTCTTTCTGGACACGTCGCGGTCTAGTGATCGACGATGGTGTTCGATGACCGCCTGCGGCAATCGCGCCAAAGTCGCCGAGTTCCGTCGCCGCAAGAAACGTGGAGCGGATGCTTCTTAGCTGAGGTGAATGCAGGCGATCTATGATGAGGCTTTTTAGCGAGGAGCAAAGGTGAAGGAAGGTAATCCTTTAACGTAGAAAAGCGTGTATGAAGATACGTCTTCATACACGCTTTTCTGAGTCTTCAAACGGCAATTATGTAAGAGTAGATAGTCTAACGCCCGGCATCACCCGCCGCGCACTCAACTGAACGAGCTTTCAAGTCTTGCGGGTGGGAGCCGCGCCGTTCGCGGTCGGGCGCATGCCGTTGTTAGATGCGGCCGCGATGAGGTCACGCGACTCCTTTACGCTTTGAGAGGAGCGACCGGATGCCCCAAATTATCAAGGCGTATACCACCGCATTTGCTATGACGAATGTCGTGATGCGGGTGGCACGATTCTTGGTAAGACTCCCATGCGCCGCCCCCAAAGCGAGCCACCCGGGAAGTGCTACCAAGTAACTGATCGGGTGACGCAACGCAGTCAGGGACAGCGAGATAAGGACACCGAGGATAGCTGAACTAAGGAAACGCCTGATATTGGGCCTCACATCCGCCTCACACAACTAGCAAGCATCTAACGCCCGGCATCACCCGCCCGCACACGACTACGAAACCACGCAAGCTCTCGATGAGAGGCTCGCTGAATCGGGTCGGGTGCATGCCGTTGTTCGGCCTCGGCGCGGTCTAGTGAGGGCGACGTTCCGCCACCAGTTTCGCCTCTGACACCGGAACCCCGGATGACTCCCGGACCCCCACCGGCATGGAGCTGCCCGCAGCCAACGCTCCTCTCTCCCCAGCGGCAGGCTTCGCGGCGAGCGCGCCGCGCCCCATGCGGCCTGTGCGGAGCGACTCGCGATCCCTCGCGAAGAGGTATAAGTACCCCCCCAGGAAGGCCAGGAACGATGCCCCGGTTAGGACGGCCAGGAAGATGCCCGCCCAGGCCGGGACGCGCACTATCAGCGCGACGACCAATGCCCAGACGAGAACGGCTGTCATGATGATTGCCGGCCGAAGCGGCGTTGATTTGTATGCGGGCGTGGTCTCGGCCCGCCGCTCACCCGTAGAACCTTCGGGGGACATACTAGTTTCTCCCTGCCAGCTAGCGACACACAAAGCAGTCGCGGCTTCTGTTCTGTCACGAAGAGGCCGAACGCGTGCATCACCCGCCCGCACACAACAAAATAGGCATTCAAGTCTTGCGGATGACATCCGCGCTGAATCGGGTCGGGTGCATGCCGTTGTTAGACGCCGCGCAACCAGAAAACCTTACCGGTATCTCTCGAACAACTCTCCGCATCTCACATCCGGCTGGGGGAGGAAAGTTGAAATCAGCCGCGCGAAGCCTTTATTTAAGGCCGCCTCCTCCGCCCGCCTGAGGGCGGAACCCTCACCAGCGTCTACGCCCGGCAGCGACAACGATGAACCGGCGCTGATGGAGAACGTAAGATCCCCTATTCTCATGCCGATGTAATCGTTATAGCCCCACGCGAAAGCCTCATCACCCAAGCCCGGGACAGCTTTGCCTTCGGACGCCGTAGGGCGCCGCAGCCCCTTAATAGCCTCGGCCTCTGACAGTGAGTAATTGATGGCTACTCTCACGCTTAGCCCGCAGTTCGACCAGTCGTCGATCACCACACGCTCGGTCTTCGAGAATGGCTCTACACGCTGGCGCTTCCAGTCTGGCATACTCTTCTGCATCTTACATTCGAGTTCCTCTATAACTTTAGCCACTGGTGCGGGGATATCTTGGGCGCTAGTCACCACGGAGCAGACGAACGTGGCAAGAAGAGCCAAAAAGATCATTTGAATGCGCTTCATGATTTGGCCTCATGTTTAATACTGCTGTTAGCTTCACCTCTTACATTCCACCAACGGAAGGCGTCTAACGCCCGGCATCACCCGCGCCCCTGCGCAATTATCATGAGAGACCGCGTGGCGGGGCGTCGGGTGCATGCCATTGTTAGATGCGGCTTTGATTTGAATACCTCAAATCTCAGTTAATGGCTGGGGAAGCCATAGACCACTCTTGTTTGGCTTATACCCTTTCAGCCACATTAAAAGGTCGTTTCGGTCTTTCAGCTCAACTCCCTTCAAAATAAGAGTTTCACGACTATATTTCTCAAAGTCTTTAAAACCGACCAGAGAAACAATCATGGCAGCATGCCAGCCAAAAGCCTGTCTCTCGCTGATCATAGCACCATATACTTGATCTATAATCTGTACCCCTACTTTACGCTTCCACCGTTTAACCTCGACGAAATATCTGATCTTCACCCCTAACGGGTTTAAGATATAAGCCGCAAATATATCGGCAGAAGTTTTACTGTTTCTTCCAACTAGCCGCACATCTTCCCATCCCCAGCTAGCGAAGAACTCAGCAACCAAACCCTCAAATACATCCCACCTTAAATTTTCCAAATCCTCGCTGTGTGAACGTAAATGTTCAATCAAGGCAGGTGTTAATCGGGTAGCCTTTTCAATAACAGGCAATAGTTCTATAGGAGTGGTTTCATATTTTTCTAGGTGCTCCCTTTTCCATTCAAGGAATGATCTCATTGATTCGAGTGAAGGGGCATTTCGCAATTTACGAAGGGCGCGGGCTTGGCGCTGTCGCACCCAAGATGGACTTCTTTGAAAACGTTCAGCTATTTCATTCGTAGAATGTTCGCGCTACCCCAAAAGTCCGAATCGCATCTGGAGGATTTTTTCTTCGAAAGGCGAGACCGTGGCAAGCAAAAAATCTAACACGTCCTCTGCTTCTATTTGTTCTTGTAAATCGGCGAGAGCAGATTTCGCTTCACTGGTGAGAAATTCTATATAAGGAACTTTCTGTCGGAAATTCTCAAATGCCATACCGTTTATTATCCCAAACAATATTCGTGAGGTACAGAGAAGCATCTAACGCCCGGCATCACCGGTAGTGTTGCGAAAAATATTTTCGCCACAATTAATAGTGGCGAAGAACATGCCGCTACCTCAATATCTGGTGTGTATAAAAATTTTTGGCAACGCTACCGTTACATTTGCCCGAGACGCCCCGCATGCTTCACTGTAGGTCTTGCGGTCTTGACTTACTTCGATATGAAGCACATCATCGTTGCGAACCGAGCCTAGCTCACTCCCTTCTCAGATTCTCCAGAATCATCTAGACCATCTGAAAACCATAGCTAATTGTCGTGGGGAGAGAAATGTCTCTCGCCACAGTTTTCCCTGCGAAGGAAAAAAGGGGCACTATGTACAGCTTTATGAAAACGACTCGAATCATGGCGTTAGCGGTGCTGATAGTAGGAGGCAGTTTGGCGTCGTACGCGGCGCGGACGCAGCAGCCGGGGGTCAAGCGCACCGATCTCCAGCGGCACGACCTGGCCACCCCGGGGCGCGAGGTCGTCCAGGTGCGCGTTGATTTCGCCCCCGGGGTGGCGGCGCCCAGGCACAGCCATCCGGGTGAAGAAATCGTCTACGCCATAGAAGGCTTGCTGGAGTATCAGGTCGAGGGCAAGCCGCCAGTGACGCTCAAGGCTGGCGAAGTCCTGTTCATCCCTGCCGGAACGATCCACGCGGTGAAGAACGTCGGCAGCGGCAACGGGGCGGAACTCGCCACGTATGTCGTCGAAAAAGGGAAGCCGCTCGTCGTGCTGGCCGAGTGAGCGCAGGCGCTGGGGCGGGCCCCCGAAGAGGCCCGCCCCTTTAACGGTACCCCCGAAAATTATTGTCTTGACCCCATTAGCACTTTTGAGCCACATTCACGCCTTACCTGATGGGACGCCTTCCGGCGTGTGCCCGAAATCATAGAGACACCAGGAGGAGTAAAATGGGGCCTGTATCTCCGCCCTTTACCCCGGCCCGCGCGCGGTCGGGTCGGTCGTGCTCGCCCTCTTGTGCGCCGACTGCCAACTTATCGGCGGCGATCCGGCGCAAGAGAATCACAAGCGGTTGCACGCGCAGGTCGGAGAATTGTCCCAGATCCCACCGCGCGAGCAGCTCACGGACCAGCCGTACATCAAGGGGCGGGCGTCGGTCGTCACCGAAAGGCAGGACCCGCCCAGCACGCTGCTGCGGAGGTAGTAGGTCGTCGCCCCGTCCCTGTAATGGACCTCTCCATAGTGATCGCTGTCAATGGGCGAATAGCTCCATCCGATCTCCTTGAGATACCTGCGAAATAGGTCTTCGAGCGAGCCGCCGTAGCTAGCGCGCAAGAAATCGCGGCTCGGCACGACGATTCCAGCCGTGGAGGGGAGTGCACGATCCTTCCATCGGATGACCTTCTCCTCCGGTGTTCTCAGCTCCATACCCGGAATGTGCGTCTGGTAGCGATCAGCACCTTTCAACTTGATAGCCACCAACCGACGGAAAATCTCCTTGTAGCAATCACCCAAAACGCTCTCAGGAGGCAGTGATAGCTTCAAGGTTTCCAAGAGATCAACCACCCCACGCATGATATCCCGGCTAAAGTCCAGGCAGTGCAAATCCGTTAGGAAGTCGGGGAGCGTGGATTGATCGATCCGGCATAGAATTATGTCCTTTCCATTCCGAGCGTCGTACTCAACTTCTGTGCGCACCCAGTCCGACTGTGCGGCCGTGGCGGACATCAGCACGACAAGCAGGTCAGATCGGTCAGGGAGGGGAAGCTGGCGTCCGCCGTCAAGGCCCCCTGCTCCGGATTCTTAACCCGGATGAGGCGCGAGAGCGAGGCGTACATGAAGAAGCGACGCTGGACGGTCTGCTGCCCGTTCACCTCCCAGGGCTGCTCGACCCGGCGCAGGTTCCCGAGGGCGTCGTACGAGTAGTTCGTGCGGAAGCCGGCCGCGGGCGCCGGCACGCCGGGCGGGGGCGCGAAGGTGACCGACTAAAGGCCCGGATATTTGGATGGGTC
>DASZEK010000125.1:0-19344 GCA_035941045.1 Pyrinomonadaceae bacterium | reverse complement strand
GATGCCGCCCGCAGCGCCCAACAGATGCCCCGTCATTGATTTCGTAGAACTCACGGCCAGCTTGTAAGCGTGCTCGCCGAAAGTCTTCTTGATGGCGGCGGTTTCAAACTTGTCGTTGTAGGGCGTGGACGTGCCGTGCGCGTTGATGTAGCCGATCTCCGAGGGATCGACCCCGGCGTCGCGCATCGCCATGTTCATCACGCGCACCGCGCCCGAGGCGGTCTCGTCCGGCATGGTGATGTGGAAGGCGTCGGCGGTCATGCCGTAGCCGACCAGCTCGGCGTAAATCTTCGCGCCGCGCGCCCGCGCAAACTCCAACTCTTCCAGGACCAACATCCCCGCGCCCTCGCCGATGACGAAGCCGTCGCGGTCGCGCTCGAAGGGGCGAGAGGCGTGGGCGGGGTCGTCGTTGTACTTCGTCGAGAGCGCGCGCATGGCGGCGAAGCCGGCCACCGACATCGGCGTGATGGCCGATTCGGCGCCGCCGCAAATCATCACGTCGGCGTCGCCGCGCTGGATGATTTTGAAGCTGTCGCCGATGGCGTGCGCGCCCGCGGAGCAGGCCGTCGCCGTGGCGGAGTTCGGCCCCTTGGCGCCGAAGCGGATGGAGACCTGGCCGGCGGCGAGGTTGACGATGGCCGAGGGGATGAAGAAGGGCGAGACGCGGTCGGGGCCTTGATTCAAAAGCTTCTCGTGCTCGCGCTCGATGGCCCAGAAGTCGCCGATGCCGCTGCTGATGTAGGTGCCGACGCGCTCGGCCCGCTCCATGCCGAGCCGGTCGTAGAGCTTCTGGCCCGGTTCGAGGAGTCCGCTCGCGTAGACGGCCTCGTCCGAGGCCGCGATGGCGTAGTGGATGAAGGCGCCCATCTTGCGCGCCTCCTTCTTCTCGACGAACTTGAGCGGGTCGAAATTCTTGACCTCGGCGGCGATCTTCACGGAGAACTTCGTGGTGTCGAACTTCTCGATGAAAGAGACGCCGCTGCGGCCCGCCAGAAGCGCCCCCCACGTGTCGGCCACCGAGTGGCCGCACGGCGTGACGAGGCCGAGGCCCGTTACCACAACGCGACGTTTCAAAGCTCTTACCCCTCCCTGGGGAGAAATACGCACACGGCCGCCCCCTGCCGGCAGGGGGCGGCGGCGGGCGGCGCGCGCCGAGCCCGCCTACTTCTTGTGCTGGTCGATGTAGTTGTAGGCGTCGCGGACGCTCTGAATCTTCTCGGCGTCCTCGTCCGGGATTTCGATGCCGAACTCCTCCTCGAAGCGCATCACCAGCTCGACCGTGTCGAGCGAATCCGCCCCGAGGTCGTCGATGAAGCGCGCGTTGGGCGTCACCTCGTTCTCGTCCACGCCCAGCTCGTCAACGATGATCTGCTTCACTCTGTTCTCGATCTCTTGATCGGCCATTATTCCTGCTCCTCTATTTGAAGTGTGAAACCTCTTACACGCTCGCGCCCGTCAGCGCCTCTCGCGCCGCCGCGAGGGTGGCGCGGTCCTCGACGTTCACGAGGCGCGCGCCCTGCACGGTCTGCTTGACGAGGCCCGACAGCACCTTGCCCGGCCCGACCTCGACGAAGGTGTCCACGCCCTCGCTCGCCAGTCTCTCAACCGACTCACGCCAAAACACGGGCGATGTGACCTGCTCGACCAGCGACTTACTCGCCTGCGCCGCCCCGCTGATGATGACCGCGTCAACATTCCTCACCAGCGGCACGCGCAGGTCGTTGAATTCGACTTCTTTCAAGACCTCTTCCAGCCGCTCCCGCGCGGGGCGCATCAATTCACAGTGGAAAGGCGCGCTCACCTTGAGCGGGATGGCCCGCCTCGCGCCTCGCGCCTTCAGGAGCGGCAACGCACGCTCGACGGCCGCGGCGCTCCCCGCGATAACAATCTGGCCGGGCGAATTTATATTGGCCGGGCTACAAACTTCGGCGCCCTGCCTCGCCTCCTCGCACACGGCACTCACCGTTTCGAGGTCGGCGCCCATGACGGCCGCCATCGCGCCCTCGCCGACCGGCACGGCCTCCTGCATGAAGCGACCGCGCTGGCGGACGACCCGAACGGCGTCTCGCAACTTGAGCGCGCCTGCCGCGACGAGCGCGGAGTATTCGCCGAGGCTGTGGCCGGCGACGAAATCCGGCGCGGGCAGCCCTTCAGACTCGACCGCGCGCAGCACCGCCACGGAAGTCGTCAGGATGGCCGGCTGCGTGTTCTCCGTCAGTTGCAACTCTTCGGCCGGGCCCTCGAAGCAGAGCCGGGAGAGCGCGAAGCCGAGTGCGTCGTCGGCCTCCTCAAAGACCTCGCGCGCCGCGGCGAACTCCTCCGCCAGCTCCCGCCCCATGCCCGGCGCCTGCGACCCCTGGCCCGGAAAGATATAGGCAATAGCCATTATCGTCGTCGGTAAACTCTTACCACTTCAGCAGCGCGCCGCCCCAGGTGACGCCGCCGCCGAAGGCCGCGAGCAGCACGAGGTCGCCCTCCTTGACGCGCCCCATCTCGACGCACTCGTCGAGCGCGATGGGGATGGAGGCGGCGGAGGTGTTGCCGTGCTCGGCGATGTTCGAGTAGACGATTGACTCGTCCACGCTCAGGTTCTTGGCGACCGCGTCCGTGATGCGCTGGTTGGCCTGGTGCGGGATGAAGAGCTTCACGTCCTCGGCCTTGTAGCCGGCCTCGTCCAGCACCTCGCGCGACACGTCGGCCATCGAGCGGACGGCGACCTTGAACAACTCGTTGCCGCGCATCTTGAAGAAGTGAAGCCCCTGCGACAGCGTGTCGGCCGTCGTCGGGATGCGCGTGCCGCCGCCGGGCGAGAAGAGCTGTTCGGTGAAGCGGCCGTCCGAGTAGATGCGCGTGGAAAGTATCCCGCGGCCGTCGTCGGCCGGGCCGAGGACGGCGGCGCCCGCGCCGTCGCCGAAGATGACGCACGTCGAGCGGTCGGTGTAATCGACGAAGCGGGTCAGTATCTCGGCGCCGACGACGAGGGCGTAGCGCGTCTGGCCCGAGCGAATCATCTGGTTGGCGAGCGTCAGGCCGTAGAGGAAGCCGGAGCAGGCGGCGGCGAGGTCGAAGGCGGCGGCGCGGTTGGCTCCGAGTTCGGCCTGAATCAAGCAGCCCGTGGAGGGCAAAATCTGGTCGGGCGAGACGGTGGCGCAGATGACGAGTCCGATGTCGATGGGGTCGATGCGCGCCTGCTCGATGGCCTTGCGCGCGGCGGCGACGGCGAACATCGAGGTGTACTCGCCCTCGCCCGCCTTGTGCCGCTGCCTGATGCCCGTCCGAGAGGTGATCCACTCGTCCGAAGTCTCGACCATCTTCTCCAGGTCGGCGTTCGTCAAGACGCCTTCCGGGTAGGCGCGCCCCGTCCCGAGTATGGCTGCTCTGGTTTCTGCCATCGGCCCCCCTTCCCTCTCCTTCACTCGGCGGCTGCTGCTCGCAGCGCCGCGCCCTCGCGCGCGTTCGTCTCGGCGATGCCGCTCTCGATGCGTTGCTGCGCGCCGTGCTCCGAGAACTCCTTGACGTTGCGGACGGCGTTGCGGATGGCGCGCGCGTTCGAGCTCCCGTGCCCGACGACGACGATGTTGCGCACCCCCAGAAGCGGCGCCCCGCCGTACTCGGCGTAATCGAGCCGCTTCTTCAAATTCTGGAAGGCAGGCCGCGCCAGCACCGCCCCCGTCTTCGTGATGACGGACGCCGACAGCTCGCGCTTAATCATCGTGATGAAGGCGGCCTGCAACCCCTCGGAGAGCTTCAGCATGACGTTGCCGGTGAAGCCGTCCGTGACGATGACATCGACCTTTCCGGTGAACACGTCGCGCCCCTCGACGTTGCCGACGAAGTTCAGGCTCGTCAACTCGCGCAGGAGCGGGAACGTCTCCTTCGTCAAGTCGTTGCCCTTGGCCTCCTCCTCGCCGATGCTCATCAAGCCCACCGAAGGGCGCTCCGTGCCGAGGACCGAGCGCGAGTAGGCTTCGCCCATGATAGCAAACTGCGCGAGGTGCTGCGCCTTGCACTCGCTGTTGGCGCCCACGTCAAGAAGCAAAGTCGGCCGCCCCGACGAAGTCGGCACGAGCGCGGCGAGCGCCGGGCGGTCAACGCCGGGCAGCATCCCGATGACCATCTTGGCGGTCGCCATCGCGGCGCCCGTGTTGCCTGCCGAGACGAGGCCGTCGGCGTGACCGTCGGCGACGAGGCGGGCGCCCACTCTTAAAGAACTCCGGCGCTTGCGGCGGACGGCCGTGGCGACCGCCTCGCCCATGCCGATGAACTCGGGCGCCTCGACGAACTCGACGCCCTTGTCGCCCTGCCGGCGCCAGCCGCACTTGCGCAGCTCCGGCTCGACCTTCTCCGACTGGCCGACGAGGATGACGCCGACGCCGAGGTCGCGTGCGGCGGCCATCGCCCCGTCAATCTCGGGGTGCGGGGCGCGGTCGCTGCCCATCGCGTCTACGACGACTTTGCCGGTCAGTTTGGTGTGCCTCATCGGGCCGAAAGCTTTCAGACTTCCTGCTCGACCTTGACGACCTCGCGCCCCTTGTAGTGGCCGCACTTCGGGCAGACGCGGTGGGGCATGCGGGGCTCCTGACAGTTCGGGCAGAGGTTGGTCTGCGGCGCGCGCAGGGCGTCGTGGGCGCGGCGCTGGCGCGTGCGCGATTTCGAGTGGCGGCGTTTCGGATTAGGCATGATGACTCCTTAAAATATCCCTATCTACTGCTTTTCGTTCTTCCAATCTGCCAAGGCGGACCAGCGCGGGTCCACTTCTTTGGTCTCGCAGGAGCACGTCTCCGCGTTTAAATCGGCCCCGCACCGGGGGCACAGTCCCTTGCAGTCTTCGCGGCAGAGGTTGCGCGACGGGAGCGCCAAAACTATCTGCTCGCGGACCAACTCGTCGAGGTCAACCGCGTCGCCTTCGTAAGTTGCCAGCACCAGATGCTCGGGCAGCAGCTCGACGTTATCGGTCTCGGCGGACGCCGCCGCCTGCGGGATGAAGGAGGTGTCGAACTCGACCTCCAGCGGCGTCGCCCGCGGCGCGAGGCAGCGGTCGCAAGCAAGCTCGACCTCGGTCTTTATCCGCCCCCGGACCCGGACCTCTTCGCCCTTGCGGCTGGCGCGGCCCTCGACCGCGGTTTGGCCCGCGACCCGCGCGACCTCCTCGCCCAACTCGACCTGTCCGGGCTCGTAAACCTGCGAGAAGGGCTCGCCCTTGTCCGTCAGGTTCTCCACCTCGATCCGCATTCAAACACCCCCTCGGTCACGCGCGGCCCGCGGGCGCGCTCGGGCACAAAAGCTGCAATTATAACGGCTTGAACGAAAGTGTCAACGCGGGGCGGCCGACGCCAGCGCGTCCTCGCGCACGGCCGCCGCGACGCGGGCGTCGCCGCCCTCCAGAAGTTTCCCGCGCGGGTCGAATAAAATCTGCGGCTCCTTCAGCTTGCCCCCGCGCGCGAGCCCGCGCAGGGCGGCTTTGTAACGCGCCTCGCCCGCCTCGGCGGCGGCGGCGAAAGCCTCGCGCGCCCGTTCACGGTCGCCCGCGCGCAGGTGGGCGAACGCTTTCAGGAAATGCGCCTCCGAGTAGGCAGGCTCGGCTTCGACGGCTTTGGCGAGGTGGCGCAGGGCCGTCGCCTGTCGTTCGAGCCGGAAGTTCGCGAGGCCGACGAGGAAGTACGCGACCGCGCCGGGGCGCGCGATGAGCGCCAGCTTGAACTCGCGCAGCGCCCCCTTCCAGTCGTCTTCGGCCGCCGAGAGCCGCCCGAGCGCACAGTGGGCGGCGAAGGACGGGCCGACGCGCTCGACGGCCGCGCGCAGAAGCTCGCGCGCCCGCGCGGCCTCGCCCTTCCCGCCGCAGGAGAGCCCGAGCAGGAGGCCGACGCGCCCGCACTCGGGGTCGGCCGCGTACGCGCGCGAAAGGTAGTCGTGCGCGCGCGCCGTCTTGCCCGCGCGGAAGAAGTGTTCGCCGAGGAAGGAGTTGAGCGGCGCGTTCTCGGGCGACTCGGCCGAGGCGCGCTCAAGCTCGCGGACGCCCGCGGGCGTCTTCCCCTCGCCGAGCAGCCGGAAGCCTTCGCGGACGGCCCGCGCGAAACTTCCGCCCTGCGCGCCCTCGCCCGCCGCGACTATCCGCTCGCAAAGCTCCTCGCGCCGCGCCTTCGCCTCCTTCTCGGCGCGCTCGCTCTCGCGGATGGCACGCCACGCGGCGTCGAGCTGTCGGCGGTCGAGGACGCCGACCTCCGACAAGACGGCGATGAGGGATTGCAGGAGCGTCTGGTCTAAGTAATTCGTGCTCGACTGTCGGAGGGAGAGTTCTGCGAGTTGGAGGACTTTGTCGGTCAGGCGCGAGAGGTGATTTTCGAGCGCCGAGATTCTTTCCAGCAGGTGCTCTTCGACGCCGCCGCGCGTCACGCCCTCGCCCTCGAAGCGCGACGCCGTCGGCTCGACGACCAGCATCAGCCGCGTCCCGCAGCGCGCGCACGAGTCCTGCCCGAGCGCGTTCGGCGCGCTGCAACGCTGGCAGAAGATTTGTCCGCGTCTGATCTGCGTCACGTCTCTAATACTCGTAGAAGCCGCGGCCGGTCTTTCGGCCCAGCCAGCCGGCGTCAACGTACTTCTTGAGCAGAGGGCACGGCCGATACTTCGGGTCGCCGAACTCGGTGTGCAGCACGTTGAGAATGGCTAAACAAACGTCGAGGCCGATGAAGTCCGCGAGCGTGAGCGGCCCCATCGGGTGGTTCATGCCGAGCTTCATGATGCCGTCGATGGACTCGCGCGTGGCAACGCCCTCGTAGAGAGTGAATATCGCCTCGTTAATCATCGGCATCAGCACGCGGTTCGAGACGAAGCCGGGCGAGTCGTTGCATTCGAGCGCCGTCTTCCCGAGCTTCTCCGTCAACTCGCGGGTCCGCTCCCACGTCTCGTCCGACGTGGCCGCGCCGCGTATCACCTCGACCAGCTTCATCACCGGCACCGGGTTCATGAAGTGCATCCCGATGACCTTCTCGGGCCGCCGCGTGGCCGCGCCGAGCTTCGTGATGGAGATGGACGAGGTGTTGGAGGCGAGCACCGCGTCCGGCTGCACCGCCTCGTCCAACGCACGGAACAGCTCGCGCTTGGCTTCGAGGTTCTCGGTGATGGCCTCGACGACGAAGGAGGCGCGGGCGAGGTCGGCGAGGTCGGTCGTCGCGACGACGCGACTCAAGACGGCCTGCTTCTCGTCCTCCTTCAAACGCTCCTTGTCAACGTCCCTCTGGAGGTTCCTGTCAATCGCCTGCATCCCGCGCTCGATGAACTCGTTCTTCACGTCGCGCATCACGACCTGATAGCCGGCCCGCGCCGCCACCTGCGCGATGCCGTTACCCATCGTCCCCGCCCCGACCACGCCGATAATCTCAGCCAAGCTCAAACTCCTCCGACTTATCTTTCGACGGCCAAGGCGACCGCGTTGCCGCCGCCGAGGCAGAGCGCCGCGAGGCCCCTGCGCGCGTCGCGACGCTTCATCTCGTACAGCATCGTCGTCAGCAGGCGCGAGCCCGACTGGCCGATGGCGTGGCCGAGGGCGACGGCGCCGCCGTTGACGTTAACCTTCTCGGGGTCGAGCCCAAGCTCGCGGATGATGGCGACGGCCTGAACTGAGAACGCTTCGTTCAGCTCAATCAAATCCACTTCGTTCAGCGACCAGCCCGCCTTGCGCAGAACTTTCCTGATGGCCTCGACCGGCGCCATCATCACCAGCTCCGGCTGGATGCCGGACGTGGCCTGCGCGGCGACGCGCGCCATCGGCTCGACGCCCAACTGCCGCGCGCGCTCCTCGGACGTGACGACGAGGGCCGAGGCGCCGTCGTTGACGCCGGGCGCGTTGCCGGCCGTCACCGTCCCGCCCTCCCTGAACGCCGGCCGCAGCTTGCCTAAAGCCTCGATGGTCGAGTCCTCGCGGATGGCCTCGTCCGAGTCGAGCACGACGGCCGCGCCCTTCTTCTGCGGAATCTCGACGGGCAGAATCTCATCCTTAAACTTCCCCGCCTTCGTCGCCGCCGCGGCCTTGCGGTGCGAGTTCAGGGCGTACTCGTCCTGCTCCTCGCGCGTCACGCCGTAGCGTTCGGCCACCACCTCGCCGGTGTTGCCCATATGGTAGTTCTCGAACGCGCACCACAGCCCGTCGTGAATCATCGAGTCCACGAGCTTGCCGTCGCCCATGCGATAGCCCTCGCGCGCCTGCTTCAGCAGGTAAGGCGCGTTCGACATCGACTCCATGCCGCCCGCGACGACGATTTCCGAGTCGCCGAGCTGAATCCCCTGCGCGGCCATCATGACCGACTTCAGACCCGACCCGCAGACCTTGTTAATCGTGACGGCCGAGACGCCGAAGGGGATGCCGCCCTTGAGCGCCGCCTGCCGCGCGGGGTTCTGGCCCAAGCCCGCTTGAATGACGCAGCCCATGATGACTTCGTCCACCTCTTCGGGCGCGACGCCCGCGCGGCGGACGGACTCGCGCACGACGAGCGCGCCCAGCTCCGTCGCCGCGAAACCTTTGAGCGCGCCCTGAAACTTGCCGGTCGGCGTCCGCACGGCGCTGATGATGACGGCCTCTCTTCTCTCAGGCATGAATACACCTCGGTGTGGATGACAGAAATCTATTGACGGTTAACGATTTACGATTTACGGCTTCGATTATACGTTCGCCCGGAGGGGTGTCAAGCAATGCATCCGGCCGCCGGAGCGGTTGCTTGTGCGCAAAGTTGGCGGGGTGATAGACTCGCCCCCGCATGACGACTCCCGCCCGGCCCCGCGTCTTCAGACCTTCACGCTGTCAGGACTTGATTTAATGTTCGAAGTCTGGCGCCGGAACATCAGAGAGAATCTGGAGCTTGTGCGCGCGGGGCGCGGCCCTTCGCTCGTCTCGGTCGTCTCCGGCTCGGAGTCAGACCGGGCCTACTGGCAGCGCCACTTCGAGGCGGTCGGCCGCGAAGTCTTCAATGCCGAACGGGCCGTCCCCGTCCACTCCTTTTGCGAGAGCCGACCGAAGGGCAACTTCCTCGGCACCCTGCTGGCCTGGTCGCAAATCCGCGCGTCCGAAGGCGCGCCCGATTCGGGCGTCGCCCTCATGAGCATGGTCTTCGGCAAGGGCAAACGCCTGAGCCCCTTCACCCAGTCGCTCGGCAACCGCAAGCCCGCCTTCCTCACGCCGCGGCGCGCGGGCGACGCGGGCCTCTACATGAACACGGCCGACCTCTCCAACCTCTTCTCGGCGAGCTGGGTTGACCACCTGCGCGAAGGCGGCTTCCGCGGCCTGCTCGTCAAGTGGGGCGACGAGGCCATCATCCCCGGCACGCTCTGGCCGAAGGGCACGCAAAACTTCCGCGACTTCGACGCCGTCCGCTTCGTCTGGCAGACCGAGCCGACCGAGACGCTGGCCCGCGAGAAGGACTGGTTCCTCATCGACGGCGAGACGGGTGAAATCAACTTCGCCCTCTCGCGTCAGGAGCTCGATTCCCTGCGCTCGCGGCTCGACTCTCTCGCACGGCCCGGCCGCCAGGCGGGCGTCAACCTCGGCAGCCTCGCCCTCTCTTACGACTTCCTCGACCTCGCGCTCGACATCTTCCGCGACGAAGTCTTCGCCCTCTCGCTCTCGGCCGACTGGGACCCCTACGTCTGGCTCGCCCTCTTCTGCCGCGACGAATCGGACTGGCGCTCCGAGCAGGAGCACGAAGCGCGCCTCGGCCGGAACGGCATCCGCGCGCTCGAAGAACGCTTCCCCGACTTCTACCGCAAGCTCGCCCGCCTGCGCGCCGCGCTCGCCGAGCGGACGGGGAGGCCGCTGCGCGTCGGCGCGCTCAACTTCGGCGAAGCCTTCTGGGTTGACATCGGCCTGCACGCGCCTTTGCGCAAGACCCTCGAATCGCTCATCGCCGATACCGACGAGGGCAAAGCCTCGCGCGACGTGTTCGGCATCCCCCACGGGCGCGACGCCAGAGGCAACATCGTCGTCAACAGTTACCTCCCCGACGCGGCCGACATCCGCGACTCCGTCGTCGTCGATTCCGTCATCCTCGACCCGCGCGCGGTCGCCCGCGGCGGCGTCGTCGTCGGCAGCCGCCTCCGCTCGCTCCGCATGCCGCACGGCGGCAGCGCCCTCTTCTGCGCCGCCGACGAGCTGACATTCACGGGCCCGCGCGGCGTCGCCTTCGCCTCCGTGAGCCCGACCGTCGTCGTCGAAGAAGGCGGCCGGCACACGACCCTCTGGCTGCCGCAAGGCCCCGAGAATTTCGTCTCCAACGAAGACATCTGGGACTACGGCGGCGACAACTACCGGCGCCCCATCCTCGGCAACCCGCTCTCGTTCGAGGAGGCGGGCGAGCTGATGAGCGAGGTTGACGGCCTCGAACTCGACGCCCGGCGCGGCGAGGCGCTGCGCGACTGGCTCAGGTGACTTATGCAAGCGTTCATTCTCGCCGGGGGCAAGGCCAGCTCACTCCGGCCGCTGACCGTCTACACGCCCAAGCCCGTCATCCCCGTCTGCAATCGCCCCTTCCTCCTCTACCAGATTGACTTCCTGCGCCGCGCCGGCATCAACTCCGTCACCGTCTCGCTCTCCTACGAGCCCGACAAGGTCGAGTCGAAACTCGGCGACGCGGCCGGCTTCGGCGTCAACCTCAACTTCACCTACGAGCCCAAGCCCATCGGCACGGCCGGCGCCTACCGCCTCGCCGCCGAGACTTCTCAAGAGCCCTTCATCGTCCTCAACGGCGACATCCTCACCGACATCGACCTGAAGGCCGTCATCCGCGAGCACGAGGCGCGCAAGGCCGCCGCCACCATCGTCCTCGCGCCCGTCGAGAACCCGAGCGGCTACGGCCTCGTCGAGGCGGCGGAGGACGGCCGCGTCCGCGCCTTCCTCGAAAAGCCGAAGGCCGAGGAGATTCGCGTCAACACCGTCAACGCCGGCATCTACGTCCTCGACCCGCGCGTCCCCGAATACGTCCCGGCCGGCGAAAACTACTCCTTCGAATACGACCTCTTCCCCGACCTGCTTCGCCGCCGGGAGAGCTTCTACGCGCACGTCCCCAAGGCCGCCTACTGGCAAGACATCGGCACGCCCGCGCGCTACCTGCAAGCCCACCTAGACATCCTCGCCGGGCGCGTCCGCGGCCTGAAGCTGAAAGACCGCCGCGGCACCTTCGACCTCGCCACGCAGGCCGAGGTTGACCGCGTCTCCGTCATCGCCGACGGCTGCACCATCAAGCCGGGCGCGCAAGTTATCAACTCCGTCCTCGGCGCGGGCGTCCACGTCGAGGAGAAGGCGCGGATTGAGAATTCGGTCGTCTGGCCGCACACGCGCGTCGGCTCCTCGGCGCAGGTCGTCGGCGCCGTCGTCGGCCGCGGCTGCCACATCGGCCGCTCGGCCCACGTCGGCCCCGGCGCCGTCCTCGGCGACAAGACTAGCCTGACCGACTACACGCGGGCCGGAGGCGCGCTGTGACGACAAGACGAACTCCCGACACCCTTCTTCCCATCCGCTTCGGCACTGACGGCTGGCGCGCAGTCATCGCCGACGGCTTCACCTTCGACAACGTCGCCCGCGTCGCGCAGGCTTACGCCGACTTCGTCCTCCGACAACACACAAAGAACGGCCCGCCCGCCGTCGTCGTCGGCTATGACCGGCGCTTCCTCTCCGAGCACTTCGCCGAACAAGTCTCGTGCATCCTCTCCGGCAACCGCATCTCCGTCTCGCTCTTCGACCGCGACGTGCCCACCCCGCTCGTCTCGTGGGCGGTGCGCGAGCGGGGCGCGGCCGGCGGCGTCGTCATCACCGCCTCGCACAACCCGGCGACCTTCAACGGCTTCAAGCTCAAGGCCGCGTGGGGCGGGAGCGCGACGCCGGAGACGACGGCCGCCGTCGAGGCGCTGTTGGACGAGAGCCCGGCTGTCTCGACTTCGCCCGCCGCCTGCTCGCGCGACGCGCTCGAAGCCGAGACGGAGAGTTACCGGCATCAGTTGGCCGCCCTCGTTGACCTCGAACGGCTCCGCTCGTCGGGCGCGCGCGTCGTCGTTGACCCGATGCACGGGACGGGCGGCCGTTGGGTCGAAAGCTTTCTCGGCGGCGGCAGCCTCACGGTCGAAACCATCCGGGCCGAGCGCGACGCGCTCTTCGGCGGCGTCGCCCCCGAGCCGATTGACCGCAACCTGGGGCCGCTCAAGAACCGAGTCTCGGAGACGCGCGCGCTCGTCGGCCTCGCCACCGACGGCGACGCCGACCGCGTTGGCGCCGTCAGCGAACTCGGCGTGACGATGACGATGCACGAAGTCGTCCCCGTCCTCCTCCTCCACCTCGCGCGGCGGCGCGGGATGACGGGCGGCGTCGTCCGCACCTTCTCTCAATCCGTCCTCCTCAAGCGCATCGCCGCCGCGCACGGCCTGCCGCTCTATGAGACGCCCATCGGCTTCAAGTACATCGCCGACCTCATGCTGCGAGACGACATCCTCATGGGCGCCGAGGAGTCCGGCGGCATCGGCGTCCGAGGCCACATTCCCGAGCGCGACGGCATACTCAACTCGCTCCTCTTCCTCGAAGCCGTCGTCTCGTCGGGCAAGACGCCCTGCGAGCTTGTCACGCAGGTCCACCGCGAGTTCGGCGAGTTCTACTTCAACCGCCGCGACCTGCACACGGAAGTCGAGCGCGGCCAAGCCCTCGTCAACTCGCTCGCCGCCCGGCCGCCCGCCACGGTCGAAGGGCACGAAGTCACCTCGGTCGAAACGCTCGACGGCACCAAGCTCCTCTTCCGCGACGAGTCATGGCTCCTCTTCCGCCAGTCCGGCACCGAGCCCGTGCTCCGCATCTACTCCGAAGCGACCTCGGTCGAAAAGCGCGAAGCCCTGCTCGACTACGGCGCCCGGCTCGCACAAACGAATGCCTGAACTACCCGAAGTCGAACTGGTCGCCCGCGCCCTCGACAGCCTCGTCGGCGGGCGGCGCTTCGTCTCGGCAAAGCTCCTGCGTCCGCGGCTCGCGCCCGAGACGACGCCTCGCGAGTTCGCCGGAAGGCTGCGCGGGGCGTCCCTGTTAAAAGTCGGGCGGCGCGGCAAGCACGTCCTCGCGGAGTTCGACAACGGCGCGGTGCTCATCACGCATTTGAGGATGACGGGCCGCTTCCTCCTCCTGCCCGAAGGGCGCGGCTTGCCGACGCACACGCACGCCCTCTTCGCGCTCGACGACGGGCGGCGGCTCGCCTTCACGGACCAGCGCCACTTCGGCTTCATGAAGCTCGCCCGCGCCGCGGAGCTGACGCAGGTGAAGGAGCTTCGCTCGCTCGCGCCCGAGCCCTTCTCGGAGGATTTTTCGGAGGACTACCTCGGCGGCGTGCTCTCGCGCTCGCGCCGCACGATAAAGGAGACGCTGCTCGACCAGACGAAGGTGACGGGCCTCGGCAACATCTACGCCGCCGAAGCCCTCTTCCTCGCCCGCGCCAACCCCTTGCGCCCGGCCGCCGAGTTCACCCGCCGCCGCGTCCCCCGGCTGCGCGAATCAATCGTCTCCGTCCTCGCCGAAGCCATCGCCCACGGCTCGACGATGAACGTGGACCCCGAGAACATCGACGGCAGCTACTACGGCGGCGGCTACGAAGGGCGCTGGCGCGTCTACGACCGCGAGGGCCAGTCCTGCCCGGCCTGCGCCCGGCCCGTCAGGCGCGTCACGCAGGGCGGGCGCTCGACCTACTTCTGCCCGCGCTGCCAGCGCCACTGAATTTGAAACTCCGGGCCGGGCGGGCGCGTAAGCACATCCTCGGCCTGAATTTTCCAACACCCGTCACGGAGAGAAATCCCATGCGTAAAGTCCTCGTCGCCATCCTTCTGGCACTCTCGGCGGCCTCCGCCGCGCTCGCCCAAGGCCCGAAGCCTCAACTCCTTCAGTCGCCCACGCTCAGCCGCACCCACATCGCCTTCGCCTACGGCGGCGACCTCTGGACCGTCCCGCGCGAGGGCGGCGACGCCGCGCGCCTGACGACCGGCGTCGGCGTCGAGGCCCGGCCCTACTTCTCGCCCGACGGCGAGTGGCTGGCCTTCACGGGCGAGTACGACGGCAACTTCGACGTGTACGTCGTCGCGGCCTCGGGCGGCGTCCCGCGCCGCCTCACCTACCACCCCGGCGCCGACGTGGCGCAAGGGTGGTCGAAGGACGGCAAGACCATCCTCTTCCGCTCGGGACGCAACAGCTACTCGCGCTTCAGCCGCCTCTTCACCATCTCGCCCGACGGCGGGCAGGAGACGGAAGTGCCCTTGCCGATGGCCGAGGAGGGGTCGTTCTCACCCGACGGCTCGCACCTCGCCTACGTCCCGCTCCAGCGCGCCTTCGCCTCCTGGAAGCGTTACCGCGGCGGGCAGACGACGCCCGTCTGGGTAGCCGACCTCTCGAACTCCTCCGTCGAAAGAGTCCCCCGCACCGACTCGAACGACTACAACCCGATGTGGGTCGGCGACCGCGTTTACTTCCTCTCCGACCGCAACGGCCCCGTCACGCTCTATTCGTACGACACTAGAACCAAGCGCGTCGCGCAGGCCGTCCAGAACACCGGCCTCGACATCAAGTCGGCCGACGCCGGCCCCGGCGCCATCGTCTACGAGCAGTTCGGCTCCATCAACCTCTTCGACCTCCAATCCGGCAAGTCGCAGCCCGTCAACATCACCGTCGCGGGCGACCTGCCCTCGGTCCGCCCCCGCTTCCACAAGGTCACTTTCCAGCAGCTTCAATCGGCCTCGCTCTCGCCCGCGGGCGTCCGCGCCGTCGTCGAAGCGCGCGGCGAGATTCTGACCGTCCCGACCGAGAAGGGCGACGTGCGCAACCTGACGAACACGCCCGGCGTCGCCGAGCGCGACCCCGCCTGGTCGCCCGACGGCAAGTGGCTCGCCTACTTCTCCGACGAGTCGGGCGAATACCAACTCCACCTCCGCGAGCAGAGCGGCATGGGCGAAGTCAAGAAGATATCCTTGGGCAACCCGCCTTCTTTCTTCTACTCGCCGACGTGGTCGCCCGACTCGAAGAAGATCGCCTACTACGACAAGCGCCTCAACGTCTGGTACATCGACATCGCCAAGGGCACGCCCGTCAAAATTGACACCGACAACTTCGACAAGCCCTTCCGCACGCTCGACCCCGTCTGGGCGCCCGACTCCAAGTGGGTCGCCTACACCAAGCAGCTCAAGAACCGCCTGACGGCCGTCTTCGTCTACTCGCTCGACACGAACAAGGCCACGCAGGTCACGGACGGCATGAGCGACGCCCGCTTCGCCGCCTTCGACAAGAGCGGCAAGTACCTCTACTTCACCGCCAGCACCGACGCCGGCCCGACCGCCGGCTGGCTCGACATGTCGAGCTTCGGCCGCGCCGTCACCCGCAGCGTCTACGCCGTCGTGCTCCGCAAAGACCTGCCCTCGCCGCTCGCGCCCGAGTCGGACGAGGAGAAGGTGGCGCCCGCCGAGACTTCCGAAGCCTCCGAGAAGAAGAACGAGACGGCCGCCGCCAACCAGCCCGGCCCCGTCCCCGCGCCGGAGCAGCCGCAGAAGCCCGGCGCCGATGCGGCAGCCGCCGCCAAGAAGAAGGACGCCGTCGAAGTGAAGATTGACTTCGACAACATCTCGCAGCGCGTCATCGCGCTCCCCATCCCCGCCCGCAACTACAACGCCCTGCGCGCGGGCAAGGCCGGGACCATCTTCGTCCTCGAAGGCGCCCCGCTCTCGCGCGGCGGCGGCCCCCAGACGCTTCACAAGTTCGACCTCGAAAAGCGCAAGCTCGACAAGGTGCTCGACAACCTCAGCTTCTTCGACCTCTCGGCCAACGGCGAGAAGATGATGTACTGCGTCGGCGAATCCTGCGCCGTCGCGGCCACGGCCGCGCCGCCCAAGCCCGGCGAGGGCGCGCTCCGCATGGACGCCATCGAAGTCTACGTGGACCCGCGCGCCGAGTGGCGCCAGATGTACCGCGAGGTCTGGCGCATCCAGCGCGACTTCTTCTACGACCCCAACTACCACGGCCTCGACATCAAGGCCGCCGAGAAGAAGTACGAGCCCTACCTCGACCAGATAGCCAGCCGCGCCGAGCTGAACTACCTCTTCTCCGACATGCTCGGCGAACTCACCGTCGGCCACCTCTACGTCGGCGGCGGCGACACGCCCAACGTCACCCGCGTCCGCGGCGGCCTGCTCGGCGCCGACTTCAAAGTCGAGCAGGGTCGCTACCGCTTCGCCCGCATCTACAACGGCGAGAACTGGAACCCGAATTTGAGAGCGCCGCTGACGCAGCCCGGCGTCAACGTCAACGTCGGCGACTACCTGCTCGCCGTCGCCGGGCGCGAAGTGCGCTCGACCGACAACCTCTACAGCTTCTTCCAGGGGACGGCGGGCAAGTCCGTCATGATTAAGGTCGGCCCGAACCCCGACGGCACGGGCGCCCGCGACGTGGTCGTCGTCCCCGTCGAATCGGAAGTCGGCCTGCGCAACCTCGCGTGGGTCGAGGACAACCGGCGCAAGGTTGACCAGTTGAGCGGCGGCCGCCTCGCCTACATCTACCTGCCCGACACGGCCGGCGGCGGCTACACGAATTTCAACCGCTACTTCTTCGCGCAGACCGACAAGCGCGGCGCGGTCGTTGACGAAAGATTTAACGGCGGCGGCACCGCGGCCGACTACATCGTCGATTACCTGAACCGCCCCCTGATGAACTGGTGGGCGACGCGCGAAGGCGAGCCCTTCTCGACGCCATCGGCCTCCATCTTCGGGCCGAAGGCGATGATTATTAACGAGTACGCCGGCTCCGGCGGCGACGCGCTCCCGTGGTACTTCCGCAAGGCCAACGTCGGCCCGCTCGTCGGCAAGCGGACGTGGGGCGGGCTCGTCGGCATCTACGACTACCCGACGCTGATTGACGGCGGCTTCGTCACCGCCCCCCGCGTCGCCTTCTACAACCCGAACGGCGACTGGGAGGTCGAGAACAAGGGCGTCGCCCCCGACATCGAGGTGGACTTCGACCCCGCCGCGTGGCGCAAGGGGCAGGACCCGCAGCTTGAGCGCGCCGTCGCCGTCGTCCTGGCCGCGCTTGAGAAGGCCCCGCCCGTGCCCAACCGGAAGCCGGCCTTCCCCAACTACCACAACACGACCACCGGCACGCCCGCGCGCAACCGCACCGCGGGCGGCCAGAGGTAACTTCCAGAAGCCCCGCGGCACGCGCTTGACACGGCGCGTGCCGCGGGCGTATAAGCCCTGTTGACAAAAAGACGTGGTGAGTTAAGGCGACTTGCGGCCACGTAAAACAAACAGCTAAACAGCTCGGCGCTTCCTCGCCGTCAACTTCCAAGTTCACGAGAAGTCCCGCGTTGTTTAGGCGCGGGACTTTCTTTTCGGGCACCCACATGGAAAAGTTCAGAGACTTAATCGAGAGCGACCACATCACGGTCTTCGACGGCGCGATGGGCACCATGCTCTACGCCAAGGGCGTCTACATCAACCGCTCTTACGACGAGCTGAACCTGACGGCGCCCGACCTCGTGCGCGAGGTCCACGAGGAGTACGTCCGGGCCGGCGCCGATGTCATCGAGACGAACACCTTCGGCGCCACCGCCCACCAGCTCCAGCAGTACGGGCTCGAAGGCCGACTCCGCGACATCAACGTCACGGCCGCCCGCCTCGCCCGCGAGGCCGCGGCCGACCGCGCCTTCGTCGCCGGTGCCGTCGGACCTTTGGGCCTGCGCATCGAGCCCTACGGCCCGACCTCCTTCGACGAGGCCAAGGAGATGTTCAAGGCGCAGGCCGAGGCGCTCCTCGAAGGCGGCGTTGACCTCTTCGTCCTCGAAACCTTCTCCGACATCTCCGAAATCCGACAGGCCATCCGCGCCGTCAGGGAGTTGTCGGCCCTGCCCATCGTCGCGCAGATGACTATCGGGCTCGACGGCAACACCACCTTCGGCACGACGCCCGAAGTCTTCACCGCGCGCCTCGACGAGTGGGGCGCGGATGTCATCGGCCTCAACTGCGGCGTCGGCCCGGCCACCATCCTCTCGGCCGTCGAGAAGATGCGCGCCGTCACGCGCAAGAAGCTCTCCGCACAGCCCAACGCCGGACTGCCGCGCGACGTGCAGGGCCGCCAGTTCTACATGTGCTCGCCCGAGTACATGGCGAAGTACGCGAAGCGTCTCCTCCAGGCCCGCGTCCGCTTCGTCGGCGGCTGCTGCGGCACGACGCCCGCGCACATCAAGTTCATCTCCGACGCGGTGCGCGCCGTCTCCCCCCGCCTGCGCCGCGTGACGGGCGAGCTTCGCAAGCCGGTGCGCGTCGAGGAGCTGACGCCGGCCGACATCAAGGTCGTCCCGCCCGAGGAGCGTTCCAACTGGGCGCGCAAACTCGTCAACGGCGAGTTCGTGACGACGGTCGAAGTGCTGCCGCCGAAGGGCTGCGACCCCGAGAAGACCTTGCAGAGCATCAAGCTCTTGAAGGAGGCCGGCGTCAACGCCGTCAACATCCCCGACGGCCCCCGCGCCCAGACGCGCATGAGCGCGCAGGCCACGGCCGTCCTCGTCGAGCGCGACATCGGCCTCGAATCCGTCCTGCACTACACCTGCCGCGACCGCAACCTGCTCGGCATGATGTCGGACCTGCTCGGCGCCGCGGCCCTGGGCCTTCGCAACCTCCTCGTCATCACCGGCGACCCGCCGAAGATGGGGCCTTACCCGGACGCCACGGCCGTCTTCGACATCGATTCAATCGGCCTGACGAACATGGTCAACCGTCTCAACCACGGCCTCGACCTCGGCAACAACCCCATCGGCTGCCCGACCTCCTTCTGCATCGGCGTCGGCGTCAACCCCGGCGCGATTAACCTGGAGGAAGAAATCAAACGCTTCGAGTGGAAGGTCGAGGCCGGCGCCGAGTTCGCCATCACGCAGCCCGTCTTCGACGTTGAGCAGTTGACCGACTTCCTCAAGCGCGTCGAGCACGTCCGCATCCCCGTCGTCGCAGGCATCTGGCCGCTCGTCTCCTACCGCAACGCCGAGTTCCTTCACAACGAAGTGCCCGGCGTCCGCGTCACCCCGAGCATCATGGAGCGCATGCGCATCGCCTCCGACAAGGGCAAGGAGTTCGCCCGCGAGGAAGGCTTACAAATCGCCCGCGAGCTGCTGCTCGAAGTCCGCGACTCCATCCAGGGCGCCCAAGTCTCGGCCCCCTTCAACAACGTCCGCTACGCCCTCGAAGTCTTCGAGGCGCTACCCGAATTCGGCGCCCGCCCCCGCGCCGACAAACTGGCGACGGGCTGAAGAGAAGTTATCAGTCGTCAGTCGTCGGTCGTCATTTCTTGTCTTTGATGACGACCGACGA
>DASZEK010000124.1:0-30910 GCA_035941045.1 Pyrinomonadaceae bacterium | reverse complement strand
GAAGCTTCATCCTTCACGCGGCGTTGCTGGGTCAGGCTTTCGCCCATTGCCCAAAATTCCCGACTGCTGCCTCCCGTAGGAGTCTGGCCCGTGTGTCAGTGCCAGTGTGGCCGACCGCCCTCTCAGGCCGGCTACGGATCGTTGCCTTGGTGGGCCGTTACCCCGCCAACTAGCTAATCCGCCGCAGGCTCCTCTCTAGGCGCGAGGACATTGCTGTTCCCCCGCTTTAACAACTGTCACCATGTGGTGCCGCTGCATTATGCGGTATTAGCAGCCGTTTCCGGCTGTTATTCCCCACCCAGAGGTAGATTACCTACGTGTTACTCACCCGGACGCCACTCTACTCGGCCCCCGAAGGGGCCTTTCGCGTTCGACTTGCATGTCTGAGGCACGCCGCCAGCGTTGATTCTGAGCCAGGATCAAACTCTCGTTAGATTTGATTCTGGAACATCATCACACTGGTTTATACCAATGTTGTTCGATGATGACTCTTTCGAGTTTTGAGTACGCCGCGCTTTATCGCGCAGCGTTGCTCTCAAAGGTCATCTCTTGGGACACGCTCTATCTAGTTTTCAAAGATCGCTTTCTCTTCAACGAATCCAGACTTAGACGCCTCGGACTCGCTTTCCGTTGCCCCCAGACGATTGTTTTTCGTCTCAAGGAAACGGTGACTTTAAATCAAGTCACTCACTTTGTCAAGTGCGCCAGACTTAGATGCCCGCGACGACTTTCCGTTGCCTGCCGCCGAACTCATTTCTCAAGCGCGGGGTATTTGATGCATCTGTCAGGATGCCGTTGCCCGTAGCTTGAGGCTTTATTCGGAGCGGAGGCTGAGGACCGGTTCCAACGGTTTTGCGACCGATGAAACAGCCGCTCTCTCCCAACTGTCGAAAGAGAAGCGGCTCGTCAAAACGCGCTCTGTAGTAACCTGAATGTCAACCGCCTTGTTCAAGGCGAAAGGGGATTATAAGGATTCCCGTAAATTTGTCAACCGGGGAACGGAAATATTTTCAACCGCCTGATGCGGACGGCGGGCGCCACCCGGAAAACCCTTTATTATCTAGCCTTTACGCTCTTCGGAATGTCGCTCAGCGCCTCGACCTTGAGCAAGCCCCGCTCGTTGTTGTAGGCCCTGAACCGGAGTTCCGTGTGCTGTCCGTCGCCCTGTATGCGGACCGTGAAGGTCTTGTTGTCGCCCTTCCCCTCCACCTTGAGCGGCAGGTAGCCTTTGAGGTCCGGGCTTCGGTAAGCCGTGTAGTGCTCCTGGCGGTCTTTGTCATAGCCGAGGACGAAGATGCGGTCGAAGTCAGGCGCGTCGGGGCCGTTTGCCTCGGAATTACCGCTCTTTTCGAGAATGACCCAACTGCCCGGCCGCGCTTCCTGGGCCGCGTCGTTGTCCTTAGTCTCCGAAGTGTGAGCCTCGGCGGCCTCGCCGTCGAGCCGCTGCCAGGCGACGAACTCGCGCCCGGTGCGGTAGAAGATGATGTCGCTCGGCACCGTCAGTTCGACCTGCTTGCCGTAGACCCACCCGGCCGGGGCCGGCGAGATGGAAGACGGGAGGCGCACTTTGTACCAGAGTTCGTTGGGCTCTTCGGGCTCTTTCTGCTCTTCCCGGTCGCGTCTTCTGCGGGAAGAGCCCTGGCCGGTCGAGCCCGCCTTCGGCGCGTCGTCTACTTCGGCCGTCTCCAATGACTTCGGCCGCGGCACGCGCTTCCAGCCGACGATGTCGAAGCGGGCGCCGCTTTCAAGTTTCATGAGGATGTTGTCGTTGTTGTCGCGTTCCGGCGAGAACCTGATGTTGGTGCTGGCGCGGAGCTGGCCGGAAGCCTGTGCGGGGACGCCTTCGTCCTCCTGTGCGAGCCGTTTGGAACGCTCGACCATCTCCTGCGAGATGACGTTGCGGCCCTCTATCCAGCCTTCGACGGGCTCGGCGTCGCGCGTGCGGACGCGCAGCCAGCGCTCGCCGCCCGTCTCCTGGATGTTGACGGTGTCGAGCACGTCCAAGGCGTCGCCGCGCACGACTTCTTTAAGGTCGGCGGCGACGATGGCGGTCGAGCTTCGCACCTGCGCGCGGCGCGCGATGACGACGCACGTCTCTTCTTTGCTGGCGAGCGCGCCGCAGCCGCAAAGGGCGGCCAGCAGCAGCGTTAAGAGGGCGAATCTGGTCGGCTTCATTCGGAAGAATTTCCTGGCGTTCGGTCTTCATGGGACGCGCGGCTTCATGCGCTGATGGAGTTTGCGCGCCTCCGCTTCCTGCTTCTCATTGTAACCCAATTTTCGGAGCAACTCCCGCTGGCCGCGCTCGGGCGAGGCGACGACGGCGAGACGCGTCCTGACGCCTCCCGGCTCTATCCTCAGGCCGTATTCGGAGACGGCCGCGGCCAGCTCGACGGGCAAGGCGCCTTCGACGTAGCGGACGGTGAATTCGCGCATGCCGGGCATGCTGGCGAGGGCTTCGATGATGGCGCGGTTGCCTTCCTGCCTGTTGCTGCCTTTGGCGTGGCGGCGGAAGAGTTGTCGGTAGACATCTTCGAGGGAACTCTCGCCGCTGGTCTGCCGCATCAGCTCAAGGTCGTAGAGCGCGGCGACGAGCATGCCTTTGTGGTAGATGAACGCGTTGGCGCCCGACCAGCGTCGGCGTGAGGCTTCGGGGAGCGAGCGTTCGCCGCCGCCGCGCGCTGCCTTGTAACCGTCGAAGGCCGCGCCGACGGCGTTCAGATAATCTTGAAAGGTAAGCTGTCCGCGACGGAGTCCGACGCGCACGGCTTGATAGTTGGTGAAGCCTTCGTAAAACCAGTCGTACTCGCCTTCGAGGGCGAGGCCGTTCGGCACCCAGAGGTGGAACAATTCGTGTGAGAGCGCGCCGTTTAACTGCGAGAGCGCGGCGAGCTTCGAGGGCAGGCGGCCCGAGATGAGCGTCACGGTGCCGCCGCGCGTCTCGGCGCTCCAGGTGTTCCCGGCGGCGCCGACAGCCGGCGGAAGTAGAAAGAGCGTCGCCCTGTCGCGCGGGGCGGCGCCGGTCACTTCCGTGTAAATCTTCAGAATCTCCCCAGCCGACTCGACCGCCTCGCCGTCCGTGAACGCCCACTCGCCGGCCGTGACGAGCGTGAAGGCGAGGCGGCCCGCGCGCGCCTTCTTCGACCTGAGGTCGCGGCCGATGGCGAAGACGGCGTCTTCCACGTCAGGGACGACGTAGGAGCCGGGTTCGGCCGTCTCCTCGTTTGTGAAGACGTTCCAGCCCGGCGGAAAAGTCAGCAGAAGACGCGCGCCTCCGAGACGAAGAGGCAGCAGGTCGGCCGTCATCAAGAGCCCGCGGTTGTTCGCGAGCCAGGAGACGTGCGCGGCGTCGCTGACGAAGGCGGGCGGGTCGAGTTTCACGTCGTAAGTGAAGCGCGTCGCCTCGCGGTCGGAGGTGAACTCGCCGGGCGCGACCTGTCTGAACGGGACGGGCGAGCCCGCGGCGTCGGCCAGCTTGAGATTCTCGACGCGCGCGGCGAGCCCGAAGGCGCTGGCGTAGGCGTTGAGGAAAGACCACGCCGTCGCGCCTTCACGTCTTTCCCCTTCGACGCGCACGCGCGCGGGCGAGTCAGAGGAGATTGTTAGTTTGACTTCCGCGGGCCGCGCCGACGCCGTGCTGACGGAGCACAGGAGGAAGGTTATTAAGGCCGAGAGTCGCCCGATGGTTGTCATAGGATTTCTTTGCGCCTTCGCGCCTTCGCGTGAAAGAAAATCTCACCCGAAGGCGCGAAGGCGCAAACGGGCGGCGCGCTTTAGAAGAAGCGGAGGGTGTAGGTGACGCGGACGCCGCGGCCGATTTCGGGCGCGAGGTCTTTGATGAAGGAGAGGTGGTTGCGGTAGAGGCGGTCGCCGAGGTTGAAGGCGTTGACGGAGATGATTTGCGCGTAGTGCTGGTGCGCGAAGGTGTAGGAGCCGACGAGGTTGAGGAGGGTGTAGCCGGCCGTCCTCGTCTCGGTCGGGAAGATGCGGTCCTGGTCCTTGGCGAAGATGACTTCGGGCCGGAGGTTGAGGCCGCCGCGCCGCCAGTCGAGGCCGACGCGCCCGCGCATGGGCGGGATGCGGGGCAGCGCCGTCTGCGTGTCCTTCAACTCGGCGCGGACGTAGTCGAAGCCGAGGTTGAGCCAGAGGTCTTTGCGCGTCTCGAACTCCAGATTCAGCTCGGTGCCGAGGAAGCGGCTGTCGGCTTGGTCGTAGAGGGCTTCGATGAGGTTGTCTTCGATGTTGCCGGTCGGCGCGAGGAAGACGAAGTCCTTGATGTTGTAGACGTAGAAGTTGGCGTCGGCGCGCAGGCGCTTCGTGTCGTGGCGCAGCGAGAAGTCGAGGCCGTCGTTGCGCTCGCGCGTGAGCAGGGGGTTGCCGACCTCGAAGGTCAGATTCCCGAGGTGCGGGCCGTTGTTGTAAAGCTCTTCGAGCGCGGGCGCGCGGTAAGAGTGCGTGTAGTTGGCGACGAAGGCGCCGCCCTCCCACAGCGCGAAGCGGACGCCCGCCGCGCCGGAGAAGCCCGTGAAGGAGCGGTCGGGGCCTTCCTCGGGCTTGTAGGCGTTGTGCTCGACGCGCCCGCCGAGCTGGAAGCGGACGCGCTCGAAGTCAATCGTCTGAAGGCCGAAGACGGCGAAGTTGTTTTGAATCGTGGGCGGAGCCAGAGTCTCCTCGCCTTCGGAGACGTAGTCGCGGTGGAAGCCCGAGAAGCCGAAGCTGCCGGTGAAGCGGCCCGCCTTGCGCTGGTCGAAGACGCCGCGGTAGTTGAGATTCTTGTTCGTGAAGTGCGTGCCGACTTCTTCGCCCTCAAGCTCGTCGTGCGAGTAGTCGCTGTAGTTGACGGTCATGCGGAAGCCGTTGACGAAGCCGGAGAGGTCGCGGAAGCCGCCGTTGACTTTAAAGTCGTGGCGGCGCGCGCGGATGCTCACGTCAGAGCCGGACTCTTCGCCGCCAGTCTCGAAGAAGGAGGCGAAGGGGATGCCGTAGCGGCGCCGGTCGTAGCCGTAGGTGAAGCTCAGAAAACTCTTCTTGCCGTAGCTGCCGACGCCGAGCGTGCCGTTGGCGTCGCGCGTGAAACTCTGCTCGACGCGGCCGAGCGGCGTGTCGTAATCGCCCGTGCGCTGGAGCGTGCCGTTGCCCCAGAACATCAACTGCTTCGTGCCGAACTCGACGCCGCCCGAGGCGCCGCCCTGATTGTTCGTCGTCGCGCCGACGCCCGTGAAGTAACCGCGCCAGCCCTCGTGCGCGTAGTCGTGGCCGGTGACGGCGTTGACGACGCCGCCGATGGCGCTGCTGCCGTAAAGGAGCGTGGCGGGGCCGCGCACGACTTCGAGGCGTTCGAGCGAGAGCACGTCAATCGGCTCGGCGTGGTCGGCCGACTGCGAGGCGAGCGAGCCGGTCGAGGCGCCGTCCTGCGTGACGAGCACGCGGTCGCCGTCGAAGCCGCGCACGACGGGGCGCGACGAGCCGGGGCCGAAGGAACGCTTGGCGATGCCCGGCTCGTGCTCAAGCACCTCGCCGATGGACGTGTGGCTCTCCTCCGCGAGCTTGATTGAGTCAACCGTGTTCACCGACTGGAACGACTCGAAGACCGACTGCTCCGCGCCCGTCGCCGTGACCGTCACCTCCTCTTTGTAGCCCGTCAGCCGCATCTCGAAATCGAGCTTGACGGCGGCGCCCGCCGCGACCGTGACGCGCTGCGTCTGGTCGGGGAAGCCTTCCATGTGCGCGAGGAGGGTGTAAGTGCCCGGCGGCACGTTCTGAAACTCGAAGGCGCCGGCCTCGTCCGTCTCCGTCGAGCGCTTCAACTGGACGAGGTTGACGATGACGTTGTGAAGCGGCGTGCCGCCCTCGGCGAGCTTGATGGTGCCGCGTACGGACGCGGTCGCCGCCGGTGTCTGCTGGAACAGTGACCCCCTGAAACCTTCCTTCCCGAAGGAAGTGGCCGGCAGGCCCGCGAACATGGCAGCCAGCACGACTGCCGTCAACTTTCTACACCGCATGTTTATGACTCCTGACTATTAAAACTGACCGCGACGTTTAAATGAGCAGCCGCCCGGCTCGGGGCGTAAGCCCGAGCCGGGAAAGCCGAATTTTTATGAAGTTAAATTATGAGGCGAGCGGAGGCGCGCGGCCCTGTCTCAAGAGCGGGTGCGCGCTGGATTTTGTATCGGAAAGGTATGCTTCGGGCGTAGCCGGGTCCGCGGTCGGGATGACGACCCTGGGGCCGGTCGGCCGTCCGTCGGAGAGGAACTGGCGCTGGAGCCGACAGAGGACGCACTGAAAATGGCCTTTGGCCGCCGCGCTGTCTTCGGCCGAGTCCTCGCGCGCCGCGGCGTGACCGGCCTCTCCCGGCCCCGAGACGCGGTGGAAGTGCGTCGCTCCGGCAAAGACGGCGTGCGCGAAGACGAAGAGCAGCAGCAAGCCTCTCAAGCTGAGAGTCCCGGCCGCGTTCCTCCGCCCTGTGTTCCGGCTGGCGTCCAAATCCTTAAGGCTTCCCCGAATTCCTGCGAGATTTATTGGCAGACTATAACACCGGCCGCCGACGCGCCGGAAGCGTCCGGGCGACGGCGGCGGCCGGAACCGACCCCGCCGCTTTGGCGTACTAAAGGCTATCAACCCTAACGTTGACACCCCGCTCCGGGCGCCGATAAAATGGCGCTTCTTCAAGGGGTCGGACGTTCTGACCGTGAGGTGCCGGCTGTGACTCTTATCAAAATCATCATCATCACGCTCGCCGTCATCCTGAGCATCTTCCTCTTCGGCCGCTTCCTGTTCTAGACCCGCGGCCGGATGAACCCACGCCCCCCGACAGCGCCCCGGCGGCACGCCCCCCCGCCCGGCCGCGTCAGCCCGCTTCCACTCCTACTCCTTCTCGCACTGACAATTCTCTTCCCCCCCGTCGCCGCGGCGCAGGATGAGACGCCCGCCGACGAGGACGAAGTTGTCCGCGTCAACTCCGACCTCGTCGCCGTCCCCGTCTACGTCACCGACGGAAAGGGGCGGCGCGTGGCCGGGCTCTCGCGCGCCGATTTCGAGGTGCGCGACAACGGGCGGCCCGTCGAGGTCGCCTACTTCGCGGCGGGGGCCGAGCGCGTGGCGCTGCTCTTTCTGCTCGACGCCTCGGGCAGCGTGCGCGAGACGGTGACGCAGCAGAGCGAGGCGGCGCTCGCCATCTTCTCACGCTTCGGCCGTCGCTCGCGCGTCGGCGTCATGCAGTTCAGCGACTCTCCCAAGCTCGTTCAGCCGCTCACGCAAGACCTCATCTCGGCCCGCCGAGCCTTCCGCATCGCCTCCGAACCCGACAGCCGCACGGCCATCTTCGACGCCGCGCTGGCCGCCGTCCGGGCCTTCGCCGCGGGCGCGTCCGACGCCGCCGAACGCCGCATCGTCATCCTCCTCAGCGACGGCCTCGACACGGCGAGCGCGTCGAACCCGCGTGCCGTCGTGGCCGCGGCGCGCGCGGCGGGCGTCTCCTTCTACTGCATACACGTCCCGCTCTACGAGCCGCGCGGCGACCGCCTCGCCCCTCGCCGACCCACGAAAGGTTTCAAGGAACTGGCCGAGCAGACCGGCGGGCAATTCTTCTCCGTCGGCGACACGGCCTCGGCGCTCGACCCGAACGCCGAGCACGACCTGCGGCCCGTCTTCCGCGCCATCGCCGAAGACCTCGCCGCCCAATACGTACTCGGCTACCACGCCAGCGCCGCCGGGCGGGAGCCGGGCGCGCACCGAATCGAGGTGCGACTCTCCACCCCGGCGCGCAAACTCCGCGTGCGCCAACTGCGCGAGGCTTACGAGGCGCGCATGACACGCGGCGGCGGTTGAACTACAATCCCTTCCCTGCTCCGCCCAACATTTTCATCCGCGAAAGCAATCATGAGTGAACAAACACGCGCCGGGCTCCGCCAGATTCGGAGGGCTCTCCTCAGCGTCTCTGACAAGACCGGCCTCGTCGAATTCGCACGCGCGCTCCAAGGCTTCGGCGTCGAGATTCTGAGCACCGGCGGCACCGCTAAGGCGCTACGCGAAGCCGGGGTAGAAGTCCGCGATGTCTCCGACGTGACCGGCTTCCCCGAGATGTTGGACGGCCGCGTCAAGACGCTCCACCCGCGCATCCACGGCGGCATCCTCGCCATCCGCGACAACCCCGAGCACGCGCGCGCGCTCGAAGAGCACGGCATCGAGCCCATCGACATGCTCGTCGTCAACCTCTACCCCTTCGAGCGAACAATCGCCCGCGCAGGCGTCACGCTCGAAGAGGCCGTCGAGCAGATAGACATCGGCGGCCCCGCGATGGTCCGCTCGGCGTCGAAGAACTTCAACGATGTCGCCGTCGTGGTCCACCCCGCCAGCTATGGCCGAGTCTTGGACGAGATGCGTCACTATCAGGGCGCACTTTCGCTAGAGACACGCGAGGCGTTCGCCCTTCTGGCCTTCAAACACACCTCCGATTACGACAGCGCCATTTTCGAGTTCCTTAAGGCACGCCAGGCAGAAAGGTATGTGGAAGATGCTCGGCAGGCGACTCAAAAAGGCGTTGACGAACAGCCGCATTACCCAATCGGGCTCCCGCAAGAGATTGTTCAAGACCTTCTTAAATTAACTGACCTTCGCTACGGGGAGAATCCACACCAGAAGGCTGCTCTTTACGGGATAAGCGAGTCGGGCGGCGTGGCGCACGCCGAAGTGCTCGGCGGCAAGGAGATGTCCTTCAACAACTACGTTGACGCCGACGCCGCGTGGCAACTCGTCTGCGACTTCGACGAGACGGCCTGCGCCGTCATCAAGCACATGAACCCGGCCGGCGTCGGCACGGCCGCCACGCCCGAAGAGGCTTACCGCCTCGCGCTCGCGACCGACCCCGTCTCGGCTTTCGGCGGCATCGTCGCCTTCAACCGACGCGTGGACGAGCGGGCGGCCCGCGCCGCGACGGAGATTTTCACCGAGGTCGTCATCGCGCCCGACTACGACGACGACGCGCTCGAAGTCTTCAAGGCCAAGAAGAACCTGCGCGTCCTCCGCGCGGGCGACGCCCGCCCGCCCGCCGGCCTCGACTTCAAACGCATCACCGGCGGCATCCTCACGCAGACGCGCGACACGCACCGCCTCTCGGCGGCGGATTTAAAAGTCGTCACGAAACGTGCGCCGACCGACGAAGAAGTCGCCGCGCTCCTCTTCGCATGGACCGTCTGCAAGCACACGAAGTCGAACGCCATCGTCTACGCGCGCGCCGGGCAGACCGTCGGCGTCGGAGCCGGGCAGATGTCGCGCGTGGACTCGGTCCGCATCGGGGCCATGCGCGCCCGGCTCCCCGTCGCCGGCTCCGTCCTCGCCTCCGACGCCTTCTTTCCTTTCCGCGACGGGCTCGACGAGGCGGCCCGCCACCACATCACCGCCGTCATCCAGCCCGGCGGCTCCGTCCGCGACGCGGAAGTCATCGCCGCCGCCGATGAGCACAACCTCGCGATGGTCTTCACGGGCGTCAGGCATTTCAGGCACTAGGGCGGTCCGCCTACTGCCTACTTGCTCTGGCGGCGCGCAATCGTTGATACTTACCGCACCGCGCGAGGCCGCTGAAGGTCAGGTCTTCCCCGGCGGTCGTTCTTCGTCTTTTCTGAAGGGAAATAGGAATGGCTGACATCGAGATTGTTTCCGGCGGGGACGGCGGCGAGACCGTGCGCTGCCGCTACTGCGGGCAGTTGAACCAGACGCGCCCCGACGGCGGTCAGGCCCGCTGCGGCCGATGCCGCCTCCTGCTCGCGGGCGGGCCGCACATGAAGTTCGCCGAACTGAACAAGCACGACTACATCCACCCGGACGACAGCCGCGCGCTCGCCGCCCTGCGCGCGATACCCGGTCTGGAGGCGGCCGTCTCCAAGCTCATCAACTGGACGGGCGAGCCGATGCTGAACGTCATCCTGATGGCGAGCGCCGTCAAGGTGACGACCAAACAGTGCCCCGACCTCTACGCCAAGCTTCAGGTCGCCTGCACCACGCTCGGCGTCGACATGCCGGGCCTCTACGTCCTGCAATCGCCCATCGTCAACGCCTTCACCTACGGCGTGGACCGCACCGTCATCGTCCTCCACTCCGCGCTGCTCGAACGCCTGACGGACGAGGAGGTGCTGGCCGTCATCGCCCACGAGGTCGGCCACATCCACGCCGAGCACGTCCTCTACCTGACGGCCGCGCGCATCCTTCAGGCCATCGCCGACGGCACCATCCGCGCCGCGCCGCTCCACAACCTCGTGGCGACGCTCATCTCGGCCTCGATGGAGGCGGCGCTCAAGGCATGGAGTCGCAGGGCCGAGTTATCCTGCGACCGCGCCGCCCTGCTCGTCACGCAGGACGCCGACGTGATCGGCCGCACGATGATGAAGCTGTGCGGCGGCACCTTCGCCTCGCGCGTTGACTACGAGCAGTTCCTCCTGCAAGCGCGCGAATTCCAGCAGCACTACGACGCGAAGGCGCTCGACCGCTTCTGGGCCGACATCATCACCTCCGGGCTGACGCACCCGTTCCCCGTCTGGCGCGTCTCGGAAATCCTGAAGTGGGTCGAGTCGGGCGAGTACGCGCGCGTCCTGTCGGGCGCCGCCGAAAGCCGCGCGGCCTAAAACTTGAGCCGGGTCGGTAAGGCACAGTCCCCCTATGAGAAGAACCGTTTTCGCCCTCCTGCTCGTCGCGGGCGCGGCCGGCGTCGCGCCCGCGCAGAAGGGCCGGGAGATTCACCCGTGCGAGGGCCACGGCTCGCAGGCCGAGGCCACCGCCTGCGCCGGCAAGGAGTACAGGGCGGCCGACGCCGAGCTTAACAGGGTCTACAAACAGCTCATGTCGAAGCTCGACGCCGGGGAGCAGGACTTTCTTAAGAAGGCCGAGACGGCGTGGATCAAGTACCGCGACGCGCAATGCGAGTACGAGGACTCTTTCTACGCGGGCGGAACGATGCGGCCGATGATCACGGCCTTCTGCATGGCCCGCGTGACGAAGGCGCGCACCGCCGAGCTTCGGCTCCAGCTTAAGAATTTGGAAGACCGCTAGGCCACGCGCCACGGAGGACAACCCACACGATGCTTCTCGAAAACAAGTTCGGAATCATCTTCGGAGTCGCCAACAAGCGCAGCATCGCGTGGGCGACCGCGAAGGCCTGCATGGACGCGGGCGCCCGCCTCGCCTTCACCTTCCAGAACGAGCGCCTGCGCGAGAACGTGGAGGGGCTGACCGAGGGCACCGACTCGCCGCTCGTCCAGTGCGACGTGACGAAGCCGGATGAGGTCGAGCGCACCTTCGCGCTCGTCCGGGAGCAGTTCGGCCGCCTCGACTTCCTCGTCCACAGCCTCGCCTTCGCCCCACGTGAGGCCCTCGAAGGCGAGTACGTCGCCACCACGCGCGAGGCTTTCCTGACCGCGCTCGACATCTCGGCCTACTCGCTGGCGGAGCTGGCGCGCGCGGCGGCGCCGCTCATGACCGAGGGCGGCAGCATCGTCTCGATGACCTACTACGGCGCCGAGAAGGTCGTCCCCAACTACAACGTGATGGGCGTGGCGAAGGCGGCGCTCGAAGCCAGCACGCGCTACCTCGCCAACGACCTCGGCAAGCACAACGTCCGCGTCAACGCCCTCAGCGCCGGCCCCATCAACACGCTCGCCGCGCGCGGCGTCGGCAACCTCTCCTCCATGCTCCGCCACCACGCCGAGCACGCCCCGCTCAAGCGCAACGTCGAGGCCCGCGAGGTCGGCAACGCCGCCCTCTTCCTCGTCAGCTCCCTCTCCTCCGGCATCACCGGCGAAGTCCTCCACGTGGACTGCGGCTACAACATCATGGCCTTCTAAAAACGGGTGCCGGGTGCCGGGTGCCTGTAAAGGTACTCCCTGACACCCGACACCCGACACCCGACACCCGACACCTATTTCCTTATGCCTGACACACCACAACCCGAGCAAGAGGAGTTGGAGCAGGAGCGGCCGGCGACTCAGGACGAGCAGTTGCTTGAGACGCCGGGCCACGACGAGTTCATCCACACCGACACGTGGCGCGTCTTCCGCATCATGGGCGAGTTCGTCGAGGGCTTCGACGGGCTGGCGAGCGTGACGCGCGGCATCTCCATCTTCGGCTCGGCGCGCACGCCGCCCGACCACCCCTTCTACGCCGCGGCGCAGGAGACGGCCGGGCTGCTCGTCAAGGCCGGCTTCAGCGTCATCACGGGCGGCGGCCCCGGCATCATGGAGGCCGCCAACAAGGGCGCGATGGAGGCCGGCGGCGTCTCCATCGGCTGCAACATCGAGCTGCCCTTCGAGCAGCGGCCGAACCCCTACCAGACGCGCTCGCTCACCTTCAAATACTTCTTCGTCCGCAAGACGATGTTCATCAAGTACAGCAACGGCTTCATCATCTTCCCCGGCGGCTACGGGACGCTCGACGAGTTGTTCGAGGCGCTGACGCTCATCCAGACGCGCAAGATTAAGAACTTCCCCGTCGTGCTCTTCGACAGGGGTTACTGGGGCGGGATGATGAGGTGGGTCGAGGAGAAGATGCTCGGCACCAAGTACATCGGCGACGAGGACTTGAAGCTGCTGTGCGTGACGGACTCGCCCTCCGAGATAGTTGACTTCATCGTCCGCAGCCAGGACGCGCTCCTGAAGGTGGACCCGGAAGCCTACGACTACTGAGAGGGCTACTGGGAATCGGCCCCCGGCGGCGCGGGCATGTCCTTCTCGGCCGCGGCCTTGCGCGAGACGAGCGGCGGGAACGAGTTCGCCGTCAGCCAGTCGAAGTAGGGCGCCGAGACGTGCGTGACGGGCAGGGCCAGAATCTCCGGCGTGTCGTAGGTGTGCAGCGCCCGCACCTCGCGCTCAAGCTCCGAGAAGCAGGACGACGTGGTCTTGGCGAGCAGCAGGAACTCCGGCGCGCGGTGGACCTCGCCCTTCCAGCGGTAGACCGACTCCATCTGCGGCAGGATTTGCACGCAGGCCGCCAGGTGCGCGCCCACCAGCATCTCGGAGAGCCGCGCCGCCTCCTCCTGGCTCCCCGCCGTCAACAACACCACGATGGCCGCCGAGTTAGTGGATGACAAGGCAGAACCTCCGGCAGAGACGCCGACCGTCAGTCGTCGTCGTCATCATCATCTTCTTCCAGTTCGCCGCGCTCTTCCTCTCCGGTCGCCCCCGTCAGGGGCGTCGTGTCGCCGCCGAAGAAGGAGTCGTAGAGTTCCTGGGCGCGCTCGAAGTCGCGCTCGTCCACGAGGACGACGGCGCCGGGCGAGGTGGTCGAGAGCAGGGGCGAGAAGGCGTCCATGCCGCCCGACTGGACGGCCGAGCGGATGCCGTTCTGCGTGAGGATGTCGTTGACCATCTCGGCCTCGGCCGGCGAGCCGATGTTGTGCAGCGGCACGAAGCGGGCCTCGCTGTGGTCCTTGACCGTGTTCTCGGCAGTCAGCCGCTCGACCAGCTCACTCCCGTCGTCCGGGCACACATCGATGCCCTCCTCATATTCCGACTCGCAAACGGGACAGAACATAATTCCCCCGGCGCACTTGAATGTTTTCGGCGAACGACTCGCATTATAGGGGAAAGGGTGCCGGGTGTCAGGTGCCGGGTGACGGGGAAGACGATTCGCTTCTCCCCGCCGCCCGGCCCCGACGCCCGGCACCCTCTTACTTCCCGGCCGGCCGCGCCCGCTCGAAGGGTATCTCCTCGAAGTGCGTCATGCGCTTAAACAGGCGGAAGCGTTCGTTTATCTCCTCGTGCGTGAGGCGGCGCACGCGGTCGGTGCCGAACTCCTCGACGTTGAAGCTCGCCATGACGGAGCCGAAGGTGATGGCGCGGCGCAGCGTCGCGTCGTCGAGACTGTCGTGGCCGGCGATGTAGCCCATGAAGCCCCCGGCGAAGGTGTCGCCCGCGCCCGTCGGGTCGAAGACCGACTCCAGCGGGAAGGCCGGGATGGCGAAGTAGGAGTCCTCGGTGAACATGGCGGCGCCGTACTCGCCGCGCTTGACGACGAGCGCGCGCGGCCCCCACGAGAGGATTTTGCGCGCGGCCTTAATCAAGTTCGCCTCGCCCGCGAGCTGGCGGGCCTCGGCGTCGTTGATGATGACCACGTCCACCTCGCGCACGACGGCCTCGACCTGGTCCGGCACGCTCGTAATCCAGTAGTTCATCGTGTCGAGCGCGACGAGTTTGGCGCCGCCGAGCTGCGCGCGCACGCCGCGCTGGAGGTCGGGCTGGATGTTGCCGAGGAAGGCGTAAGGCGCCTTGAGCGATGCTTCGGAGAGCTTCGGCTTGAAGTCGGCGAAGACGTTGAGCTGCGTGTCGAGCGTGTGCGCGGTGTTGAGGTCGAAGTCGTAGCGCCCGCGCCAGAAGAAAGACTTGCCTTCGGGGACGCGCTCGATGTCGTCGGTGTTGATGCCGCGCTCGCGGAAGACCTGCAACTCTTCCTCCCCGAAGTCGCCGCCGACGACGGCGACCACGCGCACGTCCGTGAAGAAACTGGCCGACAGCGAGAAGTGCGCGGCCGAGCCGCCGAGCATCCTCTCGCGCTTACCGAAGGGCGTCTCGACCGCGTCGTACGCCACCGAACCGACAACCAGCAAAGACACTTTAGGTTTTTCTCCAGTGGGTTTGAGTTTGAAAGAACCTTACTGCTGCCTGGCCTCGCCCTGCTTCGCCGCCGCGCCGAGCCCGGCCAGCGCGCGCTCGGCCTCCTTGCGGTAGTCGCTCTCGGGGAAGTCCTTGACGAGCCGCGACAGGTGCATCTGGGCGAGATTGCGAAGCATCTCCGGCGTGTACTCCTTGACCGTGTTGGGCGGCAGCGACGCGAGCTTCTGCTTGCCCTTCCCTTCGACGAGGTAGACGGCGCTCATCCCGGCCATGTAGAGCGCCTCGTCGATGCGCGAGAACTCGGGGTAGCCGGCGACCAGCTCGTCGGCGCGCTTGAGCGCGGAGAAGTACGCCTTGCGGTTCTTGAAGTAGGTCCGCGCGACCTCCAGCTCGTGAAGCGCGGACTTCTCCGCCTCCGCGTCCTTGACGGCGTCGGCGTCCGGCCCCTTCACCACCGCCCCGCCCTGCGCGCGCGCCTCAACGAAAGTCGCCCCGACGGCCAGAGCCAGCGCGCAAACACTCAGTAGAAACCTCTTCATAAGAACACTCCTTCTACCCGCGACCGACGATTTACGATTTACGATATTTTTTGATGATCGCGTCGAGCTTCGAGGTTGTCGCCTCGGGCCAGAGTTCCTGGGGCGTGAAGATGGCGTTCCTGAGCGCGGAGCCGCAGCCGCAGGCGCGCTCGCGCCCGGAAAGCTTCCTGACGGCCTCGCGCATGATGACCTGCGCGTTGCGGACGTTCTTGTTGAGGTATTCGACGACGGCCTCGACCGTGACGGCGTCGTGGCCCTCGTGCCAGCAGTCGTAGTCGGTGACGAGGGCGAGCGTGGCGTAGCAGATTTCGGCCTCGCGCGCCAGCTTCGCCTCCTGCAAGTTCGTCATCCCGATGATGTCCATGCCCCACGAGCGGTAGACGTGCGACTCGGCCTTGGTCGAGAAGGCGGGGCCTTCCATGCACAGGTACGTGCCGCCGCGGTGGACGCGCACGTCGGCCGCGCCGCAGGACTCTTCGAGGACGCCGCCGAGGTCGTCGCAGACCGGGTGGGCGAAGGTGACGTGCGCGACGATGCCTTCGCCGAAGAAGGTGGACTCGCGGGCGCGGGCGCGCGTGCGGTCGAAGAACTGGTCGGGGATGACCATGTCGAGCGGCGCGTACTGCTCCTGAAGCGAGCCGACGGCCGAGGCCGAGAGGATGCGCTCGACGCCGAGCAGCTTCATCGCGTAGACGTTGGCGCGGAACGGAAGCTCGGTCGGCAGGAGCCGGTGCCCGCGGCCGTGGCGCGGCAGGAAGGCGACGCGCGTGCCTTCGAGCGTGCCGACGATGAAGGCGTCCGAGGGAGGGCCGAACGGCGTCTCGACGCTGACCTCTTCGACCTCTTTCAGCTCCGGCATCTGGTAGAGGCCGCTGCCGCCGATGATTCCTATCTTCGCTGTCGTCATTCGCCTCTATTCCTTGCAGCCGGCCGCGGCGGCCGCCTTCACGAAGTCCGCGAGCTGGCCCGCCTGCTGCTTCGCCAGCAGCTCTTCGAGCGGTTTGATCTCGACCTTCGGCTTCGCCTTCTTGATGTTCTGGTATGCGCGCAGCACGCCCTCGACGCCGGCCACGTAGACCTGGTTCTTGTCCCCGGCCTGCTCCGGGTGCTCGATGACGAACTTCGCCATCGAGAAGGTGAGCTGCGCGGTGATGGTCGGCGAGTAATCGCCCTTGATCTTCTTGAGGTCGCCGAGCACGTCGGTGCAGACGGTGACGCTGATGTCGGGCACCTCGATGAGGAAGAAGAGGAGCTCCTGGCTCAGCTTCTTCGCGTCCTTGTGGAGCGGCTCGTTCTCAAGCAGCGTGGCGATCTCGGCGGCGCGGCGGCGCTCTTCGGGGGTCGAGGGCCCGCGCCTCTGCTGCGCCTGGACCGCGGCGGCGCCGAGCGCGAGGACGAGGACGGCGGCCGTCGTCAGCGACTTTTTCATCATCGTCTTAGTCTTCCTTCAAGGCTGTAATTCGCGCGCGAAGAGTTTCCCGCCCTCCTCGACTATCCGGCAGAGCGGGGCGTCGGGGTCGTGGTAGAAGAAGCAGAGCCAGCCCTCGCGCGCGGCCTGCGGCAGCAGGCGCTTCTTGGCTTCGAGCGTTTCGACGGGGTAGAGGTCGTAGCCCATGACCCATGCGGCGGGGACGTGGGCGCGCGTCGGCACGAGGTCTGCGAAGCCGAAGAGGGTTCGGCCGTCGCGCACGAGGCGCGGGCACTGCATCGTCTGCGAGTGGCCCGTCACCGTCTCCATCGAGAGGCCCGGCAGGACTTCGTACGAGTCCGGCATCAGCTCAAGCTGCCCCGACTCACGCAGCGGGCGCCAGTTCTCTGGAAGGTAACTGGCGCGGTCGCGCTCGTGCGGGCGCTCGGCGTGCTCGAACTCGGCGCGCGAGACGAGGTAGCGCGCGTTAGGGAAGGTCGGGACAGCACGCCCCTCGTCGTCGAGCGTCGTGTTGCCGCCCGCGTGGTCGAAGTGGAGGTGCGTGTTGACGACGACGGTCACGTCCTCGGGCGCGCAGCCGGTCACGGCCTTCAGGGTGTCGCCGAGCGGGCGCTCGCGCCGCAGCCCGTACATCTCGGCGTGGCGCGGCGACCACTTGTCGCCCATGCCCGTCTCAATCAGCACGCGCTCGCGGCCGGCCTCGACGAAGAGGCAGTTCGACTGGAGGCGGATGCGGTTCTCTTCGTCGGGCGGCGCCGGGCGCGACCAGAGAGTGCGGGGCACGACGCCGAACATCGCGCCCCCGTCGAGGCGGAACTCAGCGTCTTGGACAATCTCAACCCGGTAGTCGCCGAACTGCATCCTTACATCTTTCTTCGCGCCTTCGCGCCTTCGCGTGAGAAAAGTTCTCGCGGGAGGCGCGAAGGCGCGAAGGCCGTTACTTCTTCTTCGGGGCCGCTTCCTTCTTGGCGGGGGCCGGCTCCCGGCCGCCCTCGGGCGCGGGCGCGTCGGTGGGCGGGGGAGGCATCATGCCGCCGTGCGGGCTCATGCCCTGCGGCATCTCGGGCGCCTTGACGGTGAAGTCCTCGGGCACCTTGATGTCGTGGCGCTTGACTATCTCCTCGATGGCCTTGTCCTCCTTCTCCTGCACGAGCGCGTCCTTGATCTGCTCGCGCAGGGCCTTGCGCGGGGCGAAGGGGTTGGCGGCCGCGTCGTTGACCTGCGGCTTAATCAGGATGTGGCTGGCGTGGACCTGCTCCTGCGGCTTGTCGTCAGGCCCCTTGTCGGTGCGGCGGCCGAGGAGCTTGATGATGTGGTAGCCGAAGTCGGTTTCGATGATGTCGCTGATGTCGCCGTCCTTCTGGAGCGCGAAGGCGGCGTCCTCGAACGGCTTGACCATCCCGCCGGGCTTGCCCGGCTCGGCGCGGCCGAACCACGGCAGCTCGCCGCCGCTCTGCTTGGCGCCGGGCTCGTCGGAGAACTCCTTGGCGAGATTGGTGAAGTCCTCGCCGCCGCGCGCGCGCTTGAGGATGTCCTCGGCCTTGGTGCGGGCCTCCTGCATCTTGGCGGCAATCTCCTGCTCGGTCGGCTCAAGCTTCTTGGCGAGCTGCGCCGAGTAGACGCGGCTGAGGACGAGCGACTGCTGAAGCTCGATCTGGAGCTGCGTGGCGCGCTCCTTGTCCACGCCCGCGGCGATGCCCTTCTTGGCGAGCAGTTGGGCGCGGCCCCACTCCTGCCGGAACTCCTGCTTATCCTGGTCGGTGATGGGCTGCTCGGCGGGGATGAGGCCGGCTTTCTGGAGGTCGGCGAGGTAGCTGTCGGCCTCCTCGGTCTGGCCCGGCTCCTTGAGGAAGGCTTCGATCTCCTCGGGCTTCGGCATCACGTCCTCGGCCTTGGCGTTGGCCTCGCGCTGCTTCTTGACGTACATCTGCGCGATGACGAAGAGGCGGCCGGCTTCGAGCTGGTGCTTGACCTCGGGGCGGTCGGCGACGCCCTCCTTTCGCGCCTCCTCGGCGAGCGCGAGAATCTTCTTCAGCTCCTCCGTCATCTTCTTCCGCTCTTCGGGGCTGTTCGAGAGCTGCTGGCGCGCCATCGGCGAGAGGGTGTCGGCGATGACGCCCATGTCCTCGGCCGTGAGGGTCGTCATGCCGTGCGACTTCTTAGCCTTGGCGACCCAGAAGATGAGGCCGAGCGCGACGGCGATGGCGACGACGGCGATGAGGAGGGCCTTCGTCTTCGAGCTCATCCCGTCGGGCGTGCCGGAGGCGGTCCTGCCGGCGCCCGCCGCGGCGGCGGCGGCCGAGGTCGCCGTCGGGGCGGGCGCCGAGGTCGTGCCTTCGGGCGCCGTCGCGAGCGGCGTCGTCACGGCGCCGGACTCGGGCGCGGCCCCCGCGTCAGTCACCGGCGCGTCGGCGGCCGGCGTCACCACCGCGCCGCAGGCCGGGCAGGTGGTGGTGTTTTCGAGTATCTGCGTTCCGCAATTTTCGCAAGTAATCATGTCCTGTCCTCTTAAGTTCAGCCCAGCTTACTCGGCTTTTAACCTCGACTGTGACTGAGATATCCGTCCGCTTGAAAGTGGCGTTCTAACCTTTGCGCTTCCGCGCCGCGCCGGGCTTCGTGCCGGGGGCCTTGGGCGTCGGCTTCTTCGTCGCGCCCGCGCCGGTCTGAGTCTGCGCGCTCGCCTGCGCGGCGGCGGCGGCCTCGGGGCCGACCGGGTAGTCCTCGGCCACGCGGACGCGGCGGCGCGCAACGATTTCGTCGAGCGCGCGGTTGCGCTTCTCGTCCTCGACTTCCTGCCGCGCCTTGTCGCGCGGCGCCATAGGCGGGGAGTTCGGGCTGCGAGGCGCGGCATTATACCTGATGAGGATGTGGCGCGCACGCACCTGCTCGGCCACGCCGGGGGTCGCCGGCCGCCGCCCCTCCAGCTTGATGACGTGGAGGCCGAACACCGTCTCGACCACGCCGCTCACCTCGCCCGGCTTGAGCGCGAAGGCGGCTTCCTCGAACGGCTTGACCATCGTGCCGCGCGCGAACCAGCCGAGGTCGCCGCCGTTGCCTTTGCCGCTCGGGTCTTCGGTGAACTGGTTCGCCAGCGCCGCGAAGTCCTCGCCCGCCTGCGCGCGCTTGAGAATCTCTTCGATCTTCGTGCGCTCGGCCTTCGTGCTCAGTTCCGGGTGCTGCGCGATGTAGGCGTCTATCTCAGCGTCCGTGACCTCCACCCGCGCGTTGTGGTCTTTCGAGTAGGCACCCGCGAGGAGCTGCGCCTGCTGGAGCATGATGAGGAGCTGCGTTTTGCGCTCGCGGGCGAGGCCGGCGGCGACGCCCTTGCGCATGGCGACCATGACGCGGGCGTAGTGCTTCGTCAAATCCTCGCGCCGCGCGGCGGTGATTGCGGCGCCGCGGCCGGGGCCGTTCTTCCTGTAGTCTTCGAGGAAGGCCGCGAGGGGCGCGGCCGTGGCCGGCTCCTTCAGGAAGGCGTCAATCTCGGCGGGCGTCACGATCTGTTCGGGGGTGGTGGCGCCCGCCGTCTGCTGCTGGCGCTTGAAGTAAGTCTGCGCGATGGCGAAGTGGCGGGAGAGTTCGGTCTGGAGCTTCAGCTCGGGGCGCGCCAGATAGCCGGTGGCCTTCGCCTCCTCGGCGGCGGCGAGCATGCGCGCGATGTCGTGGGCGAACTTTTTGCGCTCCTCGGCGCTCGACGCGAGCCGCGACATCGGCTGCGGCGGGATGTCGAGCGCGTCAACGAGCAGCGTCATGTCCTGAGCCGTGAGGTTAACGGGCGCGGCCGTGCGGGCGGGCGGCGTCGCCGCGGCGCCGGGCTTCGTGCGGGGCGCGGCGGGCCTCCTTTGCGGCCTCTGCGCGCAGACTGTCAGGTGCGCGGCGAGCAGGGTGAGCGCGGCGAGGAAGACTTTCTTGTGCGACAAAATTTAAGACCTTTCCGTGTGTGATTCTTCGGGGCCGTCGGCGTGCTCGACCAGTTCGAGCAGCACGCCGCCCGCGGCAGAAGGGTGGACGAAGGCGACGAGGCAGCCTCCGGCACCGACGCGCGGCTCCTCGTCGATGAGGCGCGCCCCCTCCGCCTTGAGGCGCGCGAGCGCGGCGCGGATGTCGGGGACGCGGACGGCGATGTGATGGATGCCGGGGCCGCGCTTCGCTATGAATTTGGCGACGGGCGTGTCGGGGCCGGTCGGCTCAAGAAGCTCGATGCGGGGCTCGCCCGCCGGCAGCATGGCGACGCGCACGCCCTGCTCCTCGACCACCTCGGTGTGCTTGACTTCGAGCCCGAGCGCGTCGCGCCAGAAGCGGAGAGCGTCGTCTATCCCGTCGGTGGCGATTCCGATGTGTTCAATCTTCATTAGTCGTCAGTTGCCGGTTTCGTTCAGGAACTCTTCGACGGCAGAGTAGGGGTCGCGGCGCTTGTCGGCGACCTCGGCGGCGAGGGTGTCGAGCCTTGCGTCGGAGCCGTTGTTTTGAAGCGCGCGGGCGAGCAGGCGTTCGCGCAGAAGCTCAAGGATGCGCCAGCGTGCGACGGAGGCGCGGCGCGTGCGGGCGCCCTCGGCGCCTTTGAGGAAGTCGCGGTAGCTCTCGACCGCCGAGGCCAGTTCTTCGAGCCCCTTGTTCTCGGTGGCGACGGTCTTGACGATGGGCGGCGACCACATGTCGGGCCGGTGAGCGAGCGAGAGCAGGGCTTCCAATTCCTTCTCGGTGCGGAGGACGCCGTCGCGGTCGGCCTTGTTGATGACGAAAACGTCGCCTATCTCCATGATGCCGGCCTTGATGGCCTGGATGTCGTCGCCCATGCCGGGGACGAGGACGACGACGGACACGTCGGCCGTCTTCACTATCTCGACCTCGTCCTGCCCGACGCCGACCGTCTCGACGATAATCTTCTGGTAGCCCGCGGCGTCGAGGATGGCGACGGCGTCAACGGTGGCGCGGGCGAGGCCGCCGAGGTTCCCGCGCGTCGCCATCGAGCGGATGAACACTCCGGGGTCGAGCCCGAGCGCCTGCATGCGGATGCGGTCGCCGAGGATGGCGCCGCCCGAGAACGGGCTCGAAGGGTCAACGGCGACGACGCCGACGCGCTCGCCCCGCCCGCGGTAGAGCGCCGCGAGCCTGTCAACGAGCGAAGACTTGCCCGCGCCCGGCGAGCCCGTGATGCCGACGACCAGCCCCCGCCCCGTGTGCGGGAAGACGGCCCGCATCAACGCGGACGCGCCCTCCGCGCCATCCTCGACCGTCGAGATGGCGCGCGCCACCGCCCGCGGCTCACCCGCAATCACACGCTCGGCTAAATTCTCAATCACCATCACCAATCTTCACGCGGCCGGCGGCACCCGTTTCTTGAGAAGGTTAATTTCGCCGCGTAGTTCAAGCCATTGGATTGCGAACGCATCGAGCTTCGCCTCAATCATGTCCAGCCGCGACAGCACAGCCTCCCAAATCGGCCGCGTCTCGCGCAGGCGCGAGTCAACTTTCTCCTCCAAAGTGGTCAGACGGTTGTTAAGGGCGGCGAACTCAGCGAGCACGCGCGCCTCGAAGGTGTTTTCGTTGTTGAGCCGTTCGGTCGGTTCTTCACTCATGTCAAGCTCCTTGTGTGGGCTTGCCGCTGGGTGGAGACGGGGCCGGGTCTGCGGTTAATCGTTCAGACGTTGCTGAGAATCTGCTTGGCGATAATCAGGCGTTGAATCTCGCTGGTGCCTTCGCCGATGGTGCAGAGCTTGGAGTCGCGCCAGAACTTCTCGGGCGGGTAGTCCTTCGTGTAGCCGTAGCCGCCGTGAATCTGGATGGCCTCCTCGGAGACTTTGACGGCGACCTCGGAGGCGTAGAGCTTCGCCATCGAAGACTCCTTCGTCGTCTTGCGGCCGGCGTCCTTCAGCGCCGCGGCGCGGTAGGTCAGGAGCCGCGCGGCCTCAATCTGCGTCGCCATGTCGGCGAGCTTGAACTGGATGGCCTGGAAGTTCGAGATGGGCTGGCCGAACTGCTGGCGCTCCTTCGAGTAGCGCAGGGCCGACTCGTAGGCACCCTGCGCGATGCCGAGGGCGAGGGCGGCAATCGAGATGCGCCCGCCGTCGAGGACTTGCATCGAGTGGATGAAGCCCAAGCCCTCGGGGCCGAGGCGGTTCGCGTCGGGCACGTGGCAGTCTTCGAGGACGATGCTCGCCGTCTCGGAGGCGCGCAGGCCCAACTTATCCTCCTTCTTGCCGGGGCCGAAGCCCTTCATGCCCTTCTCGAAGATGAAGGCCGTGATGCCCTTCGAGCGCATGGCGCGGTCGGTCGAGGCCATCGCGACGCAGGTGTCGCCGTGGATGGCGTGAGTGATGAAGTTCTTCGAGCCGTTGACCAGCCAGCCGTCACCGCGCCTGACGGCCGTCGTGCGCGTGCCCGAGGCGTCGGAGCCGGCGTGCGGCTCGGTCAGGCCCCAAGCGCCTAAATGTTTCCCCTGGGCGAGCGGGACGAGGAACTTTTGTTTCTGCTCCTCCGTGCCGAACAGGTAGATGTGGTTCGAGCAGAGCGAGTTGTGGGCCGCGACCGAGATGCCGACCGAGCCGTCCACGCGCGACAGCTCCTCGATGATGATGACGTATTCGACGTAGCCCATCCCGGCGCCGCCATACTGCTCGGGGAAGATGACGCCCATGAAGCCCTGCTCGGCGAGCTTCGGGACGAGTTCTGTGGGGAAGTGCTGCCGCTCGTCCCACTGGCGGACGTGCGGCGCTATCTCGCCCTCGGCGAACTCGCGGACGCTCGACTTAATTTGCTGCTGGTCTTCGTTCAGCTCGAAATCCATTCCTGTTAAAAACCCTTCGTCTCAGAGGCTCAAGCAGACTAAAGGCGCGCGGCGGTCGGACGACGCCAAACTGCACGTTGTCCGCGCTCGCGCGCCCGTCACTTATTTTACTGTGAATCCGGCGCCAGGCGAAACGCGCCCGCCCGCCGTTTTACAATTCCTCGGCCTCAGAACGTCTTCTTGAATTTGCCCTTCGCGTCGAAGACGACGAACTTGCTCTCAGGCCCGTCGCCGCCGTTGGCGTAAACGACGAAGTTCCACTCGGGGCCTTCGCCCTTGTAGCGGATGAAGGGGTAGTTGAAGCGCGCCGTCTCGACCTTGCCGTTGGGCAGGGCGGCGCGCTCGGCCGCCTCTTTGGCGAGCTTCGGGATGAGGGAGAGGTTGACGAGCTTCGGGTCGTAGAGGCTGTCGCCGAGCTTGCCGTCGCCGATGAGCTTGACCTCGGCCGGGCCTTCGACGGTCTTGCGGTCTTTCGGGCGTTGGTAGGACTGCACGCTCGCGCCGTCGGTCGAGACCTTCACGTCGAGGCTGTCCTCGTCCACGACCAGCTCCATCAGCTTGAAGTCCTGACCGACCTTCTGCCGGACGTGTTCGAGCAGTTCGTCGGGGAGCGTGCTGTCGAACATGTCGCGCGGCTCATCGACGCGGTCGTCGGGCGTCGGCGCAGGGGCCGGGAGCAACGCCTTCGCGCGCTCGGCGCTCTGATACGTCGCCAGAGACCTCAACGTGTCTTCCATCTTGAGCCGCCTCTGCTTCTCGTTGTAGTAGCGCGCCCACATGCCGAACACGCTGACGACGATGAAGACGACGAGCAGGATTTTCCTGTTCCGGGTCAAAGGGGGAACCTCCGAGTGAGTGTATTCGGGTTAACGCCGCGGCCCGCCCTTGCGACTCCCGCCGCCCTTCTTCGCGGCGCCCTCGACGCCCGCGGCCCGCGGCTTCTTCGACTTCCCCTTGAGCGCCGCCACCTCCTGCGCCGTGAGGAAGCGGTAGCTGCCCGGCGTCAAGCCTTCGTCGCGGAGCGGGCCTATCTGCACGCGCCGGAGCTTGATGACGGAGTGGCCGATGGAGTCGAACATCTTGCGGATTTGCTGGTTGCGGCCTTCGTGCAAGACGACCTCGAACCAGGCGTTGGTCTTCGTCTCGCCGGTCGGCGTAATTTGCGCGGGCGCGGTTCGGACGCCGTCATCGAGCCGGACGCCGCGCCGGAGTCTTTCCACCTGCTCCTCGGGCGGCACGCCCTTGACCTTCACCTCGTAGACCTTGGCGACGTGGCTGCGAGCGGCCGTGACGTAGTTCGTCAGCTCGCCGTCGTTCGTCATAATCAGCAGCCCCTCGGTGTTGAAGTCGAGGCGGCCGACGGGGTGGAGGCGGCCGAGCGAGTGCGGCAGAAGCTCTGACACCATCGGGCGCCCCTCGGGGTCGGAGAGCGCCGTCAGGTAGCCGCGCGGCTTGTAGAGCAGGACGTAGGTGTTCTCGCGCGATTCGAGGAGCGGGTTTATCAAACGCCCCTTGACCTTGATGTGGTCGCGCGCCGGGTCGGCCTTCACCCCCTGCTCGCGCACGACGCGGCCGTTGACCGTCACCTCGCCGGCCGCGATCAACTCCTCCGCGTGCCTGCGCGACGCAATCCCCGCCGCGGCAATCAGTTTTTGCAGACGCTCTTCCATGAAATGGTCTGAGGGCTTGTTCTATTCCCCGCTGCCACCGGTCAAATCCTCGAAGTCTTCGACGTTGGGAAGCTCCGAGAGGTCGCGGAGGCCGAACTGGAGGAGGAATTCTTTGGAGGTGCCGTACATCATGGGGCGGCCGACCGTCTCCTTGCGGCCCTTGGCGATGATGAGGCGCTTGTCGAGGAGCGTCTTGATGGCGGAGGAGGATTGCACGCCGCGGATTTCCAGAATCTCGGGGACGGTGACGGGCTGGCGGTAGGCGATGACGGCGAGCGTCTCCAGCGCGGCGAGCGAGAGCTTGGCGCTCGGCTTCGACTTGAGATAAGCGCGGACGTGCTCGTGGTGCTCGGGGCGCGTGGCGAACTGCCAGCCGCCGGCCACCTCGCGCAGCATCAGGCCGCCGTTGCGGTCGTTGAACTCCTTCGCCAGCTCCTCGACAGCGACCTGCACCCAGCCCTTGTCCTCCTTCAACACGTCGGCCAGCGTCTTCGTCGTGATGGGCTCGTCGGAGACGAAGATGAGGGCTTCGCAGATGGCGACCAGCTCGGCCAGCTCGCGGGGCCGCCCGCCGGGCGCGACCCCGTCGTCCTCTTCGGCGACTTCGGCGGCGCCGACGCCCGCGGCGGCCTCGGCCTGCGCCCGCGCGAACTCCTCGGCGCGGTCCTCGGCGTCGGCGTCGAAGATACGGAGGTCGCCTTCCTCATCTTCGTCCTCGTCCTCGTCGTCGTCCTCGTCAACCGCTTCGGCGTACTCGGCCTCCTCGTCGGCGCTGGCGCCCGAGGGGTCAACCAGCGTGGCCCAGCTCGGGTGCGGGGAAGATTCCTCGATGCCTTCGGGCGCCGCTTCGCCGCCGCCGAGCGCGTCCATCGCCTCGTCGAGTTGGGCGACGGCCGCCTCGCGCGCCTCGTCACTCTTGTTCTTGCCGTTTCTCTTGCTCATGTCTGGTCAGGGATTTTTCAGGCGCCGACGCGCGCGACGATGTCGCCGAAGGTGGTGGACTGGAAGAGCTTGATTTCCGTGGTGCGGACCAGTTCGAGAATCGAGAGGAAGGCCAGCACCAGCTCGCGGCGCGTCTCGGCGCGCTCGAAGAAGGAGCGCATGTTCAGTTCGCCCGACGAGTAGACCATGTTGCGGAGCCGTTCAAGCATCTCCGCCATCGTCACCTCGTCGCGCTCAATCTCTAAGAGCACCTCCTCCTTCCTGCGCGCCAGAATCTCCTGAAAGACGCGCAGCAGGTCGAAGGCTCCGGCCGAAATCTCGGGGTTGTTCTTGTCGGTTTCGAGCGGCGCGCGCGTGTAGACGGCCTGCTCGATGGTGGCGCGCGACCAGAGCACCTGCGCGGCGGCCTTGAACTTCTGGTGTTCGAGCAGCCGGTCAATCAACTCCTTGCGCGGGTCGTCGGCGAGTTGTTCCTCCTCGCTGACGGCGGGGTCGCGCGGCAGGAGCATGCGGGATTTGATTTCGATGAGCGTGGCCGCCATGACGAGGAAGTCGCTGGCGACGGTGATGTCCGTGCTCTGCATCATGCGGAGGTAGCGGAGGTATTCGTCCGTGATGCGCGCGATGGGGATGTCGTAGATGCTGACCTGCTCCTGCCGGATGAGGTAGAGCAAAAGGTCGAGCGGGCCTTTGAACTCGCCGAGGACGAGCTTGAGTTCTTCGCCGCCCTGCTCGGAGACGATCTCGGGCGAGGCGCCGGCCACGTTGATGGAATGGCCCTCGGCGGCGCTGGCGACCGTCGTCTCCTCCGTCGGGGCGTTCGCGTTCACGTTCTGCGGTTCGCTCTCCAAAACTTTTCAGCCCCCCACCACGCCGATGCGCTCTCTGACCTGCCGCATCGTCTCGGCCGCAATCGCCCGCGCCTTCTCGGCGCCTTCGGCGAGGATGCGGTGCAGCTCGCCGTCGTCGATGGCGCGCATCCGCTCCTGAAACGGGCGGAGGAATTCGATGGTCGCCTCGGCCAGCTCCGACTTGAGTTGCGCGTAGCCCTTGCCGGCGAAGTGCGCTTCGACCTCTTCCCTCGCGCGGTCGGTCAGGAGTTGGTAAATCGTCAGGAGGTTGGTGACGGCCGGGCGCGTTTCGTCGAAGCGGACTTCGGCGCCGGAGTCCGTGACGGCGCGCTTGAACTTGCGCCGGATGGTGTCGGGGTCGTCGAGGAGCGTGATGCTGCCGTTCACGTTCTCGTCCGACTTCGACATCTTCTTCGAGGGCTCGTCGAGCGCCTGAATCTTCGCGCCGACCTTCGGGATGAAGGCGTCGGGGACTTTGAAGGTCTCGCCGAAGTCGCGGTTGAAACGCTCGGCGAGGTCGCGCGTCAACTCAAGGTGCTGCTTCTGGTCGTGGCCGACGGGCACGAGGTCGGTTTGATAGAGCAGGATGTCGGCGGCCATCAGCGCGGGGTAGGTTAAGAGCCCGGCCAGGACGTTCTCGCGCTGCTTCTTCGACTTGTCCTTGAACTGCGTCATCCGCTCAAGCTCGGAGATGCGGACGACGCAGTTCAGAATCCACGCCAGCTCGGCGTGCTCGTGCACGTCCGACTGGACGAAGACGGTCGAGGCCGAGGGGTCGATGCCGGAGGCGAGGTAGATGCGCGCCGTCTCCTTCGTCTTGGCCGCGAGCCGCTTGGGGTCCTGCGGGACGGTGATGGCGTGCAGGTCAACGACGCAGAAGAAGCTCTCGTACTCGCGCTGGAGGGCGACCCAGTTGCGCAGGGCCCCGAGATAGTTCCCGATGTGGAGGTTGCCGGTCGGCTGCGCGCCGCTGAAGATTCTTTTAGCCATCTCGAAGAGGACCGCCCTTCGTCACCCCCGCAGGCCCAGCAGGAGTAAGAACTCGATTAGCCGCATGACCGGAGACATGATGGCGCGCACCACCCCGAAATACATCAGGCCGATGAGGATGATGAAGCTGAACTGCTCCAGCGCCTCCAGCGTCGGTTGCGCGCTGGCGGGGAGGAAGGTGTAGAGCACCTTGCTGCCGTCGAGCGGCGGCACCGGCAGGAGGTTGAAGATGGCGAGCGAGACGTTCATCGTCAGGATTTGAGCCAGCAGCATGAAGGCCGCGTCCTCGAAGGAGCCGAAGCGGCCGACGAAGCCCAGCCCGATCATGCCGGTGTGCAGGCAAATCTTGAGGACGGCGAAGCCGATGACGGCGAGCAGCAGGTTCGCCATGATGCCGGCGAGCGACACCATCACGTTCGCCAAGTCCTTGTTGCGCCAGCGCAGCGGGTTGACCGGCGTCGGCTTCCCCCACCCGATGAGCGGCACGAAGACGCCCATCCCGACCGCGCCGATGAAGTTGACGATGGGGATGAGGAGCGTCCCGATGGGGTCGGTGTGGGCGACCGGGTTGAGCGTCACGCGCCCGAGCAGGTACGCCGTGTCGTCGCCGAACTTGTAGGACATCCACGCGTGCGCCGCCTCGTGCGCCGAGATCGCCAGCAGCAGCACGACGATGTAGATGATGAGTTGGCCGACCAGATTTGATTCCATCGCACTCTATCCGGGGCGGGCACCCGCCGAGAAGTCAGCAAAAGTAGCACGCGCGTTTTCGGGGTGTCAAAAAGATAGACCCTGAGCGGCGGCTACTTCAAAAGCGTTCCTTTGATGCCGAGGGGGAGGCTGTAAAGCGTGTCGTTGGTGGCGACGACCATGTCGCCCGAGGCGCTGAAGGCGAGGCCGACGACGTTCATGCCGGCGACGAACAGCTCGGCCCGCCGGCCGTCCGGCGAGATGCGGACGACGCCGCGCCGCGCCTGATAGGAGGCCGCCACGTAGAGGTTGCCGTCGCGGTCGAAGGCCAGCCCGTGCGGCCGTCCGAGGCCGCGGAAGAAGACGCGCGTCCGGCCGTCGGGGTCGATGCGCGTCACGGCCTCGTTGCTCGACACGGTGGGGCCGGTCACGTACAGGTAGTCGTCCGGGCCGAAGGCGAGGTGGTAGGCCGAGACCGAGGGCTCGTGCAGCGCCCACACGTCGGACTCGCCCTTGCCGTTGACGCGGTGGATGGTGCCGCCGCGGTCGCCGACGTACATCCGGCCCACGCGGTCGAAGGCGATGCCGGTCGCGACGCCGAGGTCGCGCACGAACGGGATGACCTCGTGGAAGGGCGTCACCCGGTAGGCGGTCCCGTCCATGCGGCTGGTGACGAACATCTGGCCGAGGCTGTCGAAGGCTATCCCCGTGGGGTTGGCGATCTCGCCGTTGACGCTCGTCAGCTCGCCGTTGGGGTCGAGGCGGAAGAGCGAGACGGGCAGGCGCTGCCCGCGCGAGCCCGAGCGCGTGACGTAGAGCGAGCCGTCGTCGGGGTCGTAGGCCGGGTTGGCGACGATGTGCAGGTCTTCGGCCAGCTTGCGGCCGACGGTGACGCGTGCCGGAGCGCTGCGCTGCCCGTCGCGCGCTTCGAGGACGACCTCGGCCTCGCCGCCCGCGTGCGACTCGGGCACGAGCGCCACGACGCGCCACGGCGCCGCGCCGACCACCCGCCCCTCGACGCCGTCGAACGTCACGCGGCACTCGCGCAGGTTGCTCGTGTCGTAGCCGTCGCACTCGATTGACACCTCGCCGCCGGGCAGCGCCGCCGCCGGGTCAACTCGCACTATCTGCTCCTTCGACATGTTGCGGCAATCATACGCCGGGCGCGTCGGCGAAGTCTAACGGTTGCGGATTGGGCGCCTTTTTCGCTTGCCCCGGCGCGGGCCGGTGCTATAATCCCGGTGCGATTCAAAGGTAACTGCTGCGGCCCCCGGCGCGGCATGTTTTTTTGCCCGCCAAACCCGCGGGGGCCGTCAGGCGCTCACACGACGAAGCAGAAGTGTCTTCGCAGAGGGCGACAAATAGGGTTCCGTTTCGGCGTCCGCTTCCACACGCTCGCTTCCCTCTTTCTCTAACTTGAGGCCGGAAACCTTCGCGCACCCGCGGCATCTAAACGAGGCCGACGGTGCGCTTCCCGTTTCGGGCGGGCGCGGGGCAGACTAAGGGGAGACAGTCATCACACAGATTCACGGCAACACGCAGGGGCTCAAGCCGAACCAACTCCGGCGCATAGAAAAACTCTACTCGCGCCGCATCTCGCCCCAACAGGTCGTCACGCCCGAGTTCGCGCGCCAGCTCGCCGAACTCTCTTACGAGACGCGCCGCCAGCTCGGCGCCCTCATCGACCGCAAGGGCTACGTCGAATACGTGGCCGTCGGCGACGCCCGCCGCATCGAGTGGCCCGACCTGAAGCGCACGCGCGTCGGCACCGACCGCTTCCGCGGCCTGCGCGCCGTCCACACGCACCTGCGCGGCGAAGAACTGACGCAGGACGACCTGAACGACTTGGCGCTGCTCAGGCTCGACCTGATGGTCGCCGTTGACGTGGACGAGCGGACGGGCCTGCCGGGGCGCGTGCGCGGCGCGCACCTTCTGCCGACGACGGCCGACCAGGTGGCCGGCGACGACACGGCCGCCGACCGCGCCGCCTACGCCTTCTTCGAGGCCCCGGCCGCCTCGCAGCTTGACATAGACTTCAACGAACTCATCAACTCGCTCGAAGAGGAGATCGCGCGCAACCGACGCGCCGGCCGACGCGCGGAGGTGCGCGACCGCGCCATCCTCGTCGGCGTCACGACGGGCTCGGCGCACGAGGCCGAGGAGTCGATGGCCGAGTTGCGCGAGCTTGCCGCCTCGGCCGGCATCGTCGTCCTGAACGAAATCATCCAGCGGCGTCAGGCCATCGACCCGCGCACGCTGCTCGGCCGCGGCAAGTTGGACGAGCTCATCGTCCGCGCGCTCCGGCTCGGGGCCGACCTCATCGTCTTCGACCGCGAGCTTTCGCCCGCGCAGGTCCGCTCCGTCACCGAAGCCACCGACCTCAAGGTCATCGACCGCGCGCAACTCATCCTCGACATCTTC
>DASZEK010000123.1:0-8932 GCA_035941045.1 Pyrinomonadaceae bacterium | reverse complement strand
TCACCGAGCGCGGCAACCTGAAGGTCCTGGACTTCGGCATCGCCCGCATCCTCGGCACCGCGCGCATGACCCGGCAGGGCAACGTCATCGGCACCATCGAGTACATGTCGCCCGAGCAGGTCAAGGGCATGGAGACGGACGCCCGCTCCGACATCTATTCTCTCGGGATGCTCCTCTACGAGATGCTGACGGGCCGCGTGCCCTTCGACATCCAGAACGAGTTCGAGCTGATGAAGGCGCAGATAGAGTACAACCCCGTGCCGCCGCGCCAGCTCAACCCGGCAATCCCCGAGGTCGTCGAGCAGGCCATCTGGCGGGCCATCGCCAAGAACCCGGCCGACCGCTTCCAGTCGGCGGGCGACTTCCGCGACTTCCTGCTGCGCGCCGGCTTCGCCGCCACGGGCCGCCTCGACCCCGCCACCCTCGGCGGCGACTCGCCCTACGCGACGCGCGCCCTCTCGCAGCCGCCCGTCTCGAACCCCGCGGCGGGCTTCGCCACGACGCCCTCGCAGCCCGGCGCGACTTCGCAGCCCGGCGTGCCTTCTCAGCCCACCACGCCCTCGCAACCCGGCTTCCCGCCGCCGCCCTCGCAGCCCGGCGTTGACCTGATGGCGCAGACGCTCGCCATGAACCCGCAGCCGGACGCCTCCAAGGAGACGCGCGTCGGCACGCCCGTCCCCTTGCCGCCGCAGCCGCAGGCCGGCGCCGCGAAGGAGACGCGCCTCGGGCCGCCGCCCGCCGTCGCGCCGGGGCCCCAGTTCCAGCAGCCGGCGGCGCCGAACTTCGTCCCGCCGCAACCCGCGCCCCAACAGCAATCTTTCTTCAGCAAGCTGACGTGGGTCCACTACGCGGGCGCGGGTGTCGCCGCGCTCCTCCTCTTCGCCGTGTTCGCGGGCGGCGTCCTCCTCTACGCCTTCGGCGGCAAGAAGGAGCCGGAGCCGGTCAAGCCGGCCGCGCTGACCGAGCAGCCCGTCAGGCCCGCGCCCGCCCCGCCGCAGGAGCCGGCGCCCACGCCCGAGCCGACTCAGCAGCCGACCGAGGTCCGCACAGGCGTCCCCGACACGGGCACCGAAACGCCCGTCACGCCCGTCCAGCCGCAGCCCGGCGGCGTCTCCACGACCGACGCGCGCAGGCCCGCCACGCCCAAGCCCGCCGCGCCGCCCAAGCCCAAGAACAACGACGCGGCTGCTGCCGCCGCCGCCGAGAAGGCGCGCAGGCGCGCGGCGGCGCTCGAAGCTCTCAAGAACTAGGGGCGGCCCGTCGGCCGTCCCACTTAAGGGAAGGATTTAAAGATGAGAAGAATGCTTCCCACACTCCGCTCCGCCTTAGCCTGCGCCGCGCTGCTCGCGGCCCTCGCGCCGCCCGCGCTCGCGCAGACGAAGCCCATCAGCCGCGAAGGGTTGGTCAAGGCCGTCCGCATCAACGGCCTCTCGACGGCCGAGCTCGTCCAGCAGATTCGCATGCGCGGCGTCGCCTTCCAGATGACGCCCGACGCCGAGGCCGAGCTTCGCGGCGCGGGCGCACGCCCCGAAGTCGTCGAGGCCGCGCGCTCCAACTACCGCCCCGGCGCGGCCCCCGCCGCGAACACGGCCAACAACAACGGCCCGCGCCCCGGCCCGGCCGCGCCCAAAGGCCCCGTCCTCTCGAAGACCGACATCCTGAACATGCTACAGGCGGGCGCGCCGTCCGAGCGCGTCGAGCAGATGGTTGACGCACGCGGCGTCAACTTTCAGGTCAACCCCTCCGTCTCGCGCGAGATAACGGCCGCGGGCGGCACCAAGACCCTGCTCGGCGCCATCGCCTCGAACTACGTCGCGCCCGGCAGGGCCCGCCTGCCCGCGCCCACCACGCCCATCGCGAGCCCGCCGCCGCCCCGACGCGACCCCGACTACGACGACCTGACCGACCAGGCCACGGCCGCCTACGACGCGCGCAACCCCGCGCGCGCCACGCAACTCCTCCAGCAAGCCATCGCGATGGACCCGCGGCAGCCGCGCGCCTACCAGCTTCTCGGCTTCACGCAGCTCTACCTCCAGAGCAACATCTCGGAGGCGGAGCAGAACATGCGCCGAGCCATCGAGCTGGGCGGCTCGGCCTCCTTCCGCGTCTTCCACGACCACGCCAACGGCACCTTCAACCAGACCTGCGCCGGCACGCTCTTCGTCACCAAAACCGATGTCACCTTCAAGGCCGACGACGGGCGCGACACCTTCGAGGCCGCCGACGCGCTCATCAAAGAGATTAAGACCAACAAGCTCAGCGGCGGCGCCTTCGGCGTCCTGCTCGGCGGCAAAGACCTCGGCGCCTTCCACATCACCGTCAGGTTCGGCGGCAAGGACAGCAAGAACTACAACTTCGCCCCGCTCACCAAGAAGAGGGCCGAGTCCGAGCTAATCATCTCGCTCGTCCGCGCCTACGGCGGGGTCCAGAGCTGAAGTTTCTTTCGGAGGCAGTCATTCATGACATCGCAAGGCAGTCATCAGACGGTTAAGACTTTCCTTCTCGCCTGCTCGGCCGTCGTCCTTCTGGCGGCGTCGGCCGCGGCGCAGACGAAGCCCATCAGCCGCGAGGGTCTGGTCAAGTCGGTCCGCATCAACGGGCTCACGACGCGCGAGCTGGTCAGTCACATCCAGCGGCGCGGCGTGGCCTTCGAGATGACGCCCGACGCCGAGGCCGAATTGCGCGGCGCGGGCGCGCGCCCCGAAGTCATCGAGGCCGCGCGCTCCAACTACCGCCCGGCGGCCGACACGCCCTCCGTCGCCGCGCGTCCCGCGCCCGCGACGACGACGACGGCGCGCCCCGTGTCGCCCTCGCTCTCGTCCGTGCCCGACGGGCCGGCGCTCTCGAAGAGCGAGATAGTCACCATGCTTCAGGGCGGCATCGCGCCCGCGCGCGTCGAGCAGTTCGTCGAGAAGCGCGGCGTCAACTTCCGCCTCACGCGCGACGACGCGCAGGAGATTACGGCGGCCGGCGGCAACCGCTCGCTCATCGGCGCCATCACCGAGAAGGCGCCCGAGGAGACGGCCGGCAGCGGCAACAACAACTCAAGCGCCGCCTCGCCCTTCGCCGCCGAGCCGGCCGCCTCCGGCGCGCCCACCTACGACGACTTCATCGACCGCGCGACCTCGGCCATGTCCGCCAGAGACTTCCCCGGCGCCATCCGCTTCGCGCAGCAGGCCGTGCAGCTCGACCCGCAGCAGCCGCAAGCCTACTCCATCATCGGCACCCTCTCGCTCTACTACAGCCAGAACGTCGCCGCCGCCGAGCAGGCGATGCGCGCCGCCATCGAGCGCGGCGGCGCGGCCGTCTTCCACGTCTACCACGACCACAACGGCAACTTCAGCCAGTATTGCGAGGGCTCCTTCTTCGTCTCCAAGGACGGCGTGCAGTTCAAGGCCAACGACGGGCAGGACACCTTCGAGACGGCCGACGCCAACATCAAGGAGGCGAAGACGAACGCCTTTGTCGGCTCCGAGGTCGGCGCCTTCCACATCAAGCCCGTCCAGAAAATCAACGGCCGCGACAACTTCAACTTCGCCCCCCTCAGCCGCCAGAAGGCCGAGGCGCAGCTCATCATCCGCATCATTCAGGCGTTCTGATTGCGCTTCGCTATGAACCCGACCCGACTGAAATCTAAGCCCGCCTTTCTCCTCGCCTTCGCCCTGTTCTTAACCCTGCCCGCGTTCGCGCAGAAACCGCAGGAGGCCGACAAGCTGGCGCAGCGCGGCGCCGAGTACCTGAGGAAGAACGACTGGCGCAAGGCCGCCGAACAGTACCAGAAGGCCGTGCGCGCCAACCCGAACCACGCCGAGGCGCAGTACGGGCTCGGCGCCGCCTACGTGGGACTGGGGCAGCCGGCGGAGGCGCTCGAAGCCTTCTCGCAGGTCGTCCGCCTGAAGCCCAACCCGCGCGTCGCCGAGGCGCTCGTCCAAAGCGGCATCATCCACGCGGGCGCCAAGCGATACCCGGAGGCCGTCTCAAGCTTCGAGCAGGCCCGACAGCTCGGCGACATCCCGCCGGCCGCGCACTTCTTCCTCGCCGGCACCTACCTCCAACTCGGCGGGCGCGACCGCGACGCCCTCGCCTCCTTCGAGCGCGCCGCCGCCGAGCAACGCTTCGCCGCCGAGTCCTACCGCAACATCGGCTTCATCCGCCTCAAACAGAACGAGACGAAGGAGGCGGCCGACGCGCTCGCCCGCTCCGTTCAATTGAATCCGCGCGACGCCTTCGCGCAGGCGCTCTACGGCAACGCCCTGCTCTCGCAGGGCCGCGACGAGGAGGCGATGGCCGCGCTCCGGCAGGCCGTCTCCCTCGACCCCTCGCAGCCCTTCGCCCACTACGCCCTCGGCTACGCGCAGCTCTCGCTCGGTCAGGCCGAGCCGGCGGCGGCCTCCTTCCAGGCCGCGCTCCGCCTACAGCCGACGCCCGAGGCGCTATCCGGCCTCGGGCGCGCGCTCATGACGCACCCCGTCAACCGCTTCGAGGACGCGCGCGCCGCCGTCGAGCAGGCGCTCGTCATGAACCCGCAGTCGGCCGACGCGCTGCTCGCCATGTGCTACTACCACTACGCGCGCGGACAGTACCAGCAGCTCGTCGAGACGGCGCAGCGGGCCGCCCAGCTCCAGCCCCCGTCGGCCGCCGCGCTCACCATGCTCGGCGCCGCCCTCTCCATCCCCGGCCGCATGCAGGACGGCATCAAGCCCGCCCGCGAGGCCGTCCGGCTTGAGCCGAACAACTACTGGCCGCACCACGTCCTCGCCTTCATCTACGCGCGCCTCGACCGCTCGCAGGAGGCGCTGGCCGAGGCGCGCGAGGCCGTCCGCCTCCGCCCCTCCGCGCCCGAGACGCGCAACCTCCTCTCCTACGTCCTCGGGCAACTCGGCCAGCACGAAGAGTCTCTGCGCGAGGCGCAGGAGGCGCTCAGGCTCAAGCGCGACCCGGCCGACGAAGGCTGGGCGCACTACAACGTCGCCTACGCGCTCTCCAAGACGAACCGGCGCGACGAGGCGGCCCAGAGCTACCGACAGTCCTTGGCCGCCTACAATCAGGTCAAGCGCACGCTCGACCCCGACGACCTCTACCTGATGGGCAACGCCTACATCCGCTTGGAGCAGGAGCAGCAGGCCGTCGCCGCGCTCCGGCAGGCCGTCAAGGTCCGCCCCAACTTCGCGCAGTCGCGCTACAACCTCGGCGTCGTCCTCTTCGCCACAGGCAACCGCAAGGGCGCGATGGACGAATACAACGCCCTCAAGGCCCTCGACCCCAAGTCGGCCGCCGCCCTGCTCAAGCTCATCAACAGGAAGTAAGAAGTCAAAAGTAAAAGGCAAAGGTGAAGAAAGAAGGGCACACCCTCCGTCCTCACCTTTGCCTTTCGCTTTTTACTTTTTGACTTCCCTTAGGCGTGCTCGCGCATCAGGCCGTAGCACTCGCAGGCGACCGCTTCGAGGCGCTGCCGGTCGCGGATGCGGAGCAGGCCGCGGCTGTAGCTGATGAGGCCCTGCTCCTGAAACTTGCCGGCGAACTCGCTGATGCCCGCGCGGCGCGTGCCGATGCGGCGCGCGATCAACTCCTGAGTGAGCGGCAGGTCGTCGCCGCCCGCGCGGTCGTGCAGCAGCAGGAGCCAGACGGCGAGCCGCTGCTCGACGCGGTGGCGGCTGACGCACGCGCCGCGCTGCGCGACCTGCGCCGTGTGGCGCGCGGCGCAGGTGAGCGCCTGACGGCGGAAGGCTTCCGAGGCGTGGAACTCCTGCCGGAAGAGGTCGGCCTTCATCCGCAGCGCGCTGCCCGGCACGGTGACGCGCGACCAGTGCGTCGGCGCGTGGTGGCTGAAGACGGCGCCGAGGCCGACGACGCCGTCTCGCCCCGTCATCGCCGCCTCGACCGTGCCGCCGTCCTCGAAGACGACGAGGTGCGAGACGACCGACGTTTCCGGGAAGTAGACGTGGCGCGCGTCGGCCGAGTCCGGCAGGTTCTCGCGCGCGGGCAGCGAGACGGGTTCGAGCGCCGGCAGTATCCTCTCGAAGTCCTCCGCCGGCAGCGCGCCGAGGAAGCCGTTCGCCAGCAGCCCGCCCATCGTGCGCGGGCCCACCACGTCACGGCCGCGCTCGGCCTGCGGGGCGAGCGGGGACGGCCGCAGGGACCCCGTGCCCTCGCGGTCGTAGAAAGAGTGCGACGGCTTCCTGCCGAGCCTGCCGACGCCATCCGTTAGTTGATTCGTCATAAACACCTTTCCGTTACCGCCCCGGTCAAGGCCCGCGCCGCGCGGCCTAGCGGCGCTGCCTGACGTGAATGAGGACCGACCGGCTGCTGCCTTGGTCGGAGCTTTCGCTGACGCGCGCCATCAGGACTCGGACCGGCATGGGGCCGTCCTCGTATTCGAAGGTGAAGTCGAAGCTGTCGGCCTGCGCGCCGTTGGACCTGAAGACGTTGAGGCGGCGGCGGAACTCCTCGGCGTTCGAGAAGGGCTCGCCGGCCTCGAAGATGGTGGCGCCGTTCACGCCGGACGCCTTCGCGATGTCGCCCCTCGGCTCCCCCTCGAAGCGCGAATAGACGACCCTGTTTGATGAGTCGAGTTCGAACATGCCGAATAGTTTCTGCCGTGGTTGAGTGGTCGCGCTCATTGCTGTGTTAGCCCCCGTGAAGTTGGTGTTTGCCCCGCGCGCCGAGGTGTCGTTCGAGGATGTTGTTGAGGCCGCCGATGCCGTCCGGCTTGACGAGGTAATCGTCGCAGCCGGCGTCGAAGGCGGCCGAGAGGGCCAGCGGCTCGGCGTGGCCCGAGAGGAAGACGATGGGCGTGCGGCGTGACGGCTCCTGCTCGCGGACCCTGCGCGTGACGGCGACGCCGTCCATGCGCGGCAGCCCGCCGTCGAGCAGCACGAGGTCGGGCCGCGCGTCCAGAATCATGCGCAAAGCCTCCTCGCCGTCGGCCGCCTCCAACACGTCAACGCCGCGCTCCTCAAGGAGCAGCCGCAGCATGAGCCGCGTGTCCTCGTGATCCTCCGCGACGAGGACGCGGGGCCGTGCCTCTGACTGACTATCCCGGCGTGCGAGTTGTGTCATCGTGGCTGCCCGGTAGGGATTCGCGCATGGTGAGGGCGCGATTCCGCAAGTTTCATAACTGCCGCCCGCTAAAGAGGCGCGGGCCTTCAGGGATTTGATGGGCGGGCGCCCGTTCCGCGCACCCGCCCTTCCCCCTTGCTCTTGCCGGGTGCGTCCGCTGCATCCCGACTTTCCTGCTGTGTAACGACAGGATAGCCGAACGGTCGAAGGCCCGCCATCGGGAGGTTAGGAAGGTTCGGTAGGGAGATTCCCTAAGGCGGCGAGAGGCGTTTGAGGGAAAACCGTTTGCCCGGAGCGCGGGCGGCAGGGAATCTTAGCGGGCGGTTGTCAACGGGGGCGGGCGGGCTCGTTACGTGTCGCGCAGCCACCCTTGCAGGAGGGCGTAGCGGACGATGTCGATGCGGCTCGTCATGCCGAGCTTCTGCATGGCGTTGGCCTTGTGCGCCTCGATGGTCTTGACGCTGAGGTCCAGGCGGGCGGCAATCTCCTTGTTGCTGTGGCCCCAGGCTATCATGCGCAGCACCTCGCGCTCGCGCTCGCTCGGCTCGTTCTGCGGCAGCGCCCCGCCGCCGCCCGAGCGGTTGACGTAAGAGCCGACGACCTTCTCGGCGATGGCCGGGTCGAGGAAGGTCTGGCCGGCGCCGACGGCGCGGACGGCCGAGAGGAGGACGGCCGACGAGCTCTGCTTGAGCACGTAGCCGGAGGCGCCGGCCTTGAGGAGCTTTTGCAGGTAGCCGTCGTCGGTGTGGCGCGTCAGGGTCAGGACCCGCACCTGCGGGCAGTACTGCTTGATGCGCTCGGTGGCTTGCAGGCCGTTCAGCTCCGGCATCGACACGTCGAGCACGGCCACGTCGGGCAGAAGCTCGCGCGCGCGCTCGACTGCCGCGCGGCCGTTGTCGGCGTCGCCGACAACGGCCATGTCGTCCTGCGCGTTGATGATGACCTTCAGGCCCTCGCGCACCGTCTCGTGGTCGTCGGCGATGAGGACGCGCAGCTTCTCGCTCACCCTTACACCTCCCCCTCGTCTTCGAGGAACCTGACGGGCGCGCGCGCGAAGATGGCCGTGCCCTCGCCGGGCGCGGACTCGATTTCGAGCGTGCCGCCGACGAGCGTCGCGCGCTCGCGCATCCCGACGAGGCCGAGGCCCTTGTCGCCGTCGCCGCTCGCCTCCCGCCGCGGGTCGAAGCCCGCGCCGTCGTCCTCGACGATGAGCACGACGTGGCTGTCGCGCCGCTCCAGCAGCACGTCCACGCGGTTGGCGCGCGAATACTTCATGGCGTTGTTGAGCGCCTCCTGCGTGATGCGGTAGAGGGCGCTCTCGGCCTCGGGCCCGAGGCGCTCGCCCTCCATCCCCGTCGTGTGGAAGTCGGCCGCGATGCCGGAGTGGCGCGACCACTCGCGGACGAAGTTGCTGATGGCCGGCCGGAGCCCGAGGTCGTCGAGCGCGGCGGGCCGCAGCTCCCACGCGAGGAAGTCCACGTCGGCGTCGAGGCTCTCGGCGATGGCCTGCGTCTGTTCGAGCTTGCGGCGCGTCTCCTCGTTATCGCCGCACACTTGCGCGAAGGAGTCGAGGTTCAGGCGCAGGGCCGTCATCTGCTGGCCGAGCTGGTCGTGGATGTCGCGGGCGATGCGGCGGCGCTCGTCCTCCTGCGCGCGCACTATCTGGCGCAGGAGCCGGACGCGCGACCGCTCGGTGCGGATGCGGTCGGAGATTTCGGTCCGCAGGGCGACGTTGGCCTCGGCCAGCTCCATCGTGCGGTCGCGGACGCGGTCCTCCAGCTCGTCGTAGGCGCGGCGCAGCTCGACCTCGGCCTGCTTCTGCTGCGTCAGGTCGCGCGCGACCTTCACATACCCGGCCGGTGTGCTATCGCCG
>DASZEK010000122.1:0-11632 GCA_035941045.1 Pyrinomonadaceae bacterium | reverse complement strand
GTCGAGCGCGGGACGATTCAGGTGGACGAGTTCTGCCGCACGGGCGAGCCGGGCGTCTACGCCATCGGCGACGTTATCCCGACGCCGTGGCTCGCGCACCTCGCCTCCAAGGAGGGCATCCTCGTCGTCGAGCAGATAGCCGGCCAGAACCCGAAGCCGATAAACCTGCGCCACGTCCCTTCGTGCACCTACTGCGACCCCGAGGTCGCGAGCGTCGGCTTGACGGAGGCGAAGGCCAAGGAGATGGGCTACGACGTGAAGGTCGCCAAGTTCCCCTTCTCGGCCTCGGGCAAGGCCCGCATACTCGGCGAGGAGGAGGGCTTCGTCAAGGTCGTCAGCGAGACGAAGTACGACGAGCTTTTGGGCGTCCACGTCGTCGGCCCGCACGCGACCGAAATCATCCACGAGGCCATCGTCGCCCTCCACCTCGAATCCACGGCCGAGGAGCTGGGCCGCGTCATCCACGCCCACCCGACCGTCTCCGAGTCCGTCATGGAAGCGGCCGAAGGCATCCACGGCCTGACGATTCACATTTAACCGACAGACCATTCATGAAGAGTTCCACCAAGACCGCCGCGCGCAAGGGCGCACCGAAGAAGGCGCAGCAGGACTCGAACGGCAACCGGCAGGGGGGCGACCCTTTCGTCTTCCTCCCGCCGCCCCGCGACGAGGCCGTCACCTTCGCCGACCCCCTCGACGACAAGGGCGAGCTCGTCTGCGCGGGCGAGACGACCCTGACGACTGAGCAGTTGTTGGAGCTTTACCGCTACCTCCAATTGACGCGGCTCGTCGAGGAGAAGCTCGTTAACCTCTACCGGCAGACGAAGGTCGTCGGCGGCGTCTTCCGCTCCTTGGGCCAGGAGGCGACGGCCGTCGGCACCGCCTACGCGCTCGGCGCACAGGACTTCATCGCGCCTCTGATACGCGACCTCGGCGCCGTCTTAGTCAAGGGCATCCGCCCGCGCGAAATCTTCGCGCAGTACATGGCGAAGGCGTGGGGGCCGTCCGAAGGGCGCGACCTCAACATCCACTTCGGCGACGTGTCGAAGGGCTTCATCGGCCCCATCTCGCACCTCGGCGACATGATTCCCGTCATGACCGGCATCGTCTTAGGCGCCCGGATGCGCAAGCTCGACACCGTGGCCGTCGCCTACATCGGCGACGGCGGCATGAGCACCGGCGCCTTCCACGAGGGCCTGAACTTCGCCGCCGTCCAGCGCCTCCCGCTCGTCGTCGTCGCCGAGCACAACTGGTACGCCTACTCGACGCCGACCTCGAAGCAGACGGCCGTCGCCAACCTCGCCGACAAGGCCGCCGGCTACGGCATCCCCGGCTACGTCGTGGACGGCAACGACGTAATCGCCTGCTACGAAGTCATGCGGCGCGCGGCCGACTCCGCCCGCGACGGCGGCGGCGCCTCAATCATCGAGGCCAAGACCTACCGCCGCAAAGGCCACGCCGAGCACGACGACCAACGGTACCTCCCGCCCGGCGAAATCGAGATGTGGGAGAAGCGCGACCCCCTCGACCGCTTCCACCGCCACCTGATTTTCAAAGGCGTCGCCGACGACGGCAAACTCGCCGAAATCGTCGCCGACGTGAAGCGCGAAATAGAGCAGGACGCCGACTGGGCCGAGTCCTCGCCCATGCCCGACCCCTCGAAGGCCGCCTACAACGTCTTCGACAACACCCTCGTCCCACCCGCCTTCCGCCCGAAGGTCTTCGGCGGCAACTGAACATGTCAACGGCAACTAAAAAAGAGCATAAATCCGACCGCCCGGCGCGCGGAGGGGTCGTCACTTTCGTCGAGGCCATCCGCCAAGGGCTTTGGGAGGAGATGGAGCGCGACGAGAGCGTGTTCCTCATCGGCGAGGACGTGGGCGTCTACGGCGGCGCGTTCAAGGTGACGGACGGGCTGTTGGACGAGTTCGGCGAGGGGCGCGTCATCGACACGCCCATCTCGGAGGCGGCCATCGTCGGCGCGGCGTGCGGCGCCGCTTTGATGGGGATGAGGCCCGTGGCCGAGTTCCAGTTCATCGACTTCATCTCGCCGGCCTTTGACATGCTGACGAACTACGCGGCGAAGTGCCGCTACCGCTGGGGCGCCGGGCTCGCCACCGTCTTCCGCGGCCCCTGCGGCGCGGGCGTCCACGCCGGGCCCTTCCACTCGGTCAACGCCGAGGCGTTCTTCCTCAACACGGCCGGCCTCAAGATGGTCGAGCCCTCGACGGCCTACGACGCGAAGGGCTTGATTAAGGCCGCCGTCCGCGACCCCGACCCCGTCCTCTTCTTCGAGCACAAGAAGCTCTACCGCCTGCCCCGCCTGCGCGAAGAGTTGCCCGAGGAGGATTACGTCGTCGAGATCGGCAAGGCCCGCACGCGGCGCGAGGGACGCGACCTCTCCATCATCACCTTCGGCGCGCAAGTCCTGAACGCTTTGGACGCCGCCGAGGAGCTTGAGAAGGAGGGGTTGGACGTGGAAGTCGTAGACCTGCGGACGCTCGCGCCGATGGACCGCGAGGCGATACTCCAGACGGCGAAGAAGACGAGCAAGGTGTTGATACTTCACGAAGCTTCGCGGACGGGGGGCATCGGCGGCGAGATAGCGGCGACCATCTGCGAGGAGGCGTTCGAGTGGTTGGACGCGCCGGTCGTCCGCCTCGCCGCGACCGACACGCCCGTCCCCTACTCGCCGCCGCTCGAACAGTACCACCTGCCGCAAGTCTCGGACATTTTAGAAGCGGCCCGCAAGCTCGCCGCTTATTGAAACTGAAGAAGGAGAGACACGATGCCGAAATTCTTAATCGAGCGCGAACTCGAAGGCGCGGGCAAGCTCTCGCCGCAGGAGTTGCAGGCCGTCTCGCAGAAGTCGTGCGGCGTGCTGCGCGAGCTGGGGCCGGAGATTCAGTGGGTCGAGAGCTACGTCACGGACGACAAGATTTACTGCGTCTACATCGCGCCCGACGAGGCGATGGTCAGGCGCCACGCGGAGCAGGGCGGCTTCCCCGCCAACCGCGTCTCCGAAATCCGCCGCATGATAGACCCGACGACGGCGGAAGGGTGAAAAAGAAGTCGTCGGTCGTCGGTCGTCAGTCGTCAGTCAAGACAAGGCTGCCGGCTGGCGACCGACGACTGACAACTGATGACTGGAGATTCTATGGCGACAGAAGTGGTGATGCCGCAGATGGGCGAGTCCATCGCGGAGGGGACGATTACGAGGTGGCTGAAGCAGGTCGGCGAGCGCGTCGAGCGCGACGAGCCGCTGTTCGAGATTTCGACCGACAAGGTTGACGCGGAGATTCCTTCTCCGGCCGCCGGCACGCTTCAAGAGATTAAGTTCAAGGAGGGCGACACCGTCGAGGTCAACGCCGTCGTCGCCCTCATCGGAGACGGCGCCGCGGCCTCTTCACCCTCCGCGCCGCAGGCCGAGACGCCCGCCGCGCGCCCCGAGACGCCCCCGCCGCCTCCCGCGCCCGCGCCCGCCAGTCAGGCCGCCGCCTCCGCGACGCCGCCCCCGCCCCCGCCGCAGGCGCCGGCCGCCCCGCAGCCGCCCGCCCCGCCGGCACCCGCGGCCCCGCCGCAGCAGTCGGCGCCCGCCGCGCAAGCGGACGCCGCCGAGAGGTCGCGCGCCGAGCAGACGGCCGAGGAGCTTCGCCGCACGCGCTCCTCCCCGCTCGTGCGCAAGATAGCCGCCGAGCACGGCATAGACATCACGCGCCTCGAAGGCACGGGCGTCTCGGGCCGCGTCACCAAGAACGACATCCTCAGCTACATCGAGTCGGGCGCGGCGCTGTCGCCCGCGCAGGCCGCCGCGCCGCAGCCGACGGTCGCGGCCCCGGCGCCGCCTCCCGCGCCCGCTCCGGCCGAACTCCTGCGCGCGCCCTCGGGGCCGCCGCCCGCCGAAGGCGACCGCGTCGAGCAGATGTCGGTCATGCGCCGCAAGATAGCCGAGCACATGACGATGTCGAGGCGCACCAGCGCGCACGTCACGACCGTCTACGAGATCGACATGACTCGCGTCGCGCGCTTCCGCGACCGTCACAAGCGCGACTTCCACGAACGCTACGGCACGAAGCTCACCTTCATGCCCTTCATCTTCCAGGCCGTCACGCAGGCCATCCGCAAGTTCCCCGTCATGAACTCGCAGGTCTCCGGCGACCAGGTCATCTACAAGCGCGACATCAACCTCGGCATGGCCGTCGCCCTCGACTGGGGGCTCATCGTCCCCGTCATCAAGCGCGCCGACGAACTCTCGCTCGCGGGACTCGCCAAGGCCGCCAACGACCTCGCCGACCGCGCCCGCGCCAAGCAATTGAAGCCCGACGAGGTGGCCGGCGGCACCTTCACCATCACCAACCCCGGCGTCTTCGGCGGCCTCTTCGGCACGCCCATCATCAACCAGCCGCAGGTCGCCATCCTCGGCGTCGGCGTCATCGAGAAGCGCCCCATGGTGCTCACCGACGAAGACGGCGACGACCTCATCGCCGTCCGCCACATGGCCTACTTCGCCCTCTCCTTCGACCACCGCATCATCGACGGCGCCGACGCCGAACGCTTCCTCTCCCACGTCAAGGAGATTCTGGAGGGCGGCAACTTCGCGGTCTAAAGACGGGTGTCGGGTGTCGGGCGTCGGGCGCCGGGTTAATCAAAGCCCGGCGCCCGATTTCTTTTCCGACACCCGACGCCCGGCACCCGCCCGGAATTGTTGCGGCGCGGTGGCGATTCGGTAATAAATCACTTGGGCGCAACCAAATGCGGCCCGTCGGGAGTCCAAACCCTTGACTTGCCTTTTCGTGTTCGTTAAGAATCTTCGCGACCCTGAAGGCAATCAAACACACAACCTCGCGAGGTTCACAGGCAGCGGGCGGGATTTTTACTGTCAGCGCCCCGACAACTTTCGCACGACGGAGAGATAAAAGCATGAGCAACGTTTCCAACAGAGTTAGATTAATCGGGCTCGTCTTCGCGCTCGCGCTCGCCGCGGCGCCGGCCGCGCTCGCCCAGACCGACAACGCCTCGACCAACTCGCGCACCGTCGCCTCCGGCCAGAAGATGAAGATCAAGGGCGTCGTCACGCGCCGCGACGCCGACACCTTCGTCATCCAGGACCAAAACGGCGTCTCGACCACCGTCGCCCTGACCAACGCCACCAGCGTCAAGACCAAGGGCGGCTTCCTGCGCGGCGGCACCAACTACGGCGTCACCGCCATTCTGCGCGGCCTCAACCTCGAAGTCGAGGGCCGCGGCGACGGCACCAACCTCGTCGCCGAGAAGGTGCGCTTCAACGACACGGACCTCCGCACGGCCCGGACCGTCGAGGCCAACGTCACGCCGGTCGAGAACCGCGTCGGCGCCGCCGAGGGCCGCATCGGTCAGGTCGAGCAGAACGCGCAGCGCCTCTCGGGCCAGTTGGACGAGTTGGCCGCCATCTCGAACGCCGCCCGCGGCGGCGCCAAGGCCGCGCAGGAGACTGCCGACGCTGCGGTCGCGGGCGTCAACGCCACCAACGAGCGCATCTCGGCCCTGGACGACTATCAGGTCCAGAACAACACGAGCATTCTCTTCAAGGTCGGCAGCGCCGTGCTCTCGCCCGACTCGAAGACGAAGCTCGACGAGGTCGCCCGCCAGGCGCTCGGCGCCAAGGGCTACGTCCTCGAAGTCTCCGGCTTCGCCAGCGCCGACGGCTCGACCGAGGCTAACCGCCGCCTGAGCCAGCGCCGCGCCGACACCGTCATCCGCTACCTCGTCGAGAACCACAACATCCCGCTCCGGCGCATCATCACGCCCTACGGCTACGGCGAGGCGCAGCCCGTCGCCGACAACACGAGCCGCGAGGGGCGCGAGCAGAACCGCCGCGTCGAGGTCAAGGTCCTGGTGAGCCGCGGCCTCATCCAAGGGGCGCCGTCGATGAACAGGCCCGCGACCGAGAACCCCGAGCTGTAACGGGCCGCGGGTCCCGTCAACCGGTCACGACAACACAGGTGACGCGCGCACCCGCGGCGGTGCCGCGTCACCTGTCTTAGTCTGCGAAGCTTTTAAAAGTCTCCGAGGAGGGATTGACAAAGGTGGCCTACTCACCCGACACGACCCGCAGGGGGCTCGGCCTTCTGCTCTCGCTCGCGCTGCTGCTCGCGGCGCTGCTGCCGCCCCCCGTTTCGGCGCAGACGCGCCGCTCGCGCCGCGGCACGTCGAGGGCGGCGGTCGCCAAGCCTTCGCCGACGCCCATCGCCGTCCCGCGCCTGCCGGCCGCCTCGGCTCAGGCGACGCCGCAGCGGACGCCGGCCCCGCGCCCGGCCGCGCCGCAGCAGACGCCCGCGCGCCCGACGCCCAGCCCGACGCCCGCCCCGGCCGACGAGGACGCGATTGACGAGAGCGAGGTCGTGCGCGTCACGTCGAACCTCGTCGTCGTCCCCGTCTCCGTGACCGACGCCGCGGGCGAGGCCGTGCCGGGCTTGAAGAAAGAGGACTTCAAGCTCGAAGAGGAGGGCCGCGCGCAGGAGATAGCGGAGGTGGGCGGCGCCGACGTGGTCCCGCTCGACATCGCCGTCGTCTTCGACGTGTCTTCGAGCGTCACCAAGAACTTCGAGTTCGAGAAGCAGGCCGCCGCCGGCTTTCTGAAACAGGTCTTGAAGCCGATTGACCGCGCCGCCGTCTTCAGCATCGTCGAGCGGCCCCGGCTGGAGCAGCCGCTCTCCTCGGCCGAGACTGCGACCGTCAAGCTCCTGACCATCCCGCCGGCCGAGAAGGCGACGGGGACGGCCTTCTACGACACGGTCTCGGAGGCCGCCCGCTACCTCGCCAAGAACGCGCCCGAGCGCAACCGCCGCGTCATCCTCGTCATCTCCGACGGCGAGGACAACTTCAGCAACGACGTGCGCGACGCGATGATGGCCGAGGGCAAGCAGGGCCGCACGCAGGCCGAGGCGATGGAGCACCAGAAGGGCCTGCACGCGCGGGCCGCGCAAAAAGTTCTGCGCGAGGTGCAGCGCGCCGACGCCGTCTTCTACTCCATCAACCCGAGCGGGCCGGGCCTGCGCCTCAACATCATCAGCCAGCGCGCGCAGGACCAGATGAAGATGCTCGCCGACACGACCGGCGGCAACTCCTTCGTCCCGCCCCGCCTCGAAGACCTCGACACCATCTTCCGCCAGATAGCCGCCGAGCTGCGCGCGCAATACCTCCTCCAATACCTCTCGAACAACGAGGCCCAGCCCGGCAAGTTCCTCCGCATCAAAGTGGACACGCCCGCCAAGCCCGGCCTCAAAGTCCGCGCCCGGCAGGGATACTTCAAGAAGGGATAAAAAAGGTGACGGGTGTCGGGTGACGAGTGAAGACAGGTTGCTTTAACCTGGCACCCGGCACCCGTCACCTTTCCTACATTTCGAGCAGCGCGTCGGTGAGCTTGCCCGAGACTTCGAGGAGGATGCGGCCGGCCTGGTCGAAGCGGTTGGCGGAGACGCTGGCGGCGGCGGCGTCCGCCTGCCGCGAGACGCCCTGAATCGTTTGGAACTGCGTCTCCAAACCCTTCGTGAAGCGGAAGCGCCCTTCGAGCTGGTCGAGGCGGTCGCGCATGTCGTTGACGCTCTGGAGCAGGCCCGCCTTCGTCCTGCCGGCCGCGTCCGAAGACTCGGGCTGCGCGGCCGTCAGCTCCAAATCCTTCGACAGCCGGCCGTAGAGGTAGAGGAAGCGCGTCAGGTCTTTCGAGAGCCCGGCCAGCTCAAGGCGCTGCGCGTTGAAGCGCGTCGCGTCGAGCGAGGTGGAAGAGGCCGCGGGGCGTCGCCTCTGCGGAGTCACGGTGCGGCGCGTGCGCGTCTGCGCCTGCGGCAAGACGGCCGCCGACAGAATCAGGGCAAGGCACGCGGCCGCCGCTGCGATACGAGATTTCACAGTTCCCTCCTAAAGTTTTGCTCTGCTGCCGCCCAACAAGCTATGTCGGCCCGCCCGCGAGGTCAAGCCCGCCCGCGCGCGTCTGCTACAATAGCGGCCTTGAGTGCGATGCCCCCGAGACCCTTAAAAGTTCGCCGGCTCGGCCTGATGGAGTACGGCGCGGCCTACGCCGTCCAGAAGCAGACGGAGCTGGCCGTCAAAGAGCGGCGCGAGCCCGACACGCTCCTGCTCGTCGAGCACCCGCACGTCCTCACGCTCGGCCGCCGCGCCAAGCGCGACGCCATCCTCGCCTCTCCGGAAGAGTTGGCCGCGCGCGGCGTCGCCGTCCACGAGACCAACCGCGGCGGCAAGATGACATACCACGGCCTCGGCCAATTGGTCGGCTACCCGGTCGTCAACCTGAGCCCCGACCGCGAGGACGTGCACCGCTACGTGCGCGAGCTGGAGGAGGCGCTGATTCGCGCGATGAGGGATTTCCGGATAGAGACCTTCCGCGTCGAGGGCCTGACGGGCGTCCACACCGAGCGCGGGAAGATAGCCGCCATCGGCGTCCACATCGCCCGCTGGGTGACGACGCACGGCTTCGCCTTGAACGTCAACACCGACCTCTCTTACTTCCGTCTTATCGTCCCCTGCGAGGGCGAGCCCGTCGCCTCGATGAAGGAAATCCTCGGCCGCGAAGTTCCCTTGCCCGAAGTCGAAGAACGCGTCGTCGCGCGCTTCGCCGAAGTCTTCGGGATGGAGCCCGCCGCCGAAAACCTCAGCCACACGACCAACGCATGACCCTTACAATCGAACTCATCCGCGAGGCGCGCGAGCGCATCGGCTCGCGCGTCCACCGCACGCCCGTCATCACCTCGCGCGCCTTCGACGAGCGCGCCGGCCGCCGCGTCTTCTTCAAGTGCGAGAACTTCCAGCGCGCGGGCGCCTTCAAGACGCGCGGCGCGACGAACAAAATCCTCTCGCTCTCGGGGGACGAGAGGCGGCGCGGCGTCGTCGCCTTCTCCTCGGGCAACCACGCGCAGGCGACGGCGCTGGCCGCGCGCGAGGCGGGCGTCCGCGCCGTCATCGTGATGCCGACGGACGCGCCGAGCTCGAAGGTCGCCGCTACCCGCGCCTACGGCGCCGAGGTCGTCCACTACGACCGGCAGCGCGACGACCGCGAACAGGTCGCCCGCCAAATCTCCGAACGCGACGGACTCCTGCTCGTGCCGCCCTACGACGATTATCAAATCATGGCCGGGCAGGGCACCTGCGCGCTCGAACTCCTTGAAGACGTGCCCGACCTGAAAGCCCTGCTCACGCCCTGCGGCGGCGGCGGCCTCTTCGCGGGCGCGAGCACCGTCGCCCGGTCGCACAATCACAGAATCCGCTGCTTCCCCGTCGAGTCGGAACTCTCCGACGACACGCGCCAGTCGTTCCGGCGCGGCGAGCGCGTCCACATCCCGCCGCCGCCGACCATCGCCGACGGCATGCGCACGCAGTCGCCCGGCGCGCTCACCTTCCCCGTCCTGCAAAGCAACGCCGAGGACGTGCTCGCCGTCTCGGAGGAAGAGATTGTCGAGACGATGCGATTCATGCTGTTCCGCATGAAGATTCTCGTCGAGCCGACGGGCGCCGTCGCCGCCGCCGCGGCGCTCCACGGCAAGCTGCCCGCGGACCTGAAAGGCCCGGTCGGCGTCGTCATCTCCGGCGGCAACGTGGACCCGGAAACGCTCGCGCAGATAGTCGGGGGCGCGTCGGCTACTGCTTGACGAGCGTGTTGACGTTGACGTGGGGCCACATGATGAGCCCTTGGCCGTCGCCGCGCTTGATGAATTCGAGGTTGGTCTGCTGCGAGTACTGCAACTGGGCGGACTGCTCGCCCGTCTCCTTGTTCTCGACCGTTTCGAGCCAGAAGGCGGCCTCGAAGGCCGTGGCGTTGGCGTTCTGCGCGATGAAGGGGATGTTGACGATGCCGCCGGTGCCCGTCTGCGTCGAGACGGAGAGCGTCAGCGTGCTCAGGATGGTCTGGTCTTTAATCTCCTCGCGCAGCACCTCGTTGGGGTCTTTGGTGCTGAAGGGCGGCTGGCCCGGCACCTTGGGCGGGGGCGGCGAGAGGTACGGGTCGGTGTAGCCGGGCAGCGGCGGGTCGAACGGGTTGCCGACGGGGAAGGCGTCGATGACGGGGATGTCGGGCGGCCCGTCGGCCTGTTTGGAGTCGCCGAGCGCGAGCACGGAGTTGCCGTGCGGCACGGTGGCGTGGCGGACGATGGTCGGCCCCTGCGGGTTCTGCGGGTCGTTGGTGTAGAGCCACATCCCGTTTTCGAGGTGGAGCGGCTGGTTGGTCAGCAGGTCGCTCACGCGCAGCGTGTACTCCAGCCCGTAGATGTTCAGTATCTCGGAAGCGCCGCGGTCGGGGACGAGCACGCCGAGCGGGGTGAAGGTGATGGTCTCGTAGTAGGGCCGGACGAGCAGCGTGAAGCCGTCCTTTTGACCCGGCTTGGGCACGGCTATCAGGTTCCAGCCCTTTCTGCCGGTCCAGATGCCGACGAGCCCCGCGAGGGGGCCGAGTCCCGAGGCCGAGTCCTCGGGGGCGAGGCGAACGAATTGGGGCAGTTCGAGCGAACGTTGTTGTCCTTCGATGTCCATGACGGGTGCTCCTCGGGGTTGGAGTCGGGCGGCGGAGGCGTTCGGGCGAGCGGGGCGGAGCATACGCGCGGCGGCCGGGCGTGTCAATTACTTTCTGCGGGTGATAAAATGGGGCCAGTCAGAATTCATCCGGAGTAATAAATTTTGAGCCGCGAGCTGAGAGTCATCAACAACCCCCCGACGACGAGGCCGCCGCGCGGGCCGAAGCCCGAGTGGCTGAAGGTGCGCCTCGGCGACCCTTCTAATCAAAACTACGTCCAGCGTTTGATAGAGAACCTGAACCTGCACACGGTCTGTCAGGAGGCGCGCTGCCCGAACATCTTCGAGTGCTGGACTGACCGCACGGCGACCTTCATGATCGGCGGCGACATCTGCACGCGCCACTGCGGCTTCTGCGCCGTCGGCAAGGGCCGGCCCGGCACGCTTGACCCCGAAGAGCCGCGCCACGTCGCCGAGGCCGTGAAGACCCTGAACCTCGCGCACGCCGTCATCACCTCGGTCAACCGCGACGACCTCCCGGACGGCGGCGCCGCCCACTGGGCCGAGACCATCCGGCAGGTGCGGGCGCTCAACCCCGGCTGCCGCGTCGAAGTTTTGATTCCGGACTTCAACGGCGACGAGGCGGCCCTCGACGCCGTCCTCGACGCAGAGCCCGACGTGCTCAACCACAACACCGAGACCATCGCGCGACTCTACAAGCGCGTCCGCCCCGACGCGCGCTACGAGCAGACGCTTGAGCTACTTCGTCGCGCGGCCGAGAGGCGCGACCGCGAGCGGCGCGGCATGCTCACGAAGAGCGGCATCATGGTCGGCCTCGGGGAGAACTTCGACGAGGTTGTGGCACTGATGCGCGACCTGCGCTCGGTCTCGTGCGACATCATGACCATCGGGCAGTACCTGCAACCGCACGCGCGCCGGCTGCCCGTCGAGCGCTACGTCACGCCCGAGGAGTTCGCGCGCTGGCGCGAGGTCGGGCTGGGCCTGGGCTTCAAGCACGTCGAGTCGAGCCCGCTGACGCGCTCCTCCTACCACGCACGCCAGCAGACCGACGGCGCCGACACGAAGACCGCTCACGCCTGAGCCGTCGAGCAAGGCTGAAAAACGCCCGCGCGCG
>DASZEK010000121.1:0-4131 GCA_035941045.1 Pyrinomonadaceae bacterium | reverse complement strand
CCACGTTGCCCTGGAAGATGGAGTAGGCGAGCGTCAGCATCGCCGTGAAGATGATGATCGGGAGCGCCTGCCGCAGCCGGTGCCGCAGCGTGAACCACACCCCCAGGCAGAGCAGCGGGAACGAGGCCCACCACACCAGCATCTCCGGCAGCGTGATGGACTGGCGCAAGGAGGCCAACTGCCACGGGAAGGGCGCGAACAAAAGGTAGACCATCCCGAGCGGGATGGCGCTGATGGCGCCGGAGGAGGTGGACACGTCCACCTCGCGGTTGAAGCCGGAGTTGGCCGAGGTGGCGAGGTCGGCGCGGCTCGTCTGCACGGCCTGGAGGTTGCCGTACTGCTCGTACTTCTCGCCGGCCGTCCGCAGCACGCCGACGTAAGTCAGCGAGAGCCCCACCATGATGACCACGGCCATCTGCCGCACGAGGCCCTGCCCCGTGACGCGGCGCATCCCGATGACGAAGGCGCCGCCCACCGCCGCCGCCACCATGAAGAAGACGTAGAACCTGAAGCTCAGCAGGCAGCCCATCGTGCCGGCGAGCACCGCCAGGTAGGTGAGGCTCATGCGCTCGCCGAGCTTGAGCGTCGCCAGCATCGCCAGCGCCAGCAGGAAGACGATGGGGCCGTCCTTCAAGCCTTGCGCCGACCACAGGACCAGCGACGGGTAGAAGGCGACGGCGAAGGCCGCGACGCGCGCGACCCGCGTGTTCTGGAAGATGTGGCGCGCGCAGAGGAAGATGACGGGCGCGGTGGCGGCGCCGACGACGGCGTTGAAGAGCTGCACGGCCAGCATGTTGCGCCCCACTATGTAGTAGATGTAGGCGACCATGTAGATCATGCCCCAGCCCGTGCCCCCGTCCATCCAGACGACGACGAGGTCCTTGTACTGCGTGTGCCCCTTCCAGGTGTCGAGCAGCGCGTGGGCGATGCCGTCGTAGGTGTAGGCGTCGCCGCCGAAGAACTCCTGAAGCCTGAAGGCGTAGATGAGGGCGCCGACGGCGACGCGGGCGAGCAGGCCGCCGAAGAAGATTTGGAGGAGGAAGGAACGCTGGTCGTCGATGCGGAAGAGGGCGGCGGCGGCGACGACCGCGGCCCCCGCGCAGAACAGCACGGCCGCGGCCCCGCCGGGCACGACGAGCGCGACGGCGACGCCCAGAATCAGGCAGAGGGCTGCGAGTAAGGCGTTCATTCGGTTACGTTCGGGGTTCTTCCTCGCCCGTAGTATTCAGCAAAAGGCGGCGGGCCGCAACCCCCGCCCCGCGAAGGCCCCGGCGCGCCGGCCTTCAAATTCTCGGCGGGATGTCGGCGGCCGGGCCGACCTGCGCCGCGCTCGCCACGCGCCCCCCCTGCACCATCGGGAGCCGCGTCCCAGGGCGGCGAGGCGCACGCAACTGCGCCCGCTCCGCCTCCCTCGCCTTTGCCTCGCCGCGGCGCTTGTCCTCGCGGCCTTCCTTCATCAGCACGAAGCCGACGGCGACGAAGATGAAGTAGAAGACGAGGAGCTGGCTGCGCTGCCGGTAGGCCGTGCCCACGTTGCCCTGGAAGATGGAGTAGGCGAGCGTCAGCATCGCCGTGAAGATGATGATCGGGAGCGCCTGCCGCAGCCGGTGCCGCAGCGTGAACCACACCCCCAGGCAGAGCAGCGGGAACGAGGCCCACCAGACGACCATCTCCGGCAGCGTGATGGTCTGACGGAGCGAGCCGAGCTGCCACGGGAAGGGCGCGAACAAAAGGTAGAGCATCCCGAGGGGGATGGCCGTCAGCGCGCCCTCGGCGGTCGAAACGTCGAGGTCCTCGCCGAAGCCCGACTTGGCCGACTTGGCGAAGTACTCGCGCGTCTGCTGCACCTTCTCCAGCGTCCCGTAGGTGTCGAAGTGCTCCTGCGCCGTCCGTATCACGCCGAAGTAGGTGAGCATCAGCCCGACGCCGAGCAGGACGGCCAACTGCTGCGCCAGCGCCCGCGTCGAGACCTTCCGCATCCCGATGAGGAGCGCGCCGCCCGCCGCCGCCGCCACCATGTAGAAGATGTAGAACCGGAAGGTCAGCAGGCACAGCAGCGACGCCGCCAGCCCCAGCGCGTACCCGGCCCGCAGCTTCTCGCCCACCCTCAGCGTCATCAGCATCGTCACGACGAGCAGGAAGACGATGGGGCCGTCCTTCAAGCCTTGCGCCGACCACAGCACCAGCGACGGGAAGAAGGCCACGCAGGCGGCCGCCGCGCGCGCCACCCTCGTGCTCCCGTAGATCTGGAGCGTGCAGAGGTAGAGCAGCGGCACGGTGCAGGCGCCGAGCACCGCGTTGAAGAACTGCACGGCCAGCATGTTGCGCCCGACGACGGCGTAGATGGCGGCCACGATGTAGAGCATGCCGTAGCCGCTGACCTCGCCCGTCACGGCCGCGGCCGTGCGCAGGTTCCAGCCCCGCCAGACCATCAGCAGCTCGTTGCCGAAGTAGTCGTACTGGTAGGCGTCGCCGCCGAAGAAGCCCTGCCCGTTCGAGACGTAGATGAGGGTCCCGACGCCGAGCCGGGCGAGCAGCGCGGCGATAAAAATCTGGAGCAGGAACTCCTTGTCGGCCGAGCGCGAGCGGCTGATGAGGTAGAGCGGCCCCGCCGCCAGCACGGCCGTCATCAGCAGCGCCGTCGGCCCCTGGGCGGGCGACAGCCACCAGACGGCGGCGCCGAGCGCCAGTGCCATAACGACGAGTAAGGCTTTCATAACTTCGGGGCAAGCGGACGGAACGGCGCCGAGGGCGCGCCCTAGCGGCGGAGGACGAGGTTATTTTCCAGCACGAGCGCGTCGAAGCTGGCGCCCTGGAAAGTCTTGACCGCGTCCTCGGGCCGGCAGACTATCGGCTCCTGGATGTTGAAAGAGGTGTTCAGGAGCATCGGCACGCCGGTCAGGCGCGCGAACTCGTCAATCAAGCGCCAGTAGCGCGGGTTGGCCTCGCGCGTGACGGTCTGGGGGCGGGCGCTTCCGTCCACGTGGACGACGGCCGGGATGTCTTCGCGGCGCCCCTCGGCGACCTGGAGGACCGTAATCATGAAGGGGTCGTAGTGCGGGCGGCCGAAGAGGCCCTCGGCGGCCTCGGCGTGCATCGAGGGCGCGAGCGGGCGGAACCACTCGCGCAGCTTCACCTTCTTGTTCAGAAGCTCGCGCATGTCGGCCCGTCGCGGGTCGGCGAGGAAGCTGCGGTTGCCGAGGGCGCGCGGGCCGAACTCCATCCGGCCCTGAAACCAGCCGATGATGCCGCCGTCGGCGATGATGCGCGCGACGCGCGGCAGCAGCTCTTCGTCCGCGAGCGCCTCGTAGGAGAGTCCGGCCGCGTCGAGCGCCGCGCGGCACTCCTCGTTCGTGAACGAGGGGCCGTAGTAGGCGTGGTCCATGACGAAGTCGCGCGGGCGGCCGAGCTTCTGGTGGTAGACCATCAGGGCCGCGCCGAGCGAGCAGCCGGCGTCGCCGGCCGCGGGCTGTACGAAGAAACGCCTGAAGGGCGTCTCGGTCCAGATGCGCCCGTTCATCACGGAGTTGAAGGCGCAGCCGCCCGCGAGGCACAGGTCTTCGAGCTTCGTCCGCTCGTACAGGCCGGCGAGCAGGTGCAGGACCGTGTCTTCCAAAACGCGCTGCGCGCTGGCGGCGATGTTCTGGTGGCGCTCGCTGATCTCCTCGCCGGACTTGCGCGGCTCGCCCAAGGCGCGGACTATCTCGTCGCTGAACTGGTAGTGCTTGGCGAGGTGGTGGTCGAGGACGCGGACGTTCAGGTGAAAGTCGTGGTTGCCGTTCGTCGTCGGCACGCGGCGCGAGAAGAAGTCGTAGAACTCGGGCTCGCCGTAGGCGGCCAGTCCCATCACCTTCCACTCGTCCCCGGCGAACATGTCGAAGCCGAGGAAGTTCGTCACCGCCGAGTAGAACTGGCCCAGAGAGTGCGGCAGCTTAATCCGCTTGATGGGCTTCAGGCGCGTGCCCTCGCCGATTGAGAAGAGCGTCGTCGTGTCCTCGCCCGTGCCGTCCATCGTCAGGATGGCGGCGCGCTCGAAGGGCGAGACGAAGAAGGACGAGGCGGCGTGGCACTGGTGGTGTTCGAGGAAGTGGAACTTGAAGTCGCTCGGGCCGAAACGCTCGCGCAGGCGCT
>DASZEK010000120.1:0-66648 GCA_035941045.1 Pyrinomonadaceae bacterium | reverse complement strand
CGAGCGCGGGCCAACTGAACATGAAGAGCGCGGCCACGGCGCCGAGGTGGAAAACGACCATCGTGATGGTCGTCGGCCATTGGATGCCGGTCTTTCTTTGAATGTCGGTGATGGCTTCGCTACGCATATCAGGCCCCCTGCTTGTCGTCGAGATTTGTGCCTCTACTTAGATAACACAGCGGGGCGGGTTGTGCGGGCCCGCGTGTAATAGTTATGTAATACCGAAGCCCGAAGTGTGGGGCGCGCGCGCCGCCGGCCGGCGTTTGAAAACATAAAGAGAGAATTGGAAAGGTAAAGAGAGAATTGAACACATAAGGGGAGAATATCCGGCTCTGCTACAACTATGTTGTCGGCGGCCGCATCTTACCTTTACAGTTACTCCTTCTCTTGCGCGTTCACGGTGAAGCGCCTCACGCCCCGAAGGCGTCGGCGGTTCGGACGGTTCGAGAGCAGGCCGGTTCTAAACCCCAAGAAGCCGCTCCGACAGAGCACCCGAAAACGAGCCTTCGCTGCTACCGTTACGCCGAAGTCCCTTCGCTTCAGAAAGCTTCTCTTGATACTCCAAACAGGGAGAGGTACACACACATGTCTATGAAACTTTACGTCGGCAACCTCGCGTTCGAGACTTCGGGCGAAAACCTCCGTCAGCACTTCGAGCAGGCCGGCACGGTCGAGACGGCGACGGTCGTCGAGGACCGCGACACGGGCCGCTCGCGCGGCTTCGGCTTCGTCGAAATGTCGTCGAGCGAGGAGGGCGAGGCCGCCATCCAGAAGTTTAACGGCAACGACCTCAACGGCCGGAACCTGACCGTCAACGTCGCCAAGCCGCGCGAGAACCGCAACGAAGGTCGCAACGGCCGGAACAGCTACTAAGTCCGCCCCGACCGCGACCTGCGCCAACGGGTCAGGTCCGGTTTAATCAGCGGCCCGAATATTTGGAGCGCCGACGGCGAACGCTTTTTGTCGCCGTCGGCGCTCCTTATGTCAGGCGTCGAAAGCACGCCACACGGTTATATGTGTGTTGGCGCACGGACGAATAATCCACCGCGTGATATACCTAACCTAGCCGTTCTTTAACAATTCGACACCGGGGTCGGGCCAGCAACCTTCTTCTTGTGCCGTCCGTGGCTTTCGAGAGGAGTACACCCGGTGTTCGCGTCCGCCGCCCCACATCTTTCAAGCAAACGCCAATCACTAATCGTCCCGCGCGAGCGGCGGGCACCCGTCTACCTTCTTCAAGTCCCGAAGCCCGCAGCCCGCGGGGCAGCTTAACCACCGAGGAGCTAAGAATGTTTACCCGCCGCGTCATCATGAACATCAAGCCCGGCTCCGCCGCCGAGGTCGGGCGCATTTTCGAGGATGAAGTTATTCCGCTGCTGCGAGGGCAGAAGGGGATGCGCCACGACGACACCTTCATCAGCCCGGAACTCTCGGAGGCCGTGCTCAACAGCTACTGGGATACGCAAGAGTACGCCGAAAGCTACAGCCGGACGGCTTACCCCGCGACGTTGAAGGCGCTGGCGGAGGTGTTGGACGGGACGCCGCAGGTGGACACGTTCGGGATTTCAAGCTCGACGTTCCACCTGATTACCGCCCGCAGGCGCCAAGCTTTCACGGCTTCCATGTTAGGGAGAGGCGATTGAACGTTCTCACTCTCTCTCGGGCCGGAACTCAGGGAATGAGAAGACCGCAATGGACATTTGCAAGATTAAAGAGCGCAGGTTTGGGGCGGTAACAGTACTGGACTTGGACGGCGAGCTGAGGAGAGGCGAGAGCCGCGCCGTATTACGCGACGCCATCGCGCGCCTCTCGGAAGAGGGGCGGAACCAGATAATTTTGAACCTCGCCGGGCTCTCCGCCATCGACGCGAGCGGGCTGGGCGAGTTGCTCCAAAGCCACGTCGAGCTGAAGCAAGACGGCGGGCAACTCAAACTCCTTTACCCGGCGCGGGCGCTCCGGGAAATGATGTCGATTACAAAACTGGATAACGTCTTCGACACCTTCGAGAGTGAATCGGAGGCAGTCGCCGCCTTCCGAAAGGGCGAGGCAGGGGGACAAATGGCACGAGAAGTCGGCAGTTACGACGAGGATAACGCGGAGACGGCGAGGTTCGAGGGCGACGACGTTGGTCTGCCGGAGAACCCCATCTACTCGAACTTTTCACAATACTTGTGGCGGACGCACGCGCGGCACGGGCTGGTGCAATCGCCCAACAGGTCGGACGAAAACACGTGCGGCCACAGGCCGACGCGGGACGAGTAGCCGCCCGCGGGGTGCGGGCACGGCCGTCTGCGGCGCGACCATTACGTCGGCTTGAGCACAAAGCGAGAGGACGAGGCACGGCATGAGTTATTACGTGAAGAAGTTGACCAGCACCTTTTTATTAATCGTGGGGCTACTGTGGGCGGCGGTCGCGATCTGGCAGTTTTACCTGTTCGCCGTGTTCAGAGACGCGCGGGGGGCGCTCGATGCGCAGGGCGGCGGCGCGCATTTATGGTACGCCATCGGCGCGGCGGCCCTGACTTGCCTGTGCATCTTCTTCGGCATCTTCCGGCGGATCAATCACACCGAGGAACTGCACATCACTTCCTGAGCCGCGGGCGGCGGGAGCCGAACTGCCCGGACGAGTTCCGGGGCCGGCTGATTGACCGCTCACGTCTCTCCACGCTCGTGCGGGAGGACGCATGACGACAGCCGGTACGAGGTCGAAGATGAGAAGGCATTGTCACAACTGCAAGGCGCGGTTAAGAGCCTGGGAAATGAAGTGCCCTTGCTGCCGCACGTCGGCATTGCGCTGGCTGCACCTCTTAGCCGTCGGCGCTTTCTCGCTCACGTTCGTCTTTTACCTGCTCGTGACGACTCGGTGAATTGACTTTATAACTCGGCCGCGCGGCCCGGCAATTTTATCGGTGCGGTCGGAACAAGGGGAGGGGGCAAAGAATGAGCCAGACTTCGTGGAACACCTTCAGCAGCGTCACCGCCAAAGGCCAATGGCCGGGGGTGGATTCAGTGTACCGGCTGGTCGTGGTGGCGGCTTTGAGGAGCAAGCAGATCACGCGGGGCGCGGCGCCGCGCATCGACGCCGACCCGCGGCGGCACAGGAATACCACCATCGCACTCGAAGAGGTCAAGCGGGGCCTCGTGCCGTTCACCACCACGGGCGTTCAAGAGAAGAGTGAGAACGACGCGAGCCTGCTCTTGTAAGCCCGCCGCGGGCCGCAGGGTTTTCACACTTAACGAGGAGGAGCAGGATGCCGACAGTCGCCACGACCCATTCGATAAGGCCGAACGCCCCGCGCGTTTACCACAACAACAGCCGTTGCGCCGAGCTTAACAACATTGAGGCGGGAGACAGAAGGCAGGGCACGGGCGGAAGGCCGGTGTGCTTACACTGTAGCTCGCTCAACTCGCAGGGTAAGTGACGGCCGGCCGCTGAGTCTTTAACTTTCGTTCATGTGGCTGTCGCCGCGGGGAAGCAGTCAGAGGAGATACCGTGAGCCTGACACATTGCCCTGATTGCCGCCGCCTTTGTTTCGTCAATTCCGCATCCTGCCCGAGTTGCGCGGCATCGTTCCGGCCGGGCGTCCTCCGCGCCGCGGCGACGGCGGAAGAGAAGTCCTTCAGGTGGAGGAGCGGCATCATGTTTCTCGTCCCGTTCGTAAGCGTCCTGGCGCTCCTGGCCGTGGTGCTCGTGCGGGCTTGAGAGTTAGAGCGCGCCGGCCGACGGCGTCAAACTTCAACGAAGGTATTCATCTTGAGGAGTAACCGAATGTACATTTACACGGTGCAGGCCATGCCGGGCTGCAAGGCGAAGTTCGAGGGCGACACGTCGGTTAAATACAGAGTCAGAAGGAAAGATACTTCCGCGTCGGCCAACCACAAGAGCCGCAACGACGTGATTAGAACGGACCTGGGTTACACGGAGGCGGCGGCGATGGTCGAGAGATTTAATGATAAGGAGCGAGAATCACGCCTCACGACGAACTAAAAAGACTCCTACTCCAGACCGAAAGCCCGACCGGACAGTCCAACCCGCCACGACGAACCCCTCGAAATTAGACCCCCTCAAAAACAGACGGATGTGTTCCGGTGGCCTCAGACCCTCGCCGGGGCGCCTCCGGGTTCGAGGCCGCCGCACAACCTCGCGCTCGTCGAACTGTTGAAGGGCTGGGCCAGACGGAAGCAGGCCGCCCTCGCTCAAATCGCGCCGGCGTGGCCGCTGGCGCAGAAGCCGTGGATTGTTCCCATCCCGGGGACGACCGTGATGGCGCACATGCTGGAGAACAGCGGCGCGGCCGGGGTCCGCTTCACACCCGCCGAACTCGCCGAGCTGAATTCGGCCGTGAGGGCCGTCGAGGTCCGCGGGCAGCGCCTGCCGGACGCGGTGCTGGTCTTCTCGGGCGTGGAGGCGCCGCCGAAGAAGTAGAGATGAATTTATGAAACTACGAACACCGGGAAGAAGCGATAACGTCTAGATTTTCAAGGCGGTGAAGAGCCTAATAGTTCTGTCGTTGATGATTTTGACGACCATTTGTCTTCTATCCAATTGTTCCAGCTCGCAGCCATCCCCACAAATGATCAGCCGCCGCCCGGCGAGAAGAAGAAACTGATCGTGTATCTGTCCCGTCTGTTTTCTTAAATCGACGGGTACGTGCCTCCCGAAAATAATTTCCGGCAGATGAGCGATTCGAGTGCCGGTGTGCGCATTACCCGGTGAAGAAGGGCATCAGTCAATCTGCTGATTGGCTTGTCGAGTGTCGCCTTCATCATTGAAGGGTAAGGGTGTCGGGAGGAAAAGTACCATGAAGATGGAAGACAGAATCCTGGGTGTTGCCGCTTTCGCCTGCTACCTCTTTGCGTTGACGGCTAGCGCAGTCGTCACCTACGCACTCATCACGCTGTGGAAGGTCGCGTACGGCGGCCTCGGGCGAGGCGTTTATCTTACGGCTTCGCAGCTCTGAGTGAATTTTGCGTCGCCCGAACGAGTTGGCCGGGTGCTCGGTCGATATTCGAGTAGTTTGGGAAGGGGGAAAGTCGTGTTCCTGAAAAAATTAGGATTAACTTTACTTCTGCTGACCTTCTCGCTGTGCGCGGGTGACGTTTTTGGCGCGTCGCCGGAGACGGGCTTCTTGAAGCGGACGCTCGCGGTGGGCGAAGGGCAGCGCGGGTACCGTGTTTATATCCCGGAGAATTTCGACCCGAAAAAGAAGTATCCGGTTGTTCTATTCCTGCACGGGTCTTACCAGTGGGGAGAAGATAACGAGGGCCAACTCGGGTTCGGCCTGCCCGCCATGATGCGACCGGGCGGGCGCGTCGGGACGAAGTTGGACCCGGAGGCGCTCACGTCGTTCATCGGCGTCTTCCCGCAGTCGCGCGTCGGGACCCCCTGGTCGGGCGAGATGGCCGAGTACGCGGTCAAAGCCCTCGACCAGACCGTCGCCGAATTCAAGGCCGACCCGCGACGGCTCTACGTGACCGGCTTCTCCCTCGGCGGGTACGGCTCCTGGTACGTCGCCGCCAAATACCCGCGGAAGTTCGCCGCCATCGTCCCCATCGGCGGTAACATCAAGGTCCCCGAGAGATTCCCGCGGGACTTCTTAGAGAAGTTCGTCCCGACGGACATGCTGGCGCTCTACGACGCGAAGGACCCGCACGCGGCCTTCGTCAAGGCGGTCGGGCGCACCCCGGCGTGGATATTCCACGGGGAGAACGACGAGCAGGTCCCGGTCTCCGACGCGCGCAGCACGGCCGCGACGTTAAAGGCGGCGGGCGTGAGCGTTCGCTACACGGAGTATAAGGGGGCGGGTCACTTCGTGTTCGACAGGGCCTACACCGAGCCGGGATTCTGGGCGTGGCTGCTCAAGCAACGGCTCCCCCGTTAAAAGGTGCGGCGCGCACCGCCGAAGCACCGGGCAGGATTGTGTTGACGGGTGGCTTGGAAACCAATAGGCTCTCGCCGTCTTTCGACCCGGTTGATGAGGAGAGGGCCGCCGGAATCTATGACCGCCGATTTGTCTCACGAAGTCACGCGACTCCTGCACGACTGGCGGGCCGGCGACCAGGAGGCGCTGGAGAAGCTGACACCGCTCGTCTACGACGAGCTGCGGCGTCTCGCCGCACACTACCTGCGCGGCGAGCGCACGGACCACACGCTCCAGGGCACGGCGCTCGTTCACGAAGCATTCATCAGGCTCGTCGGCCAGAGCGATTTAGCGTTGCAGAGCCGGGCCCACTTCTTCGGCGTCGCCGCCCGCCTCATGCGCCAGGTCCTCGTGGACCACGCGCGCAGGCACACGGCGGCGAAACGCGGCGGCGGCGAGCGCCCCGTCTCGGTCGAAGAGGCCGCTGTCTTTTCGCCGCAACGAGCCGCCGACCTCGTCGCGCTCGACGAGGCGCTGAGGGAGCTGGCGAAGTTCGACCAGCGTAAGAGCCGCATCATCGAGCTGCGCTACTTCGGCGGCCTCTCCATCGAAGAGATAGGTGAGGCGGAGGGCGTCGCGGTCGCCACCGTCAGGCGGCAGATGAGGACGGCCGAGGCGTGGCTACACAGGGAGATGACCGCACCTTAATCGGACCAAAAGATGACGCCCGAACGCTGGCAGCAGATAGAGGAGATTTTTGAGGCCGCCGCCGAGCGCGACCCGCCGGAGCGCGACGCATTCCTCGACGCGGCGTGCGGCGGCGACGACGAGCTGCGGCGGGAGGTCGAGTCGCTGCTCGCTCACCAGCAGCCGACGGGGAACCTCATCTCGACGCTCTTCCGCGACGGGGTCAAACTGCTGCCCCGCGCGTTGGCGCCCGCGGCCCGCGAAGCGCGCTTCATCCCCGGCACGATGTTGGCCGGGCGCTACCGCCTCATCGGGCAGCTCGGCAAGGGCGGGATGGGAGAGGTCTACCGCGCCGACGATCTAAAACTCGGGCAGCCGGTCGCGCTCAAGTTCCTCCCCGAAAAACTGTCGCAAGACGCGGCGATGCTCGAACGCTTCCACCGAGAGGTGCGCACCGCCCGCAAAGTCTCGCACCCCAACGTCTGCCGCGTGTTCGACATCGGTGAAGTTGACGGCCAGCAGTTCCTCTCGATGGAGTACATCGACGGCGAAGACCTGAGCAGTCTGCTGCGGCGCATCGGGCGGCTGCCGGAGGACAAGGCGACCGAAATCGCGCGCCAACTCTGCGCGGGGCTCGCCGCCGCGCACGAGGAAGGTGTGCTGCACCGCGACCTCAAGCCCGCGAACATCATGATTGACGGGCGCGGCCGGGCGCGCATCACCGACTTCGGTCTGGCCGGCTTGTCGGACGAATTTCGCGGCCACGAGATTCGCTCGGGCACCCCGGCCTACATGTCGCCGGAACAGCTCGCCGGTAAAGAGGTCACGTTCAAAAGCGACATTTACTCGCTCGGGCTGTTGCTCTACGAAGTCTTTACAGGGAAGAGGGCCTTCCCCGCCGGCACGCTCGACGAGATCATCCGGCAGCGCGAGACCAGCACGCCCGCCAGCATCTCCAGCCTGGTCAAAGACATCGACCCTCTGGTCGAGCGCGCCATCGGGCGGTGTCTGGAAAAGGACCCGGCGCTGCGTGTCGGTTCGGCTTTGCAAGTGGCGGCGGCCCTGCCGGGCGGCGACCCGCTCGCGGCTGCCCTCGCCGCGGGCGATACGCCTTCGCCCGAGATGGTGGCCGCCGCCCCGAAGAAAGGCGCGCTCAAGCCCGCCGCCGCCGTCGCCTGTCTGGCGTCAGTGGTCGCCCTTCTAGCCTTCATCGTTTTCTTCTCGGGCAGGGCAAACCTGCAAGAATGGATTCCGCTCGATAAGCCGCCCGAAGTTCTAGCCGAACGCGCCAATCAGATAGTCAACAAACTCGGCTACACCGACGCGCCGAGGGACACGGCCTACGAATTCGCCCTCGACTACAGCTATTTGAATTACGCCGAGCGGGAAGACGCCGCGTCCGACCGTTTTGAGAAGATCCGCACGGGGCAACCCGTCACGCTCTACTTCTGGTATCGAACGAGCCCGCGTTACCTCGTCCCGACCGGAGTCCGCGAGGTGGATTTTTTTAGCCCGCCGAATGACGTGTCGGGAATGACGAGCGTTGTGTTAGACGTGCGCGGTCGCCTGACCGGATTTCAAGCCGTCCCGCCCGAGGTTGAAGAGAGAACCGCGCAGACCGTCCCGACCGATTGGTCTACGCTTTTCGCCGAAGCCGGGTTGGACATCCGTAATTACGAAGAGAGTGAATCACAATGGACGCCGCCTTTTTTCGCCGACGAAAGAAAGGCTTGGACGGGCAAACACGTTGACCACGCGGAAATTCCTGTCCGCATCGAAGCCGCCGCTTTCCACGGGAAGCCCGTTTATTTCAACGTCGTCTCTCCATGGGACAAGCCTTGGAGACAGACGGAGGCCCGGAGGACGACGCCGCTCGACGTTATTATAGCCGTCTCATTTTTTAGCCTGCTGGCAGCCGCCCTGATAGTTGCCCGTCACAACTTGAAAGTGGGCCGGGGTGATACCAAAGGCGCGTTCAAACTCGCCGTGTTCGTCTTTTCGGCGCTCGCCCTCGCCCGACTGATTGACGCCTTCCACGTTCCCGAGCTCGGCGGAGAGCTTTCGATTTTTTACCAATGCGTCAGCCTCGCGCTGTTCGTCGCCGCCGTCACGTGGATTTTTTACATCGCGCTCGAACCGTTCCTCCGCCGGCGCTGGTCGGAGTTGCTCATCTCCTGGAGCCGCCTGATGGCGGGAGATTTCCGCGACCCTCTGGTCGGGCGCGACATTCTGGTCGGCGGGCTTTTGGGGCTTGGCTTTGCGGCGTCCGGTTATTTATCGATTCTCGTGCCGCAATGGTCGGGCATCGCCGGCCGCCCGATGATGGGAGGAAACACCGCCGAAGCATTTTCCGGCATCGGCGGCATAGCGGGGCATTTCCTTCATCTGTTTGCCGAGCCGGTCTTCTTCGCGATTTTTCTTTCCTTCATGCTGTTGTTTCTGCTGGCCGTTTTAAGAAAAAAAGGGTTGGCGATAGCGGCGACATGGCTATTTGTTTTTCTGCTGGATACGGATTTTGCGGGAAGCCACCACTGGATTTACTGGCTCGACCTGATTTTGACGGCAACCCTCATCACACTGGCCGCCGCGCGGTTCGGGCTGCTGGCCCTTTACTCCTGTCTTCTCTTCTTTGCCTTGTGTTCAGGGTTCCCGTTGACCTCTGACTTTTCGAGCTGGTATGCGGGAAGCACTTTTTTCGTCATGCTCGTAATCATGGGTCTGGCGCTTTACGGCTTCTACACTTCACTCGCCGGACAGCCTTTCCTCAAAGGCAAACTGCTTGAAGATTGAGACGGGGCGGGACGACGACCACGCGCGCGGATGCGTAACCGGAAAAACGCCCAGCGTTAATGACATAAACCACGGGAGTGAAACGGCGTGAAGCTTCGTAAAGATTTGGCCCGGTTGTTTCTCTTCATCGCGACCATCTATTGGGGGATTTGGCTCGGAGGCTATATCTTCAACGCCGTGATGCTGGTCCCCCTGTGGAGTTATAACCCTCCCGAATCGATGATTAGTTACTTCAGAGTGCCCCGTTTCCTGATTTACTTTTTTGCCCTGGTCAACCCGTGGGTCTTTCTGGCATCTCTGATTGCGTGGCTCCTCACCATAAGGCTCGACACGGCGGCGAGGTCCTGGTTAGGTCGGGCGACGCTTCTCGCCTGGATTATGCTGCCTCTGAAGGTTTGGATGATTATAACTATCGGAGGAGTCGTGCGCGCGACGCTTGAAGGCGCCTTTGAGCCGGGCATGATGAACACGATTAGTCTGTGGAGGAACTTGAACTGGTTGACGATTTCGACCGCCGCGGTGATTCTCACCCTCCATCTACTAGCCATCCTGAATTTCAACAACCCGAGACGGACGAAGGCCGGGATGTCCTGAGCGGCTCGGATGAGGGGTTGCTGGACTGCCTTTTTTTCATCCGGTAAACTTTAGGCAGGTCGAAGCCAGAGTCGTAACGAGCCGAGGGATGTGCCGCAGCCTTCTCCAATTCAGAACCGCCCGGACGACGCCCGCGCCCCGCACCATTCCCGCTAACACAGTCAACGGCCCGGCACGCGTGCGTGCGGGAAGGGTAGCGCCTTGACCGCCACCCCGCCGCAGAAGCAGGGTTGGGTGCTGACGCCCGAGGCGTTCGCGGGGCTGCTGGCGGCGCTCGACCCCGACGAGTCGCGGGCGGCCGAGGAGTACGAGGCCGTGCGCCGCCGCCTCGTGCGCCTCTTCCAGTGGCGCGGCGTCGAGTTCGCCGAAGACTACGCCGACGAGACCATCAACCGCGTCGCGCGCAAGCTCGCGGAGGGCGAACGCATCCAGAATCTTTCGGGCTACATCGGCGGCGTCGCGCGCCTCGTGCTCCTCGAAGCGTACAAGGAGCGCGAGCGCGAGCGCGCCGCCTTCGACCGCCTGCCCCCGCCCGTCGTGGAGGCCGCCACTCCCGACCCGGACGAGGGAGAAGAGCGCGTGCGCTGCTTCGAGTCGTGCATGGGCGGGCTCGACACTGATACGCGCACGCTGATACTCGGCTACTACGACGACACGGGCGGGCCCGGATAGAGAAGAGGAAGCGGCTGGCGAACGCGCTCGGGCTTGAGATGAACGCGCTGCGCAACCGCGCGCTGCGCGTCCGCGACCGCCTTGAGCGTTGCATCGGCGATTGCGTGAAGAGTGAAGGTTAAAGAGAATCCGGCGCGGGGCGTGACGGAATACGAGTTTCCGCCACAGGTCTGGGAGGGGCCACCCCGCCGCCGGAAGGGAACTAACAAGTGAGCCGCAAGACGCAGCAGACCGAGCACCTGACGCGCTACCTCCTCGGGGAGATGCCCGAGGAGGAGCGCGCGCGCCTGGAAGACGAATTCCTCGGCGACGAAGGGCTCTTTCAGGGAATCGCCGACGCCGAGAACGACCTGCTGGACGACTACGTCGGCGACCGCCTCGGCCGGCGCGAGCGTGAGAGCTTCGAGCGGCACTACCTCCGACTCCCCGGCAGCCGCGAGCGGCTACAGGCGGCCCGCCTCATCGCGCGGGAGCGCGCGGCACGCGCCGACGCCGGGCGTGCGGGCGCGGCCCGCGTCGCGGTCACCGAGCCCGAGCGGGCCGGATTTTGGGAGTCTCTGCGCGCCTTCCGGCGCGGGGCGTTCCCCTCGGTGATGCCTTACGCGCTCGGCCTCGCCGTGCTCGCGCTCGCCGTCGGCGGCGTCTGGTGGGCCGTCACGCGCGGGGCCGGGGATGACGGCGGCCGGGCGCCGCAACTGGCCGAGTCACGCTCCACGCCCGCGCCGCGCGCCACCGTGGAGGCGACCCCGACGCCCGCGGACGCGCCGCCCGACGCGGGCGCGAACGCCCCGACCCCGACGCCGCCTGAGACTGACACCCCGCGCGAGGCGCCGCCCCGCCCCGTGCAGACGCCCGCGCCCCGCCGCCCCGCGGAGCGGACCGTGACGGTGCTGGCGCTCGCCGCCGGCCTCACGCGCGGCGAAGGCGCGGCCAACAGGCTCGTCGTCCCGAAGGGCGGCGGCACGGTGCGGCTGGAGTTTTCCTTGGGCGAGGGTGATTACAAGGACGTGCGCGCGAGCCTCCGCACCGTCGAGGGGCGCGAAGTCTGGGGCGGGGCCGTGCGAGCGCCGCGCACCGGGCGCAGGGCCGCGCTGTCACTCCCCGCCCGACTCTTCTCGGACGAAGACTACCTGCTCATCCTCTCGGGCGTGAACGCGGAGGGCGAGCGCGTCGAGCTTCAGGAGTTCTACTTCAACGCACAGGTCAGGTGATTCTTAAATCTCGGACCCGAGTTCTCACCCTCCTCACAACGCCCTTCACACCTTCAAAAAATTCCGCGTGATGTTTCCTCGCCCCCGGCCACGAGTCCTGTGAGGGCGGTAGCAGGCCGCCCCGCTATTCATAGGCTTCGAGGAGCACGAGGACTCATCATGCGGATTGCAAACAACATCTACGCCATCGTCGCCGCGCTCTTGCTGTGCGTCGCCGCGGGGGCCGCCCCGGCGGTCGCGCAGACCAAGGCGAACGGCAAAATCGCCTTCGAGAGAATCATCAACGGCTCGTCCGACATCTTCGTCATGAATGCCGACGGGACGGGCGAGTCGAACATCACCGAGACGCCCTTCAGCGAGTCGCAGGCCGCGTGGTCGCCCGACGGCTCGAAACTCGTCTTCGTCCGCGCGCCGCAAGTGGCGGGCGAGACCGTGGACCTCTACGTCATGGACGCCGACGGCCACAACCTGAAGCGCCTGACGAGCGACGACGCAATCGAGCGTTTCCCTGCCTGGTCGCCCGACGGGACGCGCATCGCCTACGCGCGCACCGAGGCGCAGGGCGGCTTCGAGCAGATTTACACCGTCACCGCGGACGGCTTCGAGCTGAAGAACCTGACGGCGGGCCTGCGCGGCGACCACTCGCACCCCACGTGGTCGCCCGACGCGAAGCGCGTGGCCTTCGCCTCTTCGAGCGCGACGATGAACGGCTACGAAATCTGGGCGATGGACTCGGACGGCACGCGCCACACGCAACTGACGACCAACGAGTTTGCCTGGAGCCTGTCGCCCGCGTGGTCGCCCGACGGCCGTGCCATCGCCTTCCGCCGCAACTCCGAAATCATGACCCTCGACCTGCAGACCGGCGTCGAGAAGAATCTGACGAACAGCCCCTTCGACGAGGACACGCCCGAGTGGTCGCCCGACGGCAAACAGCTCGTCTTCGCCCGCTTCGCCGAGGGCAACCTCGACATCTACGCGATGAAGGCCGACGGCACCGAGCAGCGCCGCCTCACCGCCGACCCGCAGATGGACACTCAGCCCGCGTGGCAGCCCGCGAGCACTCAGGTCGCCTTCGTCAGCACGCGCGACGGCAACCGCGAAATCTACACGATGGGCGAGGACGGCAATGGCGTCACGCGCCTGACCGACAACGCCGCCGCCGACACCGCGCCCGCGCTCTCGCCCGACGGCCGCCGCGTCGCCTTCGTCAGCACGCGCGACGGCGGGGCGATGCTTTACGTGATGAACTCGGACGGCACAGGGGTCGCCCGCCTGACGAACCCGCCCGAGGTCTTCGCGCCGCAGGACGACGCGCCCGCGTGGTCGCCCGACGGCGACAGGCTCGTCTTCCACAGCCGCAGCCGCGACAGCAAGTTTCAGTTGTACGTCGTCAACGCCGACGGCACCGGGCTCAAGAAGATTTCCGACGGCGCGTCCGACGACATGCACCCGACGTGGTCGCCCGACGGGACGCGCATCGCCTTCATGTCGCTGCGCAAGGGCGACCAGAGCTTCGACATCTACACGGTCAAGGCCGACGGCACCGGCCTCCTGAATTTAACGCACGACGACGTGGACGACACCGACCCCGCGTGGTCGCCCGACGGGGCGCGCATCGCCTACGTCCGTAGCTGCTGTTCGAGCGCCGAAATCTACGTCATGAACGCCGACGGCACGGGCCGGAGCCGCGTCACCGACAACACGGCCAACGAACGCGACCCGGCGTGGTCGCCCGACTCGACTCGCGTCGTCTTCGCCTCGCTCCGCAACGCCGTCAACAACGTCTCGACCTACGACCTCTACGCCGCGACCGCCGACGGGAGCGTGACCGCGCGCCTGACGACGGGCGGCCTTGAGAACGTCCAGCCGTCGTGGTCCGCGCGCGAGGCCGCGAGGCCCGCCGCCGCGCACTCCATCCAAATCACCGTCCTCCAGCCGGGCGAGAAGCCGCTGGCGGGCGTGAGGCTCACGCTGAGCGGCGGCGCCTCCGGCTCGCAGACGACCGACGGGGGCGGCTTCGCCACCTTCGCCAACCTCCCCGAAGGCGGCACCTACACCGTCACCGCCTCGAAGGACGGCTACACGTTCAAGCCCGAGACGCGCACGTTCGCCGGCCTCTCCGAAGACACCAGCGGCTCCTTCGAGGCGTTCCCCGTGACGAAGACCTACGCGGTCGGCGGGCGCGTCACCGACGCGAAGGGCGCGGGGCTCGGCGGCGTTACCGTGACGCTCGCGGGCGGCGCGCAGGCGAGCGCGAAGACCGACGCCGAGGGCGGCTACACCTTCGCGGCGCTCGACGCCGGACTCAACTACACGCTCACGCCCTCGCTCGAAGGCTACACTTTCGACCCGGCGGGCCATGCGGTGAGCGACCTGAGCGAAGCACTCGTCGTCAACTTCCACGCCGCGGCCGTCCCGGAGCCGGCGCGCGTGCAGTTCTCGGCCGCCTCGCTCTCGACCGGCGAGGGCGCGCGCCTCGTCACCGTCAAGGTCGCGCGCACGGGCGAAGCGGCGGCCGAGGGGAGCGTCTTCTACGAGACGCTGGACGGCACGGCCGACGAGCGCAACGACTACACGACCGCCCTCGGCACGCTCCGCTTCGCGGCCGGCGAGACCGAGAAGACGTTCGACGTGCTCCTGACCGACGACGCCTACGCGGAAGGGCGCGAGGCGCTGACGCTCAAACTCTCGGGCGCGACCGGCGGCCTTCAACTAGGCGAGACGGCCGCGGCCACACTCTTCGTCGAAGACGACGACGCCGAGGCCGGCCCCAACCCCGCGGCCGACGCGGAGTTCTTCGTCCGCCAGCACTACCACGACTTCCTCAACCGCGAGCCCGACGCCGACGGGCTCAGGCACTGGGCCGACCAGCTCACGGCCTGCGGCGGCGACGCCGGCTGTCTCGACGTGGTGCGCATGAACGTCTCGGCGGCCTTCTTCCTCTCCATCGAGTTCAAGGAGACGGGCTACCTCGTCCACCGCCTTCAGCGCGCCTCCTACGGGACGCGCCCGCGCTACCGCGACTTCGTCCGCGACGCGCGGGAGATGGGGCGCGGCGTCGTCGTCAACCACGGCGACTGGCAGGGGCAGCTCGAAGCCAACAAGCAGGCGTTCGTCGCGGAGTGGGCCGCGCGCCCCGAGTTCGCGGCGAAGTACGCCGGGATGTCGGACGCGCAGTTCGTGGACGCGCTCTGGTCGAACGTCGGCGTGGAGCCCGCGGCCTCGGAGCGCGGCGGGCTGGTGGCGGGGCTTGAGAGCGGGGCGCTGACGCGCGCCGACGCGCTCCGCCGCGTGGCCGAGGCCGAGGGCGTGGCGGCGGCCGAGCTCAACCGCGCCTTCGTCCTGATGGAATACTTCGGCTACCTCCGGCGCAACCCGGACGACCGCCCGGACGAGGACATGAGCGGCTACCACCACTGGCTCGCGAAGCTCGAACAGTTCGGCGGCGACTTCCGCAGCGCCCAGATGGTCAAGGCGTTCATCGTCTCGCGCGAGTACCAAAGGCGCTTCGGCCAGTAGGCCGTTCGCACGGCCGATTCAAGCGACCCCGCCGTCGGCACGCGCGCCCGCGGCGGGGTCGCACTTTTCGCGCGTGATGTTTTCCGCCCCGCCCCCACTAGTGGGTGAATCGGGAACCCCGGCCCACGCGGCCGGCGCAAATTTATAGTTGGTGAGGAAGGAATCATCATGAAGGGCATCCTGAACAGAATCGTCTTCGCCGCGCTCGCGCTCCTCTGCGCGGCCACGTCGGCGCGCGCCGACATCAAGATCAAGTCCAAGACCAGCTTCGGCGACCAGGCGGGCGTCGAGCAGACCGTCTACATCAAGGGCAAGCGCCAGCGCACCGAGAGCACGGGCGGCATGGCGACCGTCACTCAGTGCGACCTGCGCCGCACCGTCCAGCTCAACGACCTGAGCAGGACCTACATGCTCAACCCCTTCGGCGGCGGGGCGGGGGCCGCGACCGTCGAGGCGGCCGACACGGAGACGCGCACTTCGACCGTCCGCAAGGGCGGCGTCGTCACGATGACTTACACGACGGCCGACACGGGCGAGCGCCGCCAGATGTTCGGCTACACCGCGCGCCGCATCAAGACCGCCGTCGTGACGGAGCCGTCGCCCGACGCCTGCTCGCAGGACAAGACGCGCATGGAGACCGACGGCTGGTACATAGACCTCAACGTCGGCTTCGACTGCTACGAGAGCGCGGGCGCCTCGGCCGCGCCCCGCGCGGCGGGCGGCTGCCGGGACAAGTTCCGCACCCGGCAGGTCGGCTCCGCGAAACTCGGCTACCCCGTGAAGGTGACGACCACCATCTTCGGCGAGGACGGCAAGCCTTCGAGCAGCTTCACGCAGGAGGTCATAGAACTCTCGCAGGCGACGCTCGAACAGTCGCTCTTTGAAATCCCCGAGGGCTACCGCGAGGTCAGGGACGCGCGGCAGATGTACTCGGCCTCCGCCGTCGCCGCGGCGATGTCCTCGGACGGCGACGATGACGAAGACGAGGATTCCGCGAAGTCGGGCCGCCGCGCGGCGGCGACGGGCGGCACGAACGCTGCGGCGCGCGCTTCGTCGGCGGGCACCGGGTCCGGCGTCGGCGTGACGAGCGCGGGCGGCGCGTCGAACGACGCGGGCACGGCCGGGAGCGGTGCGCCGCAGCGGAAGAGGCCGGGCGTCGTGCGCGTCGGGCTGGCGCCCGCGAAGACGGGCGCGGTCGGCGAAGGGATGGACGCGGCGAAGCTGGCCGAGGCCGTGCGCAACACGCTCGCGTCGTACCTGTCCGGCCCGACAGTCGAAGTCGTCCGCCTCGAAGCGCGGCTGCCGCAGCAGGCCGAGGCGCGGCAGAAGGGCTGCGACCTCGTCCTCTACGCCACCGCCTCGCACAAGAAGGGCGGGGGCGGCGGCTTCGGCGGCTTCCTGAAGAGGGCCGCGCCGATTGCCGACAGCGTCATCCCTTACGGCAACGACGCGGCCGAGCACGTCGCCTCGCAGGTCGCCTCCGAGACCATCTACACGGCGGCCGACGCGGCCTCCTCCGTCAAGTCGAAGGACGAACTGACGCTCGAATTCGGCGTGCAGACCCTGGCGGCCGGCTCCGCGCCGCTCACGAAGACGGTCAAGGCCAAGGCGAAGTCCGACGGCGACGACCTCCTCTCGCGGCTGGTCGAGCAGGCCGCCGCCGAGGTGCTCGCCGCGGCGTCGAAGGCGGGAGGTGAGCGATGAAGGCCTTGTCGGTCGCGTTCACGCCCGACGAGCGCGACGGCCCGCGGCTCAGGCTCTGCGAGGTCGGCGCCGAGAGCCCGACCTGCCTCTACAAAGCCGGCAAGTGACCCCGCCCGCAGGCGCCTCTTAAGACCACGCGCGGCCCGCCGGGAATTTCGTTGATACGAATTCCCTCCGGGCCGCGCGTGATGTTTTAGCGCCCCCGCCACTAGTCGAAGGGAGGCGTTCAAACATCATGAGAAACAGTCTTCATACCAGCGACCTTATCAGGCGGGCGGCGAGTCTTCTGCTCGCCGCGGCCTTTCTGTTCGAGTTCGCGGGGCAGGCCGCGGCGCAAACCCGCCGCAGAGGCGGCGCGGCCGTCCGGACTTCCGCCCCGAGCAGCGGCGGCGCGAGCGTCGGCTCGTCGTGCGGCTGGCGCGGCTCGGTCGAAGTCAACCGGAGCACCTCGCACACCCACACGAAGGCCACGGCCAAGGGCGAGCACCAGTCCGACCAGTACTACTCGGGGAAGCAGTCGGTCAGCTCGTCCTTCAACTATTACGGGCGGTTCGACGTGGGGAACTCGCCGGGCGAGACCTCCGAGGAGGGCCGGTTCTCGGCGACGCTGCGCGGGACGTTCGAGGCCAACGCCGAGCGCGTGATGGAGCAGCGCGAGAACTCGACGACCGAGCTCGAATGCTTCCCCGACCCGCCGCGCACCGTCACCGTCAACGGCGTGACGACCGTCACCGACCGCGGCAAGCGAGAGGGCACCATCGACGACGGCACGCTCGTCATCGACGAGGGCGGGCGCTACTTCTTCAGCTTCAGCTTCCCCGACCTCGACGGCAAGAGCACGACGAAGACGCAGCACAGCGCGACGGGCTACTGCCTCAAGGAGAACGACCAGAACCACGACGAGACGCACGAGGGCGCGTCCTCGTTCTCGTCCGAGGCCGTCCGCGGCGAGGGCGCGATAGACCCGAAGAACCCGAACGTGCTGCGCGGCGAGTTCCGGCCCGACGAGGACACGCTCGTCACCTGGAACCTCTTCAAGCCCGAGGGCGACTGTGACGAATTCCTGACCGTCAGGGAGCTCAGGCTCGCGCACCACCCGTTCCCGAACAAGACCGCGTGGGCCGAAATCGACGGGGGCACCATCGACGGCAATCAGGTCCAACTCCTTGCGGTCGTGGAGAACAAGTCGAAGCAGGAGAAGAGCGTCGCGGTTACGTTCAAGGAGCTGACGACCGGCGCGGTCCTTGAGACCCGGCCCGTGAGCGTCCCCGCGAAGGGCGAGGCCGAGGTCGAGGTCGTCTGGGACACGAACGGCTTCGCGTGGACCGACGAGGGGGAGAAGGCGCCGCAGCGCGAGGTCGAGGCGCGGCTCGCGACCGGCGACAGCGTCTCGGAGAAGGTCCACGTCAGCCCGAAGCCCGTCATCATGGTGCACGGCCTTTGGTCGAACGCCGCGGCGTGGAGCGAATACCAGAGCTACTTGAACGAGGCGCACAGCTTCGCGTGGCGCGGGTGGGCCGTCGGCGCAAACCCCGGCGTCGCCATCATGAACACGGGCGACCACCCCGCGAACCACGCCCCGACGAACACCATCGCCCAGAACGCCGAGCAACTCGGCAAGCAGATTAATGCCGTGCAGGCCGAGCAGAACGCGTGGCACGTGGACCTCGTCGCGCATTCGATGGGCGGCCTCATCTCGCGCTTCTACATCCACTCGCTGATGGCGACCGACTCGCCGGACAAGAGGCCGTACGTCACCCACCTCGTCATGCTCGGCACGCCCAACGAGGGCAGCCCGTGCGCGTACCTCACCTACCCGACGTACAAGGCGGCGGGCTTCCACGTCGAGGCGCTGCGGCAGTTGATGCCGATAGTCGTGTGGGAGTTCAACCGCGAGGTCACCAACCGCAAGGGCGTGCAGTTCTCGATTTTGGCCGGCGTCCCCGTGCCGCGCACCTGCTCGGAGAAGACCGCGGGCGACGGCGTGGTCTCGGTCCCCTCGGCGCTCTGGAAGGTTGACGACAGCGACTGGGCGCCGCGCATCCACACGGCCCTCACCGGCCGCCGGGACTTCTTCTCGTTCGTCAAGCCCCGCCTCGCCGTGGGGCCGAAGAAGGCGAAGGAGTCCGCGGCCCCCGGCGCGACGGCGGGCCGCGCGTGGGACTCGGTCCCCGACGACAATCTGGTGGCCTCGCTCCGTCCGGTGCTGCCCGCGCCGGCCCCCGCGACGCCGCAGGCGCGAATCCTTCTGTCGAAGGCCCTGAAGGTCGGGCCGGGGCAGAGCGCCGAAGTCCCCGTCCAAATAGGCGGGAAGGGGGACGCGGGCGTCACCTTCGTCGCGCCGCCCGCCGTCAAGGTATCTCTCGTCGGCGCGGACGGCACCGCGCGGGAGCCGGCGGAGGCGGCCGGCCCCTTCCAGACCTTCTACCCCGAAGATGCCGGGAGCTGGACGCTCAGGTTTGAGAACGGCGGCGACGCGGAGGCCGCGGCGTCCGCCACCGTCTGGGCGAACGAGCCCGTCTCGCTCGCGGTCGAATTCACGGAGCTGCAAAGGCAGGCGGACGGGGGCCTCAGGCTGCAAGCGAAAGTGACGGCCGGCCCCGAAGCGGTCAAAGGCGCGGTCGTCTCCGTCAGGCTCGACGGGCAGCCGAACGAAATCTCCCTGCGCGACGACGGCAAACATGGAGACGGCGCCCCCGGCGACGGCCTCTACGGCGCGACGACCGGGAAGACGAGAACGGGCGAGACGTTCGTCGAAGTCAAAGCCTTCTCGAACGGCGTGACCGCGACCGCCGCCGCCTTCGTGACCGCCGGGGCGAGGTGAAAGCATTTGAGGAAACTTATGAACCCGAACTTCTTCAGTAAACTTCTGACGCTCTTTCTGACCCTCTCGACGCTCGCCCCGGCCTTCGCCCCCTCGCCCGCGCGGGCGCAGAGGCGAGGCGCCCCGGCCGCGCAGAGGCAGACGCCCGAGGGCGCGGGCTGCGCGGCCTGGCGCGGGAAGATTACCTATTACAACAACGCCACGGCCGCGGGGCGGTCGCAGGTGCCGGCGTACGGCACGGACATCAACACCTCTTCGAGCACGCTGAGCGGGGAGATAAATCTCGACGAGAAGGGCCGCGCGCGCGGCCAAATCAAGGTCGAGTCGAAGCAGAAGATGGAGACGGTCGGCAGCAAGAAGGACTGCTGCTGGGTGAACCTGGCGGGCTGCCAGAAGGAGACGGTCACGAAGTGGAACTACACCTCGGAGACCAGCGTCTCCGGCGAGGGCTCGGGCGAGGCGACGGTTAAGGTCCGCGTCGCCGGGTCGAAGTACAAGCTCGACTTCACCTTCCCGCAGGCGCGCGGCTCCGAGACGACACGCCACTCGAAGACGATGTCGGGCTCGTGCGCCGACGAGATGAACAAGACCGAGAACCTGACGCTGCCCGAGCAGGGGAAAATCTTCGAGGCCGTCCGCGCGCAGGCCGAGGGCACAATCGACCCGAAGAACCCGAACGTCCTTGAGGGGAGCTACCGCCCCGACAAGGATTCGATGGTGACTTGGAATCTCGTGAAGGTCGCCGGCGACCCGCGCGAGTGCGAGGGCGGCTTGATGCTCTCGGGGCTCAGGCTCGAACACCACGTCTTCCCCGACAAGGGCGCGTGGGAGGAGGTCGGCGCCCACACCGTGGACGGCAACGTCGTGCGGCTGGCCGCGACCGTCTCGAACGGCGCGAGCACGGCGAAGGGCGGCACCGTCACCTTCCGCGAGACGTACAGCGGCGAGGTGCTGGGGACGAAGGCCGTGAGCGTCCCGGCGGGCGGCGAGGCGCGGGCGGAGGTCATGTGGGACACGAGCGGCTTCGCGTGGACGGACCTCGGAGAGAAGATGCCCGTGCGCAAGGTCGTCGCGCTGCTCGACAACGGCGACAGCGCCGAATCGGAGGTGAAGGTCTACCCGAAGCCGGTCGTCCTCGTCCACGGCCTGTGGTCCAGCGCCGAGGCGTGGGGCGAATACCCCGGCTATCTGCGCGAGGCTCACAGCTTCGCGTGGCGCGGCTACGCGGTCGGGGCCGACCCGAAGAACGGGCGGATGAACACGGGCGCCGGCTTCCTCTCCAGCGAGCCGACGAACTCCGTCTTCCAGAACGCGCAGGAACTCGGCAGGCAGATTAAGGCCGCGCAGGTCGAGCAGAACGCGTGGCACGTGGACCTCGTCGCGCATTCGATGGGCGGCCTCATCTCACGCTTCTACATCCACTCCTTTATGCCGACCGACTCGCCCGACGGGCGGCCCTACGTGACGCACCTCGTCATGCTCGGCACGCCCAACCAGGGGAGCCCGTGCGCCGACCTGATGGACAGCTACTTCGACTTTCTCGAAAAGCCGGTCGAGGCCGTCCGCCAGCTAAAGCCCGAGGTAGTCGCCGACTTCAACCGGGAAGTCACCAACCGCAAGGGCGTGCAGTTCTCCATCCTCTCGGGCTTCCTCGCCCCGCGCACCTGTCAGTCAACGGAGATCGGCGACGGCGTCGTCTCGCTCTCCTCGGCGCTCTGGAAGGTCGCCGACCGCGGCTACGCGCCGCGCGTCCACACAGACCTGACGGGCAAGGACGACTTCGAGCGGTTCGTCAAGCCACGCCTCGCGCTCGGGCCGAAGAAGGCGAAGCAACAGGCGTCGGCGGGCCTCGGCGACGAAGGGGTCGCGCCCCCTTTCCCGAGCTTAAACGGCCGCGGGGTCGAACTGGCCTCACTCGCGACGACGCCCGGACTCTTAACGCAAGCCTCGCCGTCGAAGCCGCGGGTCGTGAAGGCGCAGGCCGTCCGCGTCGGGCCGGAGGGCAGGGTCGAGGTGCCGGTCGGCTTCCCCCGTGGGTCGCGCGCGGGCGTCTCGTTCATCGCGCCGCCGCAGGTGACAGTCACGCTCGTCCGCGAGACCGAGGAGGAGAGCCGGACGCTTGAGGCCGAGCAGTCGGGCGAACTCTTCAGGACCATCTACGTCGAAGGCGGCGGGGCGGGGGAGTGGAAACTGAGGTTCGAGAACGAGGGCCGGCAGGAGGCGGCCGCCCTGTTCTCGGCGTGGGCCGACATGAACCCGGTCTCGCTCGTCATCCTCGACGCGCAGGCCGAAGACGGCACGCGCGTCTTCGTGCGGGCGCGTGCGACGGAGGCGGGCGCGCCCCTCACGGGCGCGGTCGTCACCGCCAACCTCCGCTCGGGGGACGGCAAGACCTCGGCGCTGCGACTCTTCGACGACGGCCTGCACGACGACGACGAGGCGGGCGACGGAATCTACGGCGGGCGCACGGCCGACGGCGTGGAGCCGTCCGACTACTTCGTCGAAGTCCGCGCCGGCTCGGCCGCGGCGACCGGCTTCGTCAGCTTCAACAGGTGAGACGGCACGGGTAACAAGGGAGGGTGAAGATGTTTACGAGATGGGAACATGGAAGAGCTTTTCTAAGTCTGTGCCTGCTGGCGAGCCTGCTCTGGCAGGCCGGTCCCGCCCGCGCGCGGCAGGCCGGGAGCGCGCCCGTCGATTTTCAGGGGGCAAGCGTCGGGGGCCGCGACGGGGTCTTCGACGCGCTCCTCGAAAAGATTTTCGGCGACGAGGCAGGCGCCGCGGCCGAGGCTCTGGGCGGGGGCTCGGGGCAGTTAATCCGGGCCGTCGCGGAGGGCGCGGGGCGGCGGGCCGAAGTGAGCCTTGAGGAGCAGATTAAAGGGCGCACGGAGCGGCCCGCCGCGAAGCCCGCCGCCGCGCCGGGCGTGAAGACCGACGGCGTCCCGAGGACGAAGCCGGGGAGAGGGCCCGCCGCCGGACCTAAGAAGTCCGCCTCGCTCGCCCCGCCGAAACTCGACTGGCGGCAGTTCGCCTTCGGCTTCATGCCTCTGCCGCAGGAGGAGAAGCCCGACATCAAGATGACGGAGACGGACAAGGAGATAAAGGCGGAGGGCGAAGCCAAAAAGAGCTTCGAGACGAAGGAGGCGAAGGGCACGCGCACGCAGAAGGCCGAGACCCGTTACACCAAGGACGGGAAGACCTTCGGCGTCGAGATGAAAGACACGCAGGTCATCGAGGCCGTGTCGAAGGCCGACGGCAAGAGCTTTCGCAGGGAACTCTCGCTGGTCTGGGGCGCCGAAGTGGCCGCCTGCCCCGACGCTGCCGGGGTCTCGGCCGGGACGGGCAAGGCGCACGTCTTGTCTAAGACCGTCTACACGGAGGGCGGCGTGCCGGTCGTGATGACGAGCCAGTTCGACTTGCAGGCGAGGCTCACGGGCCACGTCAACGACGAGGCGGTGTTGACGCACTACGACCTGCAACTCGACGCCTACACGACCAACTCGGGCTACGAGGAGGCGCTCCGGCGCGACATCGTCAAGGAGATAAAGATTAAGGACGGCCGCTACGGGCTCCACTACGACATCCCCGGCAACACCATCGAGTGGAGCGACGGCACGTACGGCGGCAAGCGCACGCCCGCCCGGATGGGCAAGGCCGAGGCGCGGCTGCTGACGCCGATGTCGGACGCGGAGATAAAGACGGTGGGCTCGGCACTCGGCCCGATGGTGCCGACCGTCTGGAACTCCGCGAACGAGATGTACAAGTCGGCCGAAAGGAACTGGAAGAACTACGGCTGCGTGGAGGTCGTCTGCAAGGCCGCGAAGCTCACGCTCAAACAGGGGGAAGAGGTCCGCGTCTCGGCCGAAACCGTCCACCTGAACGAAGGCGGCAAGGTCAACGCGCGGCTCGACGCCGAAGCCTATCCGGGGCAGGTCGCGCCGGGGTCGCAGCGCGGGGCGCCGGGCGCCACCTTCACCTTCACGCAGGAGGGCGGGGAGAACTCCTTCTTCGAGGTCAAGTCGGTCTCCAAACGCGGCATCGGCAAGGGCGACGTGGAGTTTCAGGTCGAGAAGGAAAGGGAAGAGACGACCGAGGCCGGCGCGTGGACGGGGACGATAACCGCCCGGAGGACGCGGCGCGAGGAGAAGGAGAAGCGTGCGGGCGCCAACCTCGCCGAGAACGGCGGCCACGTCGAGACGACGACGCACGTCCGGCTCCAGCTCACGGGGCGGCTCGACCGCAGCGTCGAGGCGACGAACGCCCACCTCGCGCTCGTCACCGGCGAGCAGGAGCAGGTGGACTACGAGTACGACCGTTACAAGGTTGACGAGGGCTACTGCGGCCCCGACGCCGTCCCCTACAAGGGGCCGAAGGAGGTGACACGGACGAGCACGACCACCGCCGGTTACAACAAGGAGACGCGCGTCTACCTGGAGGTCGGCAGCGGGGGCGGCCAAATCACCTTTTCGCTCCCCGAAGTGAACGGCAGAACCGTCCACGCCTACGTCCACAAGTCGGCCTGCGCCGAGCACGACCGGGCCAACACGAACGAGGCGACCGACGAAGACGTGGCGACGGCCGGCGGCAGCTTTTCATTCTCGTTCCCCGTCGACGCGCCCGGCAAAACCATCAAGGGCTCCGTCACCGTCACCGAAGACGACGGCGGCACGACGACTTACACGTGGGAGCTGAGGCGCGGCTAAATTTATTTCCACTCGCCCCGGCGCCGCCGGAAGGGAGAACTAATAGACACTTTCCAACATCCCGGTGCTCGTCAAAGGTTCAGGCACTTGATCCCGCGCACGCGGTTTTTACGCGTTACGGGTGAAGCCATACCTCCCGTTCGGCCGATTGAACTCTGTAAACGACGAGCAAAAACATGAAACGGGTCTATTCGGACACGTCTGACCGCTCCACGCGCGCGGCGCGGCGCATCCTTCTGGGGTTCGCCCTCGCGGCCCTCTGCTTCGCGTCGCGGCCCGCGCCGACACGCGCGCAGGCCCCGATGACGACACAGGCCACGACGATGACGCAGGCCACGGCGTCCGACGTGGAGGCCGTGCCGCTGCCCACGCCGGGGGCCGCGGCGGCGCGCGAGCTTCGCGGCGGCGAGACGCACGCCTACGAGGTCGCGCTGCGGGCGGGCCAGTTCCTCTCCGTCTCCGCCGAGCAGAAGGAGCTGAATCTCCGCCTGAGCTTCTTCGACCCCGCCGGGCGGGTGGTCCTGAGCGTCAACTGGGAGACGGGCGTGCGCGGCACGGAGAGGGCTTGCGTGCTGGCCGAAGGCGACGGCGTCTACAGGCTGGAGGTGAAGCCGCAGTTGACGGAGGCCCCGCCGGGCGCGTACGCGCTGACGGCCGGGGAGGCGCGCGACGCGGGCGAGGCCGACCGCAGGCGCTTCGCGGCGGAAAGGCTGATGGCCGAGGCCGAGGAGATGCAGGCGCAGCAGACGGCGGCGACGCGGTCCGAAGCGTTGCGCAAGTACCACGAGGCCGCCGCCCTCTTCGCCGAACTCGGCGACCGCGAGCGCGAGGCGACGGTGCTCATGGAGGCGGGGGTCGTCACAGGCATCACGGGGCAGCGGAAGGCCGCGCTCGAAATGCTCGAACGCGGGCTCGAAATCGCCGGTACGCTGCCGGACCGCTCGCGGGCGGGCCAGATTCTCGCCTCCCTCACCAACGTCCACTACAGGAGCGGCGACCTGCCCAAAGCGCTCGACTGCACGCGCCGCTCGCTCGAAATCTTCCGCGAGGTCGGCGACCGCCGCTGGATTACGCTCGCGCTCGGCAACCACGCCGTCGTCATGCAGGCGATGGGCGACACGCCCGCCGCCGTCGAGCAGCAGCTACAGGTCCTCAGGATGCGTCGGGAGCTGGGCGAGCGCGTCGAGGTGGCGATCACCCTCAACAACCTCGGGCGCAACTACAGCGAGCTGGGCGAGATGCAGAAGGCGCTCGACCACCTGCACCAGTCGTTGGCCCTCTACCGCTCGCTCGGCCGGACGGAGACGGCGCGCGCCCGCGCCGTCGCCGCCCTGAACAACCTCGGGGTGGTCTACAGCGAGCTGGGCGAGCACCGGCAGGCGCTCGCGCATCAGGAGGAGGCGCTCGCGGCCGTGCGCGCGGCGGGCGACCGCAACCTTGAGCCTTTGGTGCTCGTCCACCTCGGTCGCGCGCGCGCCGGCCTCGGCGACGCGGCGGCCGCGCGCGAAGACTACATGAAGGCGCTCGCGCAGGCGCGCGAGGTCGGGAACCGCAAGGCCGAGGCGCTCGCGCTTCAGAGCCTCGGTCAGAGTGCGCTCGCGGCCGGCGAGTTCGGGCGGGCCGTCGAGCACCTCGGCGGCGCGCTCGCGCTCGACCGCGCGGGCGCTTCGCGCAAGCGCGAGGCGGAAACGCTCACGCTCATCGGCACGGCCTACCGCCTGGCGGGCGACCGCGCCAAGGCGCTCGAACAGTTGCGGCAGGCGCTCGCCATCGGCCGCGACATCGGCGACCCGACGGTCGAGGCGCGCGCGCTGGGCGAGGAGGCGCGGCTCGAACTCGGGGCGGGCAACTTGGCCGGGGCGCGCGCGGCCGTCGAGTCGGCGCTCGCACGCGTCGAGGCCATCCGCGGCAAACTCGCGGGCCGCCAGTTGCGCACGGCCTACTTCGCCTCCGCCCAGAGCTACTACAGGCTCCACGTCGAGACGCTGATGGCGCTCCACCGTGCGCGCCCCTCCGAGGGCTTCGACGCGCAGGCGCTCCACGCCTCGGAGCGGGCGCGCGCCCGCGGGCTGCTCGAACTGCTGGCCGAGGCGGGCGTGGACGTGAGGCGCGGCGGCGACCCCGGCCTGCTCGCGCGCGAGCGCGCCCTGCGCCTCACGCTCTCGGCCAAGGCCGACCAGCACCTGCGCGCGCTCGCGGGCAGCGCGCCCAAAGGCGAGCACGTCACCGCGCTGACGAAGGAGATAGCGGCGCTCGCCGACGAGTACGAGCAGGTGCAGGCGCGCATACGTCAGGCCAGCCCGCGCTACGCCGCGCTGACGCAGCCCGCGCCCGCCGGCCTCAGAGAGATTCAATCGACACTCGACCCCGACACGCTGCTGCTCGAATACTCGCTCGGCGAGAGTCGAAGCTACCTGTGGGTCGTCTCCCACGACGGGCTGGCGAGCTACGAGCTGCCCGCCCGCGCCGAGGTCGAGCGGGCGGCGCGCGCCTTCTACGACCTTTTGACCGCGCCCAACTCCGCGCGCGCCGACGCACGGCCTTCGGACGGCGAAGCCCGGCTCGCCTCCGCGGGCGAGGCGCTGAGCCGCATGGTGCTCGCCCCGGCCGCGCCTCGACTGGGCGCGAAGCGCCTGCTCGTCGTCGGCGACGGCGCGCTCAACTACGTCCCCTTCTCGGCGCTGCCTGACGCCGGGGGCACACCCCTCGTCGTCGGGCACGAAGTCGTCGCGCTGCCCTCGGCGACCACGCTCGGCGTGCTGCGGCGCGAGCTTGAGGGGCGGGCGCCCGCGCCCAAGGCGCTCGCGGTCATCGCCGACCCGGTCTTCAGCGCCGCCGACCCGCGGCTCAAGTCCGCGGCCGGCAGGACCCCCCGCGCGGCCGAAGGCCCGGCGGACGGAGCCGGGGCGCGCGCCGCGTTCCTTAACGTCTCAGGCCCGCACGAGTTGGTCACGCGCGCCTTCGGGCGGGCAGACGCCCCCGAGTCCGGCGCGGCCGGCATCGCGCGCCTGCCCTTCTCGCGGCGCGAGGCCGAGGCCATCTACGGGCTCGCCCCCGAGGGCCAGGCCCTGAAGGCGCTCGACTTCAGCGCGAGCCGCGAGACGGTCGAGGGCGGCGCGCTCTCGCAGTACCGCGTCGTCCACTTCGCCACGCACGGCCTGCTCAACGGCGAGCACCCCGAGCTGTCGGGGATAGTCCTCTCCCTCTTCGACCGGCAGGGGCGGCCCGCCGACGGCTTCCTGCGCCTCGGCGACGTTTACAACCTGAGCCTGCCCGCGGAGTTGGTCGTCCTCTCGGCCTGCCAGACCGGGCTCGGCAAGGAGGTGCAGGGCGAAGGGCTCGTCGGCCTCACCCGCGGCTTCGTCTACGCGGGCGCGGCGCGCGTGGCGGCGAGCCTGTGGAAGGTTGACGACGCGGGGACGGCCGAGCTGATGCGACGCTTCTACGGCGGCATGTTCCGCGACGGCCTCCGCCCGGCCGCCGCCCTGCGCGCCGCCAAGGTCGAGATGATGAAGCAGACGCGCTGGCGCTCGCCCTACTACTGGGCCGCCTTCGAGCTTCAGGGCGAGTGGAGATGATTTGGGCCGCGGAAGGTAAGCGGCAGGGACACGGGGCGGCACATAGTAAGGCGGTGCCTGCTTCTTAGCGAGCCTGCCGCCGACGCCCGGCGCCGCGTCGTCATGATGCGGCGAGAGGATGGAGACCGTGCCGTAGCTCGTCACCTTACAGTTTCAGGCCGAGCGTCCGGTAGATCGACAACAGGCGCTCGGCCGACCGCTCGATGGAGAAACGTTCCCGCGGTATCTTCACCGCGGCTTCGGCAATGCGCCCGGCGAGTGCCGGGTCGTCGAGCAGGGCTTTAATGCCCGCCGCCAACGCCGCCGTGTCGCCCATCTTCACCAGAATGCCCGTCTCGCGGTCGCGCACCAGCTCCTTCACGGCGCTCACGTCGTGGACGACGACCGGCCGCCGCATCGCCATGAATTCGAGGATGGAGAGCCCCAGCTCTTCGTAACGCGAAGGGACGACGCCGACGCTCGCGTGATGAATCATCGAGGGGACGAGGTAGTGCGGGAGGAAGCCCGTAATCGTGAAGGCGTCGGAGAGGCCGCGGCTGCCGATCATCCCCTCTATCAGACCGCGGTCGGGGCCGTCGCCGCAGATGACGAAGTGGTAACGGCCGCCGCGCGCCAGCTCCCCCGCGGCGTCAACGAAAAACTCACAACCCTTCTCCGCCGCGATGCGCCCGAGGTACATCACGACCGGCCTGTCATCGGGCAGGCGGAAGCGTTCCCTCAGGAGGCGTCGGCGCTCCTCCGTGTCGTGCGTGCTCATGTCGGCCGTCGTCAGGCAGGCGAGGCGTTCGATCCTGCGGGCGTCTACGCCGGCGCGCTTAATGAACTCCCTGCGCGCGTGCTCGGTCAGCACCAGGACGGCGGAGGCTCGGGCGGAGACGTAAGCCTCCGTGCGCTTCGCCAGCGGGTCCGTCAGCCGTTGGAGGAACGTGGTCGGGTCATGTGTGACGAGGCGGCTTAAGTAAATCTGCGTGACGAGCGGACAGCCCAGGACGCGCGCCGCCAGGTAGCCGAGCGAGAGGACTGAGGCCGAGCCGTCGCAGTGGCTGTGCACGACCGCGACCTCCCTGCGGAGCCGCGCCCGCTGGCTCAGTATCCACAGGAAGGAGCCCGCCGCCCACGCCTTCACCAGCCCGGCGTGGCCTTCGAGACTGGATTTGACGGGCAGCACCGGGAGCAGCCGCCGGTGCGCCACGACTAACTCGCCGACCTTCCAGTCCCGCGGCATGCCGGGCAGCCCCGTCGTCAGCACCTCATGCGGGACGCCGCGAGAGGCTAGCGCGGTCGTCAGCCCGTAAGACAACAGGTGCATCCCCCCGACCGGGTCGAAACGCGGATTCCAGTGGGACTCAAAGTCGGGGTAGTAGAAAGACGGCGTGATCGAGAGAACGAGCTTTTTCATGCTGTGCGTCTCCCCCCATACTCCCGACCGCTTGTACGTTTGCCGCGAGGCGGAACATTATCGCCTCCTCCCGCCTCGCGGCAAACGTACAAGCGGTCGGGCGAGGCCCGCCATTGACACGCCGAATCTATGGGCGTATGTTTCACGGACCTCGCCGCCGACAGTCACTCGAACGACCCTCACGACCGGGCCACAACACCTTTCGGCAGTGCCCTTGTCCCATCCTTGTCTCGGGGTCGTCAACGCGGCCGCATAGCTTCGGGGAGGGGTCACCTCATGCGCAAAGAAATCGAGAGACTCGGCCATTACCTCCTCCGCGCACCCGATAAACTCGGGTCCCTGTTGAGGATGGTCTACGCCACGAAGCTCTCTTCGGCGAAGGGGTTTCGCCGCGAGGGGTTCGCCTCGTCGCTACCCCCGTTAATGACTCTCCAGATCAACAACCTGTGTAACCTTCGGTGTGTTCAATGCTGGGAGTGGGGGGACAACGGCGCTTATAAGGAAGTCGGGCATCAAACCTTAAAAGACGAAATGTCCACGGAGCAGTGGGAGACCTTCATCGATGAGGTGAGTGAGTGGAGGCCCTACCTGTACTTCTTCGGGGGCGAGCCCCTGCTCCGAAGAGACATTTCAAAGATACTCGCCTTCGCCACGAGTAGAAAGCTCCTGACCGCGCTCAACAGCAATACGACGCTGATGACCGAAGAGCTCGCGGAGGGCCTCGTCAGGTCCGGGCTGGACTACTACGTCGCCAGCCTCGACGGGCCGGAGCAGGTCAACAATAAAATCCGCAAAGGTAATGACGTTTACAACCGGGTCATCTCGGGGATAAAACTTCTGGTCGGCGCAAAGAAACGACTGAAAAGCGCGCTGCCCGCCGTCGAGGTCTGCACCACCGTCACCGCCGAGAACGCCGAACACATTCTGGAGACCGCGGAGATCGTGAACGGGTTAGGGGTCGATTATTTCGCGCTTCAAGCCGGGATGTTCACGACCCCCGAATTGTTGGGCAGGACCGAGACGAGATTCAGAGAGACCTTCGGGATGACGCCCCGGCTCTGGCGCGGCTTTCTGCGCGACACTTCCGGTATCGACCCGCAATCGTTGGCGAATCAGGAAAAAATAATCAGAGAGAGCACCCGGACGTTTAAATTCAAAAGATATCCGAAACTCGGGGTGAAGGGGTTCGACTACGACGCCTACTTCAAGTCGCCCGCGTCCGTCTTCGGCGAGAAGATATGTCATGTGCCGTGGAAGAGGGCCGTGGTGATGCCGAACGGCGACGTGGTCGGCTGTCCGCTGTTCCCGGAGGCTAAGATGGGTAACGTCAGGGAGCAGAAGTTCACGGAGATTTGGAACGGCCGCGGCATGAGAACGTTCAGGCGGTCGCTGAGCGAGGACGGGCTCTTCCCGTCGTGCGGCCGATGCTGCGACCTCTACGAACTCGACGAGTCCTAGCGCCGGCCGGGAGGCGCCGAGGGGTATCACCATGCCGATTCCGTCCATCAGCGGCCTGACCAAACTTGCCTGGAGGCATCCCCGCTACGTCGAACACCTGATCGCCAAAAAGCTGAAGTTCTTCGAGCGTTACAGGTGGCTCGAAGAGAACGCCGGGAAGGACGACCAGGTGCCGCCGCCCCTCGTCTACAAACTGGTGCTCACGTACAGGTGCGACCTGAGATGCACCATGTGTTACGAGTGGGGGGACGCCGGGTGGTGTAAACAGGACGCGCCCGAGACGGTGAACGAGGAGCTTTCGTGGGGCATAGTCGAGAACCTGTTCTCCCAATACGGTAAACGCCGCCCCTCTTTCATCCTCATCGGCGGCGAGCCGCTGCTCTACTCGAATTTCGATAAGCTGGCGCGGGCGCTCAAAGAGCATCGCTGTTTCGCCGTCACCTGCACCAACGGCACCTTGCTGCACCGCTTTAAAGACGTGAGCGCCGATAACCCTTACCTGACTTACCTCGTCTCGCTCGACGGGCTCAGGCGGGAGAACGACCAACTCAGGGGCAGGGGCGTCTACGACCGCGTGACGAAGAACATCAAACTCATCAAGTCCCTCCGTAACCCCCCTTACGTCGGCGTCCAGTTCACCATCAGGCCCGAGAACGTGGGCGTCATGTATGAGTTCTGCCGGGAGATGGTGGGCCTCGGCGTGGATTGGGTCCTGCTGAATCTGTGCTGGTTCGTGTCCGAGGAGCAGGCCCGAGAGTACGAGGATTACATGCGCAGGCATTTCGAGATTACCCCGACATCGCACCTGGCCTATCTCCTGCCTTACGAACTCGACAAGGAGCAATTCGTGAGGGAGTACGAGAGGATTAAAAATGAGAAATGGCCCATACAGATTTCCTGCTACCTCGAAGAGCCGGAAGACATCCACACCTACGTGGACAAGCCTCAAGTGCCTCCCCGCAACACGTTCTGCTACAAGCAGTGGCTGCGCATGGACATCACCCCCGACGGGGCGGTCCGGCCCTGCGTGCTCTACCCGGATTTGAGCGTGGGGAACTTGAACGAGAAAGGCGTGATGGAGGTCTGGAACTCCCCCGAGTACGCGAAGTTCAGGGCGCTCAGGCGGGAGGGGCCGCTCCCCATTTGCAGTAAGTGCGACGCCCTCTACTTATACGATGCCGGGCGAAAGATACTTTGAGGTTGAAGACCTGTCGGAACACTTCGAGCCGCCCATCCTCATCGTCAGTACGGTGGTCGGGCGGGGGATGTACGCCATCGGCGAGGCGATCCGACAGAGGTTGGGAGATGGGCGCCCCGTCCACCACGTCGCGGTCGAGGAATTCGTCTCCCCCGAAGTGGTCAGGGAAGACCTCGAACGGTATAAATTTATCTCGAACAACTTCCCCGTCCTTTTACACCTCGTCTACAAGGTCCCGCTTTTTTACTACCGCAAATACCTGAGAGAGAAGCTATTCAACGCGGCCGACCTGAGGCGCCTGAGCGAGAAGATAGAAGCCCTCGGCGCCAAAACGGTCATCTGCGTCAGCCACCGCCCGGCCTTCTGGGTTTCCAACCTGAAGAGGCGGGAAGGGGTTGACCTGTCGGTGTGGGGGGTGTTGGGCGAGTACGGGAAAAACTTGGGATGGAAGTACCTGTTCTGGGAACAGATGAATGGATTTCTGTCCCCCGTCGGCCGAAACGCGCTCGGGTTTGCGCCGCCCCGTCACGTCAGATTCATCAACATCAATCTGCCGGCCCGACGGGAATACCATGAGCTTTCGAGCGTCGAGGGAGACATCGACAGCGTCCTACTCGTCTGCGGCTTTTGGGGGCAGGGGCCGATTGCCGCGACCGTGAAGAATCTGTCGGGTGCTTTGCCGGATTTAAAGATTCACGCGGTCTGCGGCGAGAATAAAAAAGCCTACGAGCAGACGCGACACCTCTTCAAAGACAACGACAGGATTCGAGTTTACGGCGTCACGCCGTCGCTCGCACCGTCACTCAGGGAATGCGCGAGCGTCATCACGAAACCCGGCATCTCCACGTTGCTGGAAAGTCATGCCGCCGGGAGGAAAATATTTTTACTGAAAGGGATGCCCGTCGCCGAAGATAACAACGCTCGGTTTGCGGTCGAGCATTTCGGCGCCCAATGGTTCGATGTCGAGACGTTCAAGAGCTGGTACATGGGTCAAAAGGGACGGTCACTTTCCTGAAGCTTCGACACCACCGCACTGACCTTGCCCGACTCTCCGCGGAGTGACCCCAGGCCCTCACAACAATCCACGCGGACGCGCACGGACGGCCCGGCCAGCGTTCGCAGCCGGGATTTTAAACGTGCTTCGCTGGCCTTCGAGAAATGGGGCGAGGGAACCACCCTGACGCGCAGGTCGGCGAGCGACTCCTGCACGATTTGCCCTGCCAGAATATCCGACACGTCTTCAAAAATCAGAAACGCCGCCGTAATCACATTACCTTCCGGGGTGATGATGACCTCGCTTCGCCTTCCGCCGACTGCGCTGACGAGGGGAAATTGCCGGCCGCACGCGCACTTTTTTTCCGGGTCAACCATGACGGTATCCCCCACGTCGTAACGGAGGAGCGGCATGCTGAGATTGTACAGTGAAGTCCCGACGACCCGTGCCGTGTAACTCGACCCGCCGCGGTCGGCGTCCGCTGTCTGTGCCGGCTGCGCGCCGTGGCGCACGAGTTCCAGTACGCCGTAATCCGGGTTGATGTGCAGCCCACCGCTCGGACACTCCGAGATGGCGACGGTCCGCTCCATGTGGCCGTACGAGTCGTAAACCTTACAGCGGAAAGTTTCTTCGATAAGCTTTCTGTAACGCGGGACGAGCACCTCGCCCGTGGAGAAGACCGCCTTGAACGATATGTCGGCGACGCCCTGCTGCCGCAGGAAGAGTGAGAAGTAGTAGAGCACCGACGGCAATCCTTTAAGAAAGAGCGGTCGGTGTTTCCTGATGGCCTTCACGTAATCTCCGGCGGTAGCGTGCGACAGCGTGCTGCTGTCGAGCAGCAACCTGCCTGCCAGCCTTTGAAGATGGGTCGTCGAGCGGACCCTATCTTTATTCTTCGAGAAGAAGACGCTGGAGAACTCGGCAAAAAGGTTCCCGAGCCTGTAACCGGCCCAGTTCCAATACCGCCAGTAATAGACGAACTCCAGAACGTTGGAAGGCTTGTCTACGAGGAACTGAATCCTTTGCCCCGTCGTGCCGCTGGTGCAAAGTGTTCGCGGGCGAAACGCCCGGCAGTTCGTCGCCGTCAGCCTCCCGAACTGGGAGCGCAAAACCTCCCTGGTTAGAATCGGGATGTTGTCGAGATCGGAGAGACGCCGGATGTCGCCCGGCTTTAGGCGGACACTGTCGAAGAGGTCTCGGTAATACGGCACGAACGAGTAGGCGTGTTCAATAATCCGTCGGAGCAAACGCTCTTGATAGTGAATCTGCTCGTCCTTAGTAAACCACTCGGTCTTCCCGAAGGTGGAACGCAGTTTAATGAGCGCCGCCGGGTAGGCAAAATCGCCGGGTCTGAACTCTAATGCCATTGTCGGTGCCCGCGCGGAAGAGTTATTCGTGAAGCGAGAGGTTAAAAACGTCACCCAGAGAGCGCTCCCAGTCCTCGTGCGTCTTCTTCTCGTCGGAAAGATGGCGGGCCAGTTTCAGCGCCATCGCCATACAGTGGTCTACGTTACAGTGTAGAAAAAGGGCGGGCCTTCCCACCGGATATAAATTCTTTACCGAATTAAATCTCCGCAGGGCCTCGTCTAATTTCTCTCTCCATCCCAGCTCGTAGACGGGGTAAAGATTCTTGACCTTGCGCGAAAAATATTCAGAATCCCCGGCGGGCCGGGGGCTCAGGATTTTCAGTTTTCGGAGGTCGCCGATGCAACGCTCAGCGATAACCTCGTCTTCGAGGTTCCAAATTTCGTCGCCGAAAGTGCACGGAATCTCTATCACCAACGCCGTCTTCTCTCCGGCTTGATTTAAGAATGGGCTGTACTTGGCGGGTTCGGAAACGCGCCCGAAGATAACGTCCGGCTCCGGGAAGTAATAGGTCTCGTGGACGGAGGGAGTCTTATCCGGCGTGAAGAGGTAGAGGATGCGCAGGGAGCGCCATGACAAACCCAGCTCGGCCGTCTCCCCGCCGCCCAACGCGGAGCACACCAACCGATGTAATACGTCAATCGGGGCTGTGGAGATAAGTAGCTTGGCCGACAGCCTCCGGGACTCTCCCCCCCCGGTCTCTACGTGAACCGCTTCAATCTCGCAATCATCCTTCAGCTCCAAACGCTCGACGCTACTTTCAAACAGTATTTCGCCGCCGTTTGCGATGAACCGTTCCTGTATCTTCTCCGCGATCTGGCCGAAGCCCCTCGCCGGGTAGTAGAAAGAATGGCCGGCGGCGGCCCCGGTCGCCTTATTCATCAATTCTTTCCACACCGCCCGCAGCTCGAATTTCCTGACACGGCTCACCGCGGGCTCGAACGACAGCCCGGCCGGCGACACCCCCCAAAGTTTCAAGGCGTACGGCCGGTAAAAGCTCTCGTAGAGACTCTTACCGACGGCCCGCGTTGCATATTCTTCGAAAGACGTGCGCGGGGTCGGCCGCGTTGCGCGAGCCGGGGTGAAGAAAAAGTTGTTTCTCGACAGCAGGAAGTCCCGGACAAGCCGCGCCCCCCGGACTAACCCGAAACTCGTTAGCACTTGAGTGATTGCCGGCGGGTAGTTCAGAAACTTACCCTGAATTCTGATCTGCCCTCTTCTGGGTCTTTTGAGCAATTCGTCGCCCAGAAGCTCCCGGATGATGCCGAGTACCTCGGGGTCATACTGCTCATGGATGCGGTGAGAGCCGAAGTCGAATATCCGGTCCCGCCGCTGAAATGAGCCCGCCAGCCCCCCCGCACTAACATTCTTCTCAATCAAGAGAACGGGTAACCTGGAGCTTTTGGATAACTCCCACGCCACCGTGAGCCCGGTTATGCCCCCGCCGAGAATGACTATCTTCTCGCCGGTCTGCGGGCCGTCAAAATCCGTCCGAGGCACTCTCATATCTCCGCGCCCCTCTTCATCAGGTCAATGTATAGACAAGTATTTTCCGACGCGGCACGCCGTCGAACTTATAAACGAGCCTCAGTTCGGGGTGGTGACTTCGCTCGTCGAGCAGAAACCGTAAATCGGAGTATTCGTTATTGCCCCACAGCCCGTTCGATATCAGCGCCTCGTCTATCGCCACGTAATCGACGTTAAGGCGCCTTGCGTGTTCGACGACTGTTTGATATCCCTCCGCGGGCAGATAGACGGGGCGCCCTCCCACGTAAAAAGCTATGTATGGCTGGGTCGCCATAATCAGCGGCGGCGTCTCCGAGTGCTCTTTAACCCACCTCCCGGCCTCTTTAAATTCGATCATGGGCGTCGCGGGTATCGCCATCAAGGAGTGGATGAGCCAGGGCAGCATGGAGAATGCCAGGGCGGTTATCATCAATAACCTGAGTGTCGCCGGATTTATAAATGGGACGGCACGCGAAATTTTCGTCTGTTTGAAAAACTCGACGAGCCGGTCCTCGACGGCCTTTAACCCTCCGGCCACCCAGCAGATTGTTACAGGCAGTAAAGACACCAGCATTCTGCCGTTGGTTTCATCCGGGCACAGGGCATACCCGAGTAGTGTGCAAGTAACAAATGAAAGTAGGTAAAGCTCCTTCCACCATTCCGCCCTGAACATGCCCAAGCCCATGAGCAACATGAAATGAGGCGGAGTCATGCCGTAGGTCAGAAGCCGGGCTTCCGACATCAACGCTTCCATACTGCGGGCGGTCATCATTCGTAGGCTTGATACGTCTGCGGCGGGCAATCCCCTGTTTTCTAATGAATCATCCTTCCGAGAAGCCCCGGCATATAGACGGTCAGCCAAGGTCGTCGTCCGACCTTCCGGCAGGCCGAGCCACCTTGTCTCCCAAGTTTCACCCGGGTGCACGTGGGCCCGGAATTTGTCGCTGATTGTCCACCCGCCCGTCGCCCGGCGGAGAAACAAGATGTAGGGTAAAGAGAGTAAAGAAGCACCCGCGAGTAGGGTCATGAGCCTGAGCAACACCTCCGAAGGCGGCAGGTGATTACCCGAGAGCGACGTGCACAACGTCAAGACCGCCATCATGCCCGTGTAGCCTATGGCTTCGGGTTTGAGTAAATAGCAAGCCCCGAGCGTCACCCCTGCTGAGAAGAAGGCCACGTAGGCACCGCCCGAAAACGCTCTCAGTCCCGCGAACAATAAGGTCACGAATAAAGTCGTATAAGTAGACTCCGTAAAGATGGTCGTCGAGTAACGGATCAATGGCGGGTGGATGGCGACTAAGAACGCGCCGACGAACGCCGCATCTTTGCCGTACAGAACTCGGGTCAACGAGTAGACGGGTATGACCATCACACTGCCCGCCAGTAATGAAACGAATTTGCCGCCGGTCTCAATGTCTCGAAACACCAGCGAGGAGAGCCCCACTAGTAAAGGATATAGTGGCGGCCAGAAGGTGCTCAGCCCCTCCTGTAAATTCCCCGACACGAGATGCTTTCCGAGCGTCGCATAGTAAACGCTATCCGGGTATATAGGTGTCTGAAGGCGCAACACTGAGAGACGCAGGAGAAACGCCAACGTCATGACACCTAGAACCGACGCACACTCCGTTTTTGAACATCCCGTGTGGCTTATCCCCGCCGGTTTGGGCTTTCCTTTAGCAGCGCGAACCCGCAGCAGTATTCTTACCCCGAGGGCGCAAAGGGATATTCGGAAAGAGACTCTAGTAATGAGTCTATAGACCAGACGCCCGCATTGAACGACGACCGGCCGCACTCTCCTCGCTAACGGCAGCTTAGAGATAATTCGACCAACTCTTCCTACTTCCCGGCAACCGGATAAACATCTGCTCAAAATCGAGCCGTGAGTGTTTACAGGTTTATTTCGATATGTCAGCAACCCGGCCCGCTCAACGGATTGCGATTGCACGGGCTGCAAGTTCGGGTTGTTGCCTACAATCTCGTGTGATGCCTGGCCCCTGTGTGCCGTCTGATTTGCTTGTTTACAAAGGCCGGATGAGGAAGCATCAATCCCTGTTTCGGCATCAGCTACGCCGTATGTCACTTCGTCACACGCGAGCTCCGGAGCCGATTTTTTCCTCGACAGGTATATCAGCGTGGCGCCAAGGCCAAGGCCGGTCATTAAAGTGAGGATCTTATTCACGCTGCCTCTCCGCCGTGAATGAGTCGGCGATAGAGTGATTGCCGAAGGCGAGGAAACAAAAAACCTGTACAGAATCTCCGGATGACGCCGGGAAGCCCCCGTGTAAGGATTCTCACCTTGCGCGTTATCGCAAGGATTTGTTGAAGACAGTTGTAGAGAGAACTGTTCGTAGTATGACAGGTTTAATTTTACGCGCAAGAGCTACGCCGTGGAGGGATACCGGGCTGACTCGCGTCTCGGCAGCTGTCCCTTTCGAAGATGCCGAAGACGATGGTCTTTCCCGACGCGACGCGGCCTCGCTTGCCGCGCACGCGCCGCCCGCCGAAGTAAGACTCGCCGACTTCAACTGCGCGCGGAGAGAAGGGCGAGGCGCGCTCACACTCTTCGGCGACGCGCTCACGGATTCTGAGAAAGACCGTGATGATACTCTTACGCGTCAGCCCGGTCAGATGAGCAGTCCTGCTGGCCGTCACGCCGGGCGCGAAGCGGCGCAGCACGCGCAGGAACTTACGCCCGCTAATTTTGGAACACCTGTTCCACGTCAGCAGCTAAGCACCCCTGTCGAAGCGCTTTGCTACTCTAGAGCCTAGCCTAATAAAAACGGGGATTCCGAAATTTACTCGGAATCCCCGTCGTTAATTTAACTCCGCAGGTAGGACTCTCACCCTTCCCCTACGTGTTCCGTGGAAAGGACTTCCGGACTCGTCCCTTCTTCGCCTGTCGAGTTTTTGTCGGCCGCACCCCGGACTAAGCTCTCGGCGGCGCGCCGCGTGGTGGCCCTGGTCGCGTGCGAGTAGTGCAGCGACATGGTCGCGTTCGAGTGCCCGAGTATCTCCTGGACGGAGGAGATGTCGGCGCCGGCCCGGAGCATGCGAGTCGCCGCGGTGTGGCGCGTCGAGTAGAGCGTGAAGCCGTTCTCGACCCTCTGCCCGTACGGGAGGCCGAGCGCGCGCGCGGCCCCCGTGATCGCCCGGTAGTAGCTGCTGCGCGGGGCCGTGCCCTCGGGGTTGGGGAAGACGAACTTGCTCGTGGCCTCCGCACGCCGCCGGCCCAGCAACTCGGCGACGCGCGAGTTCACGGGGACGAAGCGGTCCTCCCCCGTCTTCGTACGGCCGAGGTATATCTCCCCCGACTCGAAATCCACCTGCGGCCAGGTGAGCCGCACGCACTCGCCGGGCCTCATCCCGGTGTTGAGCGCGACCTCGAAGAGGTCGGCCACTTCGAGGCGGGAGCGCCAGCCCCTCTCCCGCTCGCCCTCAGCGCGCGGCTCCCGCAGCTTCGCTAGCAGAAGCCCGTCCTCGTCCTGGCTGACGGGGCGCCTGCGCCACCTGCGCGGGACGCTCGCCCAGGGGACGCGCGGCGGGCGGTAGTCGCCCAGGTCCGCCTCGAAGAGGTGGGGGGCCGCGTTCAGCATGGCCGAGACGAAGTTCAGGCACTTGTTGAGTGAGTGCGGCGAGAGGTCCGGCGGCTTGCGGGGCTCGTACCGTTTACCGGCCGCCTCGGCGCGCTCCCGGCGCGTGCGCTCGCGGAGCTTCTGCCCGACGCGGAACTCGGACTTGAGGGCGCGTGCGTAGTCGCGCAGGTCGGCGGCCGTCACCTCGCGCACGCCCTTCGCCTTCAGGCGCGAGGCGAAGTCGAGGAGGACGGTGCGCGCGCGCCGCCGGTTCTTGTCGCGGAGGTCGAAGTCGCGGGTGTGCTCGGCGACCAGCTCGTCGAGCGCGACGGCGCGGCGCTCGACGGGGAGGCCGTAGCGGGCGGCCCGTGCGCGCCTCCTGATCGCGTCCACCTCGTCGAGGAGTTCGTCCTTGGAGTCGGCGACGGGGCGATGACGAACTCCGGCGCAGGTAAGGTCGGCCTTCCACTTCCACCTGCCGGTGCGGGCGTCTTTGAACCTCTCTATTTTCATGGCTCGGCTCGTGTGAGTTTAAGCCGCGTCGGGTGGGGCGCGGGCGTCAACATTGGAGTTGTTGGGCGATTATTTCCGCTCTTGCAAGTAGCACACCTGCCCTTATTTCAGCGGATACGCTCAGTGAAACGTGCGGCAAGTCTCTCCTTGATGCGATTACAAACGTAAGGTAGCACCGACTTAACTACCTGTTTATAAACCCAAGCCCGCGCCATTCTGAAACTATTGTTCTTGATGACCTCAGAATATTCTTCGTGGAAATCGCCAATGATATTCTCCTTATCTTCATCTGATAGAATTAATGATAGTAAGTGTTCTACAACAGCCGGGAACCGCCCTCCATCCGCTTCGTCTCCAGAGCGTTTAGAGAAAGGTGAGGCTAACGTGTTGAATGCAAAAGAAGCAACACTGGACGTGCTCTTAAAGAATAGCCAAGAGAGCAGTCTAGATATAAAAGAAACAATGCCTGATATGCTCGCAACAATGACAAGAGGGAGAAGTATGGCGAAGAACACCATAAGTATTACCGACCTAATCGCCATTAAGGCCGCAGTCGCCAGAGCCGGAATAAGAGAGCTCTCTTCGCCATGCGCATCTCGAATTTGTTTTAGCCTCGATTGAAGGGCCGCATTGAACTCTCCTGCCCCAATTAATAATTGAACTGGAATTTTCTTGAGCTTCACTGAGTGCCTCCCGAGACTAAGAACTCTTAAATGAGACGCTTTATCCAAGCCCCCAAAGAGCCGATCACTCCCCACCTCGCGACCTTCCAAATAATGGGCCATGCCGACGCCGCCACCTGCTTGTAGTACCAGAGCTTCGCGTACCGCTCGCCGTGCTTCGCCGCTATCTGCCTGAACTCTTCTTCGAGGTCGCCGGGGATGTTGGCGCGCTCCTCTTTCGTTAGGATGAGTAAGAGAATGCGCTCGCCAAATTTAGGAGACACTGAAGGTTGAGCAACGGAAGACTGAACCTTAGTGTACTTAACGAGGGCAAAAACTCGCCGGCGCTCTTGTGATAGCACTGCCCCCTTGGCTTCAACTTCTAGCAAACGTGCTTTCAAGTTTGGGGAGGGCTCTCTGTTCCTGCGCTCTATCTCTCTAACTTTCATGGAAAGGGTTGTGTGCAAAATCCGCAACCCCAGGAGTTGTTCATCGAGATAAGTTAGCCTGCGCTCTAATGGCTCCTTCTTCAAAGGCCACCAAAACTTCTTATTTCCTAAATCACTCATGGTGTTCCTCACGCAGTACCGAGTCCGAACTCTACACCGTCCGCCAGCCGATTGCGGGCCGCCGCCGTGTCGTTCAGCGCCCGCACGCCCGCGCCCTCAACCCTGAAGTACCTTTTAGCCCGCCCGCCCCGCTCGGGCGTCGCCTCGCCCTGCCACGACTTGATGTAGCCCTTGCGCTCAAGGCGGTCCAGGGTCGCGTAGACCGCGCCGATGGACACGTCCCGCTCGGTCGCCTCCGCAACTGTCTGCCGGACCTTCGCGCCGTATGCGTTCTCCCCGAGTCGGAGGACGGCCAGCAGGACGATCTCCTCGAAGTGGCCCAGGTAGTCTTTCTGCTCAGTCATAAATGACCTTTCCGGTGTCGGCGATATTAGAGTTAATTTCCATGTACTAGAATGTAGAACATATAAGAAATAAAAGTCAATCCCCTTTTTTCTCACTGCCCCGCCCGATTTTCGGCCCGGCGAAATTTCAGTTGCCCCGCCGCCCCCAGGTTCGGTAAGCTACGGGCGCTCACCCTCCCGTCGTCTACCCACCCCGCGGGAGGGGCCGAGCTGCGCGCGCCACCCCGCGCGCCTCCCGAGAATCCCTAGTCACAATCCGAGGTTGAAGCGATGCCTGACGAGCGAGGGGTGGGCGAGGTGCGCCCGATCTACAGGAGGGGGGACAGGGTGCTGGTCAAATTCATGACCGGGTTTTGCGCCTTAGTGATTCAGGAGTATGAGTACAGGGGAGGGGAGCTGTGGTTCTACGGGGTTAGCTGCTGCTCGATGATGTACTTCCCGTCCGCGAGCATCGTCGGCCGCCTTGACGCGGGCGAGGTCTTGAGCTGGTCTGAGTTGTCCTAATAGTGCATCCGCCTATGCGTTGTGGCCGGCGTGAGAGTAGGAAGCGCGAGAAGAAAGATATTAACAGAGGGCAGGATGTCGGCATCATGACTATTGGGGGCGAGCGTACGGCCTCGCTCCCGGCATTACGTGCCCAAGATCACATGATTCACATTAAATCCAATCCGTTTTAGCAATCACCTCGAAATGGATTGCTTGCGCGCGCAACTCCAAGAACACCTCGAAATTATCCTTAAGCGCGGCATCAAACGCAGCCCGCGGTATCAGGTTACTTGCCAGCCATCCATTTAACCGCTCGCCCGCAACCTCCCGAACATTACGGAGATAATCGGAGGGTGAGCGGTCAGAAATAACCTTGTTACTCGCCGACGTGAGCATAATAAAATTGGCTAGACAGTTAATCTTATTCGGTGTCACGTCATGGCGCTTTAAAAAGGCTTGTGGGAAGAAGTGATGATACTCTTTAACGTTTGTCCAGCTAAGCGCCTTTGTAGTGTCGATTCGCTGGCCGGTCAATAAATCAATCGGGCCATGATGCGCCAAGACTATACCTAAAAGTTTTGCGTGGGCGTTATTCGCTCTGAACTGTCGCACCTTCCAAATGTCATGACTCGGTCGGACGGCAGCAACATTGATGCGGTCGGCCCGGCCTTCAGTAAATTCGATTACCGACCGTAGGTCATCAGCCATCTGTCCCGTATTCCACCCTCCGAAATAGCCACTCAAGGCAGTTTTCCAAAACCACTGCGAAATGGCTGTATACTGCGCGGCCGTGGGAGTGGGCACACGTCTGAACACTTCACTTAATACGGTTAGTTGATTTGAATAAGGAACAATTTGCGCACTCGATACACCTATCTGCGTGGTCAGGAAGTCAACCATTCTCTTGTAGGCTTCCCTGGTGTCATCAATGGAAGCCTTCAAGGTCTCTGCCGAGTGATTACGGAGCTCGTCAATGCTTTCCGCCGAGAAGCCGCCCCCGGCGGCGGCCGATAAGCTTCTGAGTACCACCTTTTTATCAACCTTATCGAATCCCTTATCACTTAGGTCGTTAAGCAATCCCTCAATTGAGTCGATTAAATCGAAGTCGGGGCTCCAAGTGGCGGCGCGCATTAAATCTACAATTGTTAATGGCGTTCCCGTGCTATTGATTCGCTCAAAAATGGGTGCGACATCCTGAATGGACATATCCCCGAGCGTGACGGTCGCGATTTTATAATCCTTGAATCGGTTGAATAAGAGCTCGGCGTTGGCCTTAAGCTCATCCTTGTCGGCGGACGTTAATGTGTCTAGGCTCGCTACATGCTTAAAGAACGCCACCGCGTCGGAGAGCTTATTAGCGCGAATTGAGGTCAATGGAGGATCTTCTAGTGTATCCAGATGGAAAAACTTCTTCTGCCTTAGATCATAGGTGATATTCCAACGGCTATGCGGGTTATCACCTTTCCAATACATGGCGCCGCAGATAGCAGAAAGACGCTGTTGTCCATCAAGTAAGTAGTTAACAGGGTAGTCGGGTCTCGGAAGGCGAATATCAAGGTCGGCAATATTACTCTCGCTACGCAGTTCCTGCCGGCTTTGCCAAAGTAACACGCTACCTATGGGGTATCCTCTGGCGACAGAATCTAACAACGTAAGAATTTGCGGACGCTCCCAAACGAAAGATCGCTGGAATTTTGGAAGTAAAATGTCTCCTGTAAGAATACGGCGCGCCAGTTCGTCGATTCTATCGACGCTCGGCTGAGGGTCTTTAGGTACTGTCGCAGTGGGCCCAGACGTTGGTTGCGAAGTCGATGCAGCTCGAACTTTATCGTCACTCATAATAATTCCTTTCTTGTCGCAATAATTTAAAGCCTACTTCTGCCCGCCTCTCTTATTATTCCCATCCCGTGCTTTCTGCTCGTTGGGCTTCGGTGGTCTGCCTGGAGTCATATCGTAATTTCGGTTGAGTGTTAAGCCCTCTTCTTTTCGCTACGCTTAGGACTTCCTCCAACTGTGGAGGCGGCTGAATGTCTGTGCGGCTCCCATGCCCCAGCATGGAACTGGCACGTTACTTCGAGATGAGCAATAGCCTCTAACCGTTTTTCGGGAGGGAGCGTGCGGTAGAGTTCCAGCATCCTCAATTCATCAAAAGCTAAGTCGCCGGAAGTCGTCTTGCCCCTTATAACAGCAAATACCTCTTCTTCTGGCATGCCTAAGCCTTTGGCTAGCGCCTTCAGCTTATCAACGGAAAGATTCGTCACCGCGCGGCTAAGAATCTTACTGACATAACCATGAGTAATTGCCCCGCCGCTACGCTCCTCGACCTGCCGTAACGTCAAATCCTTTTCGTTGATGGTGCGGCGGACGTAATCCGCTAAATCCTCAATTTGGTTCATGCTGTTGACGCGAAGGGTAGTATTTTCAACGACTACTCTGAGAACCTTTTTGGTGAAAATATTTGTTGACAAGAAATTATTGAGGCGGTATGTTTCTGACGGTTACTCAATGAACCAAAAAGGATACCGCATGAACCGAAAGGACACGCGAACACTGCCGCCTCAGAAGCTTCATATAAACCTGCAACTTCAAGGTGATGAAGTAATCCGCTTCCTTGAATACAAGGAAGGCCAATTCCTCAGAAATAACTCTGAGGCTGGGCGAAAGCTGCTCTTAGAGCGACTACATGAAGTCGAGCCCGCGCCCGAGGCCGAGGCGGCGGGGACGCGCTGAAGCCCGCACACAGCCCGGCACTCTAGCGCCCGAAGGGAGGGCGCTGTCAGTACCGCCACAACCTTTTTCGGAACAACTGGGCAGGGGAAAGAAGATGGTCCTACTCACGTGCTCACCACCGTCGAGGCCAACGCGCAAGCCGCGCGCGGCCACTCCGCCTCACTCGCCCGCGCCCTCAAGCGGCTCGGCATGCGGCGCTGCTCCGAGCGGAGCGTGCGCTACCAGTCCGAAGAGGGCGCCGGCCGCCCGTCCTGGTACTGCTGCTTTTGGCGCTGGTTCCAAGCCCTTTGGCTGGTTAACCGGAAGGGCGCGGAGTTTCTTTACGAAGACTTCCAAGCCCGCGTCGAGGCTCTTCGCGCGGCTGAGGCTTCGGAGGCTCCGGCGCGCGACTGGCTCGAACAGGTCGCCCTCTGCGCCCGCGAGCACAGCGAGGCCATCGCCGAGGCCATGCTCCGCCGCGACGAGCGGGCGATCCGCGCCGAGGTGACGGACGAGATCCGCGAGCTGCGCCGGCTGCTCGCGATGCTTTCCCGCCCCGCGCCGGAGTCGGCGCGCGCCGAGGCGGCCTGAAGAGAGACGATGGTCGTCATTCAACTCATAGTCCTGCCCCCCGCGCCGGAAGAGCGCCCCGACGACCTGGTGGACGCCTCCTACGTCGCGCGCCGCTTCGGCTGCTCGCCGCGGAGCGTCTACGCGGGCAGGTGCGGCACCGGCGGCATCACGCCCGTCTCACGCGACCCGTGGAGGGCCACGCGCGCGCAGGTCGAGGCCGAGCACGCGAAGCTCGTCTCGACCGCGACGGCCGCGCGGACGGAGCCGAAGAAGCGGCTGAGTCTCGTGAGGAGAAAGAGGAGCGCCTGAAAGTTTCGGGGCGGGCCGGGTAACTCGCCCGGCCCGCCCGTTTGACGCGGCAGGAAATGCGCGGGACCGCCCCGACGGCCGAATCGGCGGGCGGCCCCCGGAGAGAAGTAAAGGGGACTTTCTCTATGTCTTTGATGATACCCGTCCACCTTATCGGCGGTAAACAATTTATCAAGGCCCGCACCCTGATGGCGGAAGTCGTCTTCGACGGCTCCGTCTTCCGGATGCAGTCGTCGAGCGGCGGCGAGGAGGATCACCTCGTCCGCTTCGACAGCCTGGAGAGCCCACTCATCTGCTCCTGCACCTGCAAGGCCGGCCGCACCGGAACCCCCTGCTGGGCGATGGCGCGGGGCCTCGACGCGCTGGCGCACCTGTCCATCGGCAGAATTCACGTACGCACGACGGGGGCGGTGCCCGCGGCCGCCCCCGTCGTCGTCGGGCCGCCGTCCCGGACGATGGCGGCCGGGATCAGCGAGCGGGGTGAACTGGTGCTGATGACGAGGTCCGCGACGCCGCTGGCGGGGATGGTTCTCAACGTCCCGTAGGGGCACACACGCCACTCACCGACTCCCGGAGAAGGAGCACACGTTTGGCTCAGGACGCGAAGGCACCCGAACCGCAATTCACGGTCGTCACGGACAGGCGGACGGCGTCGGCGGCGGTAAGGTTCTACCGCATCCGCGACTTCGAGAAGTTGCAGCACTACAAGGACCGGGCGCTCGTCTGGGTGAAGCTCTACGTCGAGCAGCTCGACGACTATGAGTTCATACAGTTGCCGGACGCGGTCAAGTACCACGTCCACGCCCTGATGCTCCTCGCCGCACGCTCGGGCAACAAGATCCCGAACGACCCCCTGTGGGTGGCGGCCCGCATCGGCGCGAGCGACCCCGTGGACCTCCAGCTCCTCTTCGCGCGCGGCTTCCTTGAGGAGTGGAGGCCGCGGCCGCAGGACGCGTACGAGCCGGGCGAGCAGTTGGAGCTTCCGGCCGACGGGCAGGCCCCGACCCCAGCCGCAGCCGGGCCGAACCCTTCCCCGCCGGCCGCTTCCGGGCCTGATAGCAACTTGCTAGCAACTTGCTATCAAGTTGCTAGCAAGTTGCTAGCACAGAACAGAACAGAACAGAGCAGAGAAGACACAGATACAGACACGGCGCCCGCTAGCGCGGAGCGCCTGTGTGAGTGCTGCGGTGTCGGTGTGCGCTCTGAGTTCTCGTTGCCGGAGGCCGCGGAACTGGTGAGGCACTGGAAGGCCGAGGGGCGGAGGGTCGGCGGCCGCCCCGTCGAGAACGTCTACGGGCTGGCGCGGACGATCCATCGCGAGGGGACGGCCGACGACGAGCTGAGGCTGCTCCTGCGGCCGCCCCCGCGGCGCCCGTTCGCCGACGAGCCGTGCCCGACCTGCTTCGGCGGGAAGCTCTACACGCCGGAGCCGGGCAAGGGCGCCAAGCCGTGCCCGGACTGCGTTGACGAGACGGGCAGGCGGACGGGCAGGCGCGCGCTGGACACCGACGCGGCCGGGCGGCCGCCGTGAGGGTGCGGGGATGGCGGCATTAACGCCGGGGGTGAGGGCCGACGCACGCAGGGCGCTCTCGCGCGTCGTCTGCCTCGGCTGTAACAAGGCGAAGCCGGCGGGGCACGTCTTCTGCCGACCCTGCTTCTGGAAGCTGACGCCGGGGCAGCAGAAGGCGCTTTACACGTTCCACGAGTCCGAGGCTTTCGCGGAAGCCTTCGCGGGCGCCCTGACGACGCTGCGGCCGCGCGCAATCGTCTACGAATTAACTTGAGCGGCCGGCGGCCGCGGCAGGAGGTGACGGCGCATGACGCCGCTGATCACGCCGGAGAAACGTGAGGCCATCGTGCGGCGCGCGGCCGAGGCGATGTGCGCGATGACGGAGCCGGTGCTGTTCGAGCTGGACCCGGTGCTCGCCGTCGGGCTCGTCGGGCAGCTCCAGATCGCCTTCCGCCACCCCGCCAACACGGGCGAGACGCGCGAGAGGTTGGAGCAGTTCGTGCGGGACCTCATCGAGCGGCTCGACCCTGCGCACGGCGACCTCCACGCGCTGCTGATGATGGGCTTCGACGCGCGGTACGACGCACCGGAGGGGGCCGATTTTCAATCCGAGCAGGTGTCAGAACGGTGAAAGCGCCGCGCCGCGGAAAACTCAGTAAAAATGCGGGTCCGGCGGGCGGCGGGGGCGTCGTGTCGCTTATGAAAACGCCGATTATAGAAAGCGACCGAACGGAGCCCCCGGCCCGGCCCCGCATCGCGCTCGTCCCGCCCGGCGCGGCCGCGCTCGACCGGCTCGCCGCGCTCGACACCCTGAACCCCGCGCGCCGCTACCTGAACACGCTCTCCGGCCCTTCCCGGCGGAGTATGCGCTCCAACCTCCGGAGGGTCGCGCGACTCCTCAACTGCCGCCTCGACGAAGTCCCCTGGGAGAGGTTGCGCGCCGACCACCTCAAGGCGCTCAGGGCCGCGATGACCGACCAGGGCCTTCTGCCCGCGACCATCAACGTGACGCTGGCGGCCTTGAGGGGTGTGGCCCGGCAGGCTTACGAGATGCGCGCGATGGAGCCGGAGGACTACCGGCTGGTCGCGCGCGTGGGGAACGTCCGCGGGGGGCGCGTCTCGGGCGCGGCCCGCGCGCTCGACGTGCGCGAGGTGGGCGCACTCCTAGAGGCGTGCGCCGCCGACAAGACGCCCGCGGGCGCGCGCGACGCCTGCCTCGTGGCGCTCCTCGCCGGGGCGGGCCTGAGGCGCGCCGAGGCCGTCGCGCTCCGCCTCGAAGACTGGAGGGCGCGCACGCACACGCTCAGGGTGCTGGGGAAGGGGAACAAGGAGCGGCTCGTCTACCTCGAAGACGGCGGGGCGCGCCGCGCGCTCCTGGACTGGCTGAAGGTGCGGGGGCGGGAGCCCGGCGCGCTCCTCGTCCCCGTGGCCGCCGGCGGCCGGCTTGAGCTGAGGCATCTGACGGGGCAGGCCGTCTACGACGCGGTCCGCAAGCGGAGAGCCCAGGCGAGCATCCGCCGCCGCTTCTCGCCCCACGCCCTGCGCCACTTCTTCGCCGACCAGGCCATCCGCGAGGGCGGCGAGGTCAAGGCCGTGTCGGAGCTTCTGGGCCACGCCTCGGTGCAGACGACCGAGATTTACTACCACGGCGGCGAGCGGGCCAAGCGGCGGGCCGCGGCGACCGTCAGGCTGCCGTATGGGGCCGGGCGCGGCCGCCGGAAGAGGAGGCGCAGGCGCAGGCGCCGTTCGTGAATCGCGGACCGTGAAACTTTGACGACTGGAGGGCCGAGCGGCATGCGACAGAGCCGGGAAAGGAACAGGGCGCGAATGTTCAGAACGGCGCTTGAGGTCTTGCGCGACAACGCGGCCGAGATGGTAGCCCACGCGAAGTACGAGGGCGAGCCGTACAGCGACGAGGCTCAGAAGCGGATGGAAGAGAAGCACGCCCCACTCACCGAGGCCCTCGCATCTTTCGACGACGCTCTTCAGGCGGCGGTCGCGGCGCGGAATGAGTTCGTCGAGGCGCTGGACCTGGAGGCCGACTTCATCCTTTTCAACCACTCGAAAGCGAAGGTGCGCTGATGAGTAAAAAGGAATGGGCGTGGTGGGCCGTGGCGGCGCTGCTCCTGCTCCTGCTCTTCGAGCCGGCGACCAGGCTCTGCGACCTCATAGTGGGGGGGCGTCGATGAAGGCCGACGAGTTAGACCGGCTCATAGACGCCCTGCGGGGCGAGCACTCGGCGGAGATAGAGGGCGGCGGCGGCGAGCCTTACGTCGTCACGTTCAAGCCCCGGACCGGCCCACGCGCCAGACACCGGCTCGAAGCGGAGACGGACGCGGAGGCCGTGCTGGAGGCGTACGCGTTTCTGAACGGAGAATAGGAGGTGTATGGGCGAGAGGGTATGTCTCGTGAGCGGCAAGGCGTGCGCCTTCAGCCGCGCCGGGGAGATTCACGGGGACAGCGACTGGGTCGTTGACGAGGGGACGCTCCTCACGAGGGCGAACAACCTGCGGCACGGCGTGGAGCGCCACAGGCGGGACGCGGCCGAGCACAGGCGGCTCGCGGAAGGCTCCGACCGTCTGGCCGGGGAGTTTGAGTCCCAGCTCGAAAACGTGCTTAGGGTCGCCAGCGAGCGCGGCATCCGGGTAGAGGGGGCCGGCGCCGAACTGGAGCGTGAGGGCGAATAGGGGGGCTTATCAGACATCCTTATAATTTAACGTATAATTATAAGGATGTCTGATAATGGGCCTTATGGTATCGAAGACGCCCTTAGTTCGTCGTCCTCGTCAACGAGCGGCACAGTCCCCTCCTAGCGCCCGGTAGACCTTTATCCCTGTAGCTGCTCCATGATGTCTGCGAGTTCACGCGGAATGAGACGCACCCTTTGCAGGCTTCTACGAAGGCGGTGTGGATAGATGACATTCTGTCCGCCTAGAGCCTGCTGGTACAAAGGCATCAAGTGATGACCGTTGCGGTCTATCATCCATCTAGGATACTCAACTACCTTCCCGTTTGTGAATGTAACTGCATGAGGCGTTGTTTCCCCTGCCGTTAGCCCGGTAATTAGGGGTTCTACCTGTGACCGGATTGTGCTCGCGATAGACTGTAGTTCTGTTTCAGACAATGTACGTATAACATGTTCATTCCCCAGTGAAATGCTCACTCCCGGGACCGGCGGGGCCGTGCCTTGCTCAAGCAGCACTCCGAAGACCACGAACGGGTCGAGCAGATAATTTTCAATGTTGTATCTGCTCAAGACGTATACCCGCGGCGCAGGGGTGTTGTTAGTGTCGTGATCAATAATTCCCCGAAATAATTGGTCTAAAGGCTCCTGGTCGAACTTCTCAACCCATTGAGTGACTACGCTCATTCCTCCTCCGACTTTCCCCCGTCCCCTGCCTCGTGACGCCGGCATGAAGACAATGCTTGGCGACGGCTTTATCGCTCTGGGGTCACGACTGGGGCCGTAATCAGACAGGATGTCTCTGATGGCGCTGTAAAAGTCAACGTCATCCTCATCCTCCACGAGCACATAACGAGTGCCGGGAGAGACGATGACCATCCCGGCCGTGAGTAGCCCAATGGCATGCGCCTTTGATTTAGCTTGGGATATCCGCGGTGCGGTCCGCGACATCTCGAACACTGATCCCTCGGGCGCCAACGCCACGGTCGAGGGGGAGTGCGTCGTCATGATGACTCTGATTTTGTACTGGTCGACGAATACTTCCTGTATGACATTCATGAACTGGCGCGCCATCGAAGGGTGGAGGTGGGCGTCCGGCTCGTCGAGAAGAAATAGGCGGGGAAAATGGCCGTGATTCTGCGAGTTGTACAGCCAAAGGAATAACCTGAGTATCAATTTTTCTCCTGAAGAAAGTTCCACCGGTAACAGCGGTATTCCTGTCCGCGTGTCTTCCAAGCGAAAAACGTATCCCTGCTCAAGTTTCGTCCCTTGCGGAGAGATCGCCCGATAGGGGAACTCTGCGGCTTGCAGGGTCTCATTTAAAACATCCCAGGGGGCGGGTGGGAGAGTGGTAGTAACCTCTTCGTTCAAGTCTTTTCGCTCAAGCTCTTCCATTAACCTTAATCTGTGGGCGAAGAAGACGTAGGTGATGCCCGAGATCACATCTACCTCCTCAAGCATGAAAGAGAAATCATCAGGCAGCTTCTCTAAGACCTGATTTAAGGTCACATTGCCGATTGGTGTGGCTGCTAGATTGAGTGGGGCTCCTACTAAGCGTTCTAGCCGCGCCCGTTTGGAGCTTATGGTCAGACTGTTTCGGCTTTGCAGATTACTGACCAGATTTACCTTTGTCCGCTCTAGTTCTGAAACCCCGACTCCCGTAGTGCTCTTTATATCCCACTCATCCGACAAGTAAGCGACTTCATCCGGGCCAAATGTGTCGCCGGTAACTGTGAAATGCATCTGATTAATTATGTGAGAGTGGTGCTCGTGCGCCGTGTTAGTGAGCTTATATGCCAGTAACTCAAGCAGTTGGGTCTTGCCGGACCCGTTTACTCCCGTCAGCACAGCAAGAGGCGGGATGTCCTTCCAGACAATATGGTTGATAGACTTGTAGGCTACCGAGTCGGGGCCGCCGATTTCTATGGTTAACGGGGTTAGAGAGGTGGTTGAAGTGGCAAGTGGTAAGTTAGGTGTAGTCACTTCTTTTAGCCCTCGATCGAGGCAGGCTCATACAACAAGGTGGATAGCAAAAGACGCGGGCGCGTATCATAGACCGTCTTAGGTCGCTTACTATACATCGTTAACGACCGCGTACGTACCACTACTTTGTAAAACGCTACTGATAAGACCTTTTATGGTAGAGGGGGCTTTACCCACAAGGTCAAAGTAAGCAGAGACCTTATATACCACTTTATGGTCAGACTTTATGGTCAGGCCGGAAGGGGGCGCGAAAAGTCTGTGCGCCGGTTCTGTGTGCTGCCCTTCTAATTCATGCTGTTGTTATTTTCACACGGGGCGAAGTGAGTCGAATAGGCTTGGTAAACAACGCAGTAGCTAGTCACATGTGCCTTGCCAAAAATGTCCTCGTATTGCAACACCCCCCACGCATACAGGTGCTTCTGTCCTTTGGAAACTGCTGCGAAGGTACTTTCATCCAGAACCACATTCGATGGGGCGAAAGTGGCAACCTCAGCGTCCGGTGCGATGGTCGCGGCGCTCATGCTCCCCCGAACGGTAACGGAGGCACCATCGGGTACTGGACTATCTCTAATTTGAACCTCCGATGTGATACGGGCATTTCGGGCAGGGGTATTCCCCTTGTTCGCCATGATAAAATTTACTATTGGCATCTCACCGACCTTCATTTCTTTAGCCATCTGAGCTCCGGTGACTATGACCCATGCACGGTTCTCAATTTCGCGGGTTTCTTTTGCGTCCTTGAGGCTTTCCATCACCGCCTGCCATTGCTTGGAAGAATAGTAAGTGGAAAAGGCGGTGAAAATGGCTACCGCGCCGCTAAAGATGAGCGTCAACACGATGTTGAGCTTGTCTATCTGCCAGTATGGGTTGGCCGGCTGCTGATAGTTCTCGCTGCGGTATGCGTGCTTTGCGGGCTGTAGTTTCTGCTCTTCTTCGGGCTGTAGGGGCCTGAGGTTGTCGGGCGTTGGGGCGTCGGTCCTAACCGTCTGACCGGCGGATGGCGTATGGCTCTGCTGCGGCTGGCGCTTGGCGTGGCGTTGCTTGTTCTTAGTTGGTCTTCGACTTGGCATGGCTTAGACCTCATTTGGGAGAGAAAGTAAAAATACTCGGCCCAAAACGTTGGCTCGATGCTGGGTTCATAGATGGATTGAATAAGGTAGCACACATTACGGCTCAGGATTTTGCACAGGACTTCACCAACCTGCGCCATCTCGCGGCTGTTAGATAATTGAAATGGAAGCACTGACACTTACTCAGCCTTAGGCGGCGTTGAAAGACTCGGACGGGGTTTGATGATTAGGGCGTTATGAGTTGATAGCCCTCGGGAGTTAACAGAAGGGGAGTATACTTTCCGTTCGGGGGCTCCTCAAGGCGCCAGTTATTAGTTCTGGTAACTTGCCCGGAACGTGCTGAATAGGTGAGGTCTTGCCGGCCACTCCGTCCCGGATCGGCCTCAAAATTCTTCCCAACCCGAGCCCGGAAAAAAACTATTACTCGCCGTGATACAGTTCGGCGGACGATTCCGCGTTACCAGGTGGGAAGGATTTCGGTAAACTCGGGGCGGCCTCACCCGCGAGCGGGCGCCCCCGAAAGTAACCTCTTAGCAGTTATTAAGGAGAGTCATTATGAGCGCAACCGCAACCGACAAAACGACCATCAGCCGCGACCAGTTCAAGCGCGTCGCCGAGAAGGTCGCGAAGGAGGCGCCCGCGATATTGAAGGCGCGCGACAAGTCCGACAAGGCGATGGACAAAAAGAGCGCCTTGCTACGGGCGCTCTACTTCAGTCTCCGCGAAAAGCTCGGCCTCCCGGCCGAGAAGTTGACCACGATGGGGTTCAAGACTTACGAGCGCGCCTACCTTGAGGCCGTCTACACGCTCGCTTATGAGCGGGCGAAAGAACCCTTCGACTACGAAAAGGCGGTGGACGATTTTATGTCGAAGGCACTGCGCTAAGCCTTTCGAGTGCGACCCATTTCTTGCCGGCGTCGCACTCCTTCTTCGTCCCCTCGCACACCTCGAATCCCGTGACGGGGTGAACCTCCCAGGCGGTCGCCCTCGGCATATGTTCAAAATGGGCGTGCTGGCTGTCCCACATCAGCCAGCCCGTCACCCTCACGTAAGTCTTCGTTTTAGCCATTGTTTTGAGCCTCGGGAGTTTCCAATTCGCGTTGCGGGAGCGCGGGCTCATCTCGACCACCAGGGATTGCTCCATGTCGCCCGCCTTCGTGGCGACGATGTTAAGGTGGAAGTCGTTGTTTTCGTCGCCTTTTATACCGCAGTTGCAAGCTTCAGCGGTTTTGGTAACTGCGGCATGTATCAGGTAGCCTTTGATGGCGACCGCCGTCCCTTCCCCGATGTCTCTAAGCGGCTTACGGTCCGCGCCCATCTTCCACCTCTTAGGACTCTGTTCGTTCAGTTCTATCACGTCCGCAATAGACCACTCCTCGACGGCGGACGCCTTCGGGGAACGCGTCTGATTCTTGAACCTGTTGAGATTCGGGTCGCCGCCGCAGCCTTGCTCGGGACACTCGGCCAACGTTGCCACGCAGGGCGTTTTCTTACGTCTTTGGGCTTGCGAGTTTGTGTAGAGAAACGGCAGGACAAGGCAGAGCAAGAGAAGCGATAGGAGAACCCTTCTGTGCATATTTCCCCGCTTTCCGACAGACCGCGTGAAGCCTTTGAAACGGGGCTGGTGTATGCTAAATTGCGGCAGTCAAGTGCTACACCGGGGCTGCTAAAACCGTTCCAGCGATCCGTCACAATCTCAGAACGAGTTAACAGCCCCACCCTTTACTTACTACCCACTTAAATATCACACCTTCAATAATCCGACAACGAAGAGCACATTCTATCGTACCCCCGTTCCTAGATCGCCGCTCGCCGGAATTTAGGCTGCGGGACTGTTACTTTTTCACACGCTTCGGTATATTACTTGCCTGCACCCCTCACGCGGTCAGGCGGTGCGCAACTTTCCCCATGCTCATCTAACCGACAAGCGAAAGGACCTCTAATGAGCAGCCGCAAGTGTCCTCAATGTGGACTCGTCAATTTTGCCGGCGAGCCGTCGTGTAAGCGGTGCGGCGCCGACCTTTCAGCGGCCGAGGCTGAACCCGAGAAGACGCCGGGGGCGGCCTCGGCCGCGGCGCGTAACCCGAGCCTCGACCCGTGCCCGGACTGCTCCTGGATGATCTCCCGCAAGGCTGAGGCGTGCCCGAGGTGCGGCCGCTTCATCCAGCGGCTCGGGGCCGTGACGGTGGACCGCCGGGGCTGGGCCGGGACTATCGCCGCGGGCATCATCTTGATCGGTGTGCTATGGGCGCTGGTCGTCATCTTGCTCTTCGTCTTGGCCGGTGGGCCGGGGCGGTTGTAAAGGGTCCAAAAATCTCCCGTTGATTAACAATGGGAAACAACGGAGGCCGTACTCACGCGGCATCTAAGCACCGGCGGAGGGGCCGATGTCTGGACAAGATAATGGGGGGCGACGGGTAGGAGAGCGGCGACGCTCGACGGCCCGTGACGAAAATACGCGCCTGCGCGCTCTGGAGCGCGTCATGCGCGATTTCATCCTCTACGTGCGCGACAAGCCCCGTGATTTGTTCGCGCCGCGAACGCTGGCGATGGTGGACGAGTCTGAGATCATCGTCGGGGAACTTGACCAGTTACGATCCGAGGGGGGGCCGAAGCTTCCCGCGACATAATTCTCCTCATTTTCCTTAGTAAATAACGAAATCTCGCCCCCGCCATACTCTACGTGTGGCCGGGAGGACTCTCTGGTCGAATACCTCTGCCTCGCCGTTCACGCCGCCATCCAGGAGTAAGAGCAAGGAGTATCCGCTGAACATGAGCGCCGTCGCCATACAGCAACCCGCCGCCGAGCAGGACGTAGCAAGCCACGTCATCCCCGCCGGCGTCCCCCATTTCAAATCCTTCGAGCACATCACCGACCCGCGCGTCCGCCGCGCGAAGGAATACGAGCAGACGCTAGAGATCGCGCTCGCGCTCGGCAATTGCCCGCCCGAGTATGCCGGCCGGCTGAAGAAGGAAATCGAATGGGCGCGCGCCGAGCAGACGCGCGACCAGAACGTTGACCGCGAGGCCATCTATCGGGCCGTGCAGTTCCCGCTAACGCGCTCTGAGATCGCCGAGGACACGGGCCTGCCCGCCTCGACCGTGTGGAAGCGGTTGCAAGAGCTGTTAGACAGCGGCCGCGTGCGTGAGACGAAGAGGCCGGTGCAGGGCAATAATAAATTCGTCCTCATCTACTCCAAGAATCCCATCCTCCCCTGAAGGGGCGCAGTTTTCCTCAGTAAATAACGACAGTTTTTCTCGCCTACTCTCTTCGGTGTGAAGGGGGGCGGGCGCGCATGTGCTGAGCGGCAGTCCGCACGCCAACTATAAGCGGCAATGAAGACCGCAGCCGCGCCTGTCCCGCCCTCCCTTCACTAATCAGCTCGAAGGGAGTTCACCCGTGCGCAAGCTCATCACCGTCCTCGGCGTCATCGCCGCCGCCGCCCTCAGTCTCAATCCGAAAGACCTCCGCCGCGGCATCCCCGCCCGCGGCTCGTTCTCCGCGCGTAAGACGGTCCGGGGCCTCGCCTTCGTGGCGGCCGCCGGGCTCCTCTTCTCCGCGTGCGGCGAGAAGGAACTGCGGGCCGGCGCCCTCGCGCGCGGCCTGGCCGCGCGCGAGGGCAAGACCGAGCTGAGCGCCCTGGTGCGCGACCAACTCATCACTGGGGACGAGGCCGCGTCCGTCCGCCCCATCATCGAGCGCCTGGAGAAGACCTCGGAGTCGGCCGACCAGCGCCTCGTCGGCTTCGACCGGCTCGACGGCGCGGGCAAGCTCACGCTCGTCTCCGGCTTCGTTGACGACGGGGCCGAGATTGCCGCCGACTTCGACGCGCTCAAGATCAAGAACGAAAAGGGGCGGCAGCGGATTAACAGGATCGTCGGGCACGTGAGGCGGGCTAACGCCGCCTTCAGGATCGTCCGGGCGGCCATCCCCCCGAAGAATTAAGCCGATGCCGGGCCAGAAGAAACAGCACTGGGTTATCGCGACCTTGCAATGGGCAGGGCCGCTCGTGCTGTCCTGCGTCGTCGCCTACGGCTCCGTGCAGTACGCCCAGGGCTCCAACGCGCAGCGGCTCGCCACCGTCGAGCGCGACATCCAGAAGGCCACGGCCGAGCACTCGCATTACGTCACGCGCGACGAGTTCAAGTTGATCCTCGAAGACCTGAAAGAGATCAAGTCGGACGTGCGCGAGGTCAGGCGTTCGTTAGCGAGATGACTGAGGAAGTGAGCGAATGAACCTCACGCGAAACATCATCATCTGGGCGACGGCCGGGCTCGTCGCCTATGACGTTTGGGCCGCGGTCAACAACCGCGAGGGCGACACAATCTCGGAGGTCATCACCGCGGCCTCGAAGCGCCGACCCGTCATCGCCTTCGTCGCGGGCGGCTTGGCCGGCCACCTGTTCTGGAGTCAGGAAGGCCCCCGAGCGCCTCGCGCGGCGCCCGCCGCGCCTGACGTTCAGTGAGGAGATGAGACGGGATGCATGCACCCAACGCCTGTGACGATTGCGGTAGGAAGAGCCCCACGCTCTACGAACGCGACCGCCTCCTCATCTGCATCTACTGCCTGCCCGACGAGGCGGTGATCGGCCTGGGCGCCCTCCGCTCCATCAAGGCGGCCGTGACGGGCGTCGTCAACATCGAGCGCCGTCGGCGCTCTCTGGCGGGAGGCCCTTCGAGGAAATGAGCGGGCGGAAGGAATACGCCCGCGCGCCCGAGGTCGAGGCGATAGCCGAGGGGCTGATTGACCTCTGTCACCCGCACCTTCACGGCGTCCGCATCGAGTACCTGTGGACGAACAAGCCGCCCGTCGTCGGCGGCCGGCCGCGAGCGGCGGTCATGCGCAAGGTCACGGGGCTCTATGCCTTCCTCGCCACGTCCGGCGCCGAGGGCGAGCCGCGGCCCTTCTTCGTGATGGAAGTCTGCCGGCCCATCTGGCTCGCCCGCTCGGCAGAGTGGCGGGTCGCGCTGGTGGATCACGAGCTGAAGCACGGCGGACACGACGAAGGGCGGGGCACTCTCTTCATCGTGCCGCATGACATCGAGGAGTTCGACGACGTGGCCGCGCGACACGGGGCCTGGGATGACGGGCTCGTCAGTTTCGCCGCGGCGCTGGCCGCGGGCGAGGAGGGGAAGACGCCGCTGGCGTCAGACGCCCCGTTGAAAAACAATAGGTATCAACGCCATGCCGTTCAGACCGGGGCACAGCGGAAATCCGAATGGAAGGCCGCCCAAGTTCAGGGCGCTCACTGACCTCCTCAGCCTCCGCGGCGACGCCCAGGTCACTCTCGACGGCGAGAAGTTGAGCGGCGGCGAGCTGCTCGCGCGCCTCCTGTGGCAGATCGCGACGACGGGCAAGGCGAAGTTCCCCGACGGCACGGAGTTGATCGTCGGGCCGAAGGATTGGCTGGAGACGGTGAAGTGGCTTTACGTCCACATAGACGGCCCGGCGCCGAAGCCCGAGCCGGAAGACCCCGACGACGAGTTGACGGATGAAGACCTCGAAGCCATGTCGGACGCCGAACTCGAAGCCCTCATCAAGCGCAGGCAAAGGCGCAAAGGCGCCGGGCGCGGCAAGTAAGAGGCGGGGGCGTGCGCGGCCCCTCGACCAGTACGAGCGCGCGTCCGCGGCGGACATCGCGCGCGCGGTCCGGGAGCTGAGGCGGCGCCGCCGGAAGAAGAGCAAGGGCACTCGCTCTTTGACATTTATCGAGTTCGTTCAACTCGTTAAGCCTTCCTATCAGTGGTACAAGCACTGCCTCGTCCTGGCGGCGGTGCTTCAGAAGGTTGCCGACGGGAAGATCAAGCGGCTGATGATCTTCATGCCGCCCCGCCACGGCAAATCGGAGCTGGCCTCACGCCTCTTCAGCGCCTACTTCCTTTACCTCTACCCGGAACGCTTCGTCGGCCTCTCGTCTTACTCGGCCGGCCTCGCCAACACGCTCTCGCGCGCCGCGCGCGAGAACTACACGCTGGCCGGCGGCGGCCGCTCGGGCAAGGCGAACGCGGTCAAGCAGTGGGAGACGGACAGGGGCGGCGGCTTCTGGGCGACCGGCGTCGGCGGCGAGGCGACGGGCAAGGGCTGGCACCTCGGGATAATTGACGACCCGCTGAAGAACGCCGAGCAGGCCGGGTCTGAGGTCATCCGGGAGAAGCAGCGCGAGTGGTACGCCTCGACGTGGTACACGCGCGAAGAGCCCTGGAGCAATAAGGACCCGCACGGCGCGCTCGTCGTCATCAACACACGCTGGCACGAAGACGACATCTCGGGCTGGCTGCTCGCCGAAGAGAAGAACGGCGAAGAGCCCGAGCGGTGGCACGTCGTCAGCTTCGAGGCGATTAAAGAGGCCGAGCCGCAGACGTTCCCCGAGACCTGCACGGTCGAGCCCGACTGGCGCCAAGCCGGCGAGGCGCTGTGCCCCGAGAGGCGCCCGCTCGACAAGCTCAAAAAGATTGCGGGGCGCGTCGGCGAATACTTCTGGAGCGCGCTCTATCAGCAGCGCCCCGGCGCGAAAGAGGGGACGAAGTTCAAGCGCGAGAACTTCGAGATTCTACCCGCGCCGGCGCGGGCCGAGTTCGTCTCATTCGTCCGCTACTACGACAAGGCGGGGACGAAGGACGCGGGATGCTTCACCGTCGGCGCGCTGCTCGGGAAGACGCACCAGGGCGTCTTCTGGGTCCTCGACGTGGTGCGCGGGCAATGGGCCGCACTGGAGCGCGAGGAGATCATCCTTAATACGGCGAAGGCCGACCGCGCCATGTATGGCCCCGGCGTCGTGACGTGGGTCGAGCAGGAGCCCGGCTCAGGCGGTAAAGAGTCGGCCGAGGCGACCGTCAGAAAGCTCGCGGGCTTCATCGCCTACGCGGAGCGCGTGAGCGGCGACAAAGCTTTCCGCGCCGAGCCCTACTCGGCACAGGTGGCGCGAAAGAACGTCAAGCTGGCCGAGGCGGCGTGGAACGGCGGCTTTATCACGAGGCACTGCGCCTTCCCGCGGGGGAAGTACAAGGACGAGATCGACGCCGCCGGTGGCGCCTTCAACAAAATCTGCGGCGAGCAGACGGTGGAATTTTACTGATGAAAAAGAAATCTCTCAGGAGCCGGGCGGCGAGCGCCCTCAAGTCTTTCGTCTTCGACTCGGGGAACCCCGACCACTGGTCCTCGGGCGGCGGCGCCAACTGGCTGAAGATGCCCGACGGCAACCTCAACACGGGGCGCGTCAACGTGTGGGCCAGCTCCCTCGTCGTGGCCTGCTTGGCGTGGGGCGCGCGCAACCTTCGCCAAGCGCAGATCACGCTCCTTAAAGAGACGGCGCCGAAGAAATACGAGCAGATCGCCTCCCACCCGGCGCTCGACCTGCTGAAGCGCCCGAATCCTCACTACTCGGCGAAGGCCCTCTTCATCGGCGCCTACCTCTCATACCAGCTCGACGGCAACGGCTACATCATCAAGGTAAAGAACGCCCGCGGCTTCGGCCTGCCGGTCGAGCTGTACTACGCGCCGCACTGGTGTATGCGGCCCGTCTACACGCCCGGCAGCTCGACCTGGATCGACTACTACGAATACACCTTCGAGGGGAAGCTGTGGCGCTTCGCGCCCGAGGACGTGATCCACATCAAGCAGGGCGTGGACCCGTTCAACCCGCGCCTGGGCTACGCGCCGCTGAAGAGCGTGCTGCTGGAGATATTCACGGACGAGGAGGCGGCGAAGTTTACCGCGTGCCTGCTGAAGAACATGGCCGTCCCCGGCCTCATCATCTCTCCCGACGGCGGCGCCGGCACCCAAGTCTCGATTCAGCCCGAGCAAGCTAAGAACCTCATCGAGAAGTTCAAGCGGCGCTTCGGCGGGAAGAATCGCGGCGAGCCCTTCGTCTCGACCGGCCCGATCAAGGTGCAGACCGTCGGCTTCACGCCCGACGAGCTGAACCTCGAAAGCGTGCGCAAAATCCCGGCCGACCGCGTCGTCGGCGTGCTGGGCATCCCCGGCGCCGTCGTGGGCCTCGGCTCGGGGAACGAGGCGGCAACCTATAACAACCTGCGCAGCTATCAGCGTCAGGCGTTCGAGCAGCACCTCGTCCCCGTGTGGGATGACTTCGCCGAGGAGTTGACCGACCAGCTCCTGCGTGACTACGACGACGACCCGGCGCTCTTCTTCGACTTCGATACTTCGGAGGTGGCGGCGCTCAGGGAAGACGAGGACGCGATTCACAAGCGCGCGAAGGAAGCCCTCGACGCGGGCGGCATTACCGTCCAGCAGTATCAGTCCATGCTCGGCCTGCCGGTGGACCCTCTCGCCAACTATTACCTCCGCATCTCGTCTAAGGCCCCGGTAACTCCGGAGGGCGCGGCCGAGCAGGCGTCGCTCGGGCTCTTCTCGGCCTTCTTCACGACGCAGGAGCGGCTCGGCGACGGGCAGGGGGCGCCGGGCGCTCAGACGCCTCAGCAGCTCGCGCAGAAGGCGCTGGCGGCCATCATGGCGGCTCAGATGAAGCGGCTGCCGCCTTCCCCGGCCGAGCGCACCGTCGCGGCCGGCGGCGCCTTCAAATCTCTGGAGGACGATGTCGAGCAGACGCAGAGCGAAGCCGCGCCCCTCTTCGCCGAGGCGCTGCGCGCAGCCTTCGTCGGCATGGCGGCCGACGTGCCCGCGGAGGTGGCCGCCGTCGGCGCCCTGACGGACGCGGCGAAGGCCGCCGAGATCATCGGCACCCGCGTCGTCGGCCGCCGCGTCGAGCTGTTCACGACGGCCTTCGGCGAGATGCACAGCCGCATCGAGGAAGAGGCCAAGGCGCACGTCCGTCGCGGGCTCCAGACGGAGGCCGTGAACAACGACGCCTCCCAGGCGGGCATCGCCGGCAACAACGCCGCGCGCGTCGCGGCCTACACCTCAGACCTCAAGCAGCAGACCGTTACGGCCGTGAGGGAGGCAATCCTCGCGATGGAGGAGGGCGCCACCCACGAGCAGATCGTCAAGCGCATCTCTCAGCACGTCTCGGGGCGGCAGATGTATCCCGGCGTCTTCGACCAGGCGCGCAAGGCCGCGCTCGTCAACGGCGCGACCGAGGCCGCGGCGGACGCGGCCGGCGAGGAAGCCGCCATCCTGCACCGGGCTCAGCTCATCGCCGAGACCGAGACCCGCACCTGTGCGAATTATGACTTGATCGAGACGCTGGGCGCGGCCGGCGTGGAGAAGCTTCTCGTGCATGACGGGGCCGACTGTGGCTGGGAATACCACGACCAGGATAAGAAGGCTGATGGTATGATTGTGACGCTCGCCCAGGCGCGCCGCCACCCCCTCAGCCACCCCCGCTGCCGCCGCCGTTTCACTCCCCTGACGGACGGCGGACAACCGGCGAGGGCCTGACAGGCGGCGCACCTCTCCGTCGAATCAAACATCTTTTCTTTAGGAGCTAACGATGGACGAACTTCTGTATTTCGGCGACGCGGTGAAGGCCCTCGGCGGGGGCAAGGTGGGCGGCTACCTCGTTCGATTCAGCACGGCCAACGATCCCGACCTCGCGCGGGACTTCTTCACGCGCGAGACTGACTACGACCTCCAGCCCGAGACGAAGACGGCAATCTACTTCGACCACGGCCTCGACCCCGTCATCAAAAAGCGGGTGCTCGGCCGCGCCTCGATGAAGGTTGACGAGGTGGGCGTGTGGGTCGAAGGCGTGCTGGAGATGCGCGACGACTACGAGCGCAGCATCTACGACCTCGCCGAGAAGGGGAAGCTGGGCTGGTCTTCGGGGACGGCGCCGCACCTGGTCGAGCGGAAGAAAGTGGGGGGCTCGAATCAGATCATCCGCTGGCCGCTCGGGCTCGACGCCAGCCTGACGCCGACGCCGTGCGAGTTCCGCAACGCGGCCGTCTCGCTCAAGCGGTACACCGCGGAGCGCGCCGTTAAGAACGTCTTCGAGCAGGCCGTCGAGGAGCGTTCTGAGTCATACGCGGAGAGGGCGCGCGACCTCTACTCGCTGACCGAGACGCTGCTCTCCCTGATGTATCAGCTTCAGTGGGTGGCGATGAGCGCCGAGGGGACGGACGTGCAGATCGACCTGGAGGGGAAGGTCGAGGAAATCCTCGCCGGCTTCGCGCCGGCCGCGCGCACGGCCGCGCTGCGCATGGTCGGCCTCGGCGGCGAGGCATCAGCAAAGTCGGCGGGCGCCGCTTCATCCACAAATAATTCTTATGGTAAGCTCGACGTGAGTTTACCTTTAGTCACCCACTCCAAAGCGGTTCGAGATGCCGCGCGTGGGCTACTTGTTCGCATGCAGGAATTGCACGAACAACGGCAACGCGAGGGCAAGAGCCGCACCTTGAACGACCACCACACTCAGACCGCGGAGGACATCGCCTCCGACCTCGAAGCGGCCGCGAAGGCGGCGCGGGGGCTGGCCTCTGACGTGAAGTCGCACGAGTCCATGCGGCGTGCCCGCGTTGAATATCAACGCACGGTGGCGCGCGCCCTGGGCGCGCGCTGACCGTCAGAGGAGACAGCCAATGGCAACGAAACTTCAGCTCGCCATCAAGCGGCGCGACGAGTTACAGACGAAGGTCGCCACCGCCTTCAAACGCTACGACGATGCCGGTGAGAACGACGACACGTCGGCGGTCGAGTCGGAAATCACGGCCACCAACGCGGAACTGAAATCGGCTCAAGACGAGGTGGAACGCCTGACGCGCCTCGAAGAGATGCGCGTCGCCGAGGGCGACCAGACGAAGGGCATCACGCGCCCCGGCGCGGCCGGCGGCGTCGCGGCGCCCTCGGGCGGGGGCGCGAACGGCGGCGGCTCCGCCGAGATCAAGAGGCTGGTGAGCGCGTCGCGCGTCGGCTCCCTCAAGCACCTCTCCCGCCTCCCCGGCCTCGGGTCCGGCGAGGCTGACGAGTGGGCCTACAAGTTCGCCCGCTGGTTCCTGGGCTCCGTCGGCAACATGGCCTCGCACGCCGAGTGGGTCAAATCAATCGGCATCGAGATCAAGGCGCAGCAGGAGTCCATCAACACCGCCGGGGGCTTCCTCGTCCCGCACGAGTTCGGCACGCGCCTGATAGACCTCACGGAGCAGTACGGCGTCTTCCGCCCGAACGCCTACCCCGAGCCGATGAAGCACGACACGAAGAGTATCCCGCGGCGCCTGGGCGGGACGCAGTTCTTCTTCACCGGCGAGGGGCAGGGCGGCCGTGAGTCGGAGATGAGGGGCGACCGCGTCCAGCTCGTCGCAAAGAAGATCAAGGCCATCGTGCTGCGGTCTGACGAGGTGGACGAGGACGCGCTCGTGAACTGGGGCGATATGCTGGCGGGTGACATCGCGGGCGCGGCCGCCGAGAAGGAAGACCTCTGCGGCTTCAACGGCGACGGCGCGAGCGAGGAATACGGGGGCATCGTCGGCGTCAGGTTCAAGCTCCTGAATATGTCCTCGAATCGCTCTCACATCGCCGGGCTCGTCGTCGGCTCGGGGCCGACGTGGGGCGATCTCGTCCTCGGCGACTTCAGCCGCCTCAAGGGCCGGCTCCCGGCTTACGCCTTCCGCCGCGGCACGCCGAAGTGGTACTGCTCCCAGACCTTCTGGTCGGAGGTGATGGAGCCGCTCGCGCTCGCCGCCGGCGGCACGACCGCGGCCGAGGTCCAGCGGGGCACCGACAAGATGTTCCTCGGCTACCCCGTCGAGACGGCTGAGGTCTTCCCGCAAGTCACGGCGCCCGACGACATACCCGTCATCTTCGGGAGCCTCCTGCTGTCGAGCACCTTCGGCGACCGCCGCCAGATGACGCTCGCCACGTCCAACGAATACAAGTGGGCGGAGGACATGATCGCCATCAAGGCGACGGAGCGTTTCGACATCAATAACCACGACCTCGGGAACGCCGACGCCGTCGCGGAGAATCGCAAGGCTGGCCCCGTCGTCGGGCTCGCCACCGCCGCCGAAGAGTAAGCGCCACGCCCTTGTGGTTTGAGTCGAGACCTGGAGGGGTGCGGTTAAAACTGCGCCCCCCGTAGAAAAGGAGAACGCAGTTGATCGAAGCTCAAAACAATAAGGTCGTAATGATTACACCGTCGGCGGCCCCCGTGGACAACGGCGCCATCACGACGACGGCGATTGACACGCTCGGCGCCGCCTACCTGACGGTCTACGTCGCGGTGCTCTCGATAGACGCCTTGATGACGGCGCTCAAGCTGAGGGAGTCTGAAGCGAGCGACCTGACGGGCGCCGTTGACGTGCCCGGCTCGATCTTCGGCGCGGCCGGGGCCCCGGCCCTGCCCGGCGCGGCCGACGACGGTAAGGTCTACGCCTTCCACATGGACCTGCGCGGCCGCCAACGCTACCTCGACCTGGTGGCGGGGGCGGGCGACGGCGCGGCGGGCACGTCCGTCTTCGCCTGGGCCGAGCTGTCGCGCCTGTCAGAGATGCCCTCGACGGCCACCCAGCGCGGGCTGGCCGGCGAGCTGTTCGTGCCGAAGCTGTAACCCTTCCCCCACAGCGCGGCACAAGCAGGGGCCGGGCGAAGTTCAATCTTCGCCCGGCCCCTGCTCTTTTCCTAATTCCGCCTTTTTTCCTCAGTAAATAACGACAAAAAAATCCGCCTATCCTCAGACCGTCGAGAACGGCGTCCGCGCCGGTGTGTCACTTGAACTTCAAACCGAGGATTCCGAAATGGTCAAAGTCATTTTAGAGAGGCCCTACAACCGGCTGAAGGAGGGCGACGCGATGACTGTCACGCGCGGCGTCGCCGAGCAGCTTATCAAGCGCAAGATCGCCCGCCCGGCCGAGGACGGCGACGGGAAGAAGGACAAGCGACCGCGCAAGTAAGCGGCGCCGGGTCTCTTCGGCTGGGAGTACTTGGATGGATTACTGCTCACTAGATCAACTGGTCGGGAGGCTCGCGGAGGGCGAGACGGGGGAGATGAGCGGCTACCTGCCGCAAGCCTCGTCCGAAGAGGACAAGTCCGCGCTCGCCGAACTCATCACCCGCGTCTCGCGCCGGATCGACGCTTACGTCACCGACGCTCAGGCCGAGAACTTCTTCGCGCCGTCGCCGGCCGAGGCGAGCGAAGGGACCTTCTACGGCGACGGCTGCTCTTACCTCTGGCTCCCCGAGTTCGTGCCCGGCTCCGTCTCAAAGCTCGCCGGCCTGCGCGGCGTCGAGATCACGACGTTCGTCGAGCAGCCCACCGGGCTCCAGCTCGCCGACGCCGACGGTGTGCTGACGCGCGGCGCCGTCTTCGGCGACGGCGTTCCCTACAAGGTGACGGCGCGCTTCGGCTTCGCGGCAATCCCCGCGGACATCAACGAAGCTGCGCTTCAGCTCTGCGTGAGAACCTACCGGAGTAAGGACGAGGGCTTCTCGGGTGTGATCGGGTCCATGCGTAACGACGGCGCGATCATCGAGCGCGCGATGCCGGTCGCCGTGAAAGAAATCCTCGAAGTGCACCGGCGCAAGTACCGCGGCCGCAGGATCGACTTCGCCTGATGAGTTCACTGCGCGCCAGGGCGAGGCTCGCGTTGCGGGAGGCGGAAGTCGTCTTCGCGCAGGAGGTGGGCGCCGCCTTCACGCAACTCGGCCGCGACCTCGCCGAGCGCGTGCGCTCGAAGATGCGCGAGGA
>DASZEK010000119.1:0-14183 GCA_035941045.1 Pyrinomonadaceae bacterium | reverse complement strand
AGGCGAGCCTTCACCCGACGCCCGGCACCCGGCACCCGGCACCCGACACCTGTCTTTATGGATTTACAGTCCGTCACCGACCTGATTAGCAGGCTGGGGCTGCCGGCCATCTTCCTGCTGACGATGATCGAGGGCGACATCACGCTGCTCTTAGCGGGCGTGCTGGCGCACGGGCAGGCGTTCGGCGACTACAGCTTCGCGCAGGTCCTGGTGGTCGGGACCGTGGCGGGCGTGGCGAGCGACAACGCGGCCTACTTCCTCGGCCGCGGCGCGCGCTCGGGCGTCAAGAAGTACCGCTTCTACTGCGTCGCCCGCCCGCGCATCGAGCGGCTGACGGAGAAGTTCGGGCTGCTCTCCATCTTCGTCTCGAAGTACACGTACGGGCTGCGGTGGGGCGCCTGCGCCTTCTACGGTGTGGCGCACATGCCCTACCTGCGCTTCCTCCTGCTCTCGTTCGCCAGTTGCTTCATGTGGGTGCTGACGCTCTCCGGCTTGGGCTTCATCTTCCACAGCGCCATCTACAACCTGATCGGCGACTTCGAGAAGTTCCCCGTCATCCTGCTCGCCCTCGTCATCGCCGGGGTCGTCGGCTTCTACCTCGCCGAGCGGTTCTGGCTCTCGAAGAAGGTCGAGGAGGCCGACCCCGAGAAGATACAGGCGCTCGAACACGCCGCCGAGGTCAAGCTCAACGAGATCAAGGAAGAGATTTCCGACATCATCCCCAAGCCGCTCTCGCGCCACAAGGAGGCGCCCGAGAAGACTAAGGAGACTGAATCGTCAATCGTCAATCGCGAGTCGTGAATCGTTAAGAACAGTTCCTTACGATTCACGACCCGCGATTCGCGATTCACGTCTTTCATCATGACTATCGAAGCCACCGCCCCGACCCGCGTTGACCTCGCGGGCGGGACCATCGACATCTGGCCGCTCTACCTCTTCCACCCCGGCGCGACGACCGTCAACTTCGCCGTCAGCCTCTACGCCCGCTGCCGCATCGAGCCGCGCGACGACGACCAGATTATTCTGGAGTCGCGCGACCGCGGCGTCGCCTTCGAGACGCGCCTGTCGGCCGTCGCCGACCTCGCGCGCGAGGAGCGGCTGGAGCTTATCTCGAAGCTCGTCCACTTCTTCCGACCCGACAGGGGCTTTCATCTGGTGGCCGAGTCGCAGGCGCCCGCGGGCGCGGGCCTCGGCGGGTCGAGCGCGCTCGCCATCGCCTGCATCGGCGCGCTGAACCGCTTCGCCGGCGACCGCTACCCCGAGCACAAGTTCATACAGCTCGCCGCCAACGTCGAGACGACCGTCATCCGCGTGCCCGCCGGCTTCCAGGACTACCACGGCGCCTTCCACGGCGGCGCCAACGTCATCCACTTCCGCACGGACGGCATCCGGCGCGAGGCTCTGGCGGTTGACCCCGACGAGCTTGAGCGGCGCGTCGTCGTCGTCTACACGGGCGAGCCGCGCCTGTCGGGGACGAACAACTGGGAGATTTTCAAGAAGCACATCGACGGCGACGCCGAGCTGTTCGACATCTTCGAGGGCATCCGCGACACGGCCGCGGCGATGAAGGACGCGCTCGGCGCGGGCGACTGGGCGCGGGTCGGGCGCATCATGCGCGACGCCTACCCGAACCGTAAGCGCCTGGCGCCGAACGTCACGACGCCGCACATGGAAGCCCTCGTCGAGCGCGCCCTCGCGAGCGGCGCCGTGGCCGCCAAGGTCTGCGGCGCGGGCGGCGGCGGCTGCATCGCCTTCCTCTGCGAAGAGGGCGCCAAAGAGTCCGTCGAGCGCGCCCTCTCCGACGGCGCCGAAGTGCTCAACTGGAGCTTCGCGCGCGAGGGGCTGACGGTGCGCGAGTTTTAAAACTGGCCCCGCCGCGCGAGGCCGTTGACTGACTTCGTTGAGGGTTATATAGTCCGCGCCCCGCACCCCGCGGCCGCAGGAGGTCCCTTGAAGAATCCCCGACACCCCTTCGCGCAACGCAACACGCCGCCCGCGCGGCCGAAGCAAACGACGCCCGCGCCGCCCTCCCCGCTCCCCGCCGCGCGCCCCGCGCCCCACGCCCCCGCGCGGCCGAACGTCGCGCAGCCGAAAGTCGTGCAGCCGAAAGTCTCCGTGTCGCGCCCGGCGCCGAAGGCACCGCCCGTCTACCGCCCGCAGCCCGTCCCGCTGGTCTTGCAGCGCAAGCCGGCGCTCCCCGCGCAGGGCCGCCCCGCCCCGCAGCCCGCGGCGACGCGTAACACCACCATCCAACCCGCGAGGACGCCGAAAGCGCCGCCCGTCTACAGGCCCGAGACGAGGCACGTTCAGGCGAGGCCGACCGTTCACGCGCGGCCGGCCGTTCAGGCGAAGCCTGCCCTCCCGCAGCAGCCCCCGCGCCCCAACCCGGCCGCCGGCAGGCCCGCCCGCCCGGTCGTCCAGAGGAAAGTCTCGCTCGCCGACTACGACGGCGGGGTGCCGATAGGCCCCTCCGTCACCGACAACGACGCGCGCGACTTTCTCAACTACCTGAGAGACGACGAGGGCATGGGCGCCTCGGACCGCGAGACGGTCAAAGACCTCATGCGGGAGACGCACCGGACCTACATGTTCGGCGGCATCGACCACCTCTTCGACTATCTTGACGACCCGGACGCCGACCCGCCCGACGTGGACGAGGAGATGGAAGACCCCTCGGTGATGGACGACATCGCCAGCGACTTCGGCTCGAACTTCAAGGGCAAGCACATCCCCTTCTCGGGGTCGAGGGTCTACGCCGTGGCCCACACGCTGGGGTCGGACGTGCTCTGGGGGATGCAGAACAGCGCGACCGGCAGCGTCCCCAAGGCGAAGCAGCAGATAGTGAAGAACTGGGCGCCGAAGTCCGACTACCCCATAACCTTCCCGAGCAACACGAAGGCCAGCATCGAGAAGATGGGCAAGAAGCGCCCCACCGTCCTCACCTCCAACGCCCACGCCGAGGTCAACGAGTTCGTCCAGCACGCCTACTTCGCGCTGATGCGCGCGCACCACAGCCCGCACGACCTGAGCATCACCATCGCCAGCGACATCGAGCACTGTGTCGAGTGCTGGTGGGCCGGTCACGCCATGATGTTGAAGGGGCAGGGCCGGATAGTCAGCGCCACGGGCTGCGCCAACAAGTTGTTCGAGAGGTGGCGGGAGCCGTGGGTCGGGTTCTACACCGAGTACGGCGACAACCCTTTCAGGCAGAATAACGGGGACTTGAAGAACGGCCTCGCGGCCGGCACCTACCCGGCCTGGCAGCTCAACGCGCGCATGCCGCACTCGCTGAAGGGCATCTACACCTGAGGCGCGCGCCGCGGGCCATCAAGAATCACAACTTGCCGGCGGCGCGCTTGGCCTCTTCGACGAGGCGCTTGAGGCGGGCGATCTTCTGCTCGTTCGTCTCGCCGGGCTGCTCGCGGAACTCGGGGCCGACCTTGAAGCCCGAGTGCGCGCCCTTCTTGCCTTTGGGCGCGGCGGGTTTCGCTTCGGCCGCGGGTTTCGTCTCGGCTGAGGCGGCGGGGCGTTCGTCTTTGGGCGCGGCGGGCGTCAGCTCCGTCGAGGCCGCGGGGGCGAGGTCGGCGGGAGTCTCGGCCCCGGCGGCGGGCGAGGCGGTGGCGGCCGTCGGGCTCATGGGCGCGGCCGAAGCCTGACCCGTGGCGGCCTGCGCCTCGGCGGCCGGGCGGTGGCGGTCGGCCGCGGGCGAGGAAGCCAAAGTCTTAGCCTTCGCTGGGCGCGGCGGGGGCTCGTCGCGCCAGGAGGGCGTCGGGTACTGGTAGGCGGGAAGAGTGCCGCCCGCGGCCTGAAGGATGGCGGCGAGGTCGCGCTCGACGTAGCGGCGCTGCTTGCGCGGGTCGCGGACGTGGCCCATCGGCGGCCCCATGTAGAGCGCGCCGCACGCCTGGCAGCGGTAGAGCACGTCGTCGCCGCGCAGGTACACGTCCGAGGGGTGCTGCGTGTTCAGCTCCTTGATGTGGCCGTTGCAGAGCTTGCCCTTCTCGTTCTTCTCGTTGCAGACGGTCTGGGCGGCGACGAGGCGGCGGGGCTTGCCCGCGCTCGACTCCTGCTGCTCGGTCGGGGCCTGCTTGGCGGCGGCGCCCGCGTCTCTGGTTTCGCTCGACATAAGGCTCCGGGTTTAAGGGCTTCGGGAAGGACTTCGGACTCGTCCGCATCTTACGCGCGTCGCCGGAAGTGCGTCAATAAGACAGTTGTCAGTTATCCTTGTCCCATGTTGAAGAGATTGGTGGCGGGCGCGTGGAAGGGGGCGCCGCGGTTCGTGAGGCGGGCAGGGGTGTGGCTGACGCAGCCGCGCTTCACGGTGACGGCCGGCGTCGTCGTCTCGGACGAGCGCGGGCGCGTGCTGCTCTTGCGCCACACCCTGCGGGGCGGGAGCGGGTGGGGCATCCCCGGCGGCTTCATCGCCCGAGGCGAGCAACCCGAAGAGGCCGTCAGGCGCGAGGTGAAGGAGGAGACGGACCTTGAGCTTCAAGAGGTGGAGCTGGTCTTCGTCCGCACGCTCCGCCACGCGCAGCAGGTCGAATGCATCTTCCGCGGGCGGATGCGCGCCGCTGCAATCGGCCGCCAGCAGTCGAGCTTCGAGGTCGAGCGCGCCGAGTGGTTCGAGCGCGCCCGGCTGCCCGCCGACTTAGGGGCGGACCAGCGCCGCCTCATCGAGCGCGCGCTCGGCGATGGGGGCAAACGGGCGGAGTAGTGGTATGCTTTGCCGCAAAATTCTTCAACGCGTGAGGGCAAAAGCCGATGACGATGCCGCGATTGATTCCCGAGTCGGGCGAGGTGATGGAGATACTGAGGAAGACGGGCGCCTACCGCGAGGGCCACTTCGTCTACCCCTCGGGCCAGCACACGCCGCACTACTTCCAGATGCCGCTCGCCTTCCGCTACTACGACACGGCGCGCGTGCTCGCGGTCGCGCTCTCGCGGCGGCTGCGCATCGAGAAGGACATCTCAAGCACCCTGCCGCGCGTCGCCATCATCGCGCCGAGCGCGGGCGGCATCCCCGTCGCCTTCGCCGTCCGCGAGGCGCTCGCCGCCGACCAGATTTACTGGGCCGAGCGCGAAGGCGACAAGCGCATGTTCCGCCAGTACATCAACAAGGGCGAGGTCTACCCGGCCGTCATCGTGGACGACATCTCGCGCACGGGCAAGGCGCTGCAAGAGACGGTCGAGCTGGTCCGCCAGCTCGGCACGCGCGTCATCGGCTGCGGCGTCATCGTCCGCTTCAAGGGCTCGCCCGACCACATCGACAGCCCCGACGGCGCTGACCCCATCCCCGTCCTCTCCCTCGCCGAGTTCGACGCCAAGTGGTACGACACCGCCGACGCCTGCGGCGAGTGCAAGCAGAACGTCCCGCCCGAGAACGTCCGCTTCTGAGAGCCATTCGACCGCGAACCGCGGGCGGCGGGCGGGTGGGCCGCCCCCACCCGCCCGCCGCCCGGCCCTCTTCCTCATATGAACGAAGATTACTCAGAAGACCGGCTCGACTTCTCGGGCATGTCGGACGACGAGCTGTTCGAGATCGTCAATTCGAGGTTCGGCCAGTACCGGCAGGAGATGATTGACGGCGCGCAGGATGAGTTGCGAAGACGCGCCGAGAGGCCGATGGTCGAGCCCGAGGGCCGCGCGCCCGACGCCGCCCCGGCGGAGCCCGTCCGTCAGGCCGCGGAGGGCGAGGCGCCGCCGCCCGCCCCGCTCGCGAGCGTTCCCGGCGCCAGCGTCTATTCTCTCGGTCAAATCACGGTGGCGACCCTGCTCGGCTCGCCGGTGGCCGGCTGCCTGCTGCTCTCGCAGAATAGCGAGGCGTTAAAGGTCGGGTCCGCGCGGCGGCCGTTGGTGATAGGAATCATCGCGACCGTCGTTCTCGTCGTCCTCGCATTCTCGCTGCCGGAGAACACTCCGGGCTCCGGGTTTACCATCGGCGCCTGCGTCGGCATGTACTACTACGCGAAGGATTCTCAGGGGGCCGCCATCGAGAGCCACCTGAAGGCCGGCGGCAAGAGGGGCTCTTGGCCGGTGGTGGTCCTGACGGCGGTCGTCTGCGCCGTCGTCCTCCTCGCCCTGCTCTTCGTCATCGTCATGACGCTCGACTCTCTGGGCGTACCCGTCGCCGGAGTCAATCAACCTCAAACTTGGCGGGGCTCGGCGTCGTAGTAGCCTTGCAGGAGGAGAAAGAAGATGTACTGTTCATCTTGCGGGGCGGCCGTCGCGCGCGGCTTGAGCTACTGTAATCATTGCGGCGCGAAGTTGAGCGGGGAGAAGGGCGACGGCGTCGCCAAGTCTTCAGAGTTGAGGGCCGAGTCGATGATTATCTCGGCGATGGTCGGCCTCTTCATCCTCGGACTTCTAGCCATCGCGGCCCTCCTCGGGGTGATGAAGGCCGTGCTCGGCTTCAGCGAGCCGCTGCTCATCGCGGCCGCGCTGCTGAGCTTCCTGATGATGTTTATGGTCGAAGGCGTGCTCGTCTGGCGCCTGCCGCGTCGCGGGCGCGGCGCCGTGGCGGCGGGCGACGGCGTGCTGTCGAAGGGGCCGGCCACGCAGGAGCTTGACGCGGCGCAGGCGCGGGCGCTGCCGGAACCCGTGCCGAGCGTGACGGAGGAGGCGACGCGCACGCTTGAGCCCGCTTACAGGGGTCGGCAGCCGAGGTGAGGGGTCGCCCGCGCGGGGCGTCAGCAACAAAAATCTTTCAGTTGTGGCATTCGGCGGCGGGGCTTGTCTCGCCGCCTCTTTGACGGGCGAGGTTTCTCGCCCCTTTTCTTTTCGGCGCGGCGATTGCACGAGCGGCCCCCGGCAGTATCAACTCCTTGACGGGGAAATCATGCTTAAAAGAATCCTTTGCCTCGCCCTCGCGGGCCTGCTGGTCAACGTGGCGGGCGCGGGCCCCGCGAGTGCCGCGTCGAAAGAGGAGAAAGACGCCCGCTTCGCCGAGCGCGTGAAGGCCGGCATCGCCAAGCTGGGCACGGGGCGGGATGCTCTGGTCGAGGTCAAACTCCGCGACAAGACGAAGCTCAAAGGTTATGTCGGCAAAGCGGGCGGCGAGCATTTCGTCGTGGCCGACGCGAAGACGGGCGCCGCGACCGCGGTGGCCTACTCGCAGGTCAAACAGGTCAAGGGTCAGAACCTTTCGACGGGGGCGAGAATCGCCGTCGGCGTCGCCTTGGCGGTGGGACTGCTGATAGCCATAGCCGCGTTAGCCGTCTGGGTGAGCGGCGGGGACTGACGCGCCTATATCTCGTGGCGGTTGGCGAGGGCCTTGTCCATCGTGACCTCGTCCACGTATTCGAGGTCCGAGCCGACGGGCATGCCCATCGCTATCCTCGTGACGCGGACGCCGAGCGGCTTGAGGAGTCGGCTGATGTAAGAGGCGGTGGCCTCGCCCTCGGTGTTGGGGTTGGTGGCGAGGATGACTTCGGTGACTTCGACGCCCTCGTTGGCCTCGGGGCGGAGGCGCGGCAGGAGGTTCGACAGGCGCAGGTCTTCGGGGCCGAGGCCGCGGATGGGCGAGAGCGAGCCGTGCAGGACGTGGTAGAGGCCGCGGTAGCTGCGCGTCTTCTCGACGGCGACGAGGTTGTAGGGCTCCTCGACGACGCAGATGACGGAGCGGTCGCGCCCCGCGGAGGAGCAGAAGCGGCAGGGGTCAACGTCGGTCAGGTTGTTGCAGACCGTGCACATCACTATCTTGCGCTTGACCTCCTCCATCGCCCCCGCGAACCGCGCCACCTCCTCCTCCGTCATCCGCAGGACGTGGAAGGCGAGCCGCTGCGCCGTCTTCTGCCCGATGCCCGGCAGGCGCTTGAACTCGTCGATGAGCTTGGTTACGGGTTCGGAGTACTCAAGCATAAGCTAAAAAGGGTGCCGGGCGTCGGGCGCCGGGAAGACAAGTTCTTAACCGGCACCCGACGCCCGGCACCCGCTTTACATGAGTCCGGGGGGGAGCATGCCGCCGAGCTTGGACTTCATGGCCTCGTCCACCTTGCGGCCGGCCTCGTTGACGGCGGCGACGATGAGGTCCTGAAGCATCTCCACGTCGCCCTCCTTGACCGCCTCGGGGTCAATCTTGATGGCCTCGACCTCCTTGGTGCCGCGCATCTGGACGGTGACGACGCCGCCGCCGGCCGTGGCGTCGACGACCATCGACTCCATCTCCTTCTGCATCTTCTCCTGCATGGCCTGCGCCTGCTTCATCATCTGCTGGATGTTCATCCCGCCCGGAAACTTCATCGGCTTTCGACCTTTCGACTCGGAGTTTGTTGACGCCCAATCCTAACTTCCGCCGCCCCCGAATGCAAAGGCGCCTCTCAGCCGAGCACCTCCGACACGCCCAGCTTCAAAGAGGCGACAAGGCGCGACTGAACCTCCTCGCCGCGTCCGAAAGAAGCCGTCGTCTTATAAACCCCGCCCGCCGGGTCGGCGTAAGTTTCTATTCGCTCTTCCGCGAGATTAACAATCCACACCTCCCGGACCCCGGAGCGAGCGTAGATCGGCAACTTGACCTTTCGGTCGTAAGCCAGGGTCGTTTCGGCCACTTCGATGAGCAGGAGCACGTCATTGGGCTTCGGCTTAGATTCCGCGTAGAAGTCGGGCCGCGGTTTAAGCACGAGGATGTCGGGCTGCGGCTCCGACAAGTCATCTAGTACGACGGGATTCTGCACCCAGACCAGAGCCACGCGTTGCAGCAGGATGATGAGAGTTTGAGTTAACCACCCGACGCGGGCGGCATGTCTCGTGCCGATTGGTGACATCTTGACGATCTCCCCTTCGATGAGTTCCACCCTTTCGCCCGGAGGGAAGATTCCCGCTTCACCCATGCACATGTACTGGGCGACCGTAAACTTATACTTGGCGATCGGAGTTGCCACGGCTTCAACTGCTTCCATGATTGTCTCCTTGGTGTTAGAGGGTGGGTGGACCCGTCGGCGTGAGGGTATGATAGCACGCGGCCCGGCGGCCGTGTTATAAGCCGGGGCCGGGGCTTCTTTCATGAAACGTTACGTCATCAAGCGGCCCGCGGGGCCGAGCCTGCCGGACAGGCTGGCGCGCTACCGCGAGGAGTTGAACGAGGAGCAACTGGCGGTGGCGACCGCGCCTGCGGGCGCCGCCCTCGTCATCGCCGGGGCCGGCTCGGGGAAGACGCGCGCCATCACCTACCGCGTCGCCTACCTCGTCGAGCACGGCGTCGCGCCCTCGCGCATCGTCCTCGCCACGTTCACCAACCGCGCCGCCCGCGAGATGCTGCGCCGCGTCGAGCAGTTGACCGGAGGCGGCGCCGATGTCGCGCGCCGCGTCTGGGGCGGCACCTTCCACCGCATCGCCAACCTCATCCTGCGGCGCCACGCCGACAGCCTCGGCTACACCTCGAACTTCTCCATCCTCGACACCGAAGACGCCAAAGACTTCCTGAGCGTCTGCGTGGACGAGGCCGGCGTGGACACGCGCGCCAAGCGGTTCCCCAAGCCGGAAGTCCTGCAAGACATCATCAGCTTCGCCACCAACACCGACCGCCCGCTCGAAGACGTGATTCCGCGCCGCCACCCCTACTTCGAGCCCCTGACGCAGCAGATCAAGCGCGTGGACCGCCTCTACATGGAGCGCAAGCGCGAGCGCAACGTCATGGACTACGACGACCTGCTCCTGAACTGGAAGCGCCTGCTCGAAGAGAAGCCTGACATCGCGCGCATCTACCAGGAGCAGTTCGAGCACGTCCTCGTTGACGAGTACCAGGACACGAACAAGCTACAGGCCGAGATAGTTGACCTGCTCGCCTTCAAGCACCGCGGCGTGATGGTCGTCGGCGACGACGCGCAGAGCATCTTCGCCTTCCGCGGCGCCTCGGTCGAAGGCATCTCGGAGTTTCCCAAACGCTACCCCGAGGCGCGCGTCTACAAGCTCGAAACCAACTACCGCTCGACCCCCGAAATCCTCGCCGTCGCCAACGTCTCCATCGCCTCGAACCGCCGCCAGTTTCCGAAAACCCTCAGGGCCGCTCGCGCCTCATTCGGCCTCCCGCCCGGACTCGTCCCCTGCCGCGACGCAGACCAGCAGGCCGCCTTCGTCGCCTCGCGCATCCTCGAATTGAGGGACGAAGGCGTCTCTCTGAAAGAGACGGCCGTGCTCTACCGCTCTCACTACCACTCGCTCGAATTGCAGCTTGAGCTGACGCGGCGCGGCATCCCCTACCGCGTCCGCTCCGGCGTCCGCTTCTTCGAGCAGGCGCACATCAAGGACGTAGTCTCTTACCTCCGCCTGACCGCCAACCCGCGCGACGAGCTGGCGTGGAAGCGAGTCTTGCGCCTCATCCCGAACGTCGGCGCCGCCACCGCCAACCGCGTCTGGGACCGCATCTCCTCCGCCCCCGACCCCCTCGCCCTCGTCCTGCGCGGCGAGGCGGACGCGGCCGTCTCCAAGCGCGGCCTCGGCTGGCCCGAGTTCCGCGCCCTCCTCGAAGAGCTGGTCCGCGACGAAGTGCGCACCGCCCCCGGCCGCCAGATAGAGCTGGTGCTCGCCCGCGGCTACGAGGCCCACCTCGAAGCCAACTACGAGAACGCCGAGGCCCGCCTCGAAGACCTCCGCCAGCTCGCCCACTACAGCGCCCGCTACTCTTCGACCGAAGAGTTCCTATCCGAGCTGGCCCTGCTCTCGACCGAAGGCTACGGCGCCCCGCAAGCCCTGGCCGCCGAAGACGTGGTCTCCGGCGGCGACGAGGACGAGCTTCTCACGCTCTCCTCCATCCACCAGGCCAAGGGCCTCGAATGGCGAGCCGTCTTCATCGTCTGGGCCGCCGACGGCAAATTCCCCAGCCCCCGCTCCCTGCGCGATACGGACGGCGAAGAAGAAGAACGCCGCCTCTGGTACGTCGCCCTCACCCGCGCCCGCGACCAACTCCACATCACCTACCCCCTCATGGTCACGGACTATTCATCCCGCCAATCCCTCCTCCAACGCCCCTCCCGCTTCGTCACCGAAGTCCCCCCCGACCTCTACGAAATCTGGTCCCTCGAAGAAGAAACCACCCCACCGCCCGCGCTCGCACCGCCCGCGCCCGAAGACGACGGCGGCACGGAAAGCGGAGGCGGCGAGCCGGGCGGCTACGTCAATTAATACTTACCGGAGCTAACCGCGATGGCTAATCCCAAACATCTTCAGATTCTGAAACAAGGATTTATCGCCTGGAACGATTGGAGAGATGAGCACCGAAAGGTTCGTCCAGACCTCGCCGGAGCAGACCTCGTCGGCAAAGACCTCAACTTCTTAGACCTCAGCGGCGCAGACCTCAGCGGCGCAGACCTCAACGGCGCAAATCTCCTCCACGCTAACCTTAGTGACGCAAACCTCAGCGGCTCATTCCTCACGTTCACAAATCTCAGTCAAGCAAGTCTCGGCGGCGCAGACTTCACAGGTGCAGTATTGGGTTACACTACTTTCGCGGACAGTGACCTCAGTGAAGTTAAAGGGCTGGAGACGGTAAGACATTTTGGCTCATCTAGCATCGGCGTTGACACGCTCTATAAATCAGCCGGAAAGATACCCGAAGCGTTCCTGCGCGGGTGCGGCGTGCCTGACGATTTCATAGCCTTCATCCCGTCGCACTTCGGCGTGCAGCAGGCGATACAGTTCTACTCCTGCTTCATCAGCTACAGCACGCGTGACGAGGAGTTCGCGAGGCGGCTTTACTCGCGGATGAGGGACGAGAAGCTGCGCGTGTGGTTCGCGCCCGAGGAGATGAAGGGCGGGCAGAAGCTTTACGAGCAGATAGAGCGCGCCATTCAACTGCACGACAGGCTGCTCCTCGTCCTGTCGGAGAGCAGCATGCAGAGCGAGTGGGTGATGAACGAGATTCAGAGGGCGCGGGAGACGGAGCTTAAAGAGGGCAGGCGCAAGCTGTTCCCGATTAGCATCGTGGAGTTCCACAAGGTTAAGGCGTGGAGACGCTTCGACGCCGACAGCGGCAGAGACTTGGCTAAGGAGGTGCGCGAGTACTTCATCCCTGATTTCTCCGACTGGAAAGACCACGACGCTTTCGAGAAGGCGTTTGAGAGATTGCTCCGCGATTTGAGGGCCGAAGAGGCTAGGGCCTGACTCCCTCCGGCTTTATTCGCCTGTGCTAAACTTCCTCATAAATCAGCGGCGTTGCGTGCGGAGAGATTAATGGTCGAAGAGGGTGGACCTTTGGCGACAGACCTGTCGCTCAAAGTCGAGGCGAAACTTTATTACGACGTGTTCGCGCCGGGGGGCGGGGCGGCGCCGCTGCTCGTTGCGCTGCACGGGTACGGGAGTAATAAGGGGTGGATGATGAGGGAGGCGCGGCGGCACGTGCCGGAGTGGTTCGCGGTGGCGACGTTGCAGGGGCCGCATCAGCACATTAAGGAGCCGAGGGAGAAGGGCGGGCCGCTCAGGTACGGGTTCGGGTGGTTGACGAATTTTCGCCCCGAAGACTCGGTCGCGCTTCACCATCGCGCCGTGTTGGATTTGACAGGCGAGCTTGTGTCGCGGGGAGTCGCGCGGGCGGACGCGGTCTTCCTGATGGGCTTCTCGCAGGCGTGCGCGCTGAACTACCGCTTCGCGTTCACGCACCGCGAGGTGTTGCGCGGGGTGGTGGGCGTCTGCGGCGGGATGCCGGGCGACTGGGAGGAGGGTGCGCGGTACGGCGAGACGCGCGCCTCCGTGCTCCACCTCTCGGGCGCGCGCGACGAGTTCTACCCGCCGGAGCGCGTCGCCGATTATGAGCAACGGCTGGGGACGCGCGCCGCAGACGTTGAGACTAAAACTTATGACGTGGGCCACGAGTTCGCGCCCGAGATGCGCGCCGACGTGCGCGCGTGGCTCGCGGCCCGCGCGCCGGCTTGAAGTCGTAAAGGCTGTCCCCGTATCCTCCTTAAAAGGGGGTCGTCTATGAACAGGAAACACGTCTACACCTTCGCCTCGCTGCTCGCCGTCGGGGCCGTCGTCCTCGGCTATCAGGGGCGCGGCGGGCCGCCCCGGTCGCAGAAGGAGGACAAGGATGTTGCGGCCGTGCGCGCCGTCATCGAGTCGCAGCAGGCGGCCTGGAACCGCGGCGACATCGAAGGCTTCATGGAGGGCTACGCCAAAGAGGAGACGACCACCTTCGTCTCCGGCGACTCGCTGCGCCGCGGCTGGCAGACCGTGCTCGACCGATACCGGGCGAGCTACGACTCGCGCGCCAAGATGGGCACGCTCTCCTTCACCGAGCTTGAGTTCAAGCCGCTCTCGCCCTTCTACATCATGGCCTCGGGGCGCTGGCAGCTCGCGCGCGAGTCGGACAACCCGCACGGCCGCTTCACACTCATCTTCCGGCGCACCAACGCCGGCTGGCGCATCGTCCACGACCACACTTCGAGCGCCTGAAGGCCACGATGACCGCAAGTCCTACGGACGCGCTTCTCGTCTTCAACTGCTCGCAGCTCGTCACGCTGGCGGGGCCGGCGAGGCCGCGCGTCGGGGCCGAGATGCGCGAGCTTTCGATTATTGAAGGCGGCGCGCTGCTCGTGCGCGGCGGCGTGATAGAGCGGGCGGGGAAGGCGGAAGAGATAGAGCCGCTGGCGCCGGAGGGCTGCGAGGTGTTGGACGCGGGGCGCCGCGTCGTGACGCCCGGTTTCGTTGACGCGCACGCGCACCCGGTCTTCGCGGGGAGCCGAGCCGACGAGTTCGAGCGTCGCGCTCTGGGCGCCACCTACGCCGAGATAGCCGAGGCGGGCGGCGGCATCCGCTCGACCGTCAGGCGGACGCGGGCGGCGACGGAGGACGGGCTGTTCGAGACGGCGCGGCGGCGCGGCGAGTGGTTCCTGCGTTGCGGCACGACGACCGTCGAGGCCAAGTCTGGCTACGGGCTGTCGGTCGAAGACGAGCTGAAGATGCTGCGCGTCGTGCGCCGCCTGAACGAGTCGGGCGGGGCGCGCTACGTGCCGACCTTCCTCGGCGCGCACGAGGTGCCGGACGAGTACCGCGGCAGGCGGGCCGAGTACGTCGAGTTGTTGACGGGGGAGATGCTGCCGCGCGTCGCGCGCGAAGGGCTGGCCGAGTTCTGCGACGTGTTCTGCGAGGAGCGCGTCTTCACGGTCGAGGAGTCGCGCCGCGTGCTCCTGAAGGCGCAAAGCCTCGGGATGGGCCTGCGGGTCCACGCCGACCAGCTCTCGCTCTCGGGCGGGGCG
>DASZEK010000118.1:0-2655 GCA_035941045.1 Pyrinomonadaceae bacterium | reverse complement strand
GACGGCGTCGGGCGCGGCCCCCGAGACTTCGAGCGGCGTCGCCTGAAGCTGAATCGTCGAGCGGCTCGCCTGACCCGAGAAGCCCAGCTCATCGTCGGCGAGCTGGAGAGCCGCGAGCGCGGCCTCGAAGCTCACGCGGTTTCCCGGCGGGCCGAAGTGCAGCTTGACCGCCTTCTCGGCGAGCGCCTTGCCCAGCGCGAAGAGCGTGTCAGCGTTGGTGCCGTAGGTGTCGAGGCTGTACGTGGGCTGCCACTGCTCGCCCTGCTCAAGCCTCACCACGTCCGGCCCGTCGAAGGGGGTGGCGTCGTCGCCGTCGAAGATGTTGGCCGAGGACGAGTAGGCCATGCGCACGATGTCGGGGTAGAAGATGCCGTCCACCTCGGCGCGGCACTGCGCGGCCCGGATCACGTCCTGCGTCTGGCAGACTGGCATGACGAAGTCGGGCACGGCCTCGACCTGCGCGCTGCCGCGCACGCCCAGCGTGGCGCGCACGATGGCGCGGCGCTCGGCCGTCACGGCGAGGTCGGCAGCCACGACCGACTTGTAAAGCACGTAAGTCTCGGGGTGCCCCTCGAAGCCGACGACGAAAGAGATGGCCGGCCCCTGCTCGCCCGTCATGCGCGCGACGGCGTGCAGCTTCTGCACGCCCGGCGTGACCGTGGCGGGCGTGGCCGTCGCGGCGCCGCCCGTCAGGTTGGCCGCGTCCGTCACGAGCTGCGGCACGTTGGCCTTCGCCAGATCGCCCGTGAAGGTGATCGTGAAGACGCTGCCGAGCTTCGTCACGGTGACGTTGCCCGCCTTGATCGAGCGGAGGTTTTCGAGCGCCGTCTGGAGCGCCGCGGCGCTCGCGTTGTAGGGGATGGCCGGCGTCGTGTCCGTCAGGCCCTCGAAGGTGAAGGCGACGGTGAAGGTGCCGCCCGTGGCGTCGATGGTGATGGTCTGCACCTCGTCGGCCGGGGTGCCCGTCGGCGAGGCCGCCGAGCCGTAGATGAGGGCGACGGCGCCCGCGAGAATCTGCGTCGTCACCTTGAACTCCAGCGCCCAGCGCATGACGCGCGCGAGCAGGATGCGCTTGACCAGGTGACGCCCGGAGCAGCCGCGGACCTCCTCGACCGTGAGAGAGGTTCCGGGCCACCGCTTGTTTTCGAGCGGCATCACGGCCGTCAGGTCGCTCAGGGACATGGGGGTGCCGAAGGCGCTCTGGCGCTTCCAGTTCGGGTTGTACGCGATGAGCAGTCGGGCCTTTTTCAGTCCCATCTATTCACTCCTTATCAGCTCGGGAAAACTTTGCGGCCGCGCGTCGCCCTCGGGGCGAGCTAGACCATGAACTTGTAAAGCGACGGGTGCAGGCGCACGAGGCGCGCGGCGTCCGGGTGGAAGAAGCCGGCGCGCTGCGCCTCGGCCGGCGGCAGCTCGATCTCGTGGCCGCCGTCGGTGACGCGCTCGAAGGGCTCGGGCCTGATGGTCTTCCCGTACTCCTGCCTCTCACGGCCGACGAATTTGACGTTGGGCTGCTGCTTGGGATCGGTCTTCTTGTTCGCCATAAATCCTCTATCTTTCGACCTCACACTCGATCTGAAATTCGGCGACGTGGCACATCACCTTGTCGAAGTCCTCCACGGTCGCCTCGTCCGTGGGCTGTAAAAGCTTGTGCTCCAGCTCCGAGAAGCCGAGCGTCTGGTCGCGCTCGAAGGCGTCGAAGGCGCGCATCAGCAAGCCGTAAAAAATGTCGGACGAATTACGCCCGTCCTTCCGGGTGTCTTCAAACTGGCGGATGAACTCGACGGAGTATTTGAGCGTCAGAGGCACGCGGCAGCTCGTCGCGTCACCGAGGCGCGGGAGCGGGCTGAGCAGCTTGACCATCACGCCCGCGACGACGGTCTTGCCGCCCTGTGCCTCGTCCTTCACGGCGAAGAGGTCCAGGTACTTGGCGAGCGTGTCGGCGTAGCGTTCGCGCCCGTGCGCGACGCCCGAGTCGGGCAGCGCGCCGAGCTTGGCGCGTATCGCCTCGCGCACGGCCAGCTCCATCTCGACGATGTCACTCGGAAGATTCATGCTTTCCGGTTTAGCCTCTCGACGCCTTTCTTAATCGCCCCGTCGGCCGTCGCCCGGATGAGCTGCGCCGACTCCTTCTTCGTCCGCTCGAAGGGCTTGCCCGCCGGGATGCCTTGGCGCGCGATCTTGCGCGCGATGAGAAAAGAGATTCGCTCCTGCACCTTGTTCGCCCGGCGCGCGCCCGCACGGTCAAAGCCCGCCTGCGAGATGTCCGGCCGGCGTCGGAGCGAGCGGCGCTGCCCCTCCTGCCTCGCGGCGGCAATCTCACCCGCGCCGATGCCCTTGCGGCCGACCCACTTAAAAAGAACTGAGCCCCTGCGCCACGGCGGCATCTTCGCGCCCGGCCGGCGGCCGTATTCGTCCACGTGCGTCTGCGCCTTGTCGCCGTAGACGACGAGCGCCTTGCGGAAGCCCGAGCCCGTCACGCGCGACCGCACGTTGCGCTTCTGGGCGCCCGTGTCCTCGCGCATCTTCGAGCGCACGCGCTCGGCGAGGTCGCGGCCGAGTTGCGTGAAGGCGGCGCCCACCTCCTGCGCGAAGACGACTTCCGCCTCCCGCAACGCGAGCCTCGCCCTGGCGCGCAGTGAACTCATCAGGCGA
>DASZEK010000117.1:0-2350 GCA_035941045.1 Pyrinomonadaceae bacterium | reverse complement strand
GAATCGTAAATCGTGAATCGTAAATCGTGAAAGACCGCTTCTTTCGATTCACGATTTACGATTCACGATTTACGGCTTGTGAGCTACTTGCTGCTCTTGTTGGAGGCCGAGGCGCCCTGCGCCTGACCGCTGCTGCCCTTGGTGGACGTGCGCGTGTCGAGTTCCTTGATGCGTGCGGCCTTGCCGCGCAGCTTGCGCAGGTAGAAGAGCTTGGCGCGGCGGACGCGCCCGCGGCGGATGACCTCGACGCGCCCGATGATGGGGCCGTGGATGGGGAAGATGCGCTCGACGCCGACGCCGAAGCTGGTCTTGCGCACCGTGAAGGTCTCGCGGATGCCGCCGCCCGTGCGCGCGATGCAGACGCCCTCGAACGCCTGGAGGCGTTCCTTCGTCTCCGACTCCTTGATGCGCACGTGCACGCGCACCGTGTCGCCCGGCGCGAAAGCCGGGATGTCCGTGCGCAACTGCGCCTTCTCAACAACGTCCAAGCGGTTCATAAGTCACCTCGGTAAATCAGCAGTCAGTTATCAGTTCTATCAGTTCTTACTTCGTTCTCGACGGCCGACCTCTCGCCCTCTTCGAGCGCGAGCCGCGCGAAGAGGTCCGGCCGGTTCCTCAAAGTCTTCCTGAGCGCCGCGCGCCTGCGCCAGCGCGCGACCTCGGCGTGGTGGCCGCCGAGCAAAACTTCCGGCACGCGCATCCCGCGGAACTCGGGCGGCCGCGTGTAGTTCGGGAAGTCGAGCAAGCCTTCGGAGAAGGACTCGTTGACGGCCGAAGTCTCGCTCCCCAAAGCGCCGGGGACGAGCCTCACGACCGCGTCAACGAGGACGACCGCGGCCGGCTCGCCGCCCGACAGGACGTAGTCGCCGATGGAGACTTCGTCGGTCACCAAAGCCTCCGCGACCCTCTCGTCCACGCCCTCGTAGCGCCCGCAGATGACGACCACCTGCCCTGCCTCGGCCAACTCCGCCGCCAGCCCTTGCGTCAGCACGCGCCCCTGCGGCGACATGAGCACGACGCGCCTGCCCGCCGCCCTGAGCGCCTTCGCGTCCGCAGCGCCCGCCAGAGATTCGACCGCCTCAAAGATCGGCCCGGCCTTCAGGACCATCCCGTCGCCGCCGCCGAACGGCCGGTCGTCCACGACCTTGTGTTTGTCGTGCGTCCAGCGTCGGAGGTCGTGCGCCGCAATCTCGACGAGGCCCGCGGCGCGTGCCCTCCTCACGATCCCGAAGTCAAAGACCGCGCCGAAGAAGTCCGGGAAGATCGTGACGATGTCAAAGCGCAAGGTCTAAATTTCCAAGAGCCCTTCCGGCGCGTCAACGCGGATGAGCTTGCCCTCAACGTCAATCCCGACGCAGATGCTTTCGGCGAAGGGGACGAGGTGTTCGCGCCCGCCTTCGTCGCGGATGACGAGGACGGGAGCCTCGCCGCCCGTGTGCAAAACTTCTCGGACCGTCCCGAGGTGCCTGCCGTCGACCGTCTCGGCGCGGCAGCCTTCGAGCTGGAAGTCGAAGTACGCGCCCTCTTCCAGCTCGACCGCCTCCGACTCCGGCACGCACAGGTCGCGCCCCACCAGCGCGGCCGACTCTTCCGGCGTGTCGTAGCCCTTGAACTTGAAGACGACGCGGTCGCCGTGAAGCCAGTGGCCTTCGACCGCCAACGTTTCGCGCGAGCCCGCGGGCGCGACCGAAATCAACTCGCCGACTTCCTTGAAGCGGTCGGGGAAATCGGTCAAAAGGTCCGCCGCCACCTCGCCGCGGACGCCGCGCACCTTGACGACGCGCGCGACCAGAACCAGCTCGTCCGCGCCGCCCCCGCTCATTCGACGATGTCGAGGACGTAGCGGCGGTTGTGCTTCTGCCCCGCGGCGTGGAGCAGCGAGCGCAGGGCCTTGACGGTCCGCCCCTGACGGCCGATGAGCTTGCCCACGTCGGGCTGCGCGACGCGGACCTCGATGACGGTCGTCTGCCGGTCGCGCTCGACTTCGCGCACGTCCACCGCCTCGGCCTCGCGCACGAGCTTCCTGACGATTAACTCGACGGCCTCTCTCATCTTTTCAAGTTTCAGGCGGCGGGCTGCTCGGCCGCCTCGCTCGCGGCGGCCCGCGCCTGCTGGCGGATAAGCTGGCGGACGGTGTCGGTCGGCTGGGCGCCGCGGCCGATCCAGTAGTTGACCCGGTCCATCTTGAGGCGCACCTCGGCGGGCTCGCGCGTCGGGTTGTAGAAGCCGACGTTCTCGACGTAGTCGCCGTCGCGCTTCGACAGCTTCTCCTTCACCACCACGCGGTACGACGGGCTCTTCTTGGCGCCCATCCGCATCAATCTGATTGCTAACATTCTTCCTCCGAAAA
>DASZEK010000116.1:0-135144 GCA_035941045.1 Pyrinomonadaceae bacterium | reverse complement strand
GCCCTGCCCGATGTCGCCGCCGTCGTCGCCGCCGTCCGCGAAGTGGCGTACTTAGACTGAAGAGGGAAACCGAATGGCTACGCAGGTCGTGATGCCGAAACTGTCCCCGACGATGGAGGAGGGGCAACTGTCGCGCTGGCTGAAGCAGGAAGGCGACAAGGTCAGCGTCGGCGAGCCGCTCGCCGAGATCGACACCGACAAGGCGACGATGGAGGCGCAGGCGCTCGCCACCGGCGTGCTCAGAAAGATTCTTGTTAACGAGGGGCAGACCGTCCCCTTGGGCGCCATCATCGCCATCATCGGCGAGGCGGACGAGGACATCTCCGGCCTCGTCTCCGAAGCCGCCTCGGTCGACGCGCAGGCCGAGAACAAAGAGCGCATCGAGGACTCCGTGCAGGGCCGCGCCTACGGGGCGCCGGACGAACTGGCCCAGGTCGTGCCCGGCGGCGCGCGCACGCAGGCGACCGTCGAAGGCCAGCCCGTCCGCGGCGACGTTGGCGGCAAGCCTTCCGCGCCGCAGGCCGGTGCGCCCGAAGCCACGGCTAAACCTGAGCCCGCGCCGAAGCAGGCTGAGCCGTCGGGCGAGTCGGGCAACGGGCGCCGCGGCGGCCGTCTCATCGTCTCGCCCATCGCCGCGCGCATGGCGGCCGAGGCCGGCATCAACCTCAACACGCTCACGGGCAGCGGCCCCGGCGGGCGCATCATCAAGCGCGACATCGAAGACGCCGTCAGCCGCGCCGGCCAACAGCCCGCGCCGGCCGAGCAGCCTTCCGCCCAAGAGCAGCCCGCCCAAGCCGAAGTGCAGCAGGCCCGCCCGGCTTCCGCGCCTTCCGCCGACGGCGCCGCGCCCTACCGCGAAGAGCACGTCACGCCCATGCGCGCGACCATCGCCAAGAGGCTCGTCACCTCCATCGGCCCCATCCCGCATTTCTTCCTCACGGCCGAAATCGAGATGGACCGCGCCGTCGAGCTGCGCCGCCAGCTCAACGAGCTCGACCCGGAGAACAAGGTCAGCCTCAACGACCTCATCATCAAGGTCGCCGCCGCCGCGCTCATGCAGCACCCGGCCGTCAACGCCTCCTTCCACGAGAAGACGCTGCGCTTCTACGAGCGCGCCGACATCGGCGTCGCCGTGGCCGTCGAGGACGGGCTGATTACGCCGGTCATCCGGGGCGCCAACAACAAGTCGGTCGGCCAAATCGGGCGCGAGGTCCGTGAGCTTGCCGAGCGCGCCCGCTCGCGCAAGCTCAAGCCCGAGGAGTACACCGGCGCGACCTTCTCCGTCAGCAACCTCGGCATGTTCGGCATCGACGAGTTCACGGCCGTCATCAACCCGCCCGAGGCGGCCATCCTCGCCGTCGGCGCCGTCACGCCGAAGCCGGTCGTGCGCGACGGGCAGGTCGTCGTCCGGCAGTTGATGCGCGTCACGCTCTCGTGCGACCACCGCGTCATCGACGGCGCGACGGGCGCCAAATTCCTACAGACCTTCAAGAAGATTCTTGAGAACCCGCTCTACCTGCTCGCATAAATTTTAAGGGGGACTTTGATGAGTTCAGAGAACACGGGCGACGCGCCCTCCAACATCCAGACCGACGCCGAGAGCCAGGAGTACGGCGCCCAGCACGGCCAGACGCCCGAGGGCCTGAACACCGGCTCCTCCGACCCCGACGCCGAGGCCGACCCCGGCAACACCGGCGCGGGCGAGCCCGGCGAAGGCACCGGCGCGAAGGGCGGCGAGTACAGCTAAGCGGGCGAGCACGACCGAGCGGGTTGATTTTTGAGAGCATCCGTCGCTGAAACGAAGGGCGTCGTCGGGCCGCACGTCGCCCTCTTCGCCGTCCAGCTCATCTTCGGGACGTGGCCCATCGCCGGCAAGATTGCGCTGCGGGCGCTGCCGAGCACGGGCCTCGTCGCCATCCGCGTCGGCTGCGCGGCCGCCCTCTTCGTGCTCCTGCGCAGCCTGACCGGCCCCTTCGACCTCCCGCGCCGCAAAGACCTCGCGCGCTTCGCCCTCTACAGCCTGCTCGGCGTCGTCCTCAACCAGTTCCTCTTCACCAAGGGCCTCGCCCACTCGACCGCCGTCAACGCCACTCTTCTCAGCACGTCGATTCCCGTCTTCACGCTCATCGTCGGCGCGCTGCTCGGCTACGAGAAGCTGTCGGCCCGCGTCCTCACGGGGACGCTCATCGCCGCGGCCGGCGTCGTCTACCTCGTCGACCCCTTCCAGGCGGAGCTGGCCGGCGAGAAGACCTTCGGCAACGTCCTGCTCGTCGCCAACACTTTTTGTTACGGCGCCTACATCGCCGTCTCCAAGGAGGCGTTCATCCGCCACGGCGCGCTGACGGCGATGGCGTGGGTCTTCACCTTCGGCGCCGTCTTCGCCGTCCCCGTCGGCGGCTACACGTTCGCGCAATCCGGCCCGCCCGTGGCCGGCTTGGAGACGTGGGCCGCGGTCGCCTACATTGTCCTCATCCCGACCGTCTTCGCCTACTACCTGAACGCGTGGGCGCTCGAACGAGTCTCGGCCAGCACCGTCGCCGCCTACATCTACCTCCAGCCGCTCGTCGCCTTCGCCGTCGCCCCGCTCGTGCTCGGCGCCGACGAACAGTGGGGGCCGCGCACCTACGTCGCCGCCGCGCTCATCTTCGCGGGCGTTGCCTTCGTCACGCTGCGCAGGCGCGAGGGGCTGACCGAGGTCGAGATATCGGAGCACCCGGACGCGCCCGGTCGCTGATTTGTTAGAATACGCGCGAAAGCTTTTATGGCAGCGAACGACGCACACGAGCACTACGTAATGCCGGGCCTCTCCGCCGAAGACGCGCGGCTCAAAAGCTCCGCGGCGCGGCTCTCGATACTCGCGGCCGGCTTCCTCATCATCCTCAAGACGTGGACGGGCTGGCTGACGGGCTCCATCAGCGTGTGGGCTTCGCTGCTCGACTCGGCGATGGACATCTTCGCCTCCGTCATCAACTTCTACGCCGTGCGCGCCGCCGCGCGCCCGCCCGACGAGGACCACCGCTACGGGCACGGCAAGGCCGAATCGCTCGCCGGCCTCTTCCAGTCGGCCGTCATCACCGCCTCGGGCATCTTCCTCGTCATCGAGGCCGTCCGCCGCCTCTTCGAGCCGCACGAGGTCGGGCGCGAGTGGGTGGGCGTGGCGACGATGGTCGTCGCCGCCGCCGTCAGCGTCTTCCTCGTCATGCGCCTGCGGCGGACGGCGCGCGCCACCGACTCGCCCGCCATCGGCGCCGACGCGGCGCACTACGCGACCGACGTGTTCACCAACGCCGCCGCGCTCGCCGCCCTCCTCATCGTCGCGCTCACCGGCTGGCGTTTGGCCGACCCGCTCATCTCGCTCCTCATCTCCGGCTTCATCCTCTACTCGGCCTTCGACGTGGGCCGCGACGCCTTCCACGTCCTCATGGACCGCCGCCTGCCCCGCGCCATCGACCGCAAGGTCGAAGAGGTCGTCGCCCGCTTCCGCGACCGCGGCGTGCTCGGCTGCCACGACATCCGCACGCGCCGCTCCGGCTCGCTCAAGTTCATCGACCTCCACCTCGAAGTCGAGCGCGACAGCACGCTCGAAGAGGCGCACGGCCTCACCGTCTCGGTGCTGCGCGCCATCGAGGCCGAAATCCCCCGCTCCCGCGTCCAGATTCACACCGACCCGGCTTAGGATTCAGGCCGTCTTCTTGGCTTTGAGTTTGTCGGCGGCGGCGCCCTCGGCCGTCTTGCGCAGCTCGTAGAGCTTCATGAGGGCTTCGACGGGCGAGAGGGCGTTTACGTCCGTCTGGAGGAGTTCCTGAACGAGACGCGCGCCGCGGCCCCATTCGGAGGATTCAAAGTCGGTGACGGCCTCGGCCGCGTCGCGGGGCGCGTTCGGCGTGCCCCCCTCGTACTCGTGGAGGAGTTCCTCGGCGCGGCGGACGACGGGCCGGGGCAGGCCGGCGAGCTTGGCGGCGTAGACGCCGTAGCTCTTCTCGGCGACGCCCGGCAAGACGCGGTAGAGGAAGACGAGGTCGCTGCCGCGCTCGGCGATTTCGACGTAGAGGTTGCGCACGCGCGGGAGCGTCGCGGCCAGCTCCGTCAGCTCGTGGTAGTGCGTGGCGAAGAGCGTCTTCGAGCGGAGCTGCGGGTGGTTGTGAATGTATTCGAGGACGGCGCGCGCGACCGCGAGGCCGTCGTAGGTCGAAGTTCCGCGCCCGAGTTCGTCCAACAGCACGAGCGAGCGCGGCGTCGCGTGATGCAGGATGTGCGCCGTCTCGACCATCTCGGTCATGAAGGTTGACTCGCCGCTGCCGATGCGGTCGTAGAGGCCGATGCGCGTGTAGACGCGGTCGGTCAGGCCGACGGTCGCCGACTGCGCGGGCACGAAGCTCCCGGCCTGCGCCATCAGGACGATGAGCGCCGTCTGACGCAGGTAAGTTGACTTGCCCGACATGTTCGGGCCGGTGATGAGCGCAATCTCCGGCCCGCCCTCGCCGCCAAGCTCGACATCGTTGGAAACAAACGAGCCTTCAAGAAGCCTTTCGAGCACGGGGTGGCGCCCGCCTCGAATCTCAAGCATCTTGTCGTCAACGACCGAAGGCCGGACGTAGCCCCAGCGCGCCGCGCTCTCGCCGAAGGAGGCGACCACGTCGAGGTGGGCGAGCGTCGCGGCGGCGCCGAGCAGTTCGTCGCGCGACCTGCCTATCTCTTCGCAGACGCGTCGGAAGAGGCCCATCTCAAGCTCGCCGACGCGCTCCTGAGCGTTGAGGACGAGCGATTCATACTCCTTGAGTTCGAGCGTAATGAAGCGTTCCGACTGCGTGAGCGTCTGCTTGCGCGTGTAGCCGTCGGGGACGAGGTGCAGGTTCGGGCGCGTGACCTCGATGAAGTAGCCGAAGACCTTGTTGTAGCCGACGCGCAGGCTCTTGATGCCCGTGCGCGCCCGCTCGCGCTGCTCCATTTCGGCGAGGAAGGTGCGGCCCTCGCCGAGCAGCTTGCGGAGCTTGTCGAGTTCGTCCGAGTAGCCTTCGCGGATGACGCGGGTGGCCTCGCCGCGCGCGGGCAGCTCGTCAGAGAGTGCTTTGCGAATCAACGCCAGGACTTTTTCGCAGGCGGGCAGCGCGGCGAGCGCGGAGGCGAAGCGGCCCTGCTCGCGCTGGAGCACGGCGCGTACGCGCGGGATGGTTTCGAGGCTCTGCCGCAGCGCGAGGATTTCCTGCGGCGTGGCGATGCGCGCGCGCGCGCGGCCCGCGAGGCGTTCGATGTCGTGGACCGTTTCGAGCGCGGCGAAGAGTTCGGCGCGCTCCTTCTCACGCGTCGAGAACCACGCGACGTGCTCCTGCCGCCGCGAGACTTCGGCCGCGTCGAGAAGAGGCTGCCGCAGCCAACGCCTTAACAGCCTTCCGCCCATCGCCGTTCGCGTCGAGTCGAGCGTGGCGAGCAGCGAAGGCGCGCCGCCCGCGCTGTCGAAGACTTCGAGGCTGCGCGCGGCCTGCGCGTCGAGGACCATGTAGGCTTCGGGGCTGTAGCTCGTCAGCCGCGCGAGCTGTTCGGCCGTCGCCCCTTGCGTCTCGGCGAGGTAGGTGATGACGGCCGCCGCGGCGGAGACGGCGAGCGGCCAGCGCGCGAGGCCGAAGGGCGCGAGCGAGCGCGTGCCGAAATGTCGTTGGAGAGTGCGGCGGGCCGCGTCCTGTTCAAAGTCCGCGTCGGGGCGGCGGGTGACGAAGCCGGGCAGGTCGCCTTCGTCGCCCGAGTAGTTGCGCGGCAGGAGGAGTTCGGAGGGGCCGACGCGTTGAAGCTCGGTCAGCGCCGCGGGGGCGTCCAGCTCGGTCGCGGCGAAGTCGCCGGTCGTCACGTCGGCGTAGGCGATGCCGGCGCGGCGTCCGTCCGTGGCGAAGGCGGCGAGATAGTTGTTGACCTTGCTCTGGAGCAGGCCCGGCTCAAGCACGGTGCCGGGCGTGACGACGCGCACCACGTCGCGCTCTATCAGGCCGCGCCCCGCGGCGTCGCCTTTGACGGGCGCGTCGCTGACCTGCTCGCAGATGGCGACGCGGTGGCCGCGCGAGATGAGCGTGGCGAGGTGGCGTTCGAGGCTGTGATAGGGGACGCCGGCCAGCGGGACGCGCAGGTCGCGGCCCATCGGCTTCGAGGTCAGGACGATGTCCAACTCGCGGGCGAGGAGGCGTGCGTCGTCGTCGAACGCCTCGTAGAAGTCGCCGATGCGGAAGAGGAGGATGGCGTCACGGTGGCGGCGCTTGATGTCGAGATACTGCTTGCGGAGTGGCGTGGCAGTCGTCGTCATCGCTCGAAGAGTTGCGAGAGGAGGTCTTGCACTGATGTGAGGGAGCGGTGAAGGCGGCGGAGCTGTTCGAAGCTGAGGATGGTGGTGACGCTGCCGATCTCGTGGAAGGGGCCGGTGCGCGCGAGGCTCAGTTGACGCTGCGCGCGGTTCGTGTCGCGCTCGCTGGCGACGACAAGGAAGGGGCGCGAGCGTTGGGCGTCGTAGGCGCGCTTGAGCTTGGCGAGCGCGGCGTCAACGTTGCCCTTGTGCTGGACCTCGAAGACGTGGCTGAGGCGCGGGCTGCCCTCGCCCGAGCGCCAGACCACGTCGTAGTAGTCGAACTCTGATTCGGCGTGGAGGCCGAGCACGCGGCCCACCTCGCAAAGCATCTGCTGCACTTCGGCGTGAGTTAACGTGTCGGAGCCTTCCGTTCTGGCGTCGCCCTCGGCGGGGAGCGAAAAGCTCTGGCCCTCTTCGCCGACGCGGCGGCGCCCGCGGTCGGTGAGGGTCCAGAGCCCGCGCCGGCGTCCTATCTCGCGGCGCTCTTCGAGCGTGCGGCCGGCGCGCTGCACTAAACGGCGCCACTGTCTTTGGTGGCCGTTGGTGATGCCGAGCACTTCGTCGGGGCCGAGTTGCGGGAAGTAGGCGACGAGGCGGTCGTAGAGGAAGCGCACGTCCTCGACGCCGCCGGTGGCGGCCAACTCCTGCAAGACGGGCAGCTCGATGCGCTCGACGTTAGGGTAAGCCATGCGTGTAGTTCGGGAGTGGAACAGGACTGCGGGTGGGCAGCGCCCCCGGCCGCAAGGCGAAATTACAAAGTTAAGTTACAGGAGTACGGCGCCCCCAAGCAAGCGCCGCGGGATAAAAGTAGCCGGAAGCAAAAGTCGGGGGGCGACGGCATAGCGTCGCCCCCCGACCAGGATTTTCTACTGACTACTGTCTACCGTCTTACGCCGCGGCCTGAGTGGCCTTGAGGCCGAAGGACTCGCGGATTTCGTCGGCGTCGAGGGTGTCGCGCTCCATTAGGCCGTCAACGAGGGTGGCGATTTCGGCGCGGCGCGCGTCAACGACATCGCAGGCGCGCTTGAGCTGGTCGGCGATGATGTCGTTGGTGGCGTGCTCGATGCGGTCCAGGAGCGACTGGCTGTGCGGGTCTTCGGGCTTGCCGAGGTGGATGGGGCCGAGCGGGCTCATCCCGAACTCCGCCACCATGCGGCGGGCGATTTCGACGGCGCGCTCGATGTCGTTCGAGGCGCCCGCCGTCTGCGTGTCGAGCAGCAGCATCTCGGCGGCGCGGCCGCCCAGGAGCATCGCTATCTGGTCTTCGAGGTATTCGCGCGTCTTCATCAGGCGGTCGCGCTCGGGGAGCGCCTGCGTGACGCCGAGGGCCCGGCCGCGCGGGAGGATGGAGACTTTGTGGATGGGGTCGCCGTGCTTGACGGCGAGGCCGACGGCGACGTGGCCCGCCTCGTGGACGGCCGTCGCGTAACGCTCCTCGTCATCCATCATGAAGCCTAAACGCTCGACGCCCATCAGGATTTTGTCGCGCGCGTATTCGACGTGCGGGCGGCCGACGGCCTGGGAGTTGTCGCGGGTGGCGGCGATGGCGGCCTCGTTCATGAGGTTGGCGAGGTCGGCGCCGGAGAAGCCGGGCGTGCCGCGCGCAATCCACGTCAGGTCAAGACCTTCTTCGAGCTTCAGCTTGCGCGAGTGGACTTTGAGTATCTGCTCGCGGCCTCGCATGTCGGCGAGGTTGACGGTGATTTCGCGGTCGAAGCGGCCGGGGCGCGTGAGCGCCGGGTCGAGGATGTCGGGGCGGTTGGTCGAGGCGATGACGACGACGCCCTGCAACTGCTCGAAGCCGTCCATCTCGATGAGGAGTTGGTTCAAGGTCTGGTCTTGGTCGGCCGAGGCCGAGTCCGACCCGCGGCCGCGGCGACGGCCGAGGGCGTCAATCTCGTCGATGAAGACGACGCAGGGCGAGAGCTTGCGGGCCTTGGCGAAGAGGCGGCGCACGCGCGAGGCGCCGAGCCCGGCGAACTTCTCCTGGAAGCTGGAGCCGGAGGTCGAGAGGAAAGGCACCTTGGCCTCGTTGGCGGCGGCGCGGGCGAGCAGCGTCTTGCCCGTGCCCGGAGGGCCGGAGAGCAGTATGCCGCGGGGCGAGCGCCCGCCGAGGCGGCCGAACTTGAGCGGGTCGCGCAGGAATTCGATGGTCTCGGAAAGCTCCGAGCGGGCTTCGTCCACGCCGGCCACGTCGGCGAAGGTGACGCTCTGCGTGTTGCTCGCGTCAGCGGGCGCGAAGTCGCCGCTGCCGCCCATGCTGGCGTAGACGCGCCAGCCGATGAAGCCGAGGGCGAGGAGCGTGGCGACGGGCAGGATGTAGTTCAGCGAGGTGACGAGCAGGCTCGGCTGGAGCGTCTGGTACTCAATCTGAACCTTGTTCTTCGCGAACGCGGCGACGACCTCCTGCTGCGCGGCCTCGCTCGTGACGACCGAGCGCGCGAGAGTGCCGTCGGCGGCCGTGACCGTCACCATCTCGCCCTGAATCTGGACGGACTGTGCGGCGCCGGCCTCGGAAAGCTCGCGGAGCTGCGTGTAGTTGATTTCGCGGACGACGGGCTCGGTCCGGCTCGGTAGGAGCGGGACGAGGACGAGCGTCAGGAGAATCAGGGTCAGGAGACCGGCGGCGACGGTCGTAGTTTTCTTGCGTGAACGGGGGATTAAACGGGAAATGGGCATAAAGTCCTCGACAACGGGAGGGGCGTCAGGAAGGGGGCCGTCACCTCGCCGGAAACTTTTATTTGTCAGTGATGAAACCGCCTCGGAGGAGTCACTGAAGGCCAGCAGACAAGCTCTCGCGGTTCGCCGGGGCAACTGCTTTCGGCAGAAAGGGCGCGCGCCTGAGGGGCGCACACTGTTTCCACTTTACCAGCCGGGCTCGGAGTAAGTCCAGCGCGAACTTAAACGAAGACCACGTTAACTGCTTACGCTTCAACGCCCGACGCGGGGCCGAACCCTCTTCGGATGTCCCGAGGCTGCTCCCGGTTGCCGCCGCCCGGCCACTTCGCGCGATTGAATGAAGGCGCGGCCTGTATCCAGACACAGAGGGTTTTCTCGCGACGGCGCGTTTCCGTACAAAATCAGGCAGCGGGTCGGGGAGAAGAGGCGGGTGAAGCCGCGAAATGGCGGTGTTTAGTGAGAGGAGACGCGGGGCGTGCTGCTGGCACGGTCGTTGCTCAAGTGAGAGGGCGTAAGGATTGAAAGTAGGAAATTAAATCTCGTGCGGTTTGAAAAGGAGAAGGCGTAATGTTGTGGACGATTCTGGTGGTGCTTCTTATCTTATGGCTCCTGGGGCTTGTGAGCGGCTACACCGTAGGCGGCTTCGTTCACGTGCTGCTCGTCGTGGCGCTCGTCATTCTCGTCATTAACCTTCTGACGGGCCGCAGGAACGTGGTCTAAAGCTACTTTTTCCACTGCAAAGGGGGGGAGGGCGGCGGGGAGAATTTCCCTCGCCGCCCTCTTCTTTTACACTCAATCCCCTCAATCAATGAGCCGAACGTTCAGCGGCGCCGTAATTCGCCCGACCGGGTAGACGTACATCTCCGGGTCCCAGTAGGGCGAACGCTCGTGGAAGAAGCGCAGGCGCTCGGCGGGGCTGGCGGCAAACTTCGGGTCTTCCCTCAGGCGCCGCTCAAATTCCTGTCGCAGCTTCTCGTCCTTCGCAAGCATCTCGCGCGCGAGCTTCTCTAAAACGTAATCCTCGCCCGACTCCTTCTGCTCCAGAACGGAGTGGAAGAAGCCCCACGCGGCGAGCGAGTCCGGCGCGGAAGGTTCGAGCAGTTGGAGCGCGGCGCGCGCGGCCGGCTGCGCCATCGGCACGACCGCCGAGCCGGCCGGGAACGTGCGCTCCAGCGGGAACGTCTCACTTTTGAAACTCACCATCACGTGCCCCTCGAAGGAGGAGGGGGCAAACTTCACGTCGCTTAATCGGTAAGTCTCGACCTTGACGCGGGCGGGCGCGGCGAGCCTGCTCATGCGCAGGCCGTGTGCGGCGAGGACTCCGATGGCCTCCTTCCACTGAGGCGGGATGATGTAGTAGAGCGGCGGGGCGACGCTCGCGGCCGGGGCCGCCTCGTCGTAGAAAGGGACGGTCTGGTCCTGCGGCCGGCTGGTGTCCCAGATGACGCGGGCCTGTCCCGAGATGTCGCTCTGCTCGGTCCGGAAGGCCCAGCCTTTAAGGAGCATCGGCGTCGGCTTGTCGGTGAACCTGACGCTTAAGGGGACGCGGCGCGCGGGGTCGTAGGTGCGGCCGTCATTCACGGTCTGCTCGTCGGCCTGCCGGACGGCGCGCAGCAGCCCTTCGGGGTCGCGGTTCACGTCTTCGAGCGCGGCGACGAGGATGTCGTAGGTGCCGCGCACGCGCGAGCGGTGTTCCTTGAGCATGTGCGTTTCGATGAGCAGGGCCGGGCGGTTGCGCGCGACGGGCACGTAGCCGGTGGCGAAGCGCGGCGTGGCGATGAAGCCCTCGACGCCCTTCCCCGCCGGGTCGCGGTTGTCGCGGAAGACGAGGTAGGTGGAGAAGAGGTTGCCGTCGCGCTCGGCGGCCGGAAGGATGCGGCGCGCGAAGGCTTCCGTTGACCACGCGCGGATGGAGGGCAGGACGTTCTCGTGCTTCTCGAATTGATAGGTGACGTTGTATCGGAAGTCTGCGCCGTCGGTGACGTGGCAGTCGATGAAGAGGTCGGGCTGCCATTCGTTCCAGAGGCGGAGCCAGGCGCGCGTCTCGGGCGCGTCGGCCTTCATGTAGTCGCGGTTGAGGTTGAGGTTGGTGGCGTTGGCTCGCCAGCCCATCTCTGCGGGGCCGTTCTGGTTGATGCGGTTGTAGGGGCTGCGGCGCTCGTGCCCGTCGGCGTTGTAGATGGGGATGAAGAGGACGGTGGCGCGGTCGAGGAGCCCGGCGCGGGCCTTCGTCACGGCGATGTCGCGCAGGAGAGCGAGGCCAGCGTCCTTGCCGTCGGTCTCGCCCGCGTGGATGCAAGCCTGTATGAGCACGACGGGCTTGCCCGCGCGCTTCGCGGCCTGCGGCGTGAAGGCCCGGTCTTTGGAAGCAACTACGAGTTGGAGGGCGCGGCCCTCGCCGCTCCTCCCGAACTCGACCATGCGGAGCCAGGGCGAGGCCGCGACGAGGCGACGGGCATAAGCCATCGTGTCGTCGTAAGTCGGCGTCTCGCGGTAGTCGGTCTTCTCGGCGTGGGTCAGCCACTCGGGCGGGACGGGCGGCGAGGGCGTCTGCGCTGTCGTGTTCACGTTAATTGAGACGAAGGCGGCGAGCAGGATTAAGGGCCGGAAGCAACGCATCGCGCTCTCCATTCCGAGCGCCTTCGCGGGAGAAGTCCGCGCGAAGGCGCTCGGAGGAATCAGGTGAATGCTTGACCGCAGTTGCGGCACTCGGCGCGGCGTTTGGCGTTGAGCGTGCCGCAGGCGGCGCAGCGTTTGTACATGGCGCTCGCGAACCAGTTGGTGACGAGCGCGCTGGCGACGAGAATCGCGACGAGGACGAGAAGGCTGAGGAGCGTGTCCTTCAAGACTTGTGGCTCTCCAACAGCTCGCCGTGGTAGCGCCGGCCGCGGTCGTAGCCGCGCCGGAAGGGCTCGGCCTCGCACTCTTCGCCGAAGCACTCGCGCAGGCGCGCGGCGTCATCGTCGTAAGAGCGGCCGCGGGCGCGCGGGTGGAGCGCGGCCTCGAAGCCGCGGCGGTAGACGGGCTCGTCCCGTCGGAAGTCGCCGCCCGCTTTGACGTACTCGCCCTCTTCGGCGTCACGCAAACCCACCCACCAGTCCTCGCGCGCCGCGTCGAGGCTCTCGGCGCCGGCCGTCTTGAGCACGCCGCGCGCGACCGCCTCCTGGTCTTCGCCGTCGGCCACCACGAAGACGACCGAGCGGCCCCGGCGCAAGGCGTCCTCGTAGACGTACAACTCGTCGTGCGGCAGTCCGGGCGCCATGTTGTCTTCGAGCGAGTTGCCGACGGCGACGCCGGTCGCGGCCCCGCCCGCGCCGAGCAGCGCGGCCCCGAGGAGGCCGGCCGCGAGGATGGGGCCGACGCCGGGGACGAGTAAGCTGGCCGCGGCCGCTCCGAGGGGCAGGCCGCCCGCGATGCCGAGCGCGCCGCCCACGGTGCCCCCGAGCGCGGCGCCCATGCCGGGCTGCTCGGTCTCGGTCGTATCAACCGCCTCAAGCTCTTCGCCCGAGGAGCCGGGCGTGAGGAGGTTAATGCGGTCTTCGGCGACGCCCTGGGAGCGCAGAAGCTCGACGGCGTTCGAGGCGTCGGCGCGCGAGTTGAAGATGCCAGCGACGGTGCTCATGCTCGTGTGTTGGTTCGGGCGCGGCGGGGTCGGGGAGAGCCCTCGGGCGCCCAGGTCGCCTTTCCCGACCCGGCAGCAGTTCGGACCTGAGAATCTTACGGAAGACGGCTGAAATGCTTCTCGCGATGTGGCGTCGATTTTATCACGAACTCGGGAAAGAAAAACGCGCCCCGTGCCCTAAGGCGGCGGGGCGCGTCTCCCTGTCGGGCGGGCCTGCGGGCTGTTAGTTGCAGGAGTTGCATTCGTGCTCGGTGTCGTCGCGGGTCGGCGTGTTGTCGCCGGCCAGCGGCCCGTGACCGGCGCGGCCGGGGTGGGCGGGGATGTTGATGGTGACTTGCCCGACGTTGTCGTCGTAGTTGGTCTCGGGCAACTGGTGGCAGAAGCCGTTGGTGTCCTTGTAGGGGCACGCCTCGCCCTTCTTGGCGACGAACGGCGGGTTGACCGTGACGCGGATGATGTACTCGCCCGGAGGCACTACGGCCTGACCGTCGCCGCCGTCGAGGACGAAGAACTGGCCGGCGAGGTAGAAGCGGTAGGTGTCGGCCCAGCCCGCCGAGATGCCCTGATTGCCGGGGATGCCGATGGCGCCGCAGTTGCGGTACTGCCACTGCTTCGGCGGCTGCCCGCCCATCGGGTTCGGGTTCGGGTCGGTGTCGAGCATGCAGAAGCCGCGCTTGGCGGCGCGCCAGATTTTGCCGCTCTTCGGGTCGATGAGCTGGTAGATGGCGTAGTGGCGGAAGTGGTAGTGGTGGTGGCACGAGGCGAACTCGAAGAGGCCGTCGTTGGCCTCGAAGTGCGCGTTCGGGTCGCCGATGACGATGTCCTTGTCGCCGACGTTCGGGGTCGTGACGGTGAAGCGGACGAGGCGGCGCAGGCCGGGCGTGACTTCGCCCTCGATGACGCTGCAAGCGTCGGGGGAGAGGTTTTCGTCGCGCACGACCCACTGCTGTTTGAGCATGTCTTCGCGGACTTGGAGGTTAGGGCCGCTGAGCATTTGCGCGTCGCCGCCGGGGGAGGTGAAGAGGAGCGCGGCGCCGATTATCGCGGCGAGCGAGAGGGAGTAGACGAGTATGCGGATTTTCAAGTCGGACCTCCTAAAGGTGCGGGTGTGGGGGAACACGCAAGGGCCGGGCGCGCGGGTGTGGCCGGGGCCTTGCGCATGACGTGAAAGGGGCGGGCGGTGAGCGTCCGCCTCTGTTTAGCTGCCTGGTTGTGTGCTGATGACGTGGGGCGCGTGTCGTCAACGGGGACCGCATTGAGCGCGGGGAGATTATTCCGGCGGCACTTCCTTGTCAAGCCGCCAGCAATTTTATTGAGCCGCCGGGCGGGGGCGTGCTAAAGTGTGTGCGCCTTCCGAGATTTCCTTAGAGCACGGAGCCGCAAGATGATCGGGATCGTCGAAAAGCACTGGCCGATGTCCGTGGGCGACGGCAAGGCGACGCGCAAGAAGCGCCCCCGCATCCTCGCCATCACGACCGACTGCTGCACGGGCTGCGCCGGCTCGCCCGCGTGCATCGAGTACTGCCCCATCGAGGCGTGCATGTTCTGGGTGCCCGACGAAGACCACACGCCCTTCGGGCGCATCGAGGTCGACCCTTACCTCTGCATCGGCTGCCAGAAGTGCATCAGCAAGGGGCCCGACGGCGCCTTCCTCGACGGCTGCCCCTGGGACGCCATCGAGATGGTCCCCACCGACGACTGGGAGGCCATGCACGGCGTCAAACTCCCCGACGCCCCGCCGCCCGCGCCGTAAATCGCGAATCGTTTCTCGTATTTGAGAGCCCGGCTGCTTGAGCATTAACAGTTCAAGCAGCCGGGCTCTCGACTTCCATTCACGATTTACGATTTGCGGCTCTTAATCTCCCGCGCCGTCAGTGCCGCCTGCCTCTTCACGTCGTCCGTCATGTGCTCGACGCCGCGCTCGTATCGCTCGATTTCCGGCAGGTCTTCCGGCCGGCCGAAGTAGTAGAGGCCGAGGAGCGCGTCGCGCACCTGTTCGGCGTCGGGGGCGATGTGGAAGAGTTCGGCCCCGGCCTCGAAGCTCTCCCCTTCCCGCACGCTCGCGCGCTCGACGCGGCCCGGCACGGGCGAGCGCAACTCGGCGGTCGAGCCCTCGGCCGACCTGTAGCGGACGAGGAGCGACTCGCGCTTGACGGGCGTGCCGGCCGAGAGCGCGGTCATCGCCGTCCCGCCAGCCGCGGCCCTGACCGCGAAGGGCCGGAGCATCGCAAGCAACTCGGGCCGGCAACGCTCGTCGCCGAAGCGCACGAGGGCGAGGGCGGCGTTGCGGCGCACGATGGGCTCGCCGTCCTCGACCAGCTTCGAGAGGGCCGCGTGGAACTCCTCCGACTTGTGCTCGACGCCCATCAGCCACGCCGCCGTCATGCGCACGTCGGCGACGGGGCTCGAAGCGAGCGCGACGACTTGCCCGCCCCACCGGCGGGCCGCCTCGTCGTCCTTGTCCTCGGTGATGCGGTCGGCGAGCTGCGACATGGCGTGCTGCGCGTGGCGCGGGTTGCCGTCCGTCAGGAACTTCCGCATCTCTTCGTCGGAGAGCGAGCGGCCGAACCACGTCCAGTACCACGTCAGGAACGGGACGACGACGAAGAGCGTCGCCACGACGGCGAGCGGCCACGACATGCGCCGACGGCCGGACGGCGCGCGGGCCGTCTCGCCGCCGCGCCCGCCGTTCGCGCTGAAACCGTTGGCGCTCATCCCTTCACCCGCGCGCGTAGAGTCGGTACAACATCAGGTAGACGACGACGCCCGTCACGGAGACGTAGACCCAGAGCGGGTACGTCCAGCGCGCCCAGCGGCGGTGGCGCGCGTAGTCGCCGCGCCGCGCGAGCCCGAGCGTAATGATGATGAGGGGCGCGATGACGGCCGCGAGGACGACGTGCGTGACGAGGATGACGAAGTAGACGAGGCGGACGGCGCCCTGCCCTGTGAACTTCACCGAGCCGTAGTTGTAGTGGTAGACGACGTAGGAGACGAGGAACAGCAGCGAGACGACGAGCGCCCCCACCATGCAGGAGCGGTGCGCGGCGACGCGCCCGCGGCGGATGAGGTAGAAGCCGGCGACGAGGAGCAGGAAGCTGAGCGAGTTGAGCGCGGCGTTCAGGTGCGGGAGTGCCGAGTCGTTCATAGGGCGGCGCCGTCAAACTCCTCCCGAGGCCGCGCGGCGGCCTTCGTCCGTCAGCGCGTAGAAGTCGTTGCCGCGCTCCTCCAGAAGCCCGGCGGCGACTAAATCTTCGACGGCGTGGAAGACGGCGCGGCGCTCGTCGGGGTCGTTGCCGCCCGCCTCGAAAAGCTCGTGCAGGTCGAGCGTCTCCTTCCCCATGTCGCCGAACATGCGCAGCACGCGCGAAGATACTTCGCCCAACGGCCACCTCTCGAATTTAACTGAAAGCCTCCGCGACCGCGGCCGTGTCCTCGTACGAGCGCAGGTCCGTGATCTTGCCGCCGCGCAAGGTGAAGCACATCGCCCACTCGTTATTAAAAGTCTTGCCCGTCGCGCGGACGCGCCCGCGCTCGTGGCCGAGGACGATGACGCGGTCGCCGTACGGGATTAATTCCCTGACCTGGAAGTCCTCGAACTCGACGGCGCCGCCTATCTGCGTCAAAAACTCTATCACGCCCTGATGGCCCCGACGCAGGCCGAAGTAGGGGACGACCTCGGGGCCGTGGATGTTCCAGTTGATGTCCTCGGCGCAGGCGGCGAGGACGCCGGCCGCGTCGCCGCGCCCGAACGCCTCGTAGACCGACTGCACCACGCGCTGGTTGTCGTGCTCGCTCATCCTTCGCCTTTCTTCGGGGCCTTGGGCGCGGGCTTGGGCGGCGGGGCGGGCTTGTCGCTTAGTTCCTCGTAGCCGCAACGCTCGCATTGCCAGGCGGGGAAAACGTCGTCGGGGTCGGCCGTGCTCTGGTAGACGGCGCGGTCGGACGGGATGATTTTGCCGCCGCACGCCGGGCACACGCGGCCGCGGATGGTCCGCCTCTCAACGTCGACTGCCGGGACTAATTCTTCGGGCATCGTGATTCCGATTTATGACTCGTCGTCGCCGCCGCCCTTCGACTTCCGGTAGGCGGCGGCGAAGATGGTGCAGAAGATGGCGACGGGCGGAACGAGGAGGACGAGGATGCCGAGGTTCAGGGCCTTCGCGTAGCCCGCCTGCTCAAGACCCGCGCGGCAGAGCGGGCACTGTGCCGACACGTCCGCGGCGGAAACGTACAGGGCCGCCGCCGCGAGTGCGGTCAGCAGTCTATTCTTCGTCTTTCGCCGCCGGTGTGACATCGCGTCCCTCAATGCGCCGTCGTCGTCTCGGCGGAGTGCTGCCCCTGTGCGGCCTTGGTCGGCGCCGCCCTCTGGTCGCGCGTGCGGAAGCTGTCGGGGAAGACGATGAAGAGCAGGCAGATGCAGATGACGAGCGCCGGGACGAGCGTCAGCACGAGGCTCATCCTCTCGAAGCGCAGGTGCATGAAGTAGGCCATGATGAGCGCGGCCTTGACGAGCGAGAGGCCGATGAGGATGGTCAGCATCAGCGTCAGCGGGACGTGGACGTAGGCGAGCACGACCTCGATGACGGTCAGGACGAGCAGGCCCCCGAGGACGTTGATGAAGAGCTTGACGCCGCCCTCGAAGTGGACGTGCTCGGCGGCGCGGGCGGGCGTCACGCCGTCGGGGACGGCGAAGGGGTTGATGCCGCGCTCGCGCATCGTCAGCGCCGGGACGGCGATGAAGGTCAGGGCGAGGAGCAGGCAGATGGTGATGAAGAAGAGGTTGTCGATGGTGAAGAAGTTGCCGGCCTCGGCCGCGCTCTTGCCGGCCAGGACGAGGAAGCCCGCCGCCAGCAGCACGCAGAGGCCGAGCAGGAAGGCGTCCGACTTCTTGAACACATCGCGTATCGAGCCGATTGCCATCTCCGTCGCCTCCTATGCGTTGTAGTTGACGCTCATCAGGTAGATGAGCGGGAAGACGAACATCCAGACGAGGTCAACGAAGTGCCAGTAGAGCCCGCTTATCTCCACGTCCTCGTGGCGCGTCTTCGAGATACGCAGCGCGACCCAGCCGAGGTAGAGGACGCCCGTCAGGACGTGGAACATGTGGAGGCCGGTGATGGAGAAGAAGCTGGCGCCGAAGAGCGGCGGCGCCTGCGGCCAGTGCTCGGCCATCTCGTCGGCGAGGCGGAAGGGCCGCAGTCCCTCGTCTATCAGGTGCTTCCACTCGATCAGGTGGAGGACGAGGAAGGTCAGGCCGCCGAGCATGGTGGCGAAAATCCAGCGGCGCGCGGCCTTCAGCCGGTTCTCGGCCGAAGCCTTGACGGCCATCACCATCGTGAAGGACGAGGCGAGGAGGAAGAGCGTCATCGTCGTCGAGAAGATGATGCTCGGGAAGAAGGGGAACGGCGTCGGCCACTGGTCGCTGGCGGCGCGGGCGTAGGAGTAGCCGACGAGCAGGGCCGAGAAGGTCATCGCGTCCGAGACGATGAAGAGCCACATGCCGAGCTTGCGGTGGCCGACGCGGAAGGGGAACGCGCCGCCGTCCCACTCGTTGGCGGGCGTCGCCGCCGTGTGAACCACATGCGCTTCGGTGCTCAAGCCGTCACCTCCAGAAGAAGAGTAGAAGGAAGAGGAAGACCCACAGCCCGTCCATGAAGTGCCAGTAGATGCCGACCACGTCGGCGAGCGCCCGCCGCCTCGGCTCGGCCTCCGGCCCGCCCCGCCCCGCGCGCGCCACGAGGAAGCTGAGCGCGCAGATGCCGCCCGTCAGGTGGACGGCGTGCAGCGCCGTCAGCACGTAGAAGAAAGAGCTGTGCGGGTTCGACGCCAGGTAAAGTCCCTGCGCGACCAACTGCCGCCACGCCATCACCTGCGACACGAGGAAGCCCAAGCCGAGCGCCAGCGTCGCCCACAGCCAGAGCCTCTGCCCCGCCCCGTCGCCGCGCAGCAGCGCCCGCTTCGAGAAGGCGTAAGTGAGGCTGCTCAGAATAATCAGCCCCGTGCTGACCCACGCGAAGGACGGGATGTCGAGCGAGCGCCAGTCGAAAGAGGTCGGCAGGCCCGAGCGGACGATGTAGGCGCTCGCCAGCGCCGTGAACATCATCAGGATGGAGGCGATGCCGACGAGCACGCCGATGCGGTAGCTGTCGGGCGAGAAGCCGCGTCTTTCGTCGCCGCCGCCGCCGGGGCCCCCCGGCCCGCGGCCCCCCGAGCCGCCGCCGCCGTTGCCGCCGCGCCCGCCGCGACCCCCGCGCCTGCGCGCGGCGGAAAACTCCGTGGTCAACTCGGCCTCGGACTGCGTCTCCCTGCTACCCGTCGTGACGTTCGTGACCATTGCCGTGCCCGTTACCCTGTCCATGCAAGCCCCCTTGACCTAACGCCCCGGCCGGCGCCGCCTCCTCGTCGGGCGTCGTCTGCATGACGTAATCCTCCGGCGCGCCGGGGACGCCGTACTCGTAGGCGCCGCGGTAGACGGTCGGCACCCTGCCGCCGAAGTTGTCGTGCGGCGGCGGCGTCGCCGTCACCCACTCAAGCGTCGTCGCCTCCCACGGGTTGTCCGAAGCCTTCGGCCCCCTGAAGAGGCTGTAGAAGAAGTTCCAGAAGAAGATGACCTGCACGACGGCCGTCACGATGGCCGAGACGGTGACGAAGAGGACGAGCGGGTCGGTCGAGGTCAGGAACTCGTAGATGTGGGTCGTCTTGCCGTTGACCGTCTCGGTGAACTGCGAGTAGCGGCGCGGCATGCCGACGACGCCCATCGCGTGCATCGGGATGAAGATGCAGTAGACGCCGACCATCGTCGGCCAGAAGTGAACCTTGCCCCACTTCTCGCTCATCATCCGGCCGAACATCTTCGGGAACCAGAAGTAGACGCCCGCGAACATGCCGAAGATGGCGGCCACGCCCATCACGAGGTGGAAGTGCGCGAGCACGAAGTAGGTGTCGTGCATCGAGAGGTCGAGCGAGGTCTGACCCAACACGAGTCCCGTGATGCCGCCCGCCACGAAGAGCGAGACGAAGCCGACGGCGAACAGCATCGGCGTCGTGAACCGGATGCGCCCGCCCCAGAGCGTGCCCAGCCAGTTGAAGGTCTTGATGGCCGACGGCACGCCGATGCTGAGGGTCAGAATCGAGAAGGCCATGCCCGTGTAGGGGCTCATCCCCGACAGGAACATGTGGTGGCCCCAGACGAAGAAGCCGAGGAGGCCGATGGCGAACATGGCGAAGACCATCGCGCGGTAGCCGAAGACGGGCTTGCGGGCGAAGGTCGAGAGGATGTGCGAGGTGGCGCCCATGCCGGGCAGGATGGCGATGTAGACCTCGGGGTGGCCGAAGAACCAGAAGAGGTGCTGCCAGAGGATGGGCGAGCCGCCCTGGTGGTCAATCACCGTCGTCCCGTTCGACAGCCCGCCCGGCACGAAGAAGCTCGTCCCGGCGTTGTGGTCCAGAAGCAAAAGGATGCCTGCCGCCAGCAAGACGGGGAACGAGAGCAGGGCCAGAATCGCCGTCGTGAACCACGACCAGCAGGTGAGCGGCATTCTCATCAAGGACATGCCGCGCGTGCGCAAATTTAAGAGCGTCGTGATGAAGTTGAGCGCGCCGAGGAGCGAGGCGACGCAGAAGATGGCGATGCTCGTGACCCAGAGGTTGAGGCCCCAGTCCTGCCCCGGCACGTTCAGCAGATGCCCGATGGCCGAGAGCGGCGGGTAGCCGGTCCAGCCGCCGGTCGGGCCGACGACGCTGGAGCCGGCGGCGAAGATGGCGGCGAGCAGCACGACGAGCCCGACGAACGTCACCCAGAAGGAGAGCATGTTGAGGACGGGAAAGGCCATGTCCTCGGCGCCAATCTGGATGGGGAGGAAGTAGTTGCCGAAGCCGCCCTGCGGCGCCGTCGTCAGCACGAAGAAGACCATGATGGTGCCGTGCATGGTGACGAGCGACAGGTACAGCTCCGGCGTCATCACCCCGTTCGGCGCGCCGTCGCCGAAGATGGTCGAGAGCAGCGGCCACTGGTGCTCGGGCCACGTCAGCTTCAGGCGCATCAGGACCGACATGACGAGGCCGACGAAGACCGAGAAGAGCGCGAGCAGGAGGTACTGGATGCCTATGACCTTGTGGTCGATGCTGAAGATGTACTTGCGGATGAAGCTGGTCGGCGGCCCGTGGTGGCCGGCGGCGTGCGCGTGCCCGGCCTCGTCGTGGTGCTCTTGGGGAATCTCGGCGTCTGCCATCGCTCACGCTCCTGTCGGCGGGGTTTCTCTTCAGTAGCTCACGGGGTACTTCTTATAAAGCTCGGTCACGCGCGACTGGAACTGCGCCTGCGAGAGCGCGACCAGCGCGGCGTACTCGTCCGGGGGCAGCACCAGCATGTAGCTCTTCATCTTGTAGTGCTGCTGCCCGCACAGCTCGGCGCAGGCTATCTCGTAGCGGCCGACGCGGTTGGGCGTGAAGTGGACGGGAATCTCTAAGCCGGGCACGGCGTCCTGCTTGAAGCGGAGCGGCGGTATCCAGATGCTGTGCGTCACGTCGCGCGCCGAGAGTATCAGCTCGGCGGGGCGGTTGACCTGCGTGACGAGCGTGCCGACGACGGCGTCGTCCTTCGAGGCCGGGTCCGCGTCGTCGAGGCCGATGTAGTTCAGGCTCTCGTCGCTTATCTTCTCGGGGCGGGTGATGCCGAACTTGCCGTCGGGGCCGGGGTAGTGGAAGTTCCACTGGAACTGCTGCGCCAGCACGCGGACGCGCGACGAGTCGGCCGGGGCGGGCTGGAAGTGGAGGCCGGCCCACACGCGCTGGCCGAGGATGGCGACCGTGATGAAGATGAAGGCCGTGATGGCGGTCCAGAGCATCTCCATGCGGTTGTTGCCGTGCGAGTAGACGGCGCGCTCGCCGCCGCCCGTGTCGCGGAAGCGCCAGACGGCGTAGCCGAGGGCGAGCTGCGCGGCCGTGAAGGCGACGCCGACGACGATGATGGTGAGGACGAACTGCTGGTCGTAGGCCGGCCCGTGCTCGGAGATGGACCGGGGGAACCACCACTTGCCGCTCAGGAACATCCAGACCGAGAGCAGCGTCATGACCCACAGGAAGACGGCAAGAGCGCGACCCATAGAGCCTCCGGGGGAAGTAGCCAGTGGACAGCAGTCAGCAGCCGGTAGAAAGACCGTCTTCGGCGAGTCGTGCGTGAGTCGTGTCAGCGTCGGCTTCCGTAGGCCGGGCCTACCGTCTGCCGACTGCTGTCTACCGGCTACTTGTTAAAGACCATCAGCCCGAACAGCACGGGCAGGTAGAGTACCGAGGCCAGCAGGAGACGGCGCGCGCCCCGGCGGGAGCCGGAGACGGCGGCGTGGACGCTGGCCCCGAGGAAGAGCAGGCCGAGCAAGAGGGCGCCGTAGAAGTAGACGGGGCCGGCCGTGCCGAGCGCCGCCGGGAAGAGGCTCACCGCCACGAGCATCAGCGTCCAGACGACTATCTGCTGCGCCGTCAGGCGCCCTTCGGGCTCGACCACGGGGAGCATGAGAATGCCGGCGCGCGCGTAGTCCTCGCGGTACATCCAGGCGATGGCGAGGAAGTGCGGGAACTGCCACGTGAACAGGATGGCGAACAAGGCCCACGCCTCGGCCGTCGCCTCGCCGGTCGCCGCCGTCCAGCCCATCAGCGGCGGCATCGCGCCGGGGAAGGCGCCGACGACCGTCGAGAGCGTCGAGCGCGTCTTGAGCGGCGTGTAGCACAAAAGGTAGCCGACGGCCACCGAGACGCCGAAGGCGGCCGTCAGGAGGTTGACGAAGGCGGCGAGGTAGACGAGCGAGCCGGCGGTCAGCAGGGCCCCGAACCAGAGGGCGCGCGAGGGCGTGAGCTTGCCCGCGGGCAGCGGGCGCGCGGCCGTGCGGCGCATGCGGCCGTCGAGGTCGCGCTCCATGTACTGATTCAGCGTCGCTATCCCGGACGAGAGGAGCGCGATGCCGAAGAGCGTGTTGAAGAGAGAGAGGTAGTCGAGCCCGCCCCTTGAGCCGAGGCAGAAGCCGGCGGCCGAGGTGAGCACGATGAGGAAGGTGATGCGCGGCTTGGTCAGCTCGACCAGCGCCGCGAACTTCCCGCGCGAGGACGCCCCGTCGGCGACGACCGCCGACGGGACATCCGAGTTGATTTCCAGTGCAACACCCTTCATGAATGAATGCCGTTCCCTTTGTCCTTGAGAGCCCCGTGTCAGTGGTGCATGCCTATCATCGGGAATTCAATCGCGGGCATGACCTTGAGCGCGCCGCCCTCGACCGACTCGGCTTTAAGCTGCTCGCCGGTGAAGCTGAAGTTCTGCTGCTTGCTCTCGCTGGGGCCGACCGTGACGGTCTGCGTGATGCCGGTCGGGTACTTCTCGTGCCAGGCGACGAGCGTGTAGGTGCCGGCCGGGACGCCCTTAATCTCGAAGTGGCCGTCCTTGTCGGTGACGGCGAAGAAGGGGTGCGAGAGGACGCCGACGTAGGCGCGCATCCACGGGTGCTGGTTGCACTTGACGGGGATGAGCGTCTCGGCGCGCGTGAAGGTCTTCTCGATGGGCGCGGCGCCGGGGCCCTGCCCCTGGTTGAACTTCTGGTTCTTCTCGGCCTGCGCGTTGACGTTGTGCGAGGTGGCGTCGCTGTTCGTGACCGAGATTTTCTGATTGGCCTGCACGCCCATCACGTGCGGGACGTAGCGACAGCCGTGCTGGTCGAGCACGGCGGGCTGCGCGGGCGCCGGGAAGGAGAAGCCGGCGACGCTCTTGTCGCCTATCTTCCCTTCCTTGACGTAGACGAAGACGTTCTGGAGCTTGTCGCCGTTGACGACGATGTCCTCGGCCGCGGCGTTCGGGTTCGAGCCGGCGCAGACCGGGTCCTGGTCCATGCTGATGGCGCGGGGCGCGGGCGCGGCCCCGGCGAAGGTGATGGTGCCGGCGATGGAGCCCTCCTGACCGCTCGGCTTGTACGGAGTGGTGGCGACATCGGTCTCGGGGCCGCCGGCCCCTTCCGGCCCATCCTCCTCGTCGTCGAGACCCTTCGAGCAGGCCATCGAGAGGGCCAGCACGCAGAGCGCGGCGAGCAGCGCGGCGAGAAACCGCGCGCGGTTAGACTGCATCTGTGTGATTCCTCCTCAAGAGATTAATTGACCGTATGATAACTCGGAAATCTCACGGCGAGAAATCACGCGGCCTCGCGCGCCACGCCGCCGCCTGACGCCAGCGCCCGCGCTCGCGCCTGAAGGCCGCCTCCCTGCTCCTCGCGCGGCGCCCCTTAGCGTTGGCCGCGCTCTCCTTCCGGCGCGCGCGAAGGGCGGCGGTCTTCGTGCGCCCTTCGGCGGGACCGGCGCGACGGGCGACGGGCGTCGCGGGCACGGGCACGCCGCTCGGGGCCGGGGCGGGCTGCGCGCTGCGGGCGCGGGCCTGCTCCTCGGGCGTGAGCTGGAGCATGTAGCGGACGAGGAGGCGCGCGTGGTCGCCCTTGTAGTCGGCGGCCGAGGCGGGCAGCGGGCCGTTGAAGACCCACCGCTCGCCTTCGAGCTTGAAGAGGTCGGACGGCATGGCCGTCCCCGGCATGATGCGCTGCGGGTCGAGGAGCCAGCGGAACGTCCAGTCGGGCTTGAGGCGCTCGCCGGCCTGTAGGAAGTTGGGCGCCGTCGCCGTCTGGTCGTGGCCGGGGTCGCCCGTCATGTGGCACTTGAGACAGGGCGCGGCCGTCGAGGTGAAGAGCGCCCGCGCGAGGTCGCGCTCGGCCGGCGTCAGCGGCTCCGCCTGCTCGCGGATTTGGGTCTCCTGCTGCGAGGAGACGGCGAGGAAGAAGCGGACCAGCGTGCGCAGCTCGTTCGGCGAGAAGTTGAAGGTCGGCATGCGCGCCTTCAGATACTTGCGCACGCCGTTCTCGTTCTTGCCGGGCTGCGGCTTGAGAGTGCCCATCGCCTGACCGCCCGCCTGAGCCTGCGGGCCCGAGTTCGCGCCGTTCGCCGCGAGGGCCTGGCCGGTCGCCGAGCTTTGCGCGGCGCGGCCGGGGTTGCCCACTTCGGCGCCGCCGCCGTTCGGGGGGGCGTGCGGGTTGGAGGCGCCGCCGCCGCGGCGCGGCCCGAAGTCGAGCCCCTCGGTGTAGCCGCTCATGGAGGGGTCGCTCAGGAAGCGGAGCAGCCAGTCGGGGTCAACGCGCGCGCCCTCGGTCATCAGGCCCGGCGGGAGTTGTTCGCGGCCGAGCGCGCCGCCCTCCGCGTACATGGGCAGGCCCGAGAGTACTGACCGCTGCCCGACCTGCACGTTGTGGCAGCCCATGCAGTTGTACTTCTTGATGACCCACCAGCCGTCCTGGATGGCCTTCTGCTGGTCGGTCGGGTGGTAGAAGAGCGCGGCCGGGACGTTCGCTCCTTCGGCGCCGACGCTGCCCAGGAGGAACGTCGTCAGCGCGCGCCGCCACTCGTCCGTCAGGAAGGGCTTCGGCATCCGCAGGTGCTCGCGGGGGTCCTTCTCCTTGCCGCGGTCGTAGACGGCCGGGTCGCTGATTTTGTTCTCGAAGAAGCCCCTGCGGTTGTACCAGGGCTTGATGAACTTCCCTTCGTTGTAGGGGTCTTCGCCGCGCTCGGCCTTGTGCGTCATGAGCGCGAAGTCGAGCCGCTCTAACGGCGTCGCGCCCTCGGCCGTCAGCTCCTTGCCGATGCGCTGCTCGTCCTCGAAGCCGCGTATCTCGTGGCAGCCGGCGCAGCCGTACTGCTTGATGAGAGTCTTGCCCTTCTCGTTGAGCGAGGCGTCGTCCATGTAAGACGCGTCGGGGAACTGCGCGGGCGGGGCGAGCGACATCAGATAGGTGGCGATGTCCCTCGAATCCTGGTCGCTCAGGCGGAAGTTGGGCATCACCGTCATGTTCTGCACCTGTAGCTCGGCGCCGTCGTTCGGGCACTTCGAGTGGCGGACGGTGTCGAAGGTGAAGGGCACGTTGTTCTTTTTGTAGTCTTCGGGCGAGAGGTCGCGCTTCTCCTTCGGGCAGTAGGGCGCCCAACGCTCGCGCGGGTTGTGCACCCAGCGGACGATGTAGTCGTAGTTGGCCTTCTGGCCGAGGCGCGTGAGGTTGGCGGCGAAGTCTCCGCCGACCTTCTGCTCGCCCTCGCCAACGGAGTGGCAGGCGAGGCAGCCGCGCGAGTTGAAAAGCTCCTCGCCCTTCGCCTTGTCGCCCGGCTGCTGCGCCGGCACCTGACCCTCGAAGGCCGACTGCCAGAGGTAAGCCGCGATGGCCTTCCTTTCGTCGTCCTGCTGGCGCGCGGGGACGAGGCCGTGCTCCTGCCCCGACAGGTACCAGAAGGTCGGCATCTTCGTGCCGGGGCGGAACGCCTGCGGGTCTTTAAGCCACTCGGGTATCCACTCCTTCCTGAGCTTCAGCCTGACATCCTTCAGGTTCGGCCCGACCTTCTTCTGGTCCTGCATCAGGTAGCGGGCCTGCGTGTTGAGCTGGTCAATCTTGGCTTCGAGCTGGCTGTTCGTGACCGTCAGACTTTCGGCGCGGTCGAGCAGGCGCCGGGCCTCGTCGTCGGAGCGGGCCGTGCCGCTCTCGGCGCGGGCGGTCCGGGCCTCGCGCTCGTTGTCGGTGCGCTCGTCTTCGAGCTGCTTGACCAACTGCCGCGTGTTGGTGAGCGCGTCGCCCTCGCGGTCGAAGCCCTCGTAGCGGTGGCAGCCGACGCAGCCGCGCACGTAGAAGAGGTCTTTGCCCTGGGTGAGCACGTTGGCGCCTTGCAGGACGCGGTCGCCCGAGTGGCACTGGTTGCAGCCGGCCTCGGTGTTCTCCTTCGAGAAGAGCGGGTGGGTCCAGAACTGGTTCTGGCCGTGCCCCTTCTCGACGGTCGTGGTGGCGCGGCCGTTGCCCCAGTGGCACGAGGAGCAGCCGAACTTCTCGGGGTCGTGAATCTGTAGCAGCTCCTTCGAGGGGTGGCTGACGAAGGCGCGGGCGAGCGCGTCGGGCCGGCGGCGCGAGCCCGTCGGCATCATGTCCACGGCCGTGATTTTGATGGGCGAGCGGGCGCCGAGGTGGCACGTCTCGCAGCGGTCGACTATCTGGTCGCCGTTGACGTTAATCTGCTTCATCCCGAAGTCGAAGTTGTCGAGCGAGGCGCGCAGCGTCTTCACCTGCGCGGCGGTGGCCTCGGTGACGTTGTTCTTCAGGTAGTCGTCGCGCGCCTGCTCCTTCTCGCTCGCGGGCTTCAAAAGCTCGCCCTTCTCGGCGAGGAGCCTCCCCTTCTCCTCCTTGAGCGAGAGGTACATCGCCTCAAGCTCGCCGAAGCTCATCTCCCTCTTTTCGGCGCGCGAGCCGGGGCCGTCGGCCGGGACGTAGACCGTCGACTTGTCGGCCTTCATCTTTTCGAGGTCGCGCTTGAGGTCCTGCCGGTCGTGCTCGTCGGCGGTCTCGACCCGGTAGCTGGCGACGGTGATGTGGCCGCGGCGGTCCTGGAAGGGCTCGGAGATGGCGCCGAGGCGGCGGTCGATGGAGGCGACGCGCTGGTCGATGCGTTCGCGCTCGGCGCGCGACGCCTCGCGGGCGGCCTTGGCCTCGGCGTCGAGCCGCTGGTACTCGGCGCTCTGGCGGACTTCCTCCTCGGACTTGAAGCCGCGCCGCTGGAGGCGCTTGAGGTAGCGGTCGTAGCGCTTGGCGAACGACTGCTGGTAGCCCTTCCAGGGCCGCATCCCGTAGACCTCGTCCCAGAGCGCCCAGGCGAGCACGGCCGTCATCAGCAGCGCGCAGACGAGCACGACGCCGCTCGTGGATTTACTCGTCACCGGGTCGGGCGCCGGCCCCGAAGGCGGCTCGGCCTTGACGAGTTTGTCAGGAGTCTCAGCCACGTCCTACTTCCTCCGCTCTTAGTCGCTCAGACGTTGAACCAGGGAGTCACCAGGATGTACTTGATCGTGAACAGGAGCCGCAGCAAGAGCTTAATCGGGAACAGCCACAGCACCGAGATGGCGAAGAACTGGAAGGTCAGGTATTGCAGGAGGCTCGTCCGCTGCAAGAGCCTCTGCTCGAACTCGCCCGGCCGCGTCGCCCAGTCGCGGAAGGCCGCGAAGGACTTGAAGTCCGCGCCCGTCAGTTGCCGCCTCATCATCAGCCAGTGGAAGAAGAGTCCGCCGACGAGGAAGATGAGCCCGACGACGAGCGCGCCGAAGATGGCCTTCCACGGGTAGAGGTTCAGGAACGGCAGGCCCCAGCCGGCGATGATTTCGTGGAGGTCGCGGTTGCGGTCGAAGACGACGGCGTTGTGGTCCCACGTCTGCCCCGGCCAGAACCAGATCCAGCCCGGCCCCCGGATGAAGGTGCCGATGATGATGAGGATGATCCACATGAAGAAGCCCCACAGGAACATCCCGATGGCGAAGCGGCGCTGCCGCCACGAGTAGTAGCCGTTGCCGAGCGGGTTCGAGTCCACGTAGGGGAAGGCCATCAGGCCGACGATGAGCAGGCCCGGCATGACGACGCCCGCTATCCACGGGTCGAAGTAGACCAGCATCTCCTGAAGGCCGAGGAAGTACCACGGCGCCTTCGACGGGTTCATCGTCAGGTTCGGGTTGGCCGGCTCTTCGAGCGGCGCGTCGAGGAGGATGGACCAGACGAAGAGGATGACGGTGACGATGATGGTGGCGAGCAGCTCGACGCGGACGAGGTAGGGCCAGACGTGTATCTCGCGCGCCCAACCGGGGCGCCACGGCAGCGTCTTGCGGTGGTGCGTCTTGGCGAGCTGCGGGTCGGCTTCGAGGTCTTCGACGAGCCGGTCGTTGTCGCGCGCCTGCCGGAAGCCGAGCCACGTGAAGAAGGCGACGAGCGGAATCATCGCGACGATGGGGACGTTGTCGGGCGCGGAGCTTATCTTCCAGAGCTGGTGCCAGTCGTGGACGTTGAAGGCCCAGACGGCGACGAGCACGGCGAGCGCGACCCAGAGGATGAGCCCGCGCGAGAGCCCCCGTCTCCGGCGGCCCTGTCCTTCTAACCTTGCTGCGTTTTCCATACGCGCAAACCTCCGTCGGGCCGCCTACTTCTTGACGGCCTTCATCTCGGAATCGAGCATCACGGGCGCGGGGCCGGAGATGCCGCCGTCCTTGCGGATGCGCCAGAAGTGGACGGCCATGAAGATGGAGGCGACGAGCGGGATGCCGATACAGTGCCAGATGTAAGAGCGCAATAAGGCGTTGGCGTCAACGATGGAGCCGCCGAGCAGGCCGAAGCGCACGTCGTTGAAGGGCGTGATGCCGAGCTGCGGCCCGAAGGGGCCTTCGCTGCCGACGCCGGGCGTGGCGCGCGCCATGTTCGTGCCCACCGTCACGGCCCAGAAGCCGAGCTGGTCGTCGGGCAGAAGATACCCCGTGAACGAGAGCAGCATCGTCAGGACGAGCAGCACGACGCCGACGCACCAGTTGAACTCGCGCGGGCGCTTGTAGGAGCCGGTCAGCACGACGCGGAACATGTGGAGCCACGTCGTGATGATCATGAGGTGCGCGGCCCAGCGGTGCATGTTCCGCAGCAGCTTGCCGAAGGGCACGTCGTGTTCGAGGTAGAGGATGTCGCGGAACGCCTGAATCTTCGTCGGGTGGTAGTAGAACATGAGGAGGACGCCCGTGAAGGTCAGAACGATGAAGAGGTAGAAGGTGATGCCGCCCATGCCCCAGGTGAAGGGGTAGCGGACGGCGTCGCGGTTGACCTTCGCCGGGTGGAGGTGGAGGAAGACGTTCGAGAGGATTGCTAAGCTTCGGTTGCGCGGGTCGGAGCGGTCGTGCGAGACGCGGAAGATGGACTTCCAGAGCTGCGTCTGCTGGGGGTCCTTGTAGGTCTCAAGCTCCGCCCCGGCCCGGTCCTTCAGCGCGAGCCCCTGCGCGCGGGCCTTCGCCACCAGCCCCGTGCCGGCGCCTTTGCCGACCGCCTCGCCGACTTCAGCCGGCTCCTCGCGCCTTTTGCCGTTCCCGCCGGCCCCGTCAGGCTCCATTGGACGTGCCTCCTAAAACTTCGGTTGATGGACGACGCCTGAAGACCCTCCTCGTTCCCCCTTGTTCTTTTGAAAAGCCGCGCCGCGCCTTACTAGATGGAGATGTAGGCGCCCGGCTCGTCGAAGCGGTTGGTGCCGCCCTTGGGCCAGTCGTAGAGTCGGTTAGTGTCAACGACTATCTGGCCGGTCGCGTCGAGCGAGACGTGCGCGCGGTCCATCGGCCGGGGCGCCGGCCCCTCGAAGTTGACGCCCTCGCTGTCGTAGCCGCTGCCGTGGCAGGGGCACTTGAACTTGTTCTCGCTCGACTTCCAGTCGGGCGTGCACCCCAAGTGCGTGCAGACGGCGCGGATGACGAACAGGCGCTCGGAGTTCTTGACCACCCAGATGCGTCGCTGCTGCTGCCACTTCGTGTCCACGCCGAGCGCGTAGTCGCCGGGGAAGCCGATGCGGAAGACGCTCGACGGCTCGAAGATGGCGCGCGGCAGGAAGAAGCGCAGGAACATGAAGAAGTCGATGGCGAGGAAGGAGAAGATGCTGGCCCAGACGATGCGGCGGCGCACCTTGTTGACGGGCGGCTCGGGCGCGCTCTGCACCAGCGGCCCGGCGGGCGGCCGGGCGGCGGCCTTCGTGACGCCCTTGGCGACGGCCGGGGTCGGCGTCGAGCCGGCCTTCGCCGCTCCGGTCGCGGGCACGGCGCGCGCGGCCGGCGTCGTCGCGGCCGGCACCTCTTTGCCGGGAACGTCGCCCGCCGGGGCCGACTCGGGGACGGTGCCCGAAGAGGCGCGCGCGGCCGAAGGCGGGACGACCGTGGCGCGCGCGGCCGGCGGCCGGGCCTCCGGCTTGACGACTTCGCCGCGCGAGGCGGCGAGCAGGTCGCGGACGCTCGGCTTGCCGTCTGCTTTCGGTCCCCTCACGCCTTCGGGCGTGTCGCCGGATGCACTCTCGGCGGGCGGTGTCGGATTGTCTTCCTGATCCACGCCGCAACCTCCATCAAGGATTCAGCTTCAACTTAGAGCTTTGACGACTGACGGTAGTCGGGAGCAGGCCACGCGCGAGGACAGCAAACGGGCCCGACGGTTGAGTCTCACCGACTCAAGCCCCACCCCGCGCCTGAATTCAAGTGCTTGTGCGTGACAATGAAGAGCGCCGCGCCAGGATAAATTCATAAAAGAAGGCTTGGCTTCGACGCCTTTATACTCCGTTTCGCCCCGCACTGGCAAGATTTTTTCTTGCCCGCCGCGGCCCGGAGTGTTTGAATCCAATCGGCTTCAAGACTTCGCGAGCCGCGCAGCACGGAGGCAACCGCTTGCCAGGCAAACCGCACGTCCGCTTTTACACCAAGCCCGGCTGTCACCTCTGCGAAGACGCCCTCGCGGAGATAGCCCGGTCGGGCTGCGACGGCCTCTACACCTTCGAGGCCGTCAACATCCTCGACGACGCCGAGCTTCAAAGGCGCTACGGACACGACATCCCCGTCGTCACCGTCAACGGCGTTCACGCCTTCAAGCACCGCCTGACGGCCGAAGAGTTCCGCCGGGCCGTTTTGTCGGCCTAGCCGACTTTCGCGCCTACGGCGTCACGAACCGTTGGCGGTACTCGATAGACGTGATGAACGCCTTGACGAGTTCGGCCTGCTCGAAGTTGCCGTTGAAGCGGTTGAGGTTGCCGAGCCAGAACTGGTAGCCGGCGAAGTCGCGGTGCTCCTCGGGCTCGTCGTTCGGGTTCCTCCTCAGGTAGCCGAAGTATTGCATCAGCACGAAGGCGCCGTTGGTCTCGGCGCGGCGGAAGTCGCCGTCCTCGGTGATGCGGCGCAGGGCGCCGGCGCGCGTCTCGCGGCCGTCGGCGAGGCGGGCGACGAGGTCGTTGCGCTCTGTCGTCGAGAGGGCGAGGCCCGTGTTGGCGTTCAGGGCGTCAACGTACTGCGCGGGCGTCTGGCTCGGCGGGTAGAGCGCGGCGAAGGCCGGGCGCGAGACGAAGTCGTTCAGGTAATCGGCCTTGTTGGCTTCGAGCAGAGCGCGCCAGTCGCCCTGGTTGACGACGACGCCGCGGCCGACCTTCTGCGCGTCGGCGAGGAAGTCGCGGAACCTGATGGGGACGGGCGTGTTGGGGATGTTGCCGAAGGCGGCCTTGTGCGCGAGGTAGGCGAGGAAGCCGGTCTCCTGAAATTCGATGGACAGGAAGAAGGCCGCCGAGACGTTGATGCGCCGCACTTCTCTGCACTGTGCGTCCTGCTGGCAGGATTCGATGACGCCTATCCAGTGGGCGAGGCCCTCGGCGTCGGGCTCGCGGGAGAAGAAGTCGAGGTAGTGCTGGCGGACGAAGAAGTCGGAGCGGTCGATGGGGTTGGCGGCGGCGGTCGTCTGGTCGTCGTTGGTGATGGTGAGCAGCCGGTTCGGGATGCCTTCGAGCACGGCCCGCCCGACGACGTTAGTGAGCGCCATCGTCAGCGTCTCGTCCGGCTCCTGCGTGTCGTCGTTGATGATGGTGATGTCGATTAACTTCTGCGTCTCGCCGGGGGCGAAGCGGAGGGTGCCGCGCGCCTCGGTGTAGTCGGTACGGGAGGAGGCTGTGCCGTCGGCCGTGGCGTAATCGACGGAGACCTCGGTCGTCGAGTCGCCGGAGCGTTGGACGGGGACGGAGAACCGGCCCCCGCTCTCGGAGGCGACGATGGAGGGCGAGCCGAAGCGGATTTCGGCGGGGTTGGGCGTCGGCGTCGGCGTCGGGCCGGGCGCCGTGTCGGAGACGGTGAAAATCTGGCCCGTGTTGTGGCTGGCGACGTAGAGGTTGCCGGCCTCGTCCTCGCCGAAGGTCGAGATGTTGATGTTGGTGTCGAGCAAAAGCGTGTTCTGCCACGCGCCCGAGACGAGCCGGAGCGCCCAGATGCGGCCCGAGCAGTAGTCGCCGTAGAAGTAGAGCCCCTGCATGCGCGCCGTCGTCGGGCCGTGGTGGACCAGTCCGCCAGTGACGGAGCAGTCGCCCGCGGCGTGTGAATACTCGGCGACGGGGAGGACGAGTCCGGCCTGATTGCAGGAGTTAGCGTTGAAACAGCGAGTGCCCTCCATGATGCGCCAGCCGTAGTTCTCGCCGCCGCGGCTGTCGCCGGGCTGGAAGTCAATCTCCTCCCAGTTGCCCTGCCCCACGTCGCCGATGAAGAGGTCGCCGTTGAGGCGGTCGAACGAGAAGCGCCACGGGTTGCGCAGCCCCGTGGCCCAAATCTCCGGGCGGAAGGCGGCGTTGCCGGCGAAGGGGTTCGAGGCGGGGACGGTGTAGGTGAAGGGGCGTCCCGTCTCGACATCGAGGCGGAGCATCTTGCCGAGCAGCTCGGCCGGGTTCTGCGCGCGGTTGCCGGGGTCGCCGCCGCTGCCGCCGTCGCCCATGCCGATGTAGAGCGCGCCGTCGCGCGGGCCGAAGGCGAGGTTGCCGCCGTTGTGATTCGGGAAGGGCTGCGCGACGGTCAGGACGATTTGCTCGCTCGCGGGGTCGGCCGCGTCCGCGTTGGTCGAAGAGCGCAGGAAGCGCGAGACGACGGTGTCGCCGGCCGTGTTCGTGTAGTTGACGTAGAAGTAGCCCTTGGCGGCGTAGTTGGGCGGGAAGGCGAGCCCGAGGAGGCCGCGCTCGCCGCCGGTGCTGATGCGCGCTGAGATGTCGAGGAAGGGCGCGGTCAGGAGCGCGCCGTTCTTGACGAGGCGGACGCGGCCCGTCTGCTCGATGACGAAGACGCGCCCGGAGCCGTCGCCCGCGTGCGTGATGACGACCGGCTGGCTGAAGCCGCCGATTGGGTTCGTCAGGGCGAGCGTCGGCAGGTCGGATGCCTGCGCCCAGACGCTCGTCTCCACCTTGGTTAAAAGACCCGCCGCGACGACGGCCGTGAGAATGAACAAGGCGAGGAAACTGCGCTTCATACTTCACCCTTCCTTTTTCGTTAAAACAACTTCCGGAGCCCCCTTCTAATCGGCGTCGAAGTGCAGCCCGCGCGAGTGCTCTTCAATCGCGGCGAAGAGCCTCGCGCGCTCGCGCGGGTCCGCCGATTGGCGGTAGGCGAGCAGCAGCTCTTTCAGGGAGGCGAGTCCGCGATACAGGCCCGCGTCGGCGACCGGGGGAGTGAGGTAGGAGACGAGCTCGGCGTAGGAGCGGCGGCGCGCGATGGTGCCCTCCGAGGGGTTGTTGACGCTGTAGACGTAGACGTGGGGCAGCTCGCCTATCAGGCGGTCGGGCCAGCAGCTTTCGGAGAGCCCGACCTGCTTGCCCGGCATGAATTCGAGGGCGCCGTGCGTGCCGGTGTGGACGACGGCGTCGGCGCCGAAGATTTTTTCGAGGTACGTGTAGAGCGCCGCGAAGCCGTGGTGCGGAGAGCCGCCGCGCGACATGAGGAGGCGCATCGGGTCGCCTTCGTAACCGAACGTGGGCTGCACGGCGACGAAGACGTTGCCGAGCTTCAAGCCCTGAATGAGTATGTCGCGGCCGAACGTGTTGATGTTGCCCGGCGCGCGTCCCCACTCCGATTCAATCTCCTCGGCGTAAGGGCACAGGCGCAGGTATTCGTCCGCGCTCATCCGGTAGGCGACGTTGGCGACGGAGCCGAAGCTTTCGGAGTTCCCGCCGAGCAGGCGTTCGCGCAGCTCGTCGGCGTCCGCCGGGACTTCCGCGTCGTAACCTTCCGCCTTCAGCCTCTTCAGCATTTCGAGGAGGCTCGGGAACACGTCGAGGTCGGCGGCCGTGCCGATGTTGCCCTTGTTGGGCGGGAAGCAGAAGAGGACGAGCGCGATTCGCAGGTCGCGGGCGGGCGCGTTCCTGAGCTTGTCCCAGCGGCGGAGGCGGCGGGCAATCCTTCGGCACCGCTCTTCGAGCGCGACGGGCTCGGCGCCGCCCGCCGTCATGCCGCCGTAGACGAAGGGCTCGGTCGCGCCGTCAACCTCGGGGATGGCGACCTGCATCCCGGCCTGCACGGGGTTGAGGCCGGTGAAAGAATCCCGCCACGCTTCGACGGTCTGCACGTCGAGGCTCACGCACGAGCGCAAGGGTCGGTTGAGCGCGCGCAGGAAGCCGACGGCGGCCTCGCTGTCGTTCATCGCCGGCCCGCCGACGAAGCTGAAGCCCGTCAGAGAAACTATCTGGCCGACGCGCGATTTGAGTTGGCCGCCCCGCTTCGTCTCCGGCTCGACGAAGAAGCGCCCGCACGCGTCGCGGTTGTCCATGAAGGTCGAGATGACGGGCAGCACCGGCAGCCCTTCGGCTTCTATCTCGCGGACGAGCCGGTCGTAGTGTCCGCGCGTGCCGCTGACGACGTGCGTGCGCAGCAGCAGCAGCCCGACCGTCTTCTTCACGTCGAGCGCAGGCCCCTTCCCCGCCTTCGCGCGCCGCTCGTACCAGCGCCGGTACTGCTCGTAGCTCTCGAAGATGGAGGGCGCGTCCGGGTGATAAGCGCCGACGGCGGGGACGGACTCGGGCGGCGGGACGGCCACGCCCTCAAGGCGCGCGTCGCCCGCGTAATGCTTGAGCGCGTAGAGCAGCATCGAGCGGACGTTGTCGGGCGTCGGCTGTAGGAAGTAGCAGAAGAGGAGCAGGTAATGCTTCAAATCGCGCAGCCGCCCGGCGCCGGGGAGCACGCGCAGCAGCGAAGGCATCCGCTCTATAAGTTTCAGATATTGCCCGTGATTCGCCTTCCCCCCGCGACGCCCCCGCGCCTGCTCGCCCATCCACGCGCCGACGCTGCGGACGAGGCTTCTCAAACGTCCCCTCTCGCCGTCCCTCTTCTCTCCCCCGCCGAAGCTCAGCCTGCCCATGCGCGTCCGACGCATCAGCTCCGGCATGCAGTTGATGACGACGACGGCGCGGTGCTCACACTCGAAACGGCGCAGCAGCGGCAGCAGCCGCGCGGCGTTCTCGCCGTCGGTCACGTGGATGACGAAGACGATTTCCGACTCCGACAGGTCGCGCTCAATCTCCACCCACTCCGCGTCCGCGAGCGGGGCGCCGAGGTTGTGCGCCGCGACGCGCAGCCCGAGCCCGTGCCGCCTGTTTATCTCCGCCTCCGCGCGGCGCAGCGGCCCGAGCAAGCTTGAACCGACGTATAGAACAGTCGTCTTCATCCCGTCACGCTACGCCCTCAATCCTGTCCTCCAAGCCCGAGAAGATTTCACGAAGCTTCTCGACGACCTCGGCTTCCGCCTCCCAAAACCCGCGCCCCTCGGCTTCGAGCAGCCGCCCGACGAGCGAGCGAGCCGAGTGCGGGTTCAGGTCGCGCAGCCGCGCCAGCATCTCCTCGTCCAAGACGAACGTGCGCGCCACCTCCGTATAAACCCAGTCGTCAACGGCGTCGGCCGTCGCGCTCCACCCGAAGGTGTTCGTGACGTGGCTCTCAATCTCCGCGACGCCGCGGAAGCCGTGACTGAGCATCCCCTCGTACCACTTCGGGTTCAAAGTCTTGGCGCGCGTCTCAAGCCGCACCATCTCTTCGAGCGAGCGGACGCGCGCGTCGCGAGAGACGGCGTCCGAGAGGTAGACGGCCGGCCGCGCCTTCGACTCGTGCTCGACGGCCTTCGCCACGCCGCCGAGGTACTCGAAGTAATGGTCAACGTCCGTGATGCCTATCTCGAAGGAGTCAACGTTCTGGTGGGCGGCCTCGACGCGAGAGAGCGCACGCCGCATCTCGCGCGGCGCCTCGCGCCCTTCGAGCGAGCGACCGCCGGGGCCGCGCCCGTAGGCGAAGCACTTGCGCGTGACGAACAGGTCGCCGAGTGCTTCCGCCCGCTCCCATTGAGAGTCGAGGACCATGAAGTTGACGTTGGTGCCGTAGCTGCCCGGCGCGTTCGAGAAGACGCGCAAGGAAGCCTCCTCGAAGGGGCACGCGTCCTCGTTCATCTGCGCGAGGATGTTGGCGCGGACGTAGTTCATCTCCGCGGGCTCGTCGAGCGCGGCGGCGCAGCGCACGGCCTTGTCGAGCAGCATCATCGTCGCGCCGAAGAGGTCGCGGAAGATGCCCGAGACGGTCATCACCACGTCAACGCGCGGCCGACCGAGTTCTTCGAGCGGTATCGCCTCGACCTCCGTCACGCGCCCCAATGCGTCGCGCACCGGCCGCACGCCGAGCAACCACAGCGCCTGCGCCACGCCCTCGCCCTGCGTCTTGATGTTGTCGAGGCCCCACAGCACGAGCGCCATCGCGCGCGGGTAGCGACCGTGCGCCGAGCGGTGTCGTTCGAGGAGTGCTTTGACGACGCCTTCGGCGCGCGCCGTCGCCGCGTGCGAGGGGACCGAGTAAGGGTTGACGGCGTGCGTGTTCCTGCCGGTCGGGAGGACGGAAGGGTTCTGGACGACATCGGCGCCCGGCCCCGGCTCGACGTACTCGCCTCGCAAAGCACGCGCGAGGCCGTCCAACTCCTCGTTCTTCGAGAGCCCTTCGCGGACGCGGCCGAGGAGCTTGAAGACGCCTCCCGACTCAGCCCGACTCACGCCGGCCTCCCTCTCAAGAAGCATGCACGCGGCCTCCTCGCCGTCAGCGAGAAAAGTTTCAACGGCCGCCCGCGCCTTCGCCTCCGCGCGCTCGCGCTTCACAAGAGACTCTTCGGAGCGGCCGGCGATGAGGTCGTCGTAGGGGCCGAGCCCGAGCCCTTCGGCAATCATGTCGGGCAGGGCGCGCGTGCCGAGTTCGGGGCGGTCGAAGGAGGCGACCATCGTCAGGAGGTCCGCGCACTCTCCCGACTCCGGCGCGCGGCCGAAGACGTGGAGGCCGACGGGTATCAGCCGCCGCTCAATCTCCACGACGCGCTCGTAGAGTTCGAGGACGCGGCGGTCCATCTCCTCGGCCGAAAGGTGCCCGGATGCTTCACCCATCGAATGCCCCGCTGACCGACTCCTCCGTGATGACGCGCGGCAGACGCACGTAGCGCCCGCCGAGCGCGCGCGACAGAAACTCCCCTTCCCTCCCGCCCGTGAACACGCCCCGCGCGTCAACCACCAGCGACGCGACGCCCTCGTCTCTCAGCGACGAACCCAGCCTCGCAATCTCCTCGTTTATCCGACGACCGAGCGCCGCGCGTTCTTCGTCGCCGCGCCCGCCGAGCGGCACGTTCGCGCGCCCGTCGGTGAAGATGACGAGCCGGACGCTCCGCGCGCCCTCGACTTTCGCGCGGCGCGCGACGCGGAGGACGAGAAGCAGGCCCGCCGCCAAAGGCGTGGCGCCGCCCGCGGGCAGGGCTTCGATGAGTGCGCGCGCGCGCGAGGGCGAGCCGCTCGGCGCGAGCAGCAGTTCCGCGCCCGACGCGCGGAAGGTGACGAGCGCGACGCGGTCGCGGTTCAAATAAGAGCGCCGGAGGAGGTGCGCGAGCGCGCCCTTCGCCTGCCCGATGCGGCCCGCCGCCATGCTCCCCGACGCGTCAACGGCGAAGATGTAAAGCGCGCCCACACGGCCGCGGAAGCGTTTGAAACGAAGGTCGTCGGCCTCTATCCCGTCGCGACGCGGCGCCGCGGCCCGCAGCGTCGCGTCAACCGCCAGCGGCCCGCGCGCGGAAGCGTCCGAGCCTGAGTAGCGCCCGCGCCTCGTGTAAGACGAACGACGCCCGCCCGCCCGCCTGCGCGCGGCCGAAGCCGTTCGACGTAAGCCGCCGCGTCCGTCTTCGACTCCCGACACGTCTTCACCCAACACGAGACTGACGGGCGGCACGACCTTCTCACCCTGCGACTCTGCCGAAGGCGGCGGGTCGGAAGCTCGTCCCCGCCCTCCCCCGTCCTCCGGGTCTTGAGAGTCTCCCCGCGGAGACTTGCCGAGCACTTCGTCTAACCCTTTCTCGACGCGCGCGCCGCCGCCCGACTGTTCGAGCGGGTCGCGGCGCAGGCGGTGGCGCAAAGCCATCCCGGCCACGCGCCGCACGTCTTCCTGCGTCGCGCGACGCCTTCCCTCGAAGGCCGCGAGGGCGCGGGCCGCGCGCGTGATGGTCAACTCGCCTCGGTGGCCGTCCACGCCCAGACGCAGGCAGAGTTCGGCGATGGAACGGAGCAGGGGCCGGGGGACTTCGACCGACGCATGATTCCTCTGCGCGCGCACGAGGCGGCGGCGCATCGCGTCCTGCGCCTCGCCCGCGGCCCCGGCGAAGCGGGCCGGGTCGCGCTCGAACGCCTCGCGCCTCTCGACTATCTCGACGCGGCCGTCAACGTCACGCAGCGTCTCGACTTCGACGCACAGGCCGAAGCGGTCGAGTAACTGCGGACGCAGCTCGCCCTCCTCCGGGTTCGACGAGCCTGCGAGGACGAAGCGCGCCGGGTGCTCGGCCGAGACGCCTTCGCGCTCGACGCGGTTGCGCCCCGTCGCCGCCACGTCCAGCAGCACGTCAACGAGGTGGTCTTCGAGCAGGTTGACTTCGTCCACGTAGAGGAAGCCGCGGTTGGCGCGCGCCAGCAGCCCCGGCTCGAACGCCTTGACGCCCTCGCGGACGGCGCGGCCGAGGTCGATGGTCCCGCAGACGCGGTCCTCGGTCGCGCCCAGTGGAAGCTCGACGACGGGCACGGCCCGACGCGCGCGCGGCAGCTTGTCCTCTTCGTCGAGCCGGGCGCGGCAGCCGGCGCACAGCTCTCGCGCGTCGCCCGCGGGGTCGCAGTTGTAAGGGCAGCCGCGGACGGCCGTGAGCGGCGGCAGGAGGTCGGCGAGGGCGCGGACGGCCGTTGACTTGCCCGTCCCGCGGTGGCCCGTGATGAGCACGCCGCCGACGGAGGGCGCGACGGCGTTCAAAAGCAGCGCCAGCTTCATCTCCTCCTGGCCGACGATGGCCGTGAAGGGGTAGACGGGCGGCGCCGCGTACGCCTGTCCCTCGGAATTGTTAGTGGGTCGCCCTGCCATTCTGGAAAAGGGTCGAGTCGGACAACTGAGGAGCGGGGAGATAGTAAAACTAAATCCGGCCGAGCGGAAGAGAAAAGATGGGGCCGGGTCGTTACGGCTCGATGGACATCCGCTCAAGGTTGGTGAGGGGCTGGCGGATGACCTTGCCGTCCTTCATGACGACGACGAGCTGGTTGTTATCGACCGTCACGCGGCGGACCTTGCTCATCTCGCGGACGACTATCTCGCCGTCCTTCGTCACGATGACGAGGCGCTGGCCGGGCGGGGCCGGCTCGGGCGGCGTGGCTTCCGTCGCGGGCGGGGTTCCTTCGGCCGGGGGACCGGAGGCGGCGGCGCCTTCGTCCGCGGGCGTGTTGCGGCGCGCGGGCCTCGAACGGCGGCGGGACGTGTTGCGGGCGGGCCGGGCTGACTCGGCGTTCTCGGCTTCGGGTTTCGTCTCTTCCGCGGGCGGCGTGGTTGACGGAGGGGCTTCCGCGCCTTCGGTCCTCGCCTCGGCCGCGTCGGCGGGGGGCCGGGCGGCCGGCTGTTGTCGGCGCGAATTTCTCGGGTTGCGGACGCGCCGCGGCGGCCTCGGGGTAGGCGTCGGGGTCGCCTCGGCGGGCGTCGGCTCGGGCGTGGGCTCAGGGGTCGCGGCGGCGGTTTCGGCGGGCGGCTCTTCGATGCGGGCGCCGGTGGAGGTGACGCGGCGCGTGCCCGCGCGCGCGGTCTCGGTCGCGGCGACGGTCGGCGGCTCGGGCGCCTGCGCGAGCCCGGCGGGCGCGGGCGCGAACGAGCCCGAGAAGCGTATGCGGTAAGAGCCTTCAACGTCGCCGACGGCGCGCGCCTCGACGCGCAGGACGAGCGACTGCTCGGCGCGCAGGTAGACGCTCTTCGAGACGGCCGCGGTCGTGCCGCCGTAGAGCGTGAACTTGAGCAGCGGGCGCTGCGTCGAGGCCGTGAAGAGGTCAACGTCGCCTATCAGCTCCGCGCTTTCGAACGTGATGACGAGGTCGCCCTCGACGCCCCGGAAGGTGTAGAAGTGGCGCGTGCGGCGCGGGTCGCCCACGTCGCGCGGGGCGATGCGCCCCGTCACCTCGTTCGAGAAGACGGGCGCCGGGAAGCTAGGGTCGGACGACTGCGCGCGCGCCGCGCCGCCCGCCAGCCAGAGGCACAGGGCGGCGGCCGCGAAGAGCTTCCTTAACAATGCGGCGTCGGACAGGGGCATAGGGGCGAAGCGTCCTTCGGAAGACGCGGAGAGTTTAGCACGCGATGCGCCCGCGCGGGGCGGGCCGGGGAGAAGAGTTTGAATGCGAGAAACCCAGGAGAGCTGTCGTTCAAGCCGACTCTCCTGGGTTCTACTTCCGTACTGGCTGATGCGGAAGGGGGGACTCGAACCCCCACGAGTTGCCTCACACGCCCCTCAAACGTGCGCGTCTACCAGTTCCGCCACTTCCGCTCGCGGGTTGTCAAAAGCAGACTAACAGAGATGCGCCGCCGCCTTCAAGCGACGCCTTACTTCGCGGGGCTCGCCGCGGGCGAAGCCGCCGGGGCCGCGGGCGAAGCGTCCGCCGCGGGGGCCGACGCGCCCGCAGGCGACGCGGCCGGCTGAGCGCCCTCCGCCGCCGGAGAAGCCGCGGCGGCAGGTGTCGGCGAGTCCGCAGGCGCCCCTCCGCGGTCCATGATGGAGCCCTGGCCGCTACCGATGCCCATCGTCAACAGCAGCGCCGTCAGCAGGAAGGCCGCCGCCGCCGCGATGGTGATCTTGGCGAGGACCGACTGCGTGCCGCGCGGGCCGAAGGCCGTGCTCGACACCGAGCTTGTGAAGAGCGCCCCGGCGTCGGCCTTGCCCGGCTGCAAGAGCACGGCGACGACCAGCACGACGCAGGCCAAGATAAAGATGGCGTACAGCAGGTAACTAAGCAAAGCGTTCCTCTAACCTCTTTCGTAGTTGACGATTTGCGCGAAGGTCGCGGCGTCGAGACTCGCGCCGCCGACGAGCGCGCCGTCCACGTCGGGCTGGCGCATCAGGCCGGCGATGTTGTCGGGTTTGACCGAGCCGCCGTAGAGTATGCGCAGGCGGCCGGCCGACTCCTGGGAGAACCTATCCGCGAAAACGCGCCGGACAAACGCGTGCATTTCCTGCGCTTGCTCCGGCGTCGCGGTTCGCCCGGTGCCGATGGCCCAGACGGGTTCGTAGGCGATAATGATACGGTCCAGGTCCGAGGCTGTCAAATCACGCAGCCCGCCTTCCAACTGCCCCCTCACGACCCTTTCCGCGATGCCGCCCTCGCGCTGCTCAAGCGTCTCGCCGACGCACATGATGACGCTCAGGCCCGCCCCAAGCGCCGCCAAGGTCTTGCGGTTAACGAACGTGTCGGTCTCGGAGTAGAACTGCCGCCGCTCCGAGTGGCCGACGATGACGTACGAGGCGCCGGCGTCCTTCAGCATGTCGGCGGCCACCTCGCCCGTGTGCGCGCCGTGCTTCGTCTCGGTCGAGCAGTCCTGCCCGGCGACCTTCACGTTCGAGCCTTCCAAGCGGTCGGCGACGGTCTTAATGGCGGTGAAGACGGGCGCGACGACGACTTCGCAGTGGTTGGCGTTCGACACCAGCGGCTTGAGTTCGAGGGCCGTCGCCGCCGACTCGGCGATCAGCTTGAACATCTTCCAGTTGCCCGCGATGACAGGTTTTCTCATAGGGGTGTCGGGTGTCGGGTGTCGGGTGTCGGGGGAAGACCGGCATTACCGGCACCCGACACCTGACATCCGTCACCTTATTTATCGTTGAGTGCGGCGACGCCGGGCAACTCGTCCCCGGCGAGGAATTCGAGCGTGGCGCCGCCGCCCGTCGAGATGTGCGTGACACGGTCGGCGACGCCGGCCTGATGGATTGCCGCGACCGAGTCGCCGCCGCCGACGATGACGGTGGCGCCGCCGTCGGCCGCGTCTGCCACGACGCGGGCGAGGCCGACCGTGCCCTCCTCAAAGCCCTTCTCCTCGAACATGCCCATCGGGCCGTTCCAGATGATGGTCTTCGCGCCTTCGAGTTCACGCGCGAAGAGCGCGACCGTCTCGCGGCCGATGTCGAGCCCGACGTGACCGATGTTGGTGAACTCGACGGGGATGGTCTTGCGGCTGTTGAGCGGGTCGAAGCTGTCCACGACCTGATGGTCGGTCGGCAGCACGAGCTTGACGCCTTCCTTCTCGGCCCGCGCCTTCATCTCGCGCGCCGTGTCGAGCATCTCGTTCTCGACGAGCGACTTGCCGACGGTGAACCCCTCGGCCTTCAGGAAGGTGTAGGCCATCGCGCCGCCGACGAGAATCTTGTCCACGCGGCGGTCGATGAGCGAGTTGATGACGGGAATCTTGTCGGAGACTTTGGCGCCGCCGAGGATGGCGACGAAGGGGCGCTCGGGGTTGTCGAGCGCGCGGCCGAGGTATTCCAGCTCCTTCTCCATCAACAGGCCGGCCGCGGCCCGCCCGACGTGTTTCGTGATGCCCGCCGTCGAGGCGTGCGCCCGGTGCGCGGCGCCGAAGGCGTCGTTGACGTAAAGGCCGTCGCACAATTCCGCCAACTGCTTCGCGAAGCCGTCGTCGTTCTCCTCCTCCTCCTTGTGAAAGCGGAGGTTTTCGAGCAGCAGCACGCCGCCGTCCTCAAGCGCATCAACGGCCGCGCGCGCCTGCTCGCCGACGCAGTCTTCCGCGAAAGCGACGGGCGAGCCGAGCAATTCCGAAAGGTGATCGGCCACGGGCCGCAGGCTGTACTTCTCGACGCGCTCGCCTTTGGGGCGGCCGAGGTGCGAGGCGAGGACGACGCGCGCGCCGCGCTCCGTCGCGTAACGGATGGTGGGAAGCGCGGCCGTGATTCTCGTGTCCTCCTCGACCTTCCCGTCCTTGATGGGGACGTTGAAGTCAACGCGGACGAAGACGCGCTTGCCCTTCAAGTCGAGGTCTTTGATGGAGAGCTTGGCGGCCATTACAGCCCCTTCCCGGCGATGAACTTGACGAGGTCGCGGACGCGGCAGGAGTATCCCCACTCGTTGTCGTACCAGGAGAGGACTTTGACGAGGTTGCCGCCGATGACCTTCGTGTAGTCGGCGTCCACGATGGACGAGTTCGGGTTCTTGCGGAAGTCAACGGAGACGAGCGGCTCCTCGGAGAAGGCGAGGATGCCTTGCAGCTCCTCGTTGGCGGCGTCCTTCAAAGCCTGATTGACTTCCTCGGTCGTCGTCTCGCGCCCGACCGTGATGACCACGTCCACGAGCGAGACGTTCGGCGTCGGCACGCGGACCGAGATGCCGTCGAACTTGCCCTTGAGTTCGGGCAACACCAAAGCGACGGCCTTGGCCGCGCCGGTCGAGGTCGGAATCATCGAGAGCGCGGCGGCGCGGGCGCGGCGCAGGTCCTTGTGCGGGAGGTCGAGGAGCTGCTGGTCGTTCGTGTACGAGTGGATGGTCGTCATCTGCGCGTTGACGATGCCGAACTTCTCGTGAATCACTTTCGCGACCGGCGCCAGGCAGTTCGTCGTGCAGGAGGCGTTCGACAGGACGTGGTGCGCGGCCGGGTCGTACTGGCCCTCGTTGACGCCCATGACGACCGTGATGTCCTCGTTCTTGGCGGGCGCCGAGATGATGACCTTCTTGACGGTGCCGCGCAGGTGCTTCTTCGCGTCCGCGGCGTCGGTGAAGCGGCCCGTGCTCTCGATGACGACTTCGGCGCCGACCGACTCCCAAGGTATCAGCGCCGGGTCCTTCTCGGCGAAGACGGCGAACTCGTCGGAGCCGACGCGGATGCCCTTCTCCGTCGCGGCGATCTCCTGTTCCAAGTTGCCGAGGACCGAGTCGTACTTGAGCAGGTGCGCCAGCGTCTTCGTGTCGGTGATGTCGTTGACGGCGACGAAGTCGATGTCGGGGTCGCCGATGGCCGTGCGCAGGACGTTGCGGCCGATGCGCCCGAAGCCGTTGATGCCAACCTTGATTGCCATTGCGATGAAGCCTCCAAATCTATCGAATTTGCGGAAGGCCGCCGCCCGCAGACGCCGGTCTTCCTCGCCGCCGCGCCTGCGCCGTTCGGTCACGGACGTGAACGCTTGAGCCTTTGTCGGATGCGGTGACTTGCGTTTGAACTTTGGAAGATAAGCCCCCGGCGCGCGCACTGTCAAGCGACCTCCCGGCGCGCGTCCCGCCCCCCTTAAACCTATGTTTTTGAAACCCCGTCCGAGGGCCGGACGTAGTAGCCTCTGACCCGGCCCGGCCCATCCGAGCAAGCTCTCAGGCGCCCCGCGGCTCGGCATTTGCAATCGAGATAACGTTTGAAGGTCGCCCTTTTAACCTCCCTTCGGAGGCGCGCCCGGAGCGCGATTCAACAAGGTCCATTTCGGAAGAGAAAATGCCCAAACAGCTTCTTTACAAACGCGCGGCGTCGGGCCGCCCCAAGGCCCTCGCCGTCGCGGCCCTCGCCCTCTTTCTCGCTTTCGGGAATGCGGTGTCCGCTTTTGGGAAAGGCGCGGCCTCGAACGGCTCCCGCCGCGCCAAGCCCGCGCCCGCGAAGAAGGCCCCCGAGACGAACGCCGCCGCCGAGACGGCCGAAGTGAAGGCGCCCGCGAAGAAGGCCGAGCCCTTCGTCGTCGAGTCGTGGGGCGCGCAGCAGTCGCCGCCTCCCCCGCAGACGCCCCCGGCGCAGACGCCCGCGCAGCGCGACGCGACGCGCCCGCCGAGCAGCGGCCAGCAGCAGACCGTCCCGCCGACGGCACGGCCCGGCGGTCAGGACCCGCGCACGCCGCCCTCGACGACGCGCCCCGCGCCCACCGTGCCGCCCGGCGGCACCGTTGACCCGCGCCAGCCCGCGCGCCCCGGCGACCAGACGACCACGCCCTCGACGACGCAGACGCCCGAGACGCTGCCCGCCGACCCGGCGCAGACCGACCCCTCGCGTCAGCAGGTTGAGGAGCCTTCGTTCCCGGCCGTCGAGCCGCGCCCCGTCCCGCCGATGCCCTCGCTCGCCCGCGTCGGCGTCGTCCACGGCGACACCGTCACGCTCACCCTTAACGAGTCCATCCGGCGCGCGCTTGAGAACAACAACGACATCGAGGTGGCGCGCGGCGACGTGCGCTTCGCCGAGGCCACGCTGCACTCGCTCGAAGGCGTCTTCGACCCCGTCTTCACCTTCACGCCCGAGTACAACAACTCGTCCCGCCCGACGACCAACATCTTCGGCGGCGCCGACCAGTCGGGCGTCGTCAGCACGACGCAGTACAACAACGACTTCTCCGTCAACCGCCAGTTCGGCAAGGGCGGCGGCAACTACAGCTACTTCTTCAACAACACGCGCGAGAAGACCTCGGCCACCAACCTGACGCTGAACCCGACCTACTCGGCCGCGCAGGGCATCTCGTTCACGCAGCCGCTCTGGCGCAACCGCTCGATTGACCGCAACCGCCAGCAGATTCGCGTCCAGCGCAAGCGCCTCGAACAGACCGACGCCGACTTCCGCCGCCGCACCACCGACGTTATCGCGCAGGTCCAGCGCGCCTACTGGGACCTCGTCTTCGCCCTGCGCGACGAGCAGAATCAGGTCGCCAACCTCAACCTCGCCCGCGAGAACTTCCGCCGCACCGAGGCCAGCGTCGCGGCCGGCGCCGTCGCCCCGCTGGAGCGCGCCGAAGTCCAGACCGAGCTGTCGAACCGCGAGTCGGCGCTCCTCGTCTCCACCCAGCAGGTGACGATTGCCGAGAACAACCTGAAGGCGCTGATGCTCAAAGACCCGGCCGCGCCCGAGTGGTCGAAGGTGCTCGTGCCGACCGACCAGCCGACCTTCGACGAGACGCCCGTCAGCCTTGAGACGGCGCTCAAGGAGGCGCGCGACAACCGTCAGGAGCTTCGCCGCCTCAAGCTCCAGAACGACATCAGCGCCATCGACATCCAGTTCTACAAGAACCAGACGAAGCCGCGCATCGACCTGACCGGCGCCTTCCAGACCAACGGCCTCGCCGGCACGCGCGGCACGATGGAGGTGCCGCTCAACCCGGACGACGAGAACGACACGCGGACCGTCACGGTCCCCATCCCGAACTGCGCCCCCAACTCGACGGGGCGGTGTATCCCAGGGAACTTCGTCGGCGGCTACGGCAGCACGCTGAGGAACCTCTTCAACTTAAACACGCGTCAGGTCGTCGTCGGCGTCACCATCCAGCTCCCTTGGAAGAACAAGACGGCCGAGGCCAACCTCGCCGCCGTTCAGATTCAACGCGACCAGCTCGCCGCCCAGACCCGCTCGCAGGAGCAGGTCATCGAAGTCGAGGTCCGCGACGCCGTGCAGGCCGTCGAGACGGCCCGCCGCCGCGTGCTGGCCGCGCGCCAGGCCCGCGCCAGCGCCGAAGAGCAACTGGCCGGCGAGCGCCGTCTCTACCAGGTCGGCCGCTCGACGACCTTCCTCCTCTTCCAGCGCGAGAACCAGCTCGTCAACGCCCGCAACCTTGAGCTGCGCGCCGAGACCGACTACAACAAGGCCCTCGCCGAGCTGCAACGCTCGACCTCGACGACGCTGCGCGCCAACAACGTCCTCATCGACTCGCCCTACGCGCCCGAGAAGTTCAAGGACTAGCGGGCGGAGGTTTCAACACACAGAACACGGACTTCGCACAGAGGGCACAGAGACAATCAAATCTCTGTGCCCTCTGTGTATTCTCCGCGCCCTCCGTGTTGAAACCTCCGGCCCGCTATCTTATCCTCCCTAACGCCTTGAAGATCACCGCCACCATCATCACCTTCAACGAGGAGGAGAACGTCCGCGCCGCCTGCGAATCCGTCTCGTGGGCCGACGAGGTTCTGGTCGTTGACTCCAACTCCACCGACCGCACGCGCGAGGTCGCGGCCGGCTGCGGCGCCCGCGTCGTCGCGCGCGAGTGGCCCGGCTTCGCCGCCCAGAAGCAGTTCGCCGCCGAGTCCGCCGCCCACGACTGGGTCTTCAGCCTCGACGCCGACGAGCGAGTCTCCGACGAGCTTCGCGCCGTCGTCCTCTCCCTTAAAGCGCAGCCCGACGCCGAGCGCGCCGACGGCTACCGCGTCCCGCGCCGCTCCTTCTACATGGGCCGCTGGATACGCGGCGGCGGCTGGTATCCGGACCACCAGCTCCGCCTTTATCGTCGCTCGGAGGGCCGCTGGGAGGGCGCCTACATCCACGAGTCCGTCAAGATGCGGCCGGGCGCGAGAGTCGAAACCTTGCGCGGCGACCTGCTCCACTACAGCGTCCGCGACGCCTCGCACCACCACCGCATGGTCGGCGAGCGATACGCCCCGCTCGCCGCCCGACAGATGTTCGAGGCCGGGCGCCGCACCACGCCGCTCCGCATCGCCCTCGCCTACCCCTCGGCCTTCGCGCGCAGCTTCGTCCTCAAGGGCGGCTTCCGCGACGGACTCGCCGGTCTCGCCATCGCCCGCTTCGCCGCCCACCACGCGTTCTTAAAGCATCTGATGTTGTGGGAGCTACAGACAAAGTCAGGAGTCTAGGCCCCTGACTTTTACGGCTCGACGATTTCGAGGTCGGTGCTCTCCAGCATGTGGCGGGGCTTCTCGGGCTTGGGGAGTTGGGCGGGGATGTCGTTGTCGAGGATGATTTGGGCGAGCAGTTGGTCGGTCATCTGGCGCGACTCGGCGACGCTCGACCCCTGGTTGAGCATGACGAAGCAGACCTTGCGGTGCTTCTGCGTGTAGACGACGCCGCCGAGGCTCGCCATGCCGCCGTCGTCGTGGACGAGCGTGCCCGTCTTGGCGACGACCGCGCCCTCCAGCGGCGTCCCGTTCAGGCGGCGTCTGAGCGTCCCGTAGTCGTCGCTCGCCACCGCCATGATGTCGGTCAGCTCAAGCCCCTGACGGCGCACCTCCTCGTCGAGCGCGCGGACGATTTGTACGAGGCCGCGCGCCGTCAGCCGGTTGACTTCGAGCCCCGACGTGGTCGAGAGAGAGACCTGCTCCGGCTTCAGCTTCACTTCGTTAACCAGGAACGTGCGCACGCCCTCGGGGCCGCCGACCATGTTCCCCAGCCGCTCGGCGACGAAGTTGCTCGAATGCGCGTTCATGTAGAGCAGAATCTCGGAGAGCGGGTACGAGTGGACCGTGAAGGACGGCTCGCCCGGCGGCGCGTCGCCGACGCCGAGCTTCTTCGGCGTCTGCTTCAACGTCTTCGCCAGCCGCGCGGCCGACTCCTCGGGCTTGTCCGTGAAGTTGAAGATGAAGCCCGGCGTGACGGTCAACTCCTCGGGCACGCGCTTGACGCCGCGCTCTTCCAGCTTCTTTAAGATGAGGGCCGAGTTGAAGTCGCCGAACGTGGGGTCTTCGCCCGCGACGGCGAGGCGGCCCTTCAAGTTCCCCGCCTTATCGACGGTCCCGTCGATGTAGACGCGCGTCTCGAAGCGGTAGTCTTTGCCGAGGCGGCGCAGCGCGGCGAGCGTGGTGGCGAGCTTGACGAGCGAGGCCGGGTTGAAGGCCGCGTCCGCGTTCAGCTCGGCGAAGGTCTTCGCGCCGTCGAAGGACTGGACGAGGACGCCGTGGCGCGCGGGGTCGTCGCCGCGCTCGGCGTACCAAGAGGCGGCGTCGAAGGTGGGCGCGGCCGGCGCGGGCGTCGGCGCGGGCACGGCCGTCTCGGGCAGCGCGGCCCCGGTCCCGACGGCGACGTAGGTGGTGACGGTCTGGCGCGCGCGGGAGATGAGCGCGTAGGGCGTGAAGGTCAGCGCCGCGACGACGAGCAGGCCGGCGGCTATCATCGCGTAGATTGGTTTGCGGGGATTCACGTGCCCTCCCTCCCGGTTCTCGGCGGCTAACTTCGGTCTTTCCCAAAGTCTCCGGCAGGCTTTAATATGCGTAAAGGGCGGCGGCGCGTCAAGCACTTGCAGCCCGCCGGGACGCATTCTCATGTCAACCTCCACTCCGCATGGATAATCTCCAAAAATTCGTGACACTTGACGAGACGACGGGCCTGCCCGTCGCCTTCATCCTGCTCGCCGTCGCCGCCCTCGGCGCCCTCATCGGCAGCTTCCTCAACGTCGTCATCCACCGCCTGCCGCGCGAGGAGTCGGTCGTCTTCCCCAACTCCCGCTGCCCCTCCTGCGGCACGGCCATCCGACCTTACGACAACCTCCCCGTCGTCAGTTGGGCCATCCTCCGGGGCCGCTGCCGCGCGTGCCGCTCGCCCATCTCGGCGCGCTACCCGGCGGTCGAATTGCTGACGGCGGCGCTCTTCGCCATCACCTTCCTGCTCCGCTCGGGCCTCTCGCTCTCGCTCCCCTTCGACCTCGCCTTCGTCGCCGCCCTCATCGCCCTCGTCTTCATCGACGCCGAGCACATGCTCCTGCCCGACGCCATCACGCTCCCCGGCGCGGCCATCGCCCTACTCGCGCGCACGCTCGTCCCGAACCTCTACGGCGTCGGCTGGCTCGCCGGCACTTACGAAGGCTCCCCCACATGGCTCTTATCAATCGTCGGCGCGCTGCTGGGCGCGCTCGTCGGCGCCGGCTTCCTCTGGCTCGTCGGCTGGCTGTGGGAGCGTTTCCGCGGCGTCGAGGCGATGGGCTTCGGCGACGTGAAGATGATGCTGATGGTAGGCGCCTACCTCGGCGCGCCCCTGACGATGCTGACGCTCTTCGTCGGCGTCCTCAGCGCCTCGGTCGCGGGCCTCGGCATCATGGCCGCGCGCGGCCAGAAAGACATGCAGATGCTTCTGCCCTTCGGCATCTTCCTCGGCGTCGGCGCCCTCGTCAGCCTCCTCTTCGGCGCCCCCATCATCGACTGGTACGTCGGGAAATTTTAAGAGAGGTGTCGGGTGCCGGGTGTCAGTAAAAGCTTCTGACCGGCACCCGACCCCCGACACCCGGCACCCTTCTATGGCTCGTTACGAGAACCGCATGCAGTTGGCGCTGGCGCTGGTGGTCGGGCTGCTGCTGTTGGCGAACCTGTTCACGCTGGCGCTCGTCGCTCTGACCCCGGCGACGAGGGAGGCGCGCGGGCCGGTGCTCTTCACGGTCTTCGCCATCACGCTGGCGGTGAGCGTGCCGAGCATCCTCCTGCTGCCGCGCTGGCTGTTGAGGCCCTACAGGCAGTTGGTGGACGAGGCCGAGCGGGCGCCGGTCGCTTCGGAGGCGCGCGGGAAGACGCGCGACGAGACGGAGTTCGTGCTGGAGACTTTCCAGCAGGTCGTCTCGCAGTTGCGCGCGAAGCAGGGCGAGCTTGAGCGTTTGAGCGCGCAGGCGAGCGCGCGCGCCGAGTCGGCCGAGCGTTTCAGCGAGCGCATCGTGGCGAGCCTGCCTTCGGGGCTGCTGGCCTTCGATTCGGAGGGCCGCGCCACGGTCGTCAACCAGCCGGCGCGCTCCATCCTTGAGCTTAATGACGGAGCCGAGGGGCGTGAGCTTCATAGCGTGCTCGGCTCGGCGCCGGAGCTGGCCGGGCTCGTCGAGCGTTGCATGCAGACGGGCGAGGTCTACAGGCGCGAGGAGGTGACGGCCGAGGTCGGCGGCGGGCGCGAGCGGCGCTTGGGCGTGACGGTCGCGCCGATTGGGCCGCGGGCCGGGTCGCCCGCGCGCGGCGTGCTCTGCGTGCTGACGGACATCACCGAGGTCGCGCAACTGCGCGAGGCGGTCGCGCGCAAGCGGAACCTCGAAAGCCTCGGCGAGATGTCGGCCGGCCTCGCGCACGAGTTCAAGAACGCGCTGGCGACGCTGCACGGCTACGCCCAGCTCTTACAGAACCCGAAGCTCGCGGGCGGGTCGCGCGAGTCGGCCGCCGACTCACTTCTTCAGGAGGTGCGCGGCCTCTCCGAGATGGTCACTTCCTTCCTCAACTTCGCGCGGCCCCGGACGCCCGACCTCGCGGCCGTCGGTCTCGGCGAGCTTCTCGAACAGTGCGCCGCCGACCTGAGAGGCGTTTACGACTCGCGCCGCGCGGCGCTCCGAATCGAAGGCGAGTTCGCGGAGGTGCAGGCCGACGAGAGGATGCTCAGGCAGGCGCTTCTCAACCTCCTGCGCAACGCGGCCGAGGCCATCGCGGAAGAGAGCGCGGAGCGGCACGTGACCGTGCGCGGCTCGCGCGAGGCGGGCGAAGGCGGGGCGGGCTGGGCCGTCTTAGAGATAGAGGACACGGGCCGCGGCATCGCGCCGGAGGACTTGCAGCGCGTCTTCATTCCCTTCTTCACGACGAAGAGCAAGGGCCACGGCGTCGGCCTCGCGCTCGCCCACCGCGTCGTCACCGACCACGGCGGCACGCTCGACGCTTCCAACTCGCGCGCGGGCGGCGCCGTCTTTCGCCTCCGGCTGCCGCTCCCTCACGAGGGCCGCGAAGGGTAGCCCGCCGCGGCGCCGACGGGGTCGCTTCTCAGGCGGGGCCGGGGACGGCCGCGACGGGTATCGAGTTGACCAGCTCGCGAAACTCTTCGTCCGACGGCAGCGGGTGTTCGAGTGAGTCTTCTATCTCCGCCTGTCTGATCTCTTCGCCGCCGCGCGCGAACGCCCTCGTCAGAAGCTCGCGCGCGCGTTCAACGTCCCCCGACATGAAGGCGACGTAACCGAGGTTGCCGTGGACTATGCCGCGCATATCAGGCGAGGTGTCGATGGCCGCCTCGAACAGTTCGCGCGCCCGCCGCAAGGTCTTCTGAGCAGCCGACGCGTCGCCGCCGCCGGCCAGGAGTTTTTTCGCCCTTTGCAGCGTTATGTAGCCGGCGAAATTGAGCGCGCTCGCGACCTGCTCCCTGACGGCCGGATCATCCAAGCCCTGATAGCGCCTCACCACTTCGTCAACGACTTCGAGGGCGCCGGCGGAATCGCCCCGCGCTTCGAGCGTGAAGCCCTTGTTATAGAGGGCCTCGGCGATTCTCAGGGCGAGGTCGCGCGAGCCCTCGGGGTCGGCCTTGACTAAGGAATCGCCGATGGCGATGACGACGTTGTAGGCGTCGAGCTCGTTCTGGGAGTTGTCGAAGATGCCGTGCGCGGCCTGCCACATCGCGTCCATCACGTCGCGCGCCTGTTTCGGCGTCAGCGTCTCGGGCGTCAGCTCCTTGGCGATTTTCACGGCGTCGATGTAGTAGTGGCTGCGCAGGGCGGTCAGGATGCGTTCGACCGCGTCACCCGTCGGCGGCTCGGTCGGGGTGGCGGGGGGCGGGGCGTCGGCGTCGGCGTCGGCTTCGGGCTGCGCGCCGGGCTCCGCCGCCGGGGCGGCCTTGAGCGAGGCGACGAGGCGGGCGATGAAATCCTCGACCGCCGGGCCGGCCTCGCCCGGCGGGTCGAGGCTGTACTGCGCGGCGAGCTTCTGCACGGCCTCGTCGGCGGCCCGCGCCCGCTGGATTCTATTTATCACCTCTTTGAAGAGGAAGACGTTGTCCTGCACCTCCTCGCGGCCATCCACCTTCCTTTTAGGGAGGGATTCCTTGAGGTGTTCGGCGAAGAACGGCAGGGGCTCTTTCGTCAGCCGCGGCTCGCCGAGGTCGAACTTCCTCGCCATGCTGACGAAAACCGTGTCGGCCTTCAGGGAGAACTCGTCGTGCTTGCTCTTGGCCGCCGTCCCGCCGTCGGGGCGCGGCGACTGGGAGCGGGCTTCGCCCGGCCCCGTCGGGGACTGCGGGTCCTGGCGCCGCGGCACGACGAAGTAGACCTGCGGGTTTTTGTAGAGGAAGGCGGGCAGCTTCAAGGCGTCGTCGTACTTGTAACAGAACCAGTAGAGGTTGTACGGGAGTTCGCTCTCAAGGCGGCGCGAGAGCGAGGTCATGATGACATCGTTCTCCCAGCCGCCGTAGCCGACGACGAGCGGCGAGCGGTTCCAGAGGATGTTGGCGAGGAGGGGCTGCATCTGCGAGGCCGACGAGGCGCTCTTCTCGATCTCGTCGCGGAGGTTGCTGCTGTCGTAGAACCAGTAGGTGCCGTGGACGTGGATGAGTTGCAGCATGTCCACGCGCTCGGGGTCGATGCGCTGGGCGGTGCGCGGGTGGTCGCAGATGATGTGCGGCTTGTTGAAGAGGGTGAGGGCGCGGGAGAGGAAGTTGTCGAAGTTGGTGGTGACGACGAGGTTGGTGATGGTGTTGTCGAGGAGGAGGTGGGCGAGGCAGAGGTTCGAGTCGGGGATGTACTGGTTCTCTATCTTCTCCTGAAAGTAGAACTGCCGGAGGCCGCGCTGCGGGAGGGCCTTGCCGACCCAGTAGGAGTAGGCCCCGACCTGCTTCGCCTCGGCCGGCTCGGAGAGGTCGGCGTAGTACCTGCGCGCCTCCTCCTGGCATTCCTTGATGATGTCGCTGGCGAGCGGCACGGGCGGGTAGGAGACGCCGGCCCCGACGATGAAGAAGAAGGGGCGGCGGCGGACTTCCCTCGGAAAGCGGCGGCAGGTCTGGAGGATTTCCGTGAGGGCCTGGTCGAGTTCGAGGAGGCGGTTCTGACTTTTGAGCTGGTCTTCGATTTCTTCGGGCGACAGTTCTTTCGTTGAGGACATAAGCACCTCCGGCCGTGGAGCCTTTGAGGGTTGAGGAGACTTTACTTGGCGCGTGAGTATACATACGGCGCCTCACGCCGTCCAGAATGTTTTAGGCGCGCGGCCCCGCTCTAATCGTTAATCGTGAGGAGGGTTATCTCGGGCGGGACGCGGAAGCGGACGGGGAGAATGCTGGTGCCGACGCCGGAGGTGACGAAGAGGTGGCGTCCGCCCTCGACGACGTGGCCGTAGGCGTAGAGCTGTTCGAAGCGGGAGGGCACGACGGGGCGGCCGAGGAGGGGGAGGTTGACCTGTCCGCCGTGCGTGTGGCCGGCGAGCGTGAGGGAGACGCGCGCGGGCACGTCGGGGAACACGTCGGGGTTGTGCGTGAGGAGGATGACGGGGGCGTCGTCGGGGTCGTTGACGGCGGCGAGTGTTTTGCGCGCGTCGGGGGAGCGGGTCCAGAGGTCGGCGAGTCCGGCTATCCAGAGCGGACGGCCGTCGCGCGTGACGCGGGCGGCGTCGTTCTCAAGGACTCGGATGCCGACGTTGGTCAGCGCGCGGCGGACGCGCTCGCCGTCGAGCCACCAGTCGTGGTTGCCGAGGACGGCGAAGACGCCGAGCGGGGCGCGCAGGCGGCTCAGGCACTCGGCCGTCGCCTCGGGCTCGATGAAGTGGCCGCCTGCCACGTCCTGAATCACGTAGTCGCCGAGCAGCACGACGATGTCGGGTTGCAGGCGGTTCGTCTCTTCGACGAGGCGGTTGATTTTCTCGATGTCGACGTGGGGCGAGCCTGCGTGGATGTCGGAGACGGCGGCTACCTTCAGGCCGCGGAGCGCGGGCGGCGTGCGTCCGAGTGACAACTCCTCGCGGTTGACGACGAGCAGGGCGGGCTCGACGAGGAAGGCCCAGACGGCGAGCACGCAGACGGAGAGCAGCGCCAGGTAAAGCGCGACGCGCAGCCTTCTCTTCACGCGCGGCCCAAGTGTCATTTCGTCCGCGCCTCGTCTTCGCCGCGCGGGAAGTATTCGCGCCAGCGGCGGTCTACGAGCTCGGCGATGTCGGGCCGGACGATTAGCTCGGCCGGGTAGTCGGGTTTCATCCGGGCGTCGATGACGACGGGCGCGGTGTAGGAGATGTGGTGGCGGCGGACGTTCGCCGCGGCGGCGTGGATGTCGGAGGCCGGTTCGAAGCGCGTCCAGGTGGCCCAGAGGAAGTCGGGAGCCGAAGCGGCGACGGCCGCGTCGTCGTGGATGACGACGAGCGGCCAGTCTTTGAAAGCCGCGTCGGAGGCGATGCGCTGGGCGAGCCCCGGCTCGTCTTCGTACCACGGGCCTTCGACGACGAGGCAGCCGCCGCAGAAGACTTCGGCGCGACTGATGCCCGAAGGCAGCGTTCCCGTGAAGCGTCGCGGCAGTTCCCTCACCGGCTCGCCAAGGCCGAGCATGACGGCCTTGCTGCCCCGGTTGACCTTGCCGCTCGTGTAGTCGAGCGTGTCCATCGAGAGGTTCGAGAAGACGTAGAGGTCCGTCTCGGGCTTGAAGCGCGCGAGGACGTGCTCGAAGAGTTTGGGGAAGTCGCGCAAGTCCTGCGGCGTGTCTGTCAGGAGCAGGAATTTCGTCAGCGAGAGCTGGCCTTCGCCGAGGATGCGGAAGGCTGAGACGAGTGCTTCGCGGGCGTAACGCTCGCGGACGACGGCGGCGGCGAGCGAGTGAAAGCCCGTCTCGCCGTAGGTCCAGAGGTCGCGGACGCTGGGCATGACGAGCGGGAAGAGCGGCGAGAGGAGCTTTTGCAGGTAGTCGCCGATGAAGAAGTCTTCCTGTCGCGGCTTGCCGACGACGGTCGCGGGGTAGATGGCGTCGCGGCGGTGGAAGACGGCTTCGACGTTGAAGACGGGGTAGTCGTGTCGGAGCGAGTAATAACCGTAGTGGTCGCCGAAGGGGCCTTCGGGGCGGCGCTCGCGCGGGGGCACGCGGCCGACGAGGGCGAACTCGGCCTCGGCGACGAGGCGGTGTGTGAAGCCTTCGAGCGGGTTCTTCGTGACCCTTATCTTCTCGCCCGCGAGGACGGAGGCGAGGACGAGTTCGGGCACGTCTTCAGGCAGCGGGGCGATGGCCGAGAGGACGAGGGCGGGCGGGCCGCCGAGGAAGACGGTGACGGGCAGCGGTTGGCCTTTCTTCTCGGCCTCGTGGTAGTGAAAGCCGCCGCCCTTGTGTATCTGCCAGTGCATGCCGGTCGTCGTCGGGTCGTGACGCTGCATGCGGTACATGCCGAGGTTGTGCTTGCCCGTCTCGGGGTGCTCGGTGTAGACGAGCGGGAGCGTGAAGAAGGGGCCGCCGTCCTCCTGCCACGTCGTCAAGACGGGCAGTTCGTCGAGCCGCGCCGGGCGGTCCATGACTTCCGTGACGGGCGCGCCGCGGACGGCGCGCGTGCCGAGGCGGAGGGCTTCGAGGGCGAGCGCGCGGTGCTGCCAAAGGGCGGCGGGCCTGGGCGGCAGGAGCGATTCGGCGACGTGGACGGCCTGGCGGACGAGGGCTTCGGGCTTGGGGCCGAAGGCGAGCCCGATGCGGCGGTCGGTGCCGAAGAGGTTCGTGACGACCCGGTAAGGGCTGCCCTTTACTTTCTCAAAAAAGAGCGCGGGGCCGCCCCGTTCGATGACGCGGCGGTGGACTTCGGCGAGTTCGAGGCAGGGGTCAACTTCCGTCTCGACGTGGACGAGGTCGCGCTCGCGCCTGAGCTGTTCGAGGAAGGAGCGAAGGTTCCGGTGCATGCGCGCTCAGTTAAGCATAACAAGCGCGGATGTCAAAATCTCAACCTTGCGGGGGAGTCGAGTCGTCGTCCTGACCCGTCTTGCGCGGTCGCTTCGGGTCGATCCTGGGCGTCTCGTCGAGGCGGATGGTGATTTCGCGTTCGGCGAATTTGGCGGCGTCGGCGATGCCGGGGTCGAGCGAGTTGGCGTAGGGGCGGATGCGTTCGAGCGTGTCGCGGTCGCCGACGGCGGCGAGCACTTCGAGGAGGCGGATGAGGGTGTTGCCGTTGACGCGGTCGAGGAAGACGTAGAGCGGGCGCGGCTCTTCCAGTTGCTTGAGGTAGCCGACCGCCTGCTCGGCGTGCTTCTTGGAGTCGAGCGAGCGGACGAGCGCGAAGAGGCTTTCGGACTTGCCCATCCGGTAGAGCGCCCAGTCCATCGCGTTCTTGACAGAGTCGTCCTTCTCCTGCACGCGGTAGCCTTCGATGAGCCGGCGGTGCTCGACGGCCGCGAGGCGCGCAAGCTCCTCGGCCACGCCGCGGCGCTCGGAGGCGAGGCGGCTCGAAAGGCGGCGCGAGACGGAGGCCGAGTCGGGCGCCCCGGCCGTGAAGTCCTGTGCGGCGGCCGTGAGGGCGGCGGCGAGAAGAAGGCCGACGAGCGCGGCGAGCTTGAGGGGGCGGCTGGTGTGCATGACGGTCGGGCCTTTCGGAATTTACTTCGTGCCGCCTGCCGCCTTGCGCAGCGCGGCGGCGTTGAGGTCAAGCTCGGCGAAGGGGATGACTTCGACCGCGCCGAACTGTTTGCGGAGCGGCTCGACGAACTCCTTGGCGTCGCCGACGATGACGATGCTGGCGTCGGCGGTGCCGAGCCGCGCGCCCGCGAACTTCTGCACGTCGGCGGGCGTGATGGCCTGCACGTTGCGGATGTAGTTGTTCAGCTCGTCGAGCGGGAGGCCGTAGAGCGCGAGCGAGGCGACCTGCCCGACCAAGCCCTCGGTCGTCTCAAGCGCGCGGCCGAAGCTGCCGATGATGACGGACTTGCGCGGCGACAACTCCGTGTCGCGCACGGGCTCGCCGGCAAGGCGCGTCAACTCGCCCGCGAGCAAGCCGGCGACCTCGGCGCCCGAGGGGTTCTTCGTCTGCGCGGAGGCGACGAAGGGGCCTACGTCGCGGCGCGTCTCAAGCGAGGAGCGCGCGCCGTAGCTTAAGCCCCGCTTGATGCGAATCTCCTGATTCAAGCGGCCGGAGTAGCCGGAGAGCACGGCGTTCGAGACGATGCCGCTGTAGAACTGCTGGTCGGTGCGGCTGATGCCGGGCCGCGCGAGGACGACCGCCGCCTGCCCCGCCCCCGGCATGTCAACTACTACGACGCGGCGTCGCACGCTCGTCTGCTTCGCCGCGGACGAGACGGCCGGGAGCGGCTGCGAAGGCTTCGCCCAGTCGCCGAAGAGCCGTGTCGCGAGCGCGAAGGCATCGTCGGCCGAGATGTCGCCGCCGAGGACGAGGATGGAGTTGTCGGGTCGGTAGTAGCCGGCGTGGAGGGCGGCGATGTCTTCGCGCTTGATGCGCTGGATGGATTCGGGCGTGCCCGAGAGCGGGTGCGCGTAGGGGCTTTCGCCGAAGATGACGCGCGGGGCGACGAGCGAGGCGAGCTGGCCGGGGTCGCCCATCGTGACGCTCAGCGAGTCAAGATACTGCTGGCGCAGGCGCTCGACCTCCTCGGCGCTGAAGACGGGGTTGCGGACCACGTCGGCGAGGATGGCGAGGGCCTGCGGGGCCTTCGGCGACATGACGCCGACGGTGACGCGCGAGGCGTCCCAGCCGGCGGAGGATTCGAGCGAGCCGCCGAGGGCTTCTATCTCCTGCGCAATCTGCGGGGCCGTGCGCGTCTTCGTGCCCTTGGTCAGAAGCTCGGCCGTCATGTCGGCGGCTCCGGCGAGCGCGGACGGGTCAACCTCGGCGCCGCTGCGGACGAGGAACTGCGCGGTGACGAGCGGCATGTTGCGGCGCTCGACGACGACGACTCTCAGGCCGTTCGGCAGGGTCTTCTCCGCCGGCTTCGGCACGCTGACGGGGCGCGGCGCGGCGGGCGCGGGCGGCGTCTCCTGCGGCGCGGGCGCGTCCTGCGCGAAAGCGTTCGGTGACGACATGAAGAGCGCGAGTGACAGGATAAGGAAGCCGGCGGCGGCGCGAACGTTCATAAGCGTGGCTCTCATCGGCCGCCCCCCTTCTCGTTCGAGGCGCCGGAAGCGGGCTTCGCGTCCGGGGGCTTCGGCGCCTCGGACTGGTAGGTGATGACGACGCGGTTGGTGTCGCTGAAATACTTCTTCAGCACGCGCTGCACGTCGGCGGCGGTGACGGCCTGAAGGCGTTCGATGTCGGTGTTGACGCGCTTGGCATCGCCGAGCAGGACCGCCGCGCGGGCGAGGCTGAAAGCCTTGCCGTTGTTCGTCTCGCGCTCGCGCAGTTGGTTGGTCACGAGCTGGTTGACGGCCTTCTCAAGCTCGGCCTTCGAGACGGGCTCGTCCTGCAAACGTTTCAGCTCGGCGAGCAAAGACTTCTCGGCTTCGTCCGGCTTCTTGCCGCTGGCGACGATGGCGCCGAGGACGAAGAGGCCGCTGTCTTCGCGGAGGTCGGCCTGCGCGAAGGCTTCGACGGCGAGCTGCTGGCGGTAGACGAGCGACTGGTAGAGGCGCGACGACTCGCCGCTTGAGAGGATTGATTCGGCGACGCGCAGGGCGTCGGCGTCGGCGCTCACGACGGACGGCGTCAGGTACGTCAGCGCCACGCCCGGCAGCGGCACGTTCGGGCCTGTTTCGTTAAAACGCTTCTCGGCCGTGCGCTCGGGCTCCTTGACGGTGACGCGCGGCAGGGGCGCGTCGGGCTTGGGCACGCGGGCGAAGTACTTGTCCACCCATTGGTCGAGCTGGCGCTCGTCGAAGTCGCCGACGACGACGAGCGTGGCGTTGTCGGGCCGGTAGAAAGCCTTGTGGAAGGCGCGCACGTCTTCGAGCGTGGCGGCGTCGAGGTTCTCGATGCTGCCGATGCCGGGGCGGCGGTAGGGATGGACGGCGAAGGAGTTCTTCTCGATGGCGTAGAAGAGGCGGCCGTAGGGCGGCGCGAGGACGCGCGAGTTGAACTCCTCCTTGACCACGTCGCGCTCGGTGCCGAAGTTCTTCGCGTCCACGTTGAGCGAGCCCATGCGCTCGGCCTCGGCCCAGAGCAGCGTTTCGAGGTAGTTCGACGGCACGACCTCGTAGTAGTTGGTGAAGTCGTCGTAGGTCGAGGCGTTGTTCATGCCGCCCACGTCCTCCGTCAAGCGGTCCATCTGCTCGTCGCGCATGTTCTTCGTGCCTTTGAACATCATGTGCTCGAAGAGGTGCGCGAAGCCGCTGCGGCCCTCGGGGTCGTCCTTGGAGCCGACCTTGTACCAGACCTGGATGGCGACGGTCGGGCTCGAAGTGTCGCGGACCGAGTAGACACGGAGGCCGTTGGCGAGCGTCCGCTCGCGGTAGTTGAGCGGCGTCACGCGGGCCTGGGCCGCGACGACGGCCGCGACGGCGGCGAGCAGTATCAATGCGGATGCGTGGCGAAGCATTTCAAACGCTCCTTCGGAGAGTTTCCGGCGCCCGCGGACTTTGATGACGGCCCGCGCGGGAATTGTTGCACTTAAACAGTGGGAGACGCATGGGAGTCTACTGAATGCGGGGAGGCGCGGACAAGCCCGCGGACGCGCTTATTTACAGCATTTTTACGTCCCCGCCTTAATTTTTGCCGCCCCGCGCCGGGTAGTATAAAATGGCGGCCGAGGCGAAGGCGGGCGAAAGCAGTTATTGAATGAGCATGGCGGGCGGTCTCGTCGTACACATCTCGAACGGGCAGGAGCGGCACACGGAGGTGCTCTCGCAGGAGCGCGTCCTCATCGGCCCCGGCGAGAGCTGCGACATCCGCCTCGGCTCCGAACTCCTCACCGACTCCAACGTCTTCCTCGAACTCTCAAGGCAGAACGGCCACTTCCGCGTCGGCGAGTTCGACCCCGAGATAGGCGTCACGCTCAACGGCCGCCCCCTCCAGAACGGCGCCCGCATCGACGACGGCGACGAGCTTCGCTTCGGCGCCTTCAACGTCTCGATGCAGTTCTTCCCCGTCGGCAGCCTGCCCGCCGTCGTCTCCTCGCGCCGCGCCTCGGTCGCCCCCTTCATCGAGCAGGCCGCCATCGAGGCCGCCGCCACCGCCCGGCGCGACGACGCCAAGGTCTTCCTGCGCGAGTTCACGCGCGAGCTGCTGCGCGAGATTAAGTGGAGCACGAAGATCGTCTTCTTCCTCATCGCCGCGGCGCTCGTCGGCGGCATCCTCTACATCGGCAACGCCCTCTACCGCGAGGTGCAGGAGGGCCGCAAGACCATCGCCCGCCAGAACCAGCAGCTCGACAGGCTCCAGGCCGACCTGACGCGGACGAACGAGCAGTTCAACGAAGTCGCCGTCAAGAACCAGACCATCATCGACAGCCTCTCGCTCGCGCCGCACGTCCGCTCCAAGTTCGGCAACGGCGTCTGCCTCATCGCCGGCTCCTACATGATTTTCGAGCCCGGCACGGGCCGCCCCATGCGCTACCCCGAGACGCAGACGACCGAGGACGGCGCCGCCCTCCAGAGCGACGGCGAGCAGCCGCAACTGACGCCCGAGGGCAACGGCCCGCCCTTCATCCACGACTTCGTCGGCACCGGCTTTCACGTCGGCGGCGGCTACATCGTCACGAACCGCCACCTCGCCGTCGAGCCGTGGACGGCCGACGAGGGCGTGCAGGCGCTCGGCTCCGGCGTGCGCGGCCAGTTCCGCGTGACGCGCATCGTCGCCTTCTTCCCCGGCATCCGCCAGCCCTTCGTCCTGCGAGTTCGCCAGAGCAGCCCGCGCGACGACGTGGCCGTCGGGCAGTTGGAGGCGAAGGACCTCCCCGACAGCATCCCAGCCCTCCCGCTCGACCGCGACTCCGACGCGGCCGGCGTCGGCAAGCCCGTCGTCATGATGGGCTACCCGAGCGGGCAGGACCGATTGCTGGCGACCATCCCCGAGGCCGAGGCCCGCGCCATCCTCCAACGCTACGGCCACTCGGCCGAGTCGCTTCTGACCCACCTCTCCGAGCGCAACTACATCAAGCCGCTCACCACGCAGGGGCACATCGCCGACCTCGAAAGCCGCAACATCGTCTACGACGCGCGCAACGCCGTCGGCGGCTCCGGCTCGCCCCTCTTCGGCCAGTCGGCCCGCGTCATCGCCGTCAACTACGCGGCCTTCACCGGACTGCCCGACCAGAACTACGCCGTCCCCATCCGCTTCGCACTCCCTCTGCTCGAACGCGCAGGCTGGAAGAGCGGCGACCCGGAAGAGACGACCGCCGCCGCCAACTCCAACGCCGCCCAATCGAAGGACCAGCGACCGCCCGCCGGGGCGGCGAACCAATCGCGCTGAACGCCCCGTGTTTTGACACGGCGGCGCACGTCGGCTAACCTCGCCTCTTTAGTTTCAACCGGAGATTCCGCCGAGCATTGTCCGCAACTTCCTTGCCCGTCACGGCCGCCAGCACACCCGATTCCAGGCACGAGCAGCAGACGCGCTCGACGAGCCGCGCACTCGTCATCTCGGCGCTCGCCCTGCTCCTGCTCGCAGGCTTCGGGCTCAGGGCCTACCGCCTCGGCGCCGAGGCGTTGAGCGAGGACGAGTTGAACAAGGTGCGCGCCGTCGCCGAGTACCGCGAGCGCGGCCTGACGCCCGCCAACGGCGAGCACCCCTTTTTGATGAAGGCGATGCTGGCCGTCAGCATCGTCGCCGCCGAGCGTTGGAACTCGTCCGCCTCGCCCGACCTTCATGTCTCGACCGAGACGGCCGCGCGCCTCCCCGGAGCCCTGCTCGGCGCGCTCACCTCGCTCCTCATCTTCCTCGTCACGCGCGAGATGTTCGGAACGGAAGTCGGCCTCGTCGCCGCCGGCCTGTGGGCTCTGGACCCGGCGGCCGTCGGCTTCAACCGCATCGCGAAGGAGGACGGCTTCGTCGTCTTCTTCTTCCTGCTCGGCAACGTCTTCTGGCTCCGCGGGCGCGAGGTGGCCGAGGCGGGCGCACGCAAGCCCGAGCCTTACTACTGGGCGGCCGCGGCCTCCTTCGGCGCGATGCTGGCGTCGAAGTACGTCCCGAACTACTTCGCCATCCCGGCCGCCTACTACTACGTCTTCCAGGGCGTGCGGGCGACGCGCTGGCGCCTCGGCAAGCGCAAGTGGCTCGTCTTCTTCGCCGTGATGGGCGCGGCCTTCGTCGTCTGCAACCCGACGATTCTGCTCCCCGGCACGTGGCAGGAGATGCGGACGTTCGCAGGCGAGCGGCGCATCGGCCACGACGCCTACGAGTTCATGGGCCACCTCTACCGCAACCAGGTGTCGCTCTGGCTGCGCGGCTCGCCGTGGTACTTCTACTACGTCTTCATGGGCGTGAAGCTGCCCCCCCTCACGCTCGTCGGCTTCGTCGTCGGCCTCCCCTTGCTCTTCCGTAAGAGGCTCGGCGACCGGCGCTACTTCCTGCTCTTCTGGTTCTTCTTCTGGTTCTTCCCCTTCACCTTCCTCGGCGGGAAGTTCACGCGCTATTTCACGTTCGCCCTGCCCGCCGTGCTCATCGCCGCCGCGCTAGGCGTAAGCTGGGGCGCGCACGCGCTCGGGCGCCTCGTCGCGCGTTACGGCGAGACTGCCCACGCCTACGCGCGCTCGGCCGTCGTGCTCCTCGTCCTCTCGTCGGCGGCCTATGCCTCCGTCTCGGCGGCCCCGCACTACCGGCTCTACACGAACGCCCTCGGCGGCGGACGCGAGCGCGCCGGCTCCTACTTCCCCCACGACGAGTTCTACGACTCGGGCACGCGCGACGCGGCCAAGTCGGTCGCACGCCTCGCACGGCCCGGCGCCCTCGTCGCCTCCGAGACGCCGGAGCTTCTGGCCTACTACGCCGAGCAGGCGGGCCGCACCGACCTCCGCACCGTCTCGCTCTCGGACCGCGAGGCCCTGCGCGGGCTCGCGGAAGGCGACGTTATCGTCGTCGCCCGAGGCCGCCGCTACTTCAGCAACGACGCCGTCACGCGGCGCCTCGCCGCCGACTTTCAACCCGCAACGGTCGTCCACCTCGGCGAAATCCCTTCCGAGCGCGTCTACGTCCTCGACGCCGCGGCCCTCGGCGCCGTGGCCGAGGCTTTAGGCCGTTGAATTTTAAGGTGGCAACGCGCCTTTCGTGCTCCGGCATCGCACGGCGGACAGAGGCGAAAGTGTCACAGGCCAAGTTGGGAGTCACGTTGTTTTTCGTGTAGATTGATGGGGCCAACGGAACGGGCCTTGCAAGCCGTCGGGGTGAAGCCTTTGCCCTCGCGAGGTAGGCCCGGCCCGCGCGCCGCCGCAGCAAAGGGGCGCAGCCTTTTCGCTCCGGGCGGAGCGCAGACGTGACGCACTCGGCAGGCATTAACATGAACTTCGTTCCCCCGTAACGACGCATGCGAAAAGCCTCTTCACTGACACTTGCCCTGCTGGCGCTGCTCCTCGTGCTGCCGGCGCCCTCGCGCGTCTCGGCCCAGCTCGCCAGCGAGCTTCGCACCGACGACGACACGCTCGCCGTCAAGCCCGAAGCCCGCCCGCTCTTCCGCCTTGAGACGACGCCGGTCGGCCGCGACGCCGAAATCCTGACCCTCTTCGGCAGCCTCAACGGTCTCGGCCCCGCCGAGAAGGATTCCTACGTCCCCCTCGTCAGCATCCTCCGCGACACGCTCGGCGACACTGACCCCGAGAACGACCGCCTGCGCCACGTCTGGATGCTCACCTACACGCGCCCGTCCGCGCTCCAGCGCGTCGCCTCGGCCGTCCCCTTCCTCTACTCGCGCGTCGGCGACAAGAGGAAGGCTGCTAAGAATGGGATGCCGCCCGCCGTCATCGACCTCGCCTCGCCCGAGCGCGACGTGTGGCACCGCCTGATGTGGACCGCGCTCCAGAACGTCGTCTTCAACCCCTACGGCTTCGTCGCCAAGACCTCGACCGGCGCGCTCCACCACAACTCGGCCGCCTACCGCCAGGCGCACCTCATGCGCGCGCTCGCCATCCTCTCGCTCTACGAGGCCGAGACGGGCGAGAAGTCGCCCTTCACCGCGACCGAGCGCAGCGAGATAGAAGGGCGCCTGCTGCTCGCCGACAAGGCGATGGGCGGACTCGTGGACGACGCCTACCTCGAACGCTTCCGCCAGCAGCAGACGACCAAGTGGCTCGACGTGCGCGGCCACAACTGGGAACTCCTGCGCCAGCGCGCCGAGGCCGAAGGGCTCTACTTCGAGCCTTTGGAGATGCCCGACGGCGGCGCCACCCACGCCCTGCTCTGGGTCGCCCGCGAAGACGTGACGGCCACACGCGAGCGCAAGTTCGACGGCCGCTTTCTCAACATCAAGAGCCCCTGGGGCGACCAGCGGCTCGCGCGCTGGGGCGGCTACAGCGAGCGGCGCCACTTCGACGCGCAAGGCCGCGCCGTGCCCGAGCCCGTCGGCGGCGGACGCACGTCGGAGCTGATTCCGCTCGCCATCTACGGCCTCGACAATCCGAAGATTCCGGCGCTGCTCGTGGACTTCCGCGACGCGACGAACCCGAAGCGCCGCGAGATGTCGCGCCGCGTCATCGAGGAGGCCGCGCGCAACGTCCTCGCCCTCTCGCGCTACGGAGGCATCCACTACTTCCTCGGCCGCACCGTCTTCGACTTCGTCACCAGCCGCCGCGGCATGGACCTCAACCGCCCCTCGCGCCTGCGCGCCTACACGCAGCTCAAGCTCCTGCTCTCGCTCGACTCCTCGCTCGACCGCGATTTAAGAAACGAGATTTCCGAGCGCGTCGAATGGGTCTCGCTCAACCCGCTTGAGAACGACATGGAGGCCGAGGCCCGCCTCGCGCGCCAGCAACACGCCGCCCTGATGGCCTACGCCAAAGACCCGAAGGGCCTCGCCGCGCGGCTCGAACGCGACCGCCGCTCGGAGCTGACTCCGGCCGAGCACGGCAAGGCCGAGCGCGTGCTCCTGCGCTTCGCGAACGTCTTAAGCCTCGGCAGGTACAAGCACCGCGAGTCGGGCACGCCCGACGCCCTGCGCGGCTCGCTCGACCGCGAGCGCCGCCTCGCCTACCACCGCCGCTACCTTCGCGAAGTCGCGCGCTCTAGCCCGCTCGTCGAGGTCAAGTGGAACATCGAGGACGTGCGCCGCTCGCTCAAGGTCGTCGCCGAGCTGCGGCCCCGCGCCGACTCGGAGCTGGCGCGCGCGGCGGCGAAGATTTTCGCCCAGACCGCCGACGAAGAGACGCGCCGCCTCTGCCTCGACAGCCTCTACCGCATCGACAACGAGGCCGCCAAGAGCGCCCTGCTCCGCATCTACAACGCGCCCGACACTTCTCAAGAGCTTCGCCTGCTCACGGCCGACTACCTGCGCAGCGCGCTCCGCGAGGAGCAGCGCATCGCCCCCGGCGACGCCAAGGCCATCGCCGCCCTCGGCCAATAACAAACGATGCGAAGAGGAACGGCCCCCGGCAACATTCTCGGACTGCGGATAACGGCGCTGCTGTTTTTAACGCTCTGCCTCGCGCCCGCGGCCCGCGCGGCGCAGGCCAAGAGGCTCGTCGTCATCAAGGTTGACGGGCTGCCTTACGAGAGCGTTGACCGCTTCGTCCGCGAGCGCGACCCGCGCACGGGCAAGAGCCAGTTGCCGTGGTTCGAGCACGTCTTCTACGAGCGCGGGACGCGGCTCGAAAACTTCTACGTCCGAGGTATGAGCCTTTCCGGCCCTTCTTGGTCGCAGCTCGACACGGGCCAGCACCTACAGATTAAAGGCAACGTCGAGTTCGACCGCTACACGCTCCACTCATACGACTACCTGAACTTCATCCCCTTCTGGGTCGCCAACGTCGCGGGCGTCCGCACCGACATGCCCGGCGTCGAGCTTCTAGACGAGCTGCGCATCCCCCTCCTCGCCGACGCCTACCAGAATCAGGAGCGTTACCTCAGCTTCCAGCTCTACCAGCGCGGCACCCGCTGGACCACCCTCCAGCGCGCCCTCCAGAACCGCATCACCTCGCGCACCGCGCGCGAGCTGTTCGACGAGTGGAACACCATCGGCTTCGGCGGCCGCTCCATCCTCGGCGAGCAGATGGAGCGCGAGCTGTTCGCGCGCATGAAGGACCCGCGCGTCCGCTACCTCGACTTCTACACGACCGACTTCGACCACGCCGCCCACCACAACCGCGACCGCGCCACGCAGCTCGCCGCCCTCAAAGAGCTTGACGACCTCGTCGGCCGCGTCTGGGTCGAGATACAGAAGTCGCCGCTCGCCGCCGACACCGCCCTCGTCCTCGTCTCCGACCACGGCACGAACACCGACGAGCGCGTCTACAGCCAGGGCTACAACCTCGTCAAGCTCCTCGGCACCGCGGAGGGCGGCGGCCACCACGTCATCACCAAGCGGCGGCTCATGAACGACTACGCGCTCAAGGGCATCTACCCGCTCATCCCGCTCATCTACACGACGACCGAAGAATCTTTTTATCTCAAGGGCCAGAGCACCTCTTACCCGACCGCGCTCGTGGACTTCGACGGCAACGAGCGCGCCTCCGTCCAGCTACGCGACTCGGACCTGAACCTCCTCCACATCTTCCTGCAACAGCTCAAGCGCGACGACCTCTCGCCCCAACTTCGCCGCGCCGCGACCGACGCCTTCTTCTCCGTCATCGACCGCCGCCGCCCCGAATGGCGGAGGACGCTCGACGAGCTTAAAGAGGAGCTGGCCGCGCTGCACCGGCTCGTCGAAGCGCAGCGCCGCCTCGTCGAATCGCTCCCGAAGAAGTGGACGAAGGAGGACGCCGAGGCCGGACGCGACCGCGCCGCCAAGCGCGAGTCCGCCCGCCTCGACTCGTGGACGGGCGACGAGCGCGAATACGCCGCTTACTACCAGTCGCTCGCCAGCCTCCTCTCGCTCGACCCCGCACGGATGAAACCTTCGGCCGTCCGCGTCGAAGACATCATCCCGCGCGGCGCGATGGGCGAGCACAACACGCTGCACGAGTTGCAGAACTACGTCGCCGGCCCCGCCGCCTCGGGCCTCGCGCTCGCCCCGGACGGCTCGCTCGACATGCAGCGCAGCTTCGTCCGCGTCAACTACTTCGACCTGCTCGGCCGCGTCGCCGTGCGCAACAACGTCCAGCCCCTCGTCGAGAGCCGCCCCGTTGACTTCGTCGCCGTCCGCGTCCCCGTCGAATCGCTCGGCGCGCTCGAAGGGGACGAGCGAGCCGACCAGGCCGTCTGGCTCTACGGCGGCCCGGAAAGGCAAGCCCTCATCCTCTCGCGCGAGCACGAAGGCTCTTTAAAGCTCCGCTACCTCCCCATCTCGAATTTAAGGCAGGGGCCGGACGGCCGCATCCAGTTCGACCGCGCCCAGTGGGCCGCCGGCTTCCCCCTGGAACTCTGGGAGGACCGCGCGCTTGAGACGCCTGCCGGCTCGACGCGCGCCGAGTGGCTGTCGGGCTGGCGCACCGACCTCGAATGGCTGCGGGCCGCGCACCGCGCCCGCTACTCGAACGCCGTCGTCGGCCTCCACGAACAGCTCGCGCGCCACGCGACGGCCATGACCGACCCCGACGAGCCCGGCATCCCGGCGGACGAAAAACTCATCCGCCGCTTCCGCCGCCGCCAGCGACACCTCGTCGAATCGGACCTCCTCATCCTCGCCAACGCCCACTGGAACTTCGACGTGCGCGGCTTCAACCCCGGCGGCAACCACGGCTCCTTCTTCCGCCCCTCCACGCACGCGACGCTCCTGCTCGCGGGCGGCGACGCGGCGGGCATCCCCCGCGGCCTCTCGATACGGGAGCCCTACGACGGCCTCAGCTTCATGCCGACGCTGCTCGCCCTGACCGGCCAGATGGAGTCCGGCGCGCGCCCCGTCCCCGTCCTCTGGCAGCGCGGCTTCCGCCCCTTCCCCGGCCGCGTCATCCGCGAGCTCTTCGACGCGCACAAAGAGCAGGGCACGCCCGTCGCCGGCTCCTCCAAAGCGGAGGACGCGCCTTGAGCTTCGACGCCCCCGTAGGAAAAGACGAGGCCGTCGTGCGGCCCGACGAGCCGTACGTCGGCCAGCTCGAACTGCTCGAAGCCGAGATACACCTGACGGCCGACACCGACGACGACGAGGGCGAACGTGGGCGCGGCCGGCGCGGCTTCGTCTTCTACCTCCACATCGGCGCCTTCGTCTTCGGCGCCGCCCTGCTCATCTTCGTCGTCCGCCACGTCGGCACCGCGGCCATCACTCAAGCCCTGAGCGACGTGGGCCTCGGCTTCATCCCGCTGCTCCTCGTCGCCGGCTTCCGCCACGGCCTGCGCACCGTCTCGATGAGCCTCGCCGTCGCGCCCGAGCACCGCCGCTTCACCTTCCGCGAGGCTTACCAGACGCGGCTCGCGGGCGAGACCATCACCTTTCTGACCTTCACCGGCCCCGTCCTGGGCGAAGCGACGAAGGCGGCGCTCCTGAGGAAGCGCGTCCCGCTCGCCTCGGGCGTGCAGGCGCTCGTCATCGACAACCTGCTCTACAACCTCTCGGTCGCCCTCTTCATCTCCAGCGGCGCGCTGCTGATGCTCCTCACCTACGACCTGCCGGACGCGGCGCGCGTGCCCCTCGTCCTCATCACCTCGGGCATGGCGCTCGTCATCCTCGCCGTCGTCCTCGCCGTCACCAGCGACTTCATGCCCGGCAAGGCGACGGTGGACCTCTTCATCCGCCTCGGCTTCAAGCGCGACTGGTTCCTCTCGAAGCGCGACCACGTGAAGCGCGTCGAGTCGAACGTCTACGACTTCTACAAGCACCGCCCCCGCGCCTTCTTCGCCATGTTCGCCTGCGACATGGCGGCGCACGCGACGACCGTCGCCGAGGTCTACGCCATCCTCTACATGCTCGGGTTTGAGTCCACGGCCCGAGTGGCTTACATTATTGATTCGCTGACGAAGGTCATCAATCTGGTCTTCTCCTTCGTCCCCGCCACCATCGGCGTCTACGAGGGCGGGACCGGCTTCATCCTGCACACGCTGGGCTACGCGGCGGCCGCGGGCGTTACGCTCGGCATCGTGCGAAAGGCTTCGATGATCGTCTGGGCCGTCATCGGCCTGCTGGCGCTGCTGCGCCGGACGGTGCCGGGCGCGGCCGGCAAGCTCATCGAGCGTTACCCGCGGCTGCGTGAGGTTATGGACAATCTCGTACTCTCGAACATGACGCACCGCCCGGCGCGGACCTTCGTCAGCGTGCTGGGCGTGGCGGTCGGCGTGCTGCTGATAGCCTTCACGGTGGGGCTGGCCCACGGCGTCTTGCGCGAGCGCGGGCGGCGCGAGGGCGAGGTCGGCGCCGAAATCCTCATCCGCGCCTCGGGCTCGACGGGCCTGACCGGGATGCAGAGCTTCAACCTGCCCGTCTCGCGCGCCGACGAGATAGAGAAGGTCGAGGGCGTGCGCGTCGCCGTCCCCATCGCGCAGTCGCGCGACGAGAGCGACGCCGGCTGGGGCGTCCGCATCGTGGACGGCGTCCCCTTCGAGCGTTACGCCCGTCTCGCCGGCACGCGCATCGTCGGGGGCCGCGCCTTCGCGTCCGGCGACGAGGCCGTCGTTGACCCCATCTGGCTTGAGCAGCGGAAGGCGAAGGTGGGCGACGACGTGAAGGTCTTCGGCCGCCCCTTCAAGATAGTCGGCGTCTACGAGCCGCCGGGCGGCGCGCGCATCAAGATACCGCTCTCGACGGCGCAGGAGAACGCCGGGGTGGAGGGCGGCGCCTTCTGCACGAGCATCCTCGTCTCGGTCAAAGACCCGAAGGAGCAGGACGCCGTCGCCGAGCGCATCCACCAGTTGTTCGCCGAGGACCAAATCATCTTCACGCGCGACCTGCCGGAGATGTACGCGTCGAGCGTGCCGGCCCTCGACGTGTTCATCAAGGTCGTGGTCGGCGTCGCCGCCGTCATCAGCATGCTCGTCATCCTGCTCGCCATGTACACGACGGTGACGGAGCGGACGCGGCAGATAGGCATCCTGAAGGCCCTGGGGATGTCGAACGCGGGCGTCGCGTGGGTCATCGAGCAGGAGGCGCTGTTCGTCAGTCTGCTCGGCGTCCTGCTCGGCGTCCTGCTCACGCTCGGCGCGCGCTTCCTCGTCATGCGCCTCACGTCGCTGACCGTGGACATCGAGCCCTACTGGCTCGGCCTCGCCCTGCTCATCGGCCTGCTCGGCGGCACGCTCGGCGCGCTCTTCCCCGCCCTGCGCGCCGCGCGGCAAGACCCGGTCGAGGCTTTGAGCTACGAGTAGTCAGTCGGACGGACAGACGAGGGCCGTACCACGCCGACGGGAGTGGTACGGCCCTCTTAGTTTGTGATTCAGTTTTAGGAGCCGGCCGTCAGGCCCCGGCCGCGGATGAGCCTGTAGGCGGCGAGCACGATAACCGCGCCGACGACCGCCAGCACGAGGCTCATCAGGAAGCCCGGTTCACTAACCGAATCGCCCCTCCCGTAGCCGAAAAGCATGCTGCCGACCCAGCCGCCGATGATCGAGCCGACGATGCCGAGCAGCGTCGTGATGATGAGGCCGCCCGGATCACGCCCCGGCATGATGGCCTTCGCGATGACGCCCGCCAGCAGTCCCAAAATGATGTAAGCAATCCATCCCATGTTTTTATCCTCCGCTGTACTGTACTGTTTCCGTGACAATCTAACTCACTCACCACGTCAGTAAGCAAAAGGTCTGCCACAGCCCTCCGGTCAGCGGATTTCGTTGCGCGCGCGGGCCATGAAGGCTTCGATTTCGGGAATCGTGCGCGGGAGGGCGGCCGAGAGGTTGCGGTATCCGTCGGCGGTGACGACCACGTCGTCCTCGATGCGCACGCCGATGCCTTTGTACTTCTCGAAGGCGGGGCGGACGGCGGCGATGAACCGCTCCATCTCGGGCGTCTTCGGCAGGTGTTCGAGCGCGTCCTCGCGGATGTAGATGCCGGGCTCGACCGTGAAGACGTTGCCCGGTTCGAGCTTCGCGCCGCGCACGCCAACGTCGTGGACGTTCATGCCGAGCCAGTGCGAGGTGCCGTGCATGAACCAGATGCGGTACTGCTCGGAGTTGCGGTCGGTGATGAGGCCGAGGCGGAGCAGGCCGTCCCGGATGACCTCGGCCGAGGCGTTGTGAACGTCGCCGATGGCGGAGGCGCCGGGCTTGATGGCCTTGAAGGAAGCCTCCTGCGCGGCCAGCACGACGTTGTAGATGTCGGTCTGCGCGGCGGTGAACTTGCCGCCCGCCGGGAAGGTGCGCGTCACGTCGGCCGTGTAGTGCTGGTACTCGGCCGCCGAGTCGATGAGTATCAAGTCGGTCGGGCGGACCTGCCCCTGCGACTCGTTGTAGTGGAGCGTCGTCGCGTTCGGCCCGCAGCCGACGATGTTGGGGTAGCCCCAGTTGTCGGCGTTGCGGCGGCGGTAGGTGTAATCGATCTCGGCCTCGACCTCGTACTCGGTCCTGGCGCGCGGGGCGACGGCCTGCGCGCGCTGGTGGGCCTCGATGCTGATGTCGACGGCGTGCTGGAGCAGGCGCAGTTCGAGCGGCGACTTGCGCGACCTCAGCTCGACGAAGATGGGCCACGCCGAGCGGACGTTGAGCCCCGTGGCGGCGCGCGCCCACGTGGCGGCGTAGTCCTGCTCCTGCCGGAACTCGCGGCTGTTGTCGGCGGGCGGGAGCAGGAGGTAGAGCGAGGCGTCGTACTCGGTCATCGCGGCGAAGAGCGGGTCGAGCGCCGGCCCCTGCCTCTGCTCGGAGAGCAGGACGGCATCGGGCTGCGGGCGGTACCCCTGGCGCGTGCGGACGGCGCGCATGAAGGGCTCGAACTCTTTGGCGTCCCAAATCTCCGAGACGCCCGAGAGGCGGCGGGCCTGCTCGGGGCTGTACATGTAGCCGTCCCAAGTCTCGCGCGCGGGGTTGCGGCGCGGGAGGAAGAGGATTTCGCGCGGGGTGCCGCCGGGGGCGATGACGAGCGTGGCGCCGCGCTGGTTGAGGTTGGTCAGGTAGAAGAGGTTGTTCTCCTGACGGAACTCGTAATCCACGTCGTTCGTGTAGAGGCGCGGCTCGGCGCTGAAGAGGACGAGGACGGACTTCTGTCCGATTCTCTCGGCCACGCGCGCGCGACGCGCGGCGAGCTCGGCCGCGCGCTCCTCGTCCGTGAAGACGGGCGCGGGCGGCGCCTCGCGGATGGCGGGCGGCGGAACAGACTTCACAGCCTTCTTCGCCTTCGCCCCGGCGGCGCCGACCAGAGAGACGACGGCGACAACTAACAACGACTTCACGATTAAATTATTCGACTTCAAAGCTCTCACTCCTTATCCCCCGAAGGCTTGAATCAATACCCGACCGGCTCGCCGAAGTTGCGCGGGTCGCTGGCGCCGAGCCGGACGCCGGTCTTCTCCTCGATCATGATGCCTTGGGCGTCGCCCATGTAGCGGGGCTTTTCGACGAAGCGGTGGCCGCGCGATTCGAGCGCGCGGAAGGTGTCGGCCGACATCCCGAAGGGCTCGTAGGTGATTTCGTCCGGCATCCACTGGTGATGGATGCGCGGGGCGTCGATGGCCTGCTGGATGTTCATGTCGAAGTCCACGACGTTGGTGATGACTTGCAGGACGGTGTTGATGATGGTCGGGCCGCCGGGCGAGCCGACGGCGAACCAGAGCGTGCCGTCCTGCCGCATGACGAAGGTCGGCGTCATCGCCGAGAGCGGGCGCTTGCGCGGCGCGACGGCGTTGCGCTCGCCCTGAATGAGCCCGTAGGCGTTGGGCGAGCCCGGCTTGGCCGCGAAGTCGTCCATCTCGTTGTTCATCAGAATCCCCGTGCCCGCGATGACGACCTTCGAGCCGAAGCTGTCGTTCAAGGTGTAGGTGTTCGAGACGCAGTTGCCTTCGGCGTCCACGACCGTGAAGTGCGTCGTCTCCTCGGACTCGGCGCCCGCGGGGCGGCCCGCCCGCACCTCGGCGCTCGTCGAGGCGCGGTCACGCTTGATTCCCTTCCTCAGACGTTCCGCGTAAGCCTTATCAATCAGGCCGGCGACGGGGACCCGGACGAAGTCGGCGTCGCCCATGTACTCGGCGCGGTCGGCGAAGGCGCGGCGCATGGTCTCGGCCATCAGGTGGTAACGCTCCGAGGAGGACCAGCCGAGGTTGCGCAGGTCGAAGCCTTCGAGGATGTTAAGCATCTCGATGAGCACGGCGCCGCCGGAGGAGGGCGGCGGCATCGAGACGACTTCGTAGCCGCGGTAGGTCGTGCGCAGCGGCTCGCGCTCCTTCGCCACGTAGTTCTTCATGTCCTCGACGGTGATGAGGCCGCCGTGGCGCCGCATGTCGTCGGCGATGAGGCGGGCGGTGCGCCCTTCGTAAAACTCGCGCGGGCCGAAACGCTTGAGGCGCGCGAAGGTCAGGGCCAGCTCGGGCTGGCGCCAGACTTGGCCCTCGTCCCAGAAGCGGCCGTCGTTCTGGTAGACCTTCTTCGTCTCGGGATAAAGCGAGAGCTGCTTGGTGTTCTTCAAAGAGCGCGCGAGGTTGTGCGGCATCACGAAGCCTTCGGCGGCGAGGCGGCGCGCGGGCTCGACGAGTTGCGCCCACGTGAACTTGCCGGAGCCGTACTTCCTGAGAGCGAGGTCCATCCCGGCAACCGTGCCGGGCACGCCCGAGGCGCGGTAGCCGAGCGTCGAGGAGCCTTCGCCCTTTATCAACTCGCCCTTCTGGTCAACGTAGACGTTGCGGTGGGCGGCGGCGGGCGCCATCTCGCGGTAGTCGATGGCCGTCGCGCGTCCGTCCTTCAGACGAATCATCATGAAGCCGCCGCCGCCGAGGTTGCCGGCGGCCGGGTACGTGACGGCGAGCGCGAAGGCGACGGCGATGGCGGCGTCAACGGCGTTGCCGCCGCGTCTTAAAACGTCCACGCCGGCCTGCGACGCAATCGTGCTCGTCGAGGCGACCATCCCGTGCTTCGCCCGGACGGGCTCGCGCGAGGCGGCGTAGGCGCGCGCGCCGAAGTCGTCGGGCGGAGTGAAAGGCGCGAGCGGAGCGAAGAACAGGAGAAGGGCGAGCAGCGACTTCGTTAACAGTTTTCCACCCGACATGACGTGTGACTCCATTCTCGTCAGCGGAGCCGAAGCTCCATGTAGAGCGTGCCCGCGACCGGGCTGTGATAGTAAGGCGCCGTCTCGACGAAGCCGAGCGAGCGGTAAAGTGCGACGGCCCGCTCCATCGGGCCGGGCATGGTGTCGAGCCTCATCCTCTCGTAACCGGCGGACCGCGCCTCCTCGACGATTGCTTCGGCGAGGCGTCGGCCGAGGCCCGTCCCCTGAAAGGCGGGGCGCACGTAAAGCCGCTTCATCTCGCACGCGCCTTCGCCCGCGGGCCTGAGCGCGACGCAGCCGGCCGTCGTCCCGCCTTCTTCCGCGAGTATCAGTCGGCCCGACGGCGGGGCGTAGTCGCCCGGCAAGTTTTTCAACTCCTGCTCGAAGTTCTGGAAACAGAGGTCGAGCCCGAGCCAGGCTTGGTACTCGCGGAACAACCGCCGCGCCTCTTCGATTTGCCCCGGCGTCTCGGCCTGAATCAGTTTCATCTCTCGTTAAAGCCTACAGCGTGGCGGCGAGCGCGGCGAGCAGCGCGCCCCGCACGGGGAGGCGGTCGGCGACGATGTGCTCGTGCGCGGCGTGCGCGCCGTCGCCGTCTATGCCGAGGCCGTCGAGCACGGCCGCGCCCGCCGCCGCCGCGAAGTTGCCGTCGGACGCGCCGCCGACGCTCGCCTCGCCGAGTTCCATCCCGAGCTTCGCCGCGACGGCGCGCGCCCTCTCGTAAAGCGAGGCTATGGCGTCGGTCCTCTCAAGCGGCGGGCGGTTGATGCCGCCGCCGACGCCCAAGCGGGCGCGCGCGTCGAAGGGCTCCGAAGCCTTGATGGCGCGCTCGACGCGGCCCGCCTCTTCGGCCGTCGAGAAGCGCACGTCAATCTCGGCGCGCGCCTCGGCCGGGACGACGTTGGCGTGCGTGCCGCCGCTGACGGTGCCGACGCTGACGGTCGTCCCGAGCGAAGGGTCGGCCAACGAGTGAAGGCGCTCAATCTGCCGCGCCATCTCAAGCACGGCGCTGACGCCCTTCTCGGGTTCGAGCCCCGCGTGCGCCGCGCGCCCTTCGACGGTCAGGGTGAACAGCCCGGTCCCCTTCCTCGCCGTCTTCGCCCGGCCGCCCGGCGCGGGCGGCTCAAGCACGAGCACGCACTCGGCGGCGCTCGCCTCGCGCTCGACCAGCGCGCGTCCGCTGTAGCTGCCCGACTCCTCGTCGCACGTCAAAAGCAGCACGACGGGGCGGCGCGGAGCGAGCCCCAACACCCCGCAAGCCCGGACGGCTTCGAGCGCGGCGGCGCAGGCGGCCTTCATGTCGAAGACGCCGGGCGCGTAGACCTTCCCCGCCTCCTCGCGCCACGGCCTCTCGGCGAGCGAGCCGCGCGGGTGGACCGTGTCGGTGTGGCCGAGCAGCACGAGCGGGCGCGCGCCGGCCGAATCGAAGGCGCGAATCAGCAGGTGCTCGCCGTAGCCGTCGGGCGCGGGCGTGCGCTCGACGGCGGCGACCGACTTTATCGTCCCGGCCTCGCGCGCGAGCAGGTTGACGACTGCCGTGCTTCCTTCGCCGTCGCCCGAGGGCGACTCTATCTCGCACAGCCTGCGCGTGAAGGCGAGCACGTCGCCGCGCCTCGACGCGAAGTAGTCGAGCAGGCGGCTGGCGTCGTCCGTGTTCAGCTCGAAAGTCATTTTAAGGTTTCGGCGCGGACGGTCAGTTTTTCAATCAGCCCGGTCTTAATCTCGAAGCCGAGCCCCGGCGCGTCGGGCGCCTTGATGGTGCCGCGGGGCGAGACGGTGACGGCGGGCTCGATGATGTCTTCGGCCCAGTAGCGCGAGCTGGCCGAAACGTCGCCGGGGAGGGTGAAGCCGGAGCGCGTCGCCATCGCGATGTTGTGCGCGCGGCCGACGCCGGATTCGAGCATCCCGCCGCACCAGACCGGAAGGCCAGCCTCGCGGCAGACCGTCTCCACCCGCCCGGCCTCGGCGTGGCCGCCGACGCGCCCGAGCTTGACGTTGACGATGCGGCAGGCGCCCAGCTCAATCGCCTTGCGCGCGTCCTCCGCCGAGCGGACCGACTCGTCGAGGCAGACGGGCGTCCGTATCTGCCTCTGCAACTTCGCGTGGTCCTCGCGGTCGTCGTAGGCGAGCGGCTGCTCGACCATCAGGAGGTCGTACTCGTCGAGCGCGCGGAAGAGCGGCACGTCTTCGAGCGTGTAGGCGGAGTTGGCGTCCACCATGAGAAGTATGCTGGGGAAGCGCGCGCGGACGCGCTCGACCACCTCGCGGTCCCAGCCCGGCTTAATCTTTATCTTGATGCGCTGGTAGCCCGCGGCCAGCTCCGTCTCAATCTTTTCGAGGAGCTGTTCGTGCGAGTCCTGAATGCCGATGGAGACCCCGCACGCAATCTCCTCCTGCACGCCGCCGAGGTGGCGCCAGAGCGGGACGCCCAGTCTCTTGGCTTCCAGGTCCCAGCAGGCCGTCTCTATCGCGCCCTTAGCCATGCGGTTGCCGCGCACGCGCGCCATCAACCGCCCGACCCCGGCCGCGCCTTCGACTTCGTGGCCCATCACCATCGGCGCGAGGAAGCGGCGCGTCACCTCCCACGCGCTGTCCACCCACTCCTCGCTGTAGAAAGGCCCCTCGCCGGTCGTGCACTCGCCCCATCCCTCGGCGCCGTCCGAGTCCACGGCGCGCAGGAGCAGGATGCGCCGCTCGACGGTGCGCCCGAAGCTGGTCTCGAAGAAATGCACGAGGCGCAGGCGTATCTCGCGCATCTCTATCCGTTCGATGTTCATGAATGCCAAGACTCCGGTGCGGTTGATGCGAGGATTGTACTGCGGCCCGGCGGCTAACTCAAAAAGGAAAGCGGCGCGCTTCTATCCGAAAGGTTAGCCGCCTATCCCTTCGGATAGAAGCGCGCCGCGCGGCTTAACGAGTTTCCGCAGACTTTCGCGCGCTTCAACGGCGGCACGTCCGTTGCCAAGTGTCGAGTGCGCGGGCCGTCTCACCGTCTGAGAGATTCGAGGCCCGCCGAAGCCCCAAACGCAAACCGAAGCCGCCGGCCCGCTCGCCCTACGCAGGCCGGCCACACCCGGACCCCAGACTCTCACGGAGGCACACCATGCCATTCATTTCAAGGTTCAGCCGCAGCGGACGCGACATCCTCTTCAACGGCAAGGTCGTCAAGGTCGGCGGCATCTACGCCAGCGCCGACGGCAAGACCACGACCGACACGCTCGACATGCCCGCCGACTTCGGCATGAAGCTGCTCGCCGACAACGGCAACAACTTCCACCGCCACATCATGACGCCCTACTGGGTCTACTCGCCGCCCGAGTCGGTCCAGCCCCGCAACTGCTGCTTCGTCCGCACGCCCGGCGGCAAGTGGGACATCACCGCCTACAACGCCGACTACTTCCGCCGCCTGAAGATGATGATCGACACGGCCGCCAACTTCGGCATCGCCGTCCAGATCGTGCTCTTCGACCGCACCGGCCTCGACGCCTCGGCGGTGGCGCCGATCCGCCGCTGGGAGCACGCGCCGTGGAACAAGGCCAACAACGTCAACGCCGTCCTTCAGGCCACCGACCCGACCGGCCACGGCGGGCTGCCCGAGTTCTACGCGCCCGACCCGGAGCTGCGCCGCGTGCAGGAGCTTTACATCCGCCACGTCGTCTCGCAGACCAAGTCGTGGAACGTCTTCTACGAGATCATGGTCGAGCCGATGTGGGGCGACTCTTCGGACGTGCGCGTGAGGTGGGCCGACTGGGTGGTCGGCGTCATCCGGAGCGCGACCGGCGGCCTCAACCTCGTCTTCTACAACGACCACACGGGCGGGGCGCGCGGCGCGGACGTGAACCGCTGGAAGCAGTTGGCGCTGCCCAACTACAACAACTTCCACGGCGTCATCTTCCACGGCACGCCGACCGACTACAACCCCAACAACACGGCCTACGCCTTCCGCGCCGAGAAGATTTTCCAGCTCTCGACCGACGCCGGCCCGAGCCCCGCGCGCGACACCTACCAGTCGAACCTCGACTGGTGCCGCCACGCCTTCAACAACCGGATGATGTACCACGCCCACTCCAAGACGCTCGACGCCGCCCGCGGCATCCGGGACAACCACCCGAGCGTCATCGAGCCCGAGTGGAGGGAGCCCATCAACCCCGACCCCGACCCCATACGCTTGCAGGCGTAACGGAAACGGCCCGGCGTCGCGGTGACGCCGGGCCGTTCTCAATAGCGCGTGCCTATCCGCCAAGGCGGTCGAACTTCACTCCGTCGCGGCGGCCTGCGTCAAATCGGGCCCGAGGTTCTCGGTCGTCGCGACCTCCTCGCCTTCGAGCGCCGCGCGCATCGTGTGCCACGGGAGGCTGGCGCACTTGACGCGCGCCGGGTAGTCGCGCACGCCCGCGAAGATTTTCAGCCGCCCGAGCTGGTTCGGCTCCGACTCCTCGTCCAGCTCGCCCGTCACCATGCGGTGGAACTCGTCGAACAAGGTCTGCGCGTCCGCGCGCGACTTCCCCTTCACCGTCTGCGTCATCATGCTGGCCGAAGCCTTCGAGATGGCGCAGCCCGAGCCGACGAAGCTGACCTCGGCGACCGCGTTCTCCTCCATCCGCAGGTAGACGGTGAGCTGGTCGCCGCACAGAGGGTTGTGCCCCTCGGCGACGCGGTTCGCAGTCTCAAGCTCGCGGTAGTTGCGCGGCTTCTTGTTGTGGTCGAGGATGACCTGCTGGTAAAGCTCGCTCAGTTCTGACATTCAGCCGAAGACCTCGATGACTTTCTGCACGGCGGCGGCGAGGCGGTCCACCTCTTCGCGCGTGTTGTAGAAGGCGAAGGAGGCGCGGGCCGTGGCCGGGACCTTGAAGTGCTGCATGACGGGCTGGGCGCAGTGGTGGCCGGCGCGGATGGCGATGCCCTCCTGGTCGAGAATGGTGCCCACGTCGTGCGGGTGCACGTCCTCGATGACGAAGGCCAGCACGCTCGCCTTCTCGCGCGCGGTGCCGATGATGCGGACGCCCTCGACGGCGCGCAGCTTTTCGGTCGCGTATCGAAGAAGCTCCTGCTCGTGCGCGTGCGCGGCGGCGCGGTCAATCGTGTTCAGGTAGTCAATGGCGGCGCCGAGGCCGATTTGAGAAGCGATGGCGGGCGTGCCCGCTTCGAATTTGTCGGGGATGGCGGCGTAGGTGCTGCGCTCGAAGGTGACGGTGCGAATCATCGAGCCGCCGCCGACGAACGGGTTCATCTTCTCCAGCAGCTCGGCCCTGCCGTAGAGGACGCCGCTGCCCGTCGGCGCGAACATCTTGTGGCCCGAGACGGCGTAGAAGTCGCAGTCGAGGTCCTGCACGTCAACCTTCAGGTGCGGCGCTCCCTGCGCCCCGTCAACCAGCACGACCGCCCCGACCTTGTGCGCGCGCGCGGCAATCTCCTTGACGGGGTTGACGGTGCCGAGCGAGTTCGAGACGTGGCCGACGCAGACCATCCGCGTCCGCTCGTTGAGGAGGCCGTCCAACTCGTCGAGCAGCAGTTCGCCGTCGTCCGACATCGGGATGACGCGCAGGCGCGCGCCCTTCTCCTCGCAGAGCATCTGCCAGGGGACGATGTTCGAGTGGTGCTCCATCTCGGAGACGACTATCTCGTCGCCCTCCCGGACGAACTTGCGCCCGTAGCCGTGCATGACGAGGTTGATGCCCTCGGTCACGCCGCGGACGAAGATGCACTCGCGCGCCTCGCGCGCGTTGATGAAGCGGCGGGCCTTCTCGCGCGCGCCCTCGTAGGCGCTCGTCGCCCGCTGGCTCAGGTAGTGCACGCCGCGGTGGATGTTCGAGTGCTCTTCGCGCAGGTACTTCGCGCCGCGCTCGATGACGATGCGCGGCACCTGCGCCGAGGCCGCGTTGTCGAGGTAGACGAGCGGCTTGCCGTTAACGGTCTGGCTGAGGACGGGAAAGTCTTCGCGGACGCGCTCCACGTCCCACGCCGGGGTGCCCGCTTCGATTGTCTTCTCGGTCGCAATCATCTCTTCACACTCTCTCAGACTTCGAGCCGCGCTTGCAGCCGGTTCAATATCGCCTCGTCGAGTTGCGCGCGGATGGAGGCGAGCCCGATGCGCGCGACGATCTCCTCGGCGAAGCCGTAGGTCAGGAGGTTGCGCGCGAGGTCCGGGTGCAGGCCGCGGCTGCTGAGGTAGAACAGCTCCTCCTCTTCGAGCTGCCCGACGGTGGCGCCGTGCGAGCACTTCACGTCGTCGGCGAAAATCTCAAGCTGCGGCTTCGTGTCCACCCTCGCCTCGGGCGAGAGCAGGAGGTTCTTGTTGCTCTGCTGAGCGTCGGTCCCTCCGGCGCCGGGGCGGACGAAGACGCGGCCGTTGAAGACGGCGCGCGAGCGGCCGTCGAGGATGCCTTTGTAAGTCTGCCGGCTCGCGCAGTTCGGCTCGCGGTGGTCAATCAGCGAGTGGGTGTCGGCGTGCTGCCCGTCGCCGACGATGTAGAGCCCGTCCACGCGGCACTCGCCGCCCTCGTTGTCTAAAAGGACTTCGATGGTGTGGCGCGAGAGGCGCGCGCCGAGCGTCACGGTCGTCAGGTCGTAGGAGCCGGCGCGGCCCACCTCCGCGCGCGTCGAGGCGACGTGGAAGGCTTCCTCGCTCTCGGCCTGCACCTTGTAGTGCGTGACGCGCGCGCCCTCGCCGACGAGCACGTCCACGGCCGCGTTCGTGAAGTAAGCCGCCTCGCCCGCCGACGCGTAGCTCTCGACGAGACGGATGCTGCTTTCACGTTCCGCCAGGACGAGCACGCGCGGGAAGGCGGCGGCCGCGTCGCCTTCGGGGTCGGAAAGGAAGAGGAGTTGGACGGGCGCCTCTACGCTGACGCCGCGCGGGACGAGGATGAAGGCGCCGCCCGCGAGGAACGCCGTGTTGAGCGAGCGAAAGGCGTCGGCGCCTTCCGTCTCCGACAGCCTCTCTCGTATCCGCTCGGCGTGCTCGCCGCCGAGCGCCCGCCCGAGGTCCGTGGCGACGACGCCCTCCGGCAACGCCTCCGTCGAAGAAAGGTGCTCTTGCAGGAAGCCGTTGACGAAGACGAGCCTGCTGCGGCTCGCCTCTTCGTTGACGAAACGCGCGGCGGCCTCGGCGTCGAAGGCGCCCGGCGCCGGACCGGCCGCCGGCCTGAAGCCCGCGCGCTCGACGGGCGCGACGTTCGTATACTTCCAATCCTCTTCGTCGGTCGTCGGGAAGCCCAGCTCCTCGAAACGCCCGAAGGCTTCCTCGCGCAACTGCGCGACCCACGAAGGCACGCCGCCGCGCGCGCCCTCCGAAGATGCGCGGAACGCCGCGCCGTACGTGCTCTGCTCTTTAGTCGCTAAGGTCATAAAACTCAGGCGGCTTCCTTAATCCAGTCGTAGCCCTTCTCCTCAAGCTCCAGCGCCAACTCCTTGCCGCCCGTCCGCACGATGCGGCCGCGGTAGAGGACGTGGACGCGGTCGGGCACGATGTAGTTGAGGAGGCGCTGGTAGTGCGTGACGAGGACGACGGCGTTCTCGGGCGAGCGCAGGCGGTTGACGCCCTCGGAGACGACGCGCAGGGCGTCGATGTCGAGGCCCGAGTCGGTCTCGTCGAGCACGGCCACCTTCGGCTCAAGCACGGCCATCTGCAAAATCTCGTTGCGCTTCTTCTCACCGCCCGAGAAGCCCTCGTTCACAGAGCGCGACATCAGGCCGGGGTCCATCTCGACAATCTTCGCGCGCTCGGCCAGAAGGTCCTTGAACTCCAAAGGGTCGAGTTCCTCTTCGCCGAGGTGCTTGCGCTTCTCGTTGTAGGCGAGCCGGAGGAACTGCGCGTTCGACACGCCCGGCACCTCGACCGGGTACTGGAAGGCGAGGAAGACGCCCTCGCGCGCGCGCTCGTCCGGGGCGAGTTCGAGCAGGTTGCGCCCCTCGAACAAGACTTCGCCCTCGGTCACCACGTAGGCCGGATGGCCCGCCAGAATCTTCGCCAGCGTGGACTTCCCCGACCCGTTCGGCCCCATGATGGCGTGGACCTCGCCCCGGTTCACCGTCAAATCAATGCCCCGCAGAATCTCTTTGCCGTCCACGGTGGCGTGTAAGTTGCGAATCTCTAACACTAGAAGTTACTCCGTAAATTCGGTGCCGGGTGTCAGGTGCCGGGTGACGGTAAAGAGCTTGTCTTTCACCGGCACCCGGCACCCGATACCCGACACCCGTTATTAGCCGACGCTGTTCTCAAGCTTCATGCCGAGGAGGCGCTGGGCCTCGACGGCGAATTCCATCGGCAGCTCGCGGAAAACATCCTTGCAGAAGCCGTTGATGATGAGCGAGACGGCGTCCTCCTGCGAGATGCCGCGCTGCTGGAGGTAGAAGAGTTGCTCCTCCGAGATGCGCGAGGTCGTGGCCTCGTGCTCGACGCGCGCCGTGTTGTTCATCACCTCGATGTAGGGGAAGGTGTTGGCGCCGCATTTGGAGCCGATGAGCATCGAGTCGCACTGCGTGTAGTTGCGCGCGCCCTCCGCCCCGGGCAGCACCTTGACGAGGCCGCGGTACGAGTTGTTCGACTTGCCCGCCGAGATGCCCTTCGAGATGATGGTCGAGCGGGTGTTCTTGCCGATGTGGATCATCTTCGTGCCGGTGTCGGCCTGCTGCGCGTGGTTCGTCAGGGCCACGGAGTAGAACTCGCCGATGGAGTTGTCGCCCTGCAAGATGCACGAAGGGTACTTCCACGTAATCGCCGAGCCGGTCTCGACCTGCGTCCACGAGATCTTCGAGTTGCGGCCTCGGCAGGCGCCGCGCTTGGTGACGAAGTTGTAAATGCCGCCCACGCCTTCTTCGTCGCCTGCGTACCAGTTCTGCACGGTCGAGTATTTAATCTCGGCGTCGTCGAGAGCCACGAGCTCGACGACCGCGGCGTGCAACTGGTTCTTGTCGAACTTCGGCGCCGTGCAGCCTTCGAGGTAGGAGACGTAGGCGCCCTCCTCGGCGACGACGAGCGTGCGCTCGAACTGGCCCGACTCCTGGTTGTTGATGCGGAAGTAGGTGGAAAGCTCCATCGGGCAGCGGACGCCTTTGGGGACGAAGACGAAGGAGCCGTCGGAGAAGACCGCGCTGTTGAGGGCCGCGAAGTAGTTGTCGCCGACGGGGACGACCGAGCCGAGGTACTTCTTGACGATGTCCGCGTGGTCGCGGATAGCCTCGGTGAAGGAGCAGAAGATGACGCCGTGCTTCTTGAGCTTCTCCTTGTAGGTCGTCGCGACCGAGACGGAGTCGAAGACGGCGTCAACGGCGACGTTCGCCAACTGCTTCTGCTCGGTCAGGGGGATGCCCAGCTTCTCGAAGGTGCGGAGCAGTTCGGGGTCAACTTCGTCGAGGCTCTTCTTCGTCTCCTTCTGCTTCGGGGCGCTGTAGTAGATGATGTCCTGATAATCGACTTCCGGGTACTTGATGTTGGGCCAGTGCTTCGGCTCGGTCATCTTCTGCCACTGGCGGAAAGCCTTGAGGCGGAAGTCGAGCATCCACTCGGGCTCGCCCTTCTTCTCGGAGATGAGGCGGACGGTGTCTTCGCCGAGGCCGCGCGGAATCATGTCCGATTCGATGTCGGTGACGAAGCCGTACTTGTACTCTTTGTTCGTAAGAAGCTCGATGCTGCTCATGGTTAAATTTACGTCCTGTGTTCTACGCCGGGCCCCCGCAGGCCCTCGATGTGGTGGAGCGTGTCGCCCACCTTCTCCTCGGTCCCGACCAACTGCGCCAGCGTGATGCCGGAGAGCGCCCGCGAAACTATCTCGTGGACATTGACGAGCACGCTGCGGATGCCACAGTCGCCCGTGTGGACGCACGAGTCGAGCACGCCGGGGTAGCTCTTGCAATGGCCCTCGACGGCGTCCTCGTCCAAGACCTTGATAATCTCGCTGAGGCGAATCTCCGAGGCGGGCCGCGCCAGCCTGTAGCCCCCATCGCGGCCGCGGGCCGAGGCGACCAGTCCCGCCTTGTTCAAGAGCCACATCAGCTTGCCCGCGTTGGCCTGCGAGATGCCCTCGCGCCCGGCTATCTGCCCGAGCGTCAGCGTCTCGCCGTCTCGCAGCGAGGCCAGTTGCAAGAGGCAGCGGAGCCCGTACTCTTCCTGCGCGGAAACCTTCATAAATCAATCCGCCGAACTGTTCGGACTAGTTCGATGCCTCCCATCGTACGGGATACCTTACTTTTTTGTCAAGATTGGGCGGCGGGAAAGTTTAAACGGGTAAGTTGATAAATGATTGGACTTCGCTACTTACGCCACTCGTCGATGAGGGAGGCCACGAGGCCGGTCCAGCCCGTCTGGTGGGAGGCGCCGAGGCCGGCGCCCGTGTCACCGTGGAAGTATTCGTAGAAGAGGAGGAGGTCGCGCCAGTGGGGGTCGGATTGGAATTTGGCGTAGGGGCCGTGGGCGGGGCGGCGGCCTCCGGGGTCGCGCGTGAAGGCCGCGATGAGGCGGTCGGCGAAGCCCCGCGCCATCTCGTTGAGGGTGACGGCGGGCTCGCCCTCGACGGGGCTCGGGACGGTGAAATGGGGGCCGTAAGCCTTGCCCAGTTTTCGTAAGCTTTCGATCATCATGAAGGAGGTCGGGAACCAGACGGGGCCGCGCCAGTTGGAGTTGCCGCCCTTCAGCATCTCGCGCGACTCGGCCGGCTCGTAGCCCACCTCGGCGCCGCCGAAGCGGAACGGGTGGCGCTCGTGAAACTTCGAGAGGCTGCGCAGGCCGTAGGGCGAGCGGAACTCGTTCGGGTCCCAGACTCTTTCCAGCAGCCCGCGCATCTGCTCGGGGTTGACGATGGCGAGGACGTGAACGCGCTCGCCGTCGTGTTCGAGCGTCGTCACGCAACGCTGGACGATGTCCTGCCGGTTCTCAAGGAACCACTTGAGGCTGAGGCGGAAGTCGTGGAAGGGCTCGATCCACTTCTCCTCAAGGCGCTCGATGGCGTAGAGCGGGATGAGGCCGACGAGCGAGCGGACGCGGAACTTGTGAAAGCTGCCGTCGGGCTGGCGCAGCACGTCGTAGAAGAAGTTGTCCTGTTCATCCCAGAGGTCGTGGTTGCCCTCGCCCTTGTTCCTCATCGCGGCGCCGATGTAGGCGTAGTGCTGGAAGAACTTGGTCGCCATCCCCTCGTAGGCAGGGTTCTCCTTAGCCAGCTCCAGCGCGATGCGCATGAGGTTGAGGCAGAACATGCCCATCCAGCCGGTCGCGTCCGACTGTTCGAGCCGGGCGCCTTCGGCGAGCGGCTGGCTGCGGTCGAGGACGGTGATGTTGTCGAGTCCGAGGAAGCCGCCCTCGAAGACGTTGTTGCCCTCGCCGTCAACCTTGTTCACCCACCACGCGAAGTTGATGAGCAGCTTGTGGAAGCACTTCTCAAGAAAGAGGCGGTCGGCGGTGCCCGATTGCAGGCGGTCCATGTTGTAGACGCGCCAGACGGCCCAGGCGTGGACGGGCGGGTTGAGGTCGGAGAACTCCCACTCGTAGGCGGGGAGTTGTCCGTTCGGGTGCTGGAACTGCTCGAAGAGGAGGAGCCAGAGCTGCTCCTTGGCGAACTCGGGGTCTACGAGCGCGAGCGGCGCACAGTGGAAGGCGAGGTCCCAGGCGGCGAACCACGGGTATTCCCACTTGTCTGGCATCGAGAGGACGCGCATCGAGTTGAGGTGCTTCCAGTGGAAGTTGCGGATGCGGCAGCGCGAGTCGGGCGGGGGCAGGTTGGGGTTGTCGCCGTCGAGCCAGACGTTCACGTCGTAGATGTAAATCTGCTTCGTCCAGAGCATCCCGGCTAGGGCCTGCCGCTGGACGCGCCTCTCGTCGTCGGTGGCCTTCGGCGGGTGGACCTGTTCGTAAAACTCGTCGGCTTCCCTTCTCCTCATCTCGACAACGTCGTCAACGTCCTTCAAAGGCTGCGTCAGTTCCTCGTCCGTCAGGCGCAGCCGGATACGTACGGAGCCGCCCGCGGGAACATTCAAAGCGGCGTAGTGAAGGCACGCCTTCGTGCCGAAGGGTTCGGGGTTGGTGGCCGGCTCGCGATTGACGATGTGGCGGTGGAAGGCGTCCTTGACGAAGGGCTTGCGGCTGGGCGCGTTCCAGATGCGCTCGTTGTTCGTCTCGTTGTAGGTGAAGAGCGGCGCGGCGCCGGCCTGCGCGTAGAGGAAGCGGCGGCCGAGCTGGTATTCGAAGGCGAGGCCGGGCACGGTGCCGGCCGGCTCGTCGGTGGCGACGAGGGAGACGAAGCCTTCGCCCTCGGGGCCGCGCGTGATGAAGGGCTCGGGGCGCGGCTCGGGCCCCCAGGCCCACGTGTTGCGGAACCAGAGGTGCGGGAGGACGTGGAGCGGCGCGTCTTCGGGGCCGCGGTTGAAGATTTCGACGCGGACGCAGAGGTCTTCGGGGGCGGCCTTCGCGTATTCGACGAAGACATCGAAGTAGCGGTCGTCGTCGAAGACGCCCGTGTCAAGGAGTTCGTACTCGGGGCCTTGGCCGTGGCGGGCGCGGTTGCCGTCGATGAGTCGTTGGTAGGGGTAAGGGGCTTGCGGGTACTTGTAGAGGAACTTCATGTAGGAGTGCGTCGGCGTCGAGTCAAGATAGAAGTAGTACTCCTTCACGTCTTCGCCGTGGTTGGCCTCGGAGCCGACGCAGCCGAACATGCGCTCCTTCAGGATGGGGTCGCGCCCGTTCCAGAGGGCGAGCGCGAAGCAGAGAATCTGGTAGCGGTCGCAGACCGCGGCCAGCCCGTCCTCTCCCCAGCGGTAGGCGCGCGAGCGCGCGTGGTCGTGCGGGAAGTAGGCCCACGCGTTGCCGTCCGCCGAGTAGTCTTCGCGCACCGTGCCCCACGCGCGCTCCGAGACGTAAGGCCCCCACTTCCTCCACGGCGCGACGGGCGTCGTGTGCGGCTCGCGAAGTCTCTCGTGCTCTTTGCTGTTCTGCATCAGGCGGACGAGGCCGGGCGTTTTTTAAATGTCTTCGAGGTCGGCCGCGGCGGCGCGGTCAATGAACCATTCGAGGGCGCCGTCGTCGGGGGCGACGAGTTGCGAGGGCAGGCGCGTCGTGTCGCGCTCGCCGCGTAAGACTTCGCGGAGGCGCGCGGCCTTTCCGCCGCCGCCCACGAGAAACAGGACGTGGCGCGCGGCGTTGACGGCGGGCGCGGTGAGGGTGACGCGCCAGGCGTTCAGTTTCTCGACCCAGTTGGCGACGACCCAGGCGCGCGTCTCTTCGAGCGCCTGAGTCGAGGGGAAGAGCGAAGCGGTGTGGCCGTCGTCGCCCATGCCGAGCATGACGAGGTCGAAGCGGGGCCGCGCGGAGTCGCCGAAGAAGGCGCGCAGCTCGTCTTCATATTGACGGGCGTTGGCGGCGGCGTCGCCCTCGCCCTTCATGCGGTGGACGTTTTCGGCCGGTACGGGTACGCGGGAGAGCAGCGCCTCGCTCGCCATGCGGTAGTTGCTGTCGGCGTGGTCGGGCGGGACGGCGCGCTCGTCGCCGAAGAAGACGTGAACGTCGGGCCAGTGGATTTTGTCTCGGAAGTCGTCCCCGGCCAGAAGCTCGTAGACGTGGCGCGGTGTCGTGCCGCCCGCGAGGGCGACGGAGAAGGCGCCCCGCTCTTTGACGGCTTGGGCGGCCAACTCGGCGAAGCGTTCGGCGGCGGCGCGGGCCAGCTCGCGCGGGCCTTCGTAGACGCGGACTTCGCCGTGGGGGTCGGCCGTCGTGTCACTCATCGTTCGGACCGTTGGAGCGCGTAGCGCGCGGCGCCGTAGAGGGCCGTCTTGTCGTCGAGGATGACGCGGACGGGGATGGAGTTGACGAGGTCGGACATGCGCCCCTTGTCGCCGTAGGTGCGCATGAAGGTGCCGTCGGTCAGCTTGGGCATGATTTTCGGAGCGATGCCGCCGCCGACGTAGAGCCCGCCGACCGACTTCAAAAGCAGCGCGAGGTTGCCGGCCATCGCGCCGTAGACTTCGACGAGGATTTGCAGGGCGGTCGCGGCCAACTCCGACTTGCCGGCGAGCGCGGCGCGCGAGATGGCGGCGCTCGGGTCGCCCGACTCGATCTCCTCGGCCAGCCACGCGGGCTCCTCGCCGTGCCCGCGGTCGCGCAGGAAGGAGTAGATGTTGTGGAGCCCCATGCCCGAGAGCACGCGCTCGTAGGAGACGCGGCCGCCTATCTTCTCGCGCAGGTAGGCCATCAACTCGAACTCGCGCTCGTCACGCGGCGCGAAGTCCATGTGGCCGCCCTCGGAAGGCATCGGGTGATAGTTCTGCCCGTCGAAGTAGATGGCTGCCATCCCCAACCCGGTTCCGGCGGCGATGAGCGCGCGGTGGCCCGTGCGGCTGCCGTCGCCCTCGTTGAGCGTGTAGAGCTGTTCGGCCTTCAACTCGCCGATGCCGTAGGCGGTGGCTTCGAGGTCGTTGATGAGGTGAACGGCGGGGACGCCGACGGCCTCGGCCAGCTTCACGTCATGCACGGTCCACGCGAGGTTGGTCGCTTCAATCCGGCCGCGCACGACCGGGCCGGCGACGCCGAAGCAGGCGTGCGTGATGGGCGCATCCCTGTGCGCGGCGACGAACTCGCGGAGTATGTCTTCGAGCGAGCCGTAGCGGGCGCTCGGGAAACTCTGCTCGTAGAGGGGGCGGCCCACCTCGCCGCCCGACGGCTCGAACAGCGCGACGTTCGTCTTCGTCCCCCCGATGTCTCCTGCGATGATCATGGTCAGCTTCTAACCCGTCCCCCTCGTTAGTCTCACCCCCACCTCAATCACTTTGGGGAGTCTCAAGCATCCGCGCGGCGAACTCGACGGCCCGCTCGTAAAGCCGGTCGCGGTCGAGCAGGTCGAGCTCGGCGCTCAGGCGCCGCCCCTCGGTCCGCGCTTCGAGGCCGAGGACGCGCGAGACGGCCGGCGAGCCGTCGCCGAACTCGGCGCCCGTTTCGAGCTTGGCCTCGCCGGGCCGGAGTCGGACGTAGAAACGGTCGCCGCCCGAGGTCGAGAGCGTGAGCGAGGTTATCATGCCGTCGCGCCCGGCCGCCTGCTCGCCCGCGCGCAGCAGGAGGTGGACGGGCCGCCGCCCGCCCGCCTTCAGCTCGAAGGCCGTCTCCGACTCGCGGCGCGAGCCGCCGTCGGGGTCGAGCTGCCAGCCGAGGCAGGTCGCCAGCCACGCGGCGGCGAGCAGCGCCTTCGGCGCGAGGTCGCCGGGCGAGCGGTCGGGCGGGTCGTAGACAATCTCGACGCGCTCGATCCGCGAGAGCGCCGGCCGGTAGTCGGGCACGTCCCAGAAGGACGCGACGAGCGAGCGCCACGAAGTCAGCCGCCCCCAGTTCAAATCCGTCAGCCGCAAGGAGCCAGCGCGCTCCCTCAGAATCTCGGCGAGGCGCGCGAGGTCAAAGTGCGGGTTGTCGAACGAGGCCGAATCAATCACGACGCGGTCGGCCATCTCGGCGAGGCGGTTGAAGAGCTTGTCCTCGTAGTGCGGGATGTCCTTCCACCAGAGGAAGACGGGCACGTCGGGGACGAGCAGAGGCGCGACGGCGGTGGCGGCCGACTCGACGACGGCGCCGCCGGCCTCAATCGTTATCTGCTCGCCGCAGACCTGCTTGCCGCCGCGGCTCGAAAGCTGGCAGCGCGTCGAGACGTACGCTTCGAGCCGCGGCTCCTGAGATTCGCGGTCGGCGACGAGCACGACGGCGCGGCACGGGTGGCGCTCGATGACTTCGTCCAGCAGCGCGTTAACCTCCTCGCGCTCCTCCGCGCCCTCCGCGTACACGACCAGATTCAGCACGCACGCCCGCACCACGCCCGCGCGCCCGTCGCCTCCGGCCGACGCCTCGGCCCACATCACCGACAGCTCCCTTTCGAGCCGCGCCGCGTCAACGCCCTTCAAGGCCGTAAGCTGTACCGTGCTCGTCTCCATAACTCAATTCGGTGCCGTGTAAAAAGGAAGTCTTTCCCGGCCCCTGACACCCGGCACCCGTTTTATGGTCTGCGCCAGCGGCGCCCCTCTTTTTCGAGGATGGCGAAGGACTGTTCCGGCCCCCAGGAGCCGGCCTCGTAGTTGGGGAAGTCGGCTTCCGTCTTGTGCGCGGCCCACTCGTCGAGGATGGGCATGACGAGCTCCCAGCCGCGCTCGGTCATGTCCTTGCGCGCGTAGAGGGTCGGGTCGGCGAGGATGCAGTCGAGTATCAGGCGCTCGTAGGCTTCGGCGAGCTGGACGCCGAAGCTGGCGCCGTAGCGGAACTCCATGTTCACGTCGCGGATGCGCGTGACCTGTCCGGGCACCTTGGCGGCGACGCGCATCGTGATGCCTTCGTCGGGCTGGACGCGGATGATGAGCTGGTTGGGCGAGACGTGCTCGGTGGCGGCCGGGCCGAAGAGCTTGTGCGGCGCCTCGCGGAACTGGATGGCGATTTCGGTGACGCGCTTGGCGAGCCGCTTGCCCGAGCGGATGTAGAAGGGCACGCCGGACCAGCGCCAGTTGTCGAACCACATCGTAATCATGGCGTAGGTCTCGGTCACGGAGTCGGGCGCCACGTCCTTCTCCTCGCGGTAGCCGGGGACGGGCTTGCCGCCGATGGCGCCCGCGCCGTACTGCCCGCGCACGCACTCCTTGCGCACGCGCTCCGGCGTGAAGGCCCGCGCCGAGTGCATGGCCTTAATCTTCTCGTTTCGCACGTCCTCGGCCGAGAGCGTGGCGGGCGGCTCCATCGCGACCAGGGAAAGAACCTGAAAGACGTGGTTCTGAATCATGTCGCGGACGACGCCCGACTTCTCGTAGTAGCCGCCGCGCCCCTCGACGCCGACCGTCTCGGCGTTCGTGATTTGGACGTGGTCGATGTACTGGCGGTTCCACATCGGCTCGAAGATGCCGTTGGCGAAGCGGAAGACGAGGAGGTTCTGGACGGTCTCCTTGCCCAGATAATGGTCGATGCGATAGACCTGCGACTCGTCGAGGTGCTTGAGGATTTGCTGGTTCAGCTCGCGCGCGCTTTCGAGGCTCGTGCCGAACGGCTTCTCGATGATGACGCGCGCCCAGCCCTTCTCTTGTTTGAGGAGGCCGGCGTCGCCGAGCTGCTTGACGGCCTCGGCGTAGAACTCGGGCGCGACCGAGAGGTAGAAGAGGCGGTTCCCTTGGGTGCCCCGCTCGCGGTCAACCTCTTCGAGCCGCTTCGCCAACTCGTTGTAGCACTCGGGCCGCTTGATGTCCGAAGGGAGGAACTGCATCCCGGCTGCGAAGGACTGCCAGACCTCGTCGTCCACGCGCTTCGACTCGGAGAATTCGAGCACGGCCTCGCGCATCTTCTGGCGGAACTCGTCGTCCGTCATCGCGGTGCGCCCGAGGCCGACGATGGCGAACTCGGCCGGGAGCAAACGCTCCTGCACGAGCCGGTAGAGGGCCGGGATGAGCTTGCGCTTGGCGAGGTCGCCGGAGGCGCCGAAGATGACGACGGCGCACGGCTCGGCCGTCCGCTCAAGCCGCATCCCCGCGCGCAGGGGGTTCTCCAAAGTGGTCTCTGCCTGCATCCTCAGCCCTCACATAAAACGATGAACGCCGAACTATGACCCCCGTCGTTCATCGTCCCGCGTTCACCGACCGCCGTTCTAATGCTGGAGCCGCACGGACACGCGCCAATCAAATATTTCAGACTGTTTCATTGATGACCGGCACAGGTCCGCACGACGTAAAAGGCTGCCTCATCCCCCTTGCCCGCTTTGCTGCTCCAGAAGCTCTTCCCACTCGGTGTGGACGAAGCCGGCTTCGGGGCGGTCGGTCCGCTGGTAGGTGTGCGAGCCGAAGAAGTCGCGCTGCGCCTGCGTGAGATTGAGCGGCAGTTCGGCCGTGCGGTACGAGTCGAAGTAGCCGAGCGAGGCCGAGAAGGCCGGGACGGGGATGCCCGCCTGCGCGGCCGTCGCCACGACGCGGCGCCAGTTGGACTGGGCGCGCTGAATGTAGGCGTTGAAGTCGGGGTCGAGCAGGAGGTTCGGCAGGTCGGCGCGCCGCTGGTAAGCGTCCTTAATCTTGCCGAGGAACTGCGCGCGGATGATGCAGCCGCCCTTCCAGATGCGCGAGACTTCGCCGAGGTTGATGTTCCAGTTCCAATTCTCGGAGCCGGCGCGGATAAGGTTCATGCCCTGCGCGTACGAGCAAATCTTCGACGCGTAGAGCGCGTCGCGCACGGCCTGAATCATCTCGGCGCGGTCGCCGTTGAAGCCCTCGCCCGCGGGGCCGCCGATTTGCTTGGAGGCTTCGACTCGCTCGTCCTTGCGGGCGGAGAGGTTGCGGCCGTCCACGGCGGCGTTGATGGTCGGGATGGGGATGCCGAGGTCGAGGGCGACGGCGCTCGTCCACTTGCCCGTCCCCTTCTGCCCGGCCTTGTCGAGCACGAGGTCAACGAGGGGCTTGCCCGTCTCGGGATCTTTGACGCGAAGAATCTGGGCGGTGATTTCGATGAGGAAGGATTCGAGGTCGCCGCGGTTCCACTCGTCGAAGACTTCGGCCATCTCGCCCGCGGACATGCCGAGCACGCGGCGCATGATGTCGTACGCCTCGGCGATGAGCTGCATGTCGCCGTACTCGATGCCGTTGTGCACCATCTTGACGAAATGGCCGGCGCCGCCCGGCCCGATGTAGGTGACGCAGGGGCCGTCGTCCACCTTCGCCGCGATGGCCTCCCAGATGGGGCGAATCTGCTCGTAAGCCTGCGGGTCGCCGCCGGGCATCAAGGACGGGCCCCAGAGCGCGCCCTTCTCGCCGCCCGAGACGCCGGAGCCGATGAAGTTGATGCCTTTAGACTTCAACTCCTTCTCTCTGCGCTCGGTGTCGAGGAAGTAAGAGTTGCCGCCGTCGATGACGATGTCGCCCTCTTCCAAGTAAGGGAGCACCTGCTCGATGGTCCAGTCCACGGGCGAGCCGGCCTTGACGAGCAGGATCATCTTGCGCGGGCGCTCAAGCGCCTTGACGAACTCTTCGGGCGTGCGCGTCGGGACGAACTGCCCGCCCGCGTTCTCCTCCATGAACGTCGTGACGCGGTCGGGCTCGTCGCCGCTCGGCGGGCGGTTGTAGACGGCGACCGAGTAGCCGTTGCGCTCGATGTTGCGCGCCAGATTCTCGCCCATCACGGCGAGGCCGATCATGCCGATCTTCGCGGTCTTCGGTGTCTGTTCAGGTGTCGCCATTGTCATCCTCGAATAGCGGGTGTCGGGTGTCAGGTGTCAGGTGCCGGTTAAAAGCTTGTCTTCCCCGGCACCTGACACCCGGCACCCTTTCTTATTTCGCCGTCGCCTCTGAGACGGGCAGGGCCTCGCCAATCAACTCGTTGAGCCGCTTGAGGCCGGCACCAACGTCGGCGCCGAGTTCAATGCGTATCGCGCGGCGGGCGCGCGTCGAGAGCGAGCGGTAGTCGCCGAGCGCCTGCGCGTCCTTGAGCGTGCTGAAGGTGAAGGGCTCGTCGGGGATGGGCACGTCGCGGGCGTCGGCGGCCGTGAGCTGGAGGTAGACGCCGTTGTCGGCGCCGCCCTTGTGGAGCTGCCCCGTCGAGTGCAGGAAGCGCGGGCCGTAGCCCGTCGTCGTCGCACAGCGCGTCGCGTCGCGGAGGTGCGTGCGGATTTGTTGGACGAGTTGTTCGTGCTCGTCGGTCTCGTCGAAGTAGTTGAGCAGCGCGACGTAGTCGCCCGGCTTCGCGCGCTGCAAGTGGGCGCGCAAGGCTTCGACGGCCGAGCCCGAAGGAAGCTCGGCGCGCGTCTTGTCGTCGGCGTAGATGGTGAGGGGGCCGTCGGAGACGAGCGCGGTCTGGGCGGTCAGCTTGCCCTCGCTCTTGAAGGCGTCGAGCAGCTCCTTCGTCGCGTCCTTCGACTCCTGCACGTTGGGCTGGTCGAAGGGGTTGATGCCGAGCCGCCAGCCGGCGAAGGCCGTCGCAATCTCCCAGAGGAAGAACTCTTCGCCGAGGTCGTAGGTGTCCGTCAGGGTCCTGTAGACGACCGGGTGGCCGGCGGCTTCGAGTGCCTTCAGCTTCGACTCGACTTCGCTGTCGAGGCGGCCGACGGCGATGGAGACGAAGAGGCGGTCGTCGCCGTAGGCGGACGGCGCCGCCAGCGGCTCGCCCGCGACGGGCACGACGCCCTTCCCCTCCTTGCCCGTGCTCTCGGCCACCAACTGCTCGACCCAGAGGCCGAAGGATTCGACCTTCGGGTCGGCGACGATGGTCAGCTTGTCGCGGCCGGCCTTGGCGCATTCGCCGACGATGGCGCCGAGCCTCGCGCCGGGGTTCTCGGCCGCCGGCACGACCTGCGAGCAGGCGTGGACGACGCGCTCGGCGCGGTCGAGGAGCTTGCGAAAGTCGAGGCCCATCAGCGCGGCCGGGACCATGCCGAAGTAGGAGAGCGCCGAGTAGCGCCCGCCGATGTCCGAGGGGTTGAGGAAGATGCGGTGGAACTTGTCGCGCGTGGCGTCCTGCTCCATCTTCGTGCCGGGGTCGGTGACGGCGACGAAGTTCTGGCCGGGGTTGTCCTTGACCCGCGCCACCTGGTCGTACCAGTAGCGGTAGAACATCACCGGCTCGGTCGTCGTCCCGGACTTCGAGGCGATGATGAAGAGCGTCTTCTCAACGTCCACCTTGTCGCGGAAGGCGGCGAGCGTGTCGGGGTCGGTCGAATCCAGCACCAAGAGTTCGGGCCAGCCTTCCTGCTTGCCGAAGGTGCGGCGCAGGACTTCGGGCGCGAGCGAGGAGCCGCCCATGCCGCAGAGGACGATGTGTTTGAAGCCCTTGGCGCGCATCCGCTCGGCGTAGGCGAGCAGTTCGTCTTCGACGCCGATGACGGTATCAACGACCGTCAGCCAGCCGAGCGAGTTCTTGATGATTTTCTGGTGGTCCTCTTCCGACTTCCACAGCGCGGCGTCCTTGCGCCAGACGCGGCGCATCACGTCGCCCTTGTCGGCCTCTTTAATCGCGGCGCCGACGGCCTCGCCGTACTTGCCGAGCGAGGAGGTGAGGCGGTCGTTGATGCCGGAGAGCAGCGCGTCGCGCTTGGCTTCGATGGATTCGACGAGCGTGTCGAAGGAGGTGACGAAAGCCTTCAGGCCGTCCTGCTGTAGCTTCTCGGTGACGGCCTTGATGTCGATGCCTATCTCGCTGAGCCGGGCGATGAGGGCGCGCGCCTCGTCAACGCCCTCTTCGAGCGTGAGCGCGACGCGGCCGTGGTCGCGGATGGCCGTGTAGGTCGCGGGCGGGACGGTGTTGACCGTCTCGGGGCCGATGAGGTTGTCGACGTAGAGCACGTCGGAGTACTTCGGGTTCTTCGTGCCCGTCGAGGCCCAGAGCGGGCGCTGGACGAAGGCGCCCTGCTCGCGGAGCGCGCGGAAGCGTTCGCCGTGGAATATCTCCTTGAACTTCTGGTAGGCGAGCTTGGCGTTGGCGTTCGCCGCCCGGCCGCAGAGGTCGTTGAGCTTCTGCTTCTCCTCTTCGGACGAGGCGTGGCGGGCGCGGTATTCGAGGTCGGCGTCGATGGCCGTGTCCACGCGCGAGACGAAGAAGCTGGCGACCGACGAGATGCGCGCGACGCTCTTGCCTTCGGCCGCGCGCCGTTCGAGCCCGCGGATGTAGGCTTCGGCCACCTGCTCGTAGTTCTCGATGGAGAAGATCATCGTGACGTTGACGTTGATGCCGCGGTAGATGCTCTCCTCGATGGCGGCCAGCCCTTCTTGCGCGGCCGGGATTTTAATCATCACGTTCGGCCGGCCCAGCCGCTTGAAGAGTCGGTCGGCCTCTTCAATCGTCTCCTGCGTCTTGTAGGCGAGGCCGGGGTTGACTTCGAGGCTGATGTAGCCGTCGAGGGCTTCGGTGCGGTCGTAGACGGGACGGAGGATGTCGGCGGCGCGGCCGATGTCGTCGATGACCAGCTCCTCGTAGATATCGTTCACGCTCTTGCCCGCGCCGACCAGCGTGCGAAGTTGCTCGTCGTAGTCGGTCGAGCCGGTGATGGCCTTCTCGAAGATGGTCGGGTTCGAGGTGACGCCGCGCAGGTCGTCCTCCTCGATTTTGCGCGCCAGGTCGCCGCTCGTCAGCATCGCGCGGCGGATGTTGTCGTACCAGATGGACTGGCCGAGCTTCATGATTTCGGTAAGAGGATTAGTCATGTCCGTTCGCTCCGACTCTCAAATGTGTACGGGCCGGGGGGTCGCCTGAAGGTGTTTGAACAACGAAGTAAAGAAAGTGGCGGGATACTAACACAGGAGTCCGGAGGACGCAAAAAAAGACCGCCGCCCGCCGGACTCGACACGGTCCGGCGGGCGGCGCACGGTCTCGGAGGTCTTAGAAGTTGGAGGCCGTCTCGGGCGTCTTGAAGATGTCGTCCTCCATCTTGACGCCGTAGGTGACGGTCAGGACTTGCGCCTCTTCGAGCTGCCGCTCGCCCGCGTAGAAGCGCGAGCGGTAGGGGACGTAGGTGCCCTGCACGACGCGGTAGTCGTGGAAGGTGCGGCGGAACTTGACGGGCCGCGTCTCGCCCGACGGCGTCTCGTCCCATTCGAGCCAGAGGACACGCCAGGTCTTCGAGCTGACGAAGAAACGCGTCATGTTCTTCTCCTTGTCCGTTAGGTCGATGACCCACATCTCAAGGCCCTTCTGCGTCTCCTTGCTGATGTATTTGACGGTCGAGCCGCTCTCCTTGTAGCGGAGCAGCGTGTCGATGCCGTGGACGCGGTCGGAGAGGAAGGTGGTCACGTCCTCCTGGCGGGGCGTGAAGGTGGTGCCGCGCAGGAGGCCGAAGACCTTGCCCTCGTTGAAGACGAGCGAGTATTCGAGCGAGGGCTTGCGCTGGTCGAGGCGGATTTTGTCCTTCTCGTAGGAGTCGCCGCGCTTGAAGCTGCGCGTGTAGTTGATGACCTCGCTGCGCCCGTCCTCGGTGGGCCGGGTCAGGCTGCCGCGCTCGACGCCCGAGCGCCTGATTTGCTGGAGGCGCTCGCGCAGCCCGAAGGCGATGATGACGGCCTCGGCCACCTGCTCGCCCGTCGGCTCGGCGTTCTTACCCTTCGGGGGCGCCACCTCCTTCGGGGCCTCCTCCTTCTTGGCGCCGCCCTGCTGCTGCCCGGCGAAGGCGGGCAGCGTCGCGCCCGCGAGCACACAGCCCGCCAGCGCAAATGTAGCGATGCGTCGTAACACTGAACTCGTCTCCATTTCTGACTTTTTAGCTTTGTGGCGACCGGCCCTTCACTTCAGAGGCCGCGGCTCGTTAAAGGAGAGGTCTGCCCCAACGGTCTGCGGCGATTGTAGCACAGCGGGCGCCGCCCGCGCCGCCCGCCCGGCGCCAAAAACTATTGATGTCAAAAGCCTTCGCGCGGATGCCCGCCGGCCCGCGTTGACAACCCTCGGCGCCAGCCTGTAGAGTGCATGACTTTCATAGACTTAGTCGGGATTCCAGGGTGCCTGAAAGGACACTGAACCGTGAAAAGAGTAGGTATTCTTGTCGGCCGCGAGAAGACTTTCCCCGTCAGCCTCATCGAGAAGGTCAACGAGCGCGGGGGCGGCGACGTGGTGGCCGAGTTCGTCAAGGTCGGCGGCGTCCGCCACGACGGGGGCCGGCAGTACGACCTCATCGTTGACCGCATCTCGCACGAGGTCCCTTTCTACCGCGCCTTCCTCAAGCGCGCCGCCCTCGAAGGCACCGTCGTCATCAACAACCCCTTCTGGTGGTCGGCCGACGACAAGTTCTTCAACTACTCGCTCGCTACGAAGCTCGGCGTCGCCATCCCGAAGACGGTCCTGCTGCCGCAGAAGGACTACATCGAGGGCATCACGCCGGAGTCGCTGCGCAACCTCGAATACCCGCTCGACTGGCAGGGCATCGCCGACTACGTCGGCTTCCCCGCCATCATCAAGCCCTTCGACGGCGGCGGCTGGAAGAACGTCTCGCGCGTCAACAGCCTCGAAGAGCTGTGGAAGGTCTTCGACACGACGGGCACGCTCTGCATGACCTTGCAGGAGATGGTCGAGTGGGACCAGTTCGTCCGCTGCTACTGCATCGGCCAGCGCGACGTGATGATCATGCCCTACGACCCGCGCAAGGGCTACCTCTCCGGCGAGCAGTACATCAACAACCCCACCTACCTCTCGCCCGAGGTGGCCGAGCGCGTCCACAACGACGTGCTCACCCTGAACCGCGCCCTCGGCTACGACCTCAACACCGTCGAGTTCGCCATCCAGGACGGCGTGCCCTACGCCATCGACTTCATGAACCCGGCGCCCGACGCCGAACTGGCCTCGGTCGGCGAGTTCTACCACAACTGGGTGACGGACGCCGTCACGGACCTCATCTTCCGCCGCCTCTCCGAGCCGCAACCGCAGCAGGTCTACCGCTGGGACGCGCTGCTCAACCCCGCCCCCGCGGCCACGCAACCCCTCGCCGCCGCCGCCTCGGCGGCTCAGGGCGCGGCCGAATCCGTGCTCCCGCAGTCCGTCAGCGACATCCCCTCCCAGGTCGCCTCCACCGTCAGCAACTTCGTCGGGCAGGCTTCCGACGTTGTCTCAGAACTTGTCGGAGCTGTCACAGACGCCGTCTCGAAGTCCGACCCGCTTCCCACGGTCCCCGCCAAGCGCACCCGCGCCGCCTCGACCACCAAGAAGCCGGCCGCCCAAAAGGCCGCCGCCAAGCGCGCCTCGAAGAAGTCCGGCACGCCGCCGGACGCCTCCGACGTATAACCGTCCGACGGGGCCAAAAAACGAAGAGGGCGCGGAGCATTCATCTCCGCGCCCTCGTTTAATTTCAATGATTTAGGGCAAAAATAATGCCAGCTCGAAGGTTGGTCCCGAGGGGGGCTCAGGACGCGTTCGAGCTGGCACTGGCGGGCACTAACGATGTTGCGTCTTAGGTGGCCGCCCCTTGCGGGGCCTGCTGTCTGCGTGGCACATCCAGCACCACCTTCAACGCCACGGATTATACACTCCTTCGCAAAACTGTCAACGATTTTTTGTGACCGATTTGACAAAAAATGATACACCCCACCCCCGTTTGACACGCGCCCGCGCCCGCACCTATACTGCCGCTCTGTCTGCGACCCGGAGCCTTCGGCCAGGTAGCTCAGTTGGTAGAGCACGCGACTGAAAATCGCGGTGTCGGCGGTTCAATTCCGTCCCTGGCCATCAATCAAATCAAACACTTACGGGCGGCCTTACGAGCCGCCCGTTTCGCTTTTATTTCACTTTCGCTTTATTCCGAGGAAGGGCGCGTGGAGGTATCGTGTGCCGAAATCGTCGCCCAAGGTGAAGTGCCTTTTGATGGTCTTGGCGGGGTCGAAGAACCATTCGCCGGGCGCGGCGCCGCGCTCCTCGCGGTCGAACCAGCCCCAGGGCGGCCTCGCCATGTTCGGCGCGCCGACCTTCCCGAGAAAGGCGCTGCCGGCGGTGACGTTCAGCTTCCGGCCGGTCGCGGCGGCGGGCGCGAGTTGAAAAGTCTGCGGCGCGCCGTACGTCAGGCCGACGCCCTTGCGGGCGCGCGGCCAGAGGGTCCTGATGAGGGGCAAGAGGTCGTAGCCGGTCCGGCCGTCCTTGGCCTGTTCGGGGTTCCCGGCCTGACCCGCGAATTGATAGGTCAGCGTCTCGCCCGCGCGGGGCTGTTTGTCGTCGGGGGCGAGCGCGTTGACGCCGTGCCCTTTCGGCTCGACGTAAAGCTGCGGCCTGCCGTCCTGCAACGCGACCCGGCCGAAACCCGTGCGGGGTTCGTGCTCCGTCACGTACTTAAGGAAGCGGTCGTGCGACAGCGTCTCGACCATCGTGACCCGCGCAGGCCGCCCCCCGGCCCCGCCCTTCTCGACGACGACGAGGCATCCTTCCATGTCGTTCTCGTGCGCGAGCACCGCCTCGGCCGAGAGGCCCGTGGGGTCGTACTTGCCGCCGCGCCTGACGCCCTCCCGGATGGCCTCGCTCAGCAGCGGGCCGCGCAACCCGCCGCCCTTGTAGTCGCGCGGGTGGAAGAGGGCGTAATGGATGAAGTAGTGCGTTGCCGTCTCGCTGACGGCGTAGTAGACGTAGGCCCTGAGTGCGAAGCGGGGGTCGTCGGCGTGAGCCCAGTTGTTGTCGCCGCGCCAGTCGCCGTCGAAGTCGAAGTTGGTGATGTAGTCGGCGCGGGGGTGGTCGCCGAGGCCCTGATGAAAAGTCGGGGCGAAGCGCGCCGCGAGTTCGCGGTCCCTGGCCGTTTGCGCGACCGCGAGTTGAGGTAAGATGAATGAAAGGCTGAGAGCGATTAAGTGTCTATGCATCGGCGGTTTTTATAACACAAGGAGAGACATGCGGAAGCCTCTGTTGACCTTTTTCATCGCGTTGTTTCTGGCCGTCGCCGCGCAGGGCCAGCCCGCGCGGAGGGCGGAGCGCGAGTTCCGCGCCGTCTGGGTGGCGACCGTCAGCAACATCGACTTCCCGACGCAGAAGACGCTCACGGCCGAGCAGCAGAAGGCGGAGCTTCTACAAACTCTGGAGCTGGCGAGGTCGTTGAAGTTGAACGCCGTCGTCTTCCAGGTCCGCCCTCAGTGCGACGCGCTGTACGCGTCGGACGTCGAGCCCTGGTCGGAGTTCCTGACCGGCGAGATGGGCAGGGCGCCGTCCTTCGACCCGCTCGCGTTCTTGGTCGACGAGGCGCACAGGCGCGGGATACTCGTCCACGCGTGGTTCAACCCCTACCGCGCGCTGCACCCGTCGGCTAAGACCGTCTCGGAAAATCACATCTCGAAGCGACGCCCCGAACTCGTCAGGCAGTACGGCACACACCTCTGGCTCGACCCGACCGACCCCGAAGTCAGGCGGCACAGCCTGAACGTCGTCGCGGATGTCGTGAAGAGGTACGACGTGGACGGCGTCCACTTCGACGACTACTTCTACCCCTACCCGGAGAGGGACGCGGGCGGCGCGCGCATCGAGTTCCCGGACGACGCCAACTGGCGGAAGTATCAGGACCGCGGCGGCAAGCTTTCGCGCGACGACTGGCGCCGGAAGAACGTCAACGACTTCATCAAGGAGGTCGGGCGCGCGGTCAAAAGGATAAAGCCGGAAATCCTGTACGGGGTTTCGCCCTTCGGCATCTGGCAGCCGATGCCCGAGAAGGAAATAGTCGGCTTCAACGCCTACGCCGAGCTATACGCCGACGCGAGGAAGTGGCTGCGCGACGGGACGGTCGATTACCTCGCGCCCCAGCTCTACTGGGAGACGGCGCGCAAGAACCTATCGTTCCCCGTGCTGTTGGAGTGGTGGAAGTCGCAGAACGTGAAGCGGCGGCACGTCTGGCCCGGAATCGCGACGTACCGCGTGGGCTCGAACGAGAACTTCACCGCCGGGGAGATTTCCAATCAGATAAAACTGACGAAGACCTCGCCGCTGACGCTCGGCGCCATCCACTTCAGCCTCAAGTCTCTGCGGAACGACCTCGGGGGCGTGCACGCGTCGTTGCGCGGGGGCGTGTACGCCGGGGACGCGCTGGTCCCGCCGACGCCGTGGATAAGAGCGCGGAAGCCGCTCGCGCCGAGAGTTAAAATCACGCGCGGCGCTGATTACGTCCGCGCCGCGTGGGAGGAGCGCGGGACGAGGAAGGCGTTCTGGTTCGTCGTCTACGTCGAGGACGCGGAAGGCTGGAGCTATTCGGTCCTGCCCGCGGCCGAAAGGTCTATCTCACTTTCGCCGGACAGGAAGGTCAGAAAGATTCTGGTGACGGCCGTTGACAGGCTCGGGAACGAATCGGGCTTTTAAAGCTTCACTCAGATTCCGGCGCGCGAGGCGAGTTGACCGAACTGCTCGCGCGCGTCTTCGATGACCCCGCGCTCGTCGAGCGTCTTCAGCTCGCCGTCTTCCATCAAAATTTTGCCGTCCACGAGGACGGTGCGCACGTCGGCGGCCTCGGCGGCGTAGACGATTGTGGAGACGGCGTCGGGGCGTGGCGTGAGGTGGAGGCGCGAGAGGTCGAGGACGGTGATGTCCGCGCGCTTGCCGGGTTCGAGGCTGCCGATTTCGTTCTCCAGGCCGAGGGCGCGGGCGCCTTCGATGGTCGCCATGCGGAAGACCCGGCCGGCCGGGAGGGCGGAGGCGCCGTGGCGCACTTTCTGGAGGAGCGCCGCGCCGCGCATCTCCGTGAACATGTCGAGGCGGTTGTTGCAGGGGGCGCCGTCGGCGCCGAGCGAGACGGAGACGCCGCGCTCAAGCATCTCGGTGACGGGCGCGACGCCGGAGCCGAGCTTCATGTTGGAAGACGGGCAATGCGCGACGTGCGTGCCGGTGCGCGCGAGCAGGTTCATCTCGCCCTCGGTGACGTGGACGCAATGAGCGAGGACGACGTGCGAGCCCGTGAGGCCGACCTCCTGTAGATACTCGACGTTGCGGCGGCCCGTCTCGCGCTCGACGATTTGAATCTCGTCGCGGTTCTCTGAGGCGTGCGTGTGGACGAGCACGCCGCGCTCTCGCGCCAAGGAGCCGACGCGGCGCAGCAGAGGGTCCGTGCAGCTCACGGCGAAGCGCGGGGCGAAGCAGTAGCGGAGGCGCCCGCCCTCGCTCCCGTGCCACTCTTCCAGGAGCGCCAGCGACTCCTTTATCGAATCCTCAGCCTCCTCCCGCAACCCCTCGGGCACGCCCTCGCCCTTGTCCATCATGCACTTGCCGATGGTGGCGCGGAAGCCCGTCTCGCGCGCGACGCGGAAGACCTCGGCGGTGTGGCGGACCGTCTCCATAGTGAGGGCGCAGGTCGTGCCGCCGCGCAGCATCTCGGCGATGCCGAGGCGGGCCGAGGCGCGCAGGGACTCGGGCGTGTGCGCGGCCTCCAGAGGCCAGACGCGCTGCTTGAGCCAGTCAATCAGTTCGAGGTCGTCGGCCGCGCCGCGGAAGAGCGTCTGGCAGAGGTGGATGTGGGTCTGGACGAAGCCGGGCAGGACGGCGCAGCCGCGCGCGTCAATCGTCACGTCGGCCGACTCGCCGCCCGCGCCGACGGAGGCGATGCGGCCGTCGCGGACGAGGAGGTCGCCTTCGAGGACGCGGTCGGCCGGGTCGGAGGTGACTATCAGCCCGCCTTTGATGAGAAGGGATTCCGTCATTTTTAGCCGCGCGATTATAAAGCAGAACGCGGGCGGTAGCGAGAGACTTGCTCGCTACCGCCCGCGTTTCAGACTTTGAGCGGCCTTACTTCTTGCCGTCGGCCTTGGCGGCGGCGGCTTCCACTTCGGGCTCTTCCGAATCGGCGCCGGGGATGCCGAGCGCCTTGCGCACGTCCGACTGGATGCGGGCCAGAAGCTCGGCGTTCTCGCGCAGCGCGTTCTTCGAGTTCTCGCGGCCCTGACCAAGTCGCTCGCCGCCGTAGGAAAACCAGGCGCCCGACTTGTCAACGACCTTGTGGATGACGGCGAGGTCGAGCACGTCGCCCTCGCGCGAGATGCCCTCGCCGTACATGATGTCGAACTCGCACTCGCGGAACGGCGGCGCGACCTTGTTCTTCACCACCTTGACCTTCGTCCGGTTGCCGACGACGCGGTCGCCGTCCTTAATCGCGCCGATGCGGCGGATGTCGAGGCGAAGGCTGGAGTAGAACTTGAGCGCGCGGCCGCCGGTCGTCGTCTCGGGGCTGCCGAACATGACGCCGATCTTCTCGCGAATCTGGTTGATGAAGATGAGCGTCGTGTTCGTCTGCCCGACGACGGCCGTCAGCTTCCTCAAAGCCTGCGACATCAGGCGGGCCTGCAAGCCCGGCAGGCTGTCGCCCATGTCGCCGTCCAACTCGGCGCGCGGGACGAGCGCCGCGACCGAGTCGATGACGACCACGTCCACGCCGTTCGAGCGCACGAGCGCCTCGGCGATTTCCAAAGCCTGCTCGCCCGAGTCGGGCTGCGAGATGAGCAGCTCCTCGATGTTGACGCCGAGCTTGCCGGCGTACTCGGCGTCCATCGCGTGCTCGGCGTCGATGTAGGCGGCCACGCCGCCGGCCCTCTGCGCCTCAGAGACGATGTGGAGCGCGAGCGTGGTCTTGCCCGACGACTCCGGCCCGTAGATTTCGACGATGCGGCCGCGCGGCACGCCGCCGACGCCGATGGCGGCGTCGAGACTGATGGATGTGGTGGAGATCGAGAGCACGTCGGCGACTTCCTTCTCGCCGAGGCGCATGATCGAACCCTTGCCGAATTTCTTCTCGATGTTGGCGAGCGCCGCCTCCACGGCCTTGCCGCGCTCGGCGCCCGATTTGCTGTCAGCCATCGTTGCTATCACTCTTTCCGTCCCCTTTTCTCACACTGTTGAAATTAAAGTCTCTCTCTCAAAGACCGGGAGACTATAACACAAACGGCGCGAGAATGGAACACTGTTTCACACTTGCAACAAAATATTTTTCACCCAGACGCTCAGGCGGGGTGGGATTCGTGCGTAAGGCGCGGCCAATATACCGAAGCGCACGGGCGAAGTCGAGCGGCAGGGGCGCGGGGGCTTTCGGGGGCCGCGCGGGGGCCGAGGCGGGCGAGAAAAATTGCTTGACACGGGGCGTCGTCGGCGTATGATTCCGGCGCACACAATTAACGCCCGCGCAGGCCCCTCAAGCCGCGCGGCCTCACAGGCCCCATTCGGTTTGTGAGCGGCGGACGAGGAGGTCCGGTGCTCCGGCTCACTCGTCCTATCCATTCCGTCGCCCACACGGGACGACGCAACCTCGCCTCGCCAAACATCAGTGCACCCCTTCACCTCAAAAGGAGGCTAGTTCATGCGTAGCGTAAACTTAAAGGCCGGCAGATTCTTGCTCCCTGCTTTAGCTCTGACCGTCCTCGCCCTCGCGAACGCCCCGACGGCGCTCGCCAACCACACCGTCTACCTCGAAGGCAACTGCGCCGGCAGCGCGACGACGCTGACGCCGCCGACGCCGCCCTCCAACTTTACCCTGTCGGGCGCCTGCGGCGACTACGACAACGACGGGAACATCGGCGCGACCGAGAATATGGACGGCGACAACGTCTTCGGCACCCTCAACGGTGCGCTCAACGCCGTGGCCGGCAACGGCCGCGTTGTCATCGTCACGTCGGGGGTATTCAGCGAGCCGGTCGGCGCCAACAACGCGACCTTCAACGTCTCCCTCGGCACCGGCAACGTTCAGATCGAGGCCGCCAACGGCGTCGATGCCACCCTTGACGCCGTGCTGCCCGGCGACGCCAACAACACCTTCCGGCAGCAGGCCATCGGCCTCTTCATCTCGGGGGCATCCGGCTCGTCAGTCACCCTGCGTAATCTGGTGGTGCGCAACTGGATGATTGGCATGAGGATGATCGGGGCCGTACGGGTGAAAGTCGAGGGCTGTCACTTCGACAACAACCGCGACTTCGGCATCCAGTTGGGGGGCACCACAAGGATTACGATAAACGATTCGGAGATCGCCCACACGGGCCACCGGCAGGGCGGCGACCCCAACCCGAGCCCCGGTACCGGCATCCAGTTCCTCGACCAGTCGGGCGGCTACCTGTATGACACCGTCATCATGGATAGCACCGGGTTCGGCATCCATAACCAGACTGCCGCCCCCGTCATCACCTGCCACGTGGTGCTACACGACAACGTCCTGGGCAACACCAGCGGACCAGTTACCCCGGTGAACTGCTAACAGTGAACTGCTAACTCACGCGGGGCGGAACCTCGCCCGCCCCGCCGCCGACTCTTCACCACGGGAGGGCCCCAGCCGTGAGAGCATTACTCATGTCCGTCGGGGTCGGACTCATCGCCGCCTCTATCGTCATCTTCACGTCCGGGGAGCAGGACGGCGGGCCGAGGGGGGCGGTCAGCTTCATCTTCGGCCTCATCTCGCTTCTGGTCGGGCTGATGCTGCCGCACAGGCGCAGGCACAGGCACAGGAAGTACTGAAGGGCATGAGGGGAGGGCGGCCGGCGGGGCGGTTTTACGTTTACTACGCGGGCAGGAGTGAGCGCGCGAAGTCGCCGACGCGCGCGACGAGGTCGGGTTCGGCGGCGTGCTTTTCAATCTCGGCGACGAGGGCGGAGCCGACGACGGCCGCGTCGGCGTAGCGCCACACGTCGCGGACGTGCTCGGGCGTGGAGATGCCGAAGCCGACGGCGACGGGCAGTTCGGAGACGCGGCGGACGCGCGAGACGAGGCGCTCGGCCTCGGCGCTCATCTCGGAGCGGGCGCCGGTGACGCCCGCGCGCGAGACGGCGTAGATGAAGCCGTCGGCCAGCGAGGCAATCATCTTGAGGCGCGCGTCGGTCGTCGTCGGCGCGACGAGGAAAATCTGCGCGACGCCGGAGCTTGAAAGAATGCCGGAGAACTCGCCTGCCTCCTCGGGCGTCATGTCGGTGACGAGGACGCCGTCAACGCCGAGGCCCGCGCAGTCTTTCGCCAGTCGCTCGGCGCCGTATTGCATGAGCGGGTTGAAGTAGCTGAAGAGGACGACGGGCACGTCCGTCTCGCGGCGCGCGAGGGCGAGGCTTTCCAGAACCTCCGCGACGCCGACTCCGTGGCGCAGCGCACGTTCGGTGGCGCGCTGGATGACGGGGCCGTCGGCGACCGGGTCGCTGAAGGGGACGCCCAGCTCGATGACGGTGGCGCCCGAGCGCGCGAGTTCGGCGATGAGAGCCGACGTGGTCGCAAGGTCCGGGTCGCCGGCCGTGATGTAAGGGATGAAGCCGCCGCGGCCGGACTGCTTCAACGCGTCGAACGTCGCGCGGAGTCGGTTCAACTCGCACCCCCGCCGAGCTTGTCCGCGGCCGTCTGCACGTCCTTGTCGCCGCGGCCCGAGAGGTTGACGAGGACGAGTTGTTCCGGCTTCAGCTCGCGCGCGAGCTTCAGGGCGTAGGCGACGGCGTGGGCGGATTCGAGCGCGGGGATGATGCCTTCGAGTTGGGAGAGCGTCTGAAAGGCTTCGAGTGCTTCTTCGTCCGAGGCCGAGACGTATTCGACGCGTCCGGCGTCGTGGAGGAAGGCGTGCTCGGGGCCGATTGAAGGGTAGTCGAGCCCGGCCGAGATGGAGTGAGTCGTGGCGACCTGCCCGCGCTCGTCCTGTAGGACGTAGCTGAGCGTGCCTTGCAGGACGCCGGGTCGGCCGCCCCCGCCTTGATTGAAACGGGCGGCGTGCTGGCCGAGATTGTTTCCCGAGCCACCGGCCTCGACGCCGTACATGCGGACGCCCGCGTCGCCGAGGAAGGGGTGGAAAAGTCCAATGGAGTTCGAGCCGCCGCCGACGCAGGCGACGAGCGCGTCCGGCAGGCGCCCTTCCCTTTCGAGAATCTGCTCGCGCGCCTCTCGCCCGATGACGCTCTGGAAGAGGCGGACCATCAGAGGATACGGGTGGGGCCCCAGCGCGCTGCCGAGCAGGTAATAAGTATCGGCGACGTTCGTCACCCAGTCGCGCAGGGCTTCGTTGATGGCGTCCTTGAGGGTGCGCTGGCCGGCGTCAACCTCGCGCACCTCGGCGCCGAGCAGGCGCATGCGGAAGACGTTGAGGCTCTGCCGCCTCACGTCCTCCGAGCCCATGTAGACGACGCATCGGAGCCCGAAGAGGGCGCAGACGGTGGCGGTCGCGACGCCGTGCTGGCCCGCGCCCGTCTCGGCGATGATGCGCCGCTTGCCCATGCGGCGGGCCAGCAGGACCTGTCCGAGCGCGTTGTTGATTTTGTGAGAGCCGGTGTGCGAGAGGTCTTCGCGCTTGAGGTAGATGCGGGCGCCGCCGGCCTTCTCCGTCAGGCGGTCGGCGCGGAAGAGTGGCGTGGGGCGGCCGGAATAATCTTTGAGTAAAGATTCAAACTCGGCATGGAAAGCCTCGTCCGTGCGCGCCGCCTCGAAGGCTTCAGTCAGCTCTTCGAGCGGCGCCATCAACGTCTCGGGCACGTAGCGCCCGCCGTACCTGCCCCAGTGCCCGCCCGCGTCCGGGTTAGTCGTCGCCGTGTCTGTCATGAGTCCGTTATAAAGCGCGGGACGACTCCGCGTAAAGCGGCTCAGGCGGTGGCGAGGGCTTCGGCCATGACGGCGCGGTTGCGGCCTTCGCGCTTGGCGCGGTAGAGGGCGGCGTCGCTGGCGGAGAACAGTTCGCGCTCGGAGCGCGCGTGCGCGGGGCAGGCGGCGACGCCGAGGCTGACGGAGACGACGCCGACCTCTTCCAACGGCTCTTCGCAGACGGCCCTTCGCAAACGTTCGGCCGCCGCCAGCGCCTTCTCGCTCGCGGCGCCGGCCAAAAGCAGCGCGAACTCCTCGCCGCCGAGGCGGGCGGCCGTGTCGTTGTCGCGCGAAAGCTCGGTGATGGCGCTGGCGACGAAGCGGATGACGCGGTCGCCGGCCGGGTGGCCGTAGGTGTCGTTGATGCGCTTCATGTGGTCCACGTCGAGGAGGAGGAGCGCGCACGGCAGGTCGTAGCGGCGCCAGCGTTCGACCTCCTGCCCGAGCGCCTTGCGGAAGCGGCGCCGGTTGGCGAGGCCGGTCAAGTAGTCCCGGTCGGCCTCGGAGCGCAGGCGCTCGACGTAGAGTTGATTGGCGACAAGTTGACGCGTGCGCGCGACGAGCAGAGGAAGCTCCGCCGGCAGGTGAAAGTAGTCGGCGGCGCCGGAGGCCATCGCGGACGCCCGGCGTTCGACGCTCGCGGGCTCGAAGCCGATGGAGACGACCGGCAGCGTGTCCTGCGCGCCCGAAAGCATGCGCGCGAGCTCCTCGGCGCCGATGCCTTTAAGCGCCGCGTCGGCGACGACGACGTGCGGGCGCGCGCGCTGCAAGGCGATGAGGGCTTTGGCGCCCCCGGCCACGCCCGCGACGTGCATCCCGCTCGCTTCGAGCGCGGCGGCGTGGGCGGTGATTCGCGGGTCGTCGGTGACGAGCAGCACGCGGCCCTGTTCGCGCGCGCCCGCGCGGCGCACCTCTTTCGGTCGGACTGATGCGTTCATGGGAGAACTGCCGAAACGGTCTTAGAAAACACCCGGACGGGCGGTTAAAGATGAGGGGCTTGCTTCTCGGGACGACCCTTGGCTCGTGCGGCTCCAGAATAACCGAAGGGGTGGGTTCTGAGTCAAGCTGCGGAGTCAGTCGGGCCGGTCGGCGGCGCGGGCGGCCTCGATGAAGCGGCGCACGAGCGCGTGGTCTTTGCGCCCCGGCGAGCTTTCGACGCCGCTGCACACGTCAACGGCGTAAGGGCGCACGGCTTCGACGGCGGCGGCGACGGTGTCGGGCGTCAGACCGCCCGCGAGAAAAAGTCTGCTGACGGCGTCGCGCGTGGCGCGCGCCACGGCCCAGTCGAAAGTCTTGCCGGTGCCGCCGTAAGCCTCGCCGGAGTAGGCGTCGAGGAGGACGGCGTCGGTCCTGTACGCCCGCGCGCTCGCGATGTCGTAGCCGGGGCCGACGCGCAGGGCCTTGACGGTGAAGAGGCCGCCGAGCGCGTCGCAGAATTCGGGCGACTCGTCGCCGTGGAGTTGGACGGCGGAGAGGTTGGCCTCGCGCGCGACGGCCTTGACGACCTCGGGGCCTCCTTCGTTGACGAAGACGCCGTAGCCTTTGACGCCGGGCGGCAGGCTCTCGACGATGCGGCGGGCCTCGCCCGGCGTGATGTAGCGCGGGCTCTTCGGGTAGAAGTTGAAGCCGAGCATACGGGCGCCCGCCTCGGCCGCCGCGAGCGCGTCTTCGAGGTTGGTGACGCCGCAAATCTTGACCTGCACCATTCCCTTTAACCCTTCAACAGTTCGCGCAAAGTCTCTTCCGGGTTGCCGGCGCGCATCAGCGTCTCGCCGACGAGGAAGGCTTGGAAGCCGCAGGCGCGGAGCCGTGCGATGTCGGCCGAGTCGCGGATGCCGCTCTCGGCGACGAGGAGCGAGTCTGCCGGGGCGAGGGCCGCAAGCTCTTCGGAAGTCTGGAGCGAGACGGCGAAGGTTCGCAGGTCGCGGTTGTTGACGCCGACGAGGCGGGCGCCCGCGGCGCCGGCCCGAAACATCTCCTCGGCCGTGTGGACTTCGACGAGCGCGTCGAGGCCCAACTCCTCTTCGGCGAGACGGCGCAGGCCGGCGAGTTGTTCGTCTTCGAGCGCGGCGACGATGAGCAGCACGGCGTCGGCGCCCGCGGCGGCCGATTCGTAGACCTGATACTCGTCGAAGACGAAATCCTTTCGGAGCACGGGCAGCCGCGTCGCCCCCTTCACCTCCTGCAAATCAGCGAGCGAGCCGCGGAAGTAGTCCTCTTCGGTGAGGACGGAGACGGCCGCCGCGCCGCCGCGCTCGTAGAGACGCGAAGTCTCGCCAGCGGCGGCGCCTTCGTTGATTGAGCCTTTCGAGGGCGAGGCGCGCTTGAACTCGGCGATGACGTTGGCGCGCGCGTCGTCAGAGAGCGCCGCGCGCAGGGCGTGGGCGGAAGCGGAGGCGCGCACGCGTTCGGCCGCGCGGCGAACTTCTTCGGGCGTGCGGGCGCGCTTTGATGCTTCGAGGCGCGCGCGCTTCGTCTCGATGATGGTTGAGAGGAAATCTTCCTGCCGTTCCATGCTACTCGTTCGATGCCTTGACGAGTTTGTCGAGCTTGTCGAGGGCGGCGCCCGTGTCGATGCTCTGTTCGGCGAGGCGCGCCGCTGCTTTCAGGTCTTCGGCGAGGCCGCCGACGTGGAGCGCGGCGGCGGCGTTGACGACGACGAGGTCGCGGCCCGCGCCGCGCCGCTGGCCCGAGAGGATTTCGCGGATGATGCGCGCGTTCTGTTCGGCGTCGCCGCCGCGCAGGCCGTCGAGCGCGGCCTCGGACAGCCCGAAGTCTTCGGGGCGGACGGCGAAGACGCGCACGGAGCCGCCGACGACTTCGCCGACTTTGGTCGCGCCGTCGAGCGTGACTTCGTCCAACCCGTCTTGGCCGTGGACGACCCACGCCCGCTCGGTGCCGAGCGCGTTCAAAGTGAGCGCGACGGGCTCGACCAGCGTCTCGTGCCAGACGCCGATGAGTTGGCGCGGGGCCCCGGCGGGGTTCGTCAGCGGGCCGAGGAGGTTGAAGGTGGTGTGGACGCCGAGCTCGCGGCGGACGGCGGCGACGCGCGCCGTCGCGCCGTGGTAGAGCGGGGCGAACATGAAGCAGATGCCGATGCCGTTCAGGCACGACTCGGAGACGCCGGGCGTGCTGGAGACGTTGACGCCGAGCGCCGCGAGCACGTCGGCGCTGCCGGAGCGGCTGGTGGCGGCGCGGCTGCCGTGCTTGGCGACGGGCAGGCCGGCGCCCGCGATGACGAAGGCGGCGGCGGTCGAGACGTTGAAGGTCTTGGCGCGGCTCGAACCCGTGCCGGCCGTGTCGATGAAGCAGGAGTGGGCGGCGCCGACGCGGACGGCGCGCGCGCGCATCGCGGAGGCGAGGCCGGCCAACTCCTCGACCGTCTCGCCCTTCGTCGCCAGCGCGACGAGCGTGGCGCCTATCTGCGCGTCGGTCGCCTCCTCGTCGAGCAGCGCGTCGAGCAGTTGCGCCGCCTCCGCGCGCCTCAAGTTCTCGCCGCGCATCAGCCGCCGCAGGAACTCGCGCAGCGCCCCGCCCCTCGTCGGCTCGTCGCGCCGCGCGGGAGTCGGCAGCAGCCCGGAGGGACGCGCCTGTGGTGAAGTGTCGTCGGACATAAGACAGTAAACTTCCCGGCGGTTACTGTCTCACAGCCGCAGGAAATTCGCGAGCAGGCGTTTGCCTTCGGTGGTGAGGATGGATTCGGGGTGGAATTGGACGCCTTCGACCTTGAGGCGGCGGTGGCGCAGGCCCATGATGACGCCGTCGGGGGTGGTGGCCGAGACTTCGAGGCAGTCGGGCAGCGTCTCGCGCTCGACGACGAGCGAGTGGTAGCGGGCGGCCGGGAAGCGGTAGTCGAGTCCTTCAAAAATCGTCTTGCCGTCGTGGCAAATCTCGGCCGGCTTGCCGTGGACGGGCGCGGGCGCGCGCACGACACGCCCGCCGAACATCTGCCCGATGGCCTGGTGGCCGAGGCAGACGCCGAGCAGCGGGACGTGGCCGGCGAAGTTGCCGATGACATCCGTCGAGACGCCGGCCTCGTCGGGCGTCCCCGGCCCCGGCGAGATGACGATGCGCTCGGGCTTCAACTCTTTTTCAATCTCTCCGACCGTCACGCCGTCGTTGCGCCGCACCTCGACCCGCGCGCCCAATTCGCCGAAATATTGGACGAGGTTGTAAGTAAACGAGTCGTAGTTATCTATGAGAAGGAGCATAAAGGGCTGTTAGTCGAGCTTTCCGCACTGGACACGGACATTTTCACGCCGCATACGAGTGTTTTGTAGCCGCATATGGGCGTTTTGACGTTGCACACGGACATTTTGCAACTGTACACGGAGACTTTGCGGCTGCATACGGACGTTTTGCATCTGCATAGCTCATGTCTACGGCTGCACACGGACGTTTCATTCATGTATACGGACGTTTTGTAGCTGCACACGGACGTTTCGCGGCTGCATACGGACGTTTCGCATTTGCATAGCTTATATTTTACGTGCATACGAAAATTTCATTTATGCACGCGGAGGGTTTCGCGCCGCTTTATTGGCTGTTGTCAGCGTTTTTCGGCCCTTTTCGCCGTGCGGCGGCGGCTTCCCCAAGGAGTTTGGCGGCTTCGGTGCGGCGCGTCTCCTTCGCCCAGTCGAGGGCGGTCTTACCGCGGTTGTCTTTGGCGGCCGGGTCGGCGCCGCGTTCGAGGAGCATACGGATGATGTCGGTGTTGCCCTTCGTGGCGGCAATCATGAGGGGCGTGCCGCCGACGTTGTTGGAGACGTTCGGCTCGGCCCCGCTCCCGAGCAACTTCTCGACCAACTCCTCGCGGTCGTAATAAGCCGCCCACGTCAGCGCGGTGCCGACGGTCGTGTCGCTCGCGTTCACGTCGGCGCCCGCCTGCAAGAGCTTGTCAACGATCTCGGCGCGGCCCTTCCAGACGGCGTACATGAGCGCCGTCGAGCCGTCCCCGGCGTGCGCGTCCACGTCCGGCTTAAATTCCAGAAGCGTCGAGACGACCTCCAGCGAGCCGTCCATCGAGGCCCGCATCAGCGGCGTGATGTCCTTGGAGTCGCGCGCGTTCGGGTCGGCGCCGTTGTCGAGCAGCGCGCGCACGGCCTTCGCGCGCCCGTAGCGCGAGGCCAGCAGCAGCGGCGTCTCGCCGCCCTCGTTCCTCACCTCCGGGCTCATCCCCGCGTACAGGAACAGCTTGACGGCAATCACGTCGCCCTCGTACGCGCGGTCTAAGAAGACCTCCTCCTTATACGAGTACCCGCGCAGGAACAACTCGCGCCGCGCCGTGTCCGGCCCCACCCTCCGGTCGTCCGCCCGCCCGCCGCAGCCCGCCAAAAGGCAAAGGACAAGACACGCAGTTATGCCAATCTTATGCTTCTTCGATTTAAGGAGAGAACAATGTTGCGCGGCACTTCTCATGTCAGCGGCACATACGTCACCAGATTAATCCATTCTTCAGGCTCGGTAGCCTGCGCAATCAACTCTAAATCTTCAATACATTGACCTACGGTGACGTTTAATTGATGTCCGTAAATAACACCCGCGAACTCTTCGCCGGTTTCTCGCCGCCGGGCGGCTTCTTTAAGGAGGTCGTCATCCTGCGTAAAAAGAACCCGGCCCAATTCCGCCGCACGGTCGAGCAATCGTGGGTCTTCAAATTCTCCGGCACCGTCTTCCTGTGCCGTCAGGACATCCACACCGCGTAAGCGCAAACCAATCGTGACCGCGCGGCGCACATGAACGTCCATGTAAAGTTTGACGCTCACGGCGGCAACTACTTAACCCTGGGGCGGGCCTTTTTTAACTTGAGAAGCTTTTGCCGCAGGGGGGAGTCAGACAATTCTCCGGCAAGCGCATCCGCCTCGACGTAACGTCGTTCAATCTCCTCTTCTAACGCGGCCTGATTATCATAGTAATAAGCTAACGCCGCGTGAATCTGTGCCAGGGAGAGGTGGGGGTATTGGAAATGTATCTCCTCGGGACTCGACCCGTGTGCGATTTTGTCTATGACGACCTCGATGACCTTAACTTTTGTATCGTCAATCCACGCCACCCCGTCGTCGTCAATCTCGATATGCGCCGTGGCAATAGTGGTCATTGTTCTTCACCTCTTGTCAGTCTCACAGCCCGCGCTCGGCCATCTCGACGGCGTTGAGGACGGCGCGCGCCTTGTTGACCGTCTCCTCGTATTCGCGCTCGGGGACGGAGTCGGCGACGATGCCGGCGCCGGCCTGGACTTCCGCGGCCCCTTCTCTGATGACGACGGTGCGGATGGCGATGCAGGAGTCGAGGTTGTCGGCGTAGTCGGCGTAGAGGACGGCGCCCGCGTAGACGCCGCGGGCGTCGGGTTCGAGGTCGCCGATGATTTGCATGGCGCGGACCTTGGGCGCGCCGGAGACGGTGCCGGCGGGGAAGCAGGCCGCCAGCGCGTCGAAGCGGTCGCAGCCTTCGCGCAGGCGCGAGCGCAGGCCGGTGACGAGGTGCTGGACGTGCGAGTAACGTTCGATGGTCATCAGCTCGCCGACTTCGACCGAGCCGTAGTCGGAGACGCGCCCGAGGTCGTTGCGGCCGAGGTCCACGAGCATCATGTGCTCGGCCACCTCCTTCTCGTCGGCGCGCATCTCCTCGCCGAGCAGCCAGTCTTCCGTCTCGGTCGCGCCGCGCTTGCGCGTGCCGGCGATGGGCCGGTAGTCGAGCCGCTGGCCGCGGCAGCGCACCAGCATCTCGGGCGAGGCGCCGACGACCCACTCGCCGCCGAGCTTCAGGAGGTACATGTAGGGCGAAGGGTTCGTCGCCCTGAGCGCGCGGTAAATCTGGACGGGCTCGACCTCGACGCGCTTCGAGAAACGCTGCGAGAGGACGCACTGGTAGCAGTCGCCGGCCGCGATGTGCTCCTTGATTTGGACGACCGCGCGCTCGAAATCTTCGCGGCGCCAGTTGGATTCAAACGCGGCCGCGCCGCCCTCGCCTCTCTCACCCGCGCCGTTTGAAGGCAGTTCAATCTGCCCCGCCAACAGTCGCTCGACGCGCGCCGTCTCCTCGACGGCTATCGCGTAGAGTTCTTCGAGCCGCGAGCGGTCGCCGCCGGCCTCGTCCGTCATGACGACCGAGGCGATTTCAATCTGCTGGCGGACGCGGTCGAAGGCGAGCACCGTTCGGAAGAGCATGAAGACGGCGTCGTCGGCCCCGCGCGAAGGTTTCAAACTCTTCTCCAGCACCGGCTCGAACCAGCGCGCCGCGTCGTAAGCGAGATAGCCGACGGCGCCGCCCGCCATCGGCGCCAACCCCGCCCGCCGCGCCAGCCTCCGCGCCCGCAGGTAATCGCGCAGAAAGTCGGTCGCGCGCACGCCCTCCAAATCTTCGACGCGCCCCCCGGCGAACTCGACGCGCGTCCTGTCGCCGTTGCCGCGCACTATCAACTCGGGGTCGGCGCCGAGGAATGAATAACGCGCGATGCGCTCGCCGCCCTCGACCGATTCGAGCAGGAAGGCGTACTCGCTCCGCCCCGCGACGCGCAGGAAGGCGCCGACCGGCGTCTGCAAGTCGGCGAGCACGGTGCGGACGACCGGCACGACGTTGCCGCGCTCGGCCTCGCGCTCGAACTCCTCGAAGGTGGCGGGTTGCAGGCTTATCATTCAGCCTACCATGCGGTTTGAGGAGAGCCAGTGGGCGCCGTCCACGACGATGACGGCGCCGCTGATAAACGATGCCGCGTCGGAGCAGAGGAAGACGGCCGCGTGCTCGATGTCGCGGATGCGCCCGAAGCGGCCGAGGGGGATGTTCTTGCGCAGGCGCTCCTTGACGGGCTCGGGCACCAGACGCTTCATCCCCTCGGTGTCTTCGATGGGGCCGGGCGCGATGGCGTTGACGCGGATGCGGTGGCGGCCCCACTCGACGGCGAGGTTTCTGGTCAGAGCGTCCACGCCCGCCTTCGCCGCCGAGACGTGAAGCTGCAACGGCGTGCCGAGGTAATGGAGCGTCGCGCTGATGTTAAGAATCTGGCCGCGCCGCTTCTTCAACTCCTCGAACGAGGCGCGGCAGACGTTGAAGGTGCCTTTCAAATCGATGTCAACGACGGTGCCGAAGCCGTTCGGCGAAAGCTCCTCGGCCGGGCAGAGGAAGTTGCCGGCCGCGCCGTTGACGACGATGTCAACGTGGCCGAACCGCTCGACGGCCGCGGCCAGAGCCCTCTCCACCTGCGCGTAGTCGCGCACGTCCGCCGCGACGGCCAGAGCCTCGCCGCCCGCCTCGTTAATCACGCCCGCGGCCGGCTCAAGGTTCTCAGCCTTGCGGCTGACGAGCGCGACGCGCGCGCCCGCCTCCGCGAGAGCGCGGGCGACGCCGCCCGTTATCCCCGTGCCCCCGCCAGTCACGAAGGCGACGCGCCCCGCGAGTATTCCGGGGGCGAAGAAGTTCGGCGCCGTTGTCTCGCTCATACGACCCTCAGAGCCTCCTCAAGTGTGAAGCGCCCCTCGTAGAGCGCCTTGCCGACGATGCAGCTATCCACGCCGCACTCGCGGATGGTCTGCAACTGCTCAAGGTCTTTCAGCGACGAGACGCCGCCCGACGCCGTGACCCGCAGGCCCGACTCGCGCGCGATTGAGCACGTCTGTTCGAGGTTGACGCCCGACAGCATGCCGTCGCGCGCCACGTCCGTGTAGACGATGCGGTCCACGCCCGCGTCGGCCACGCGCCGCGCAAGCTCCCCGGCCGTCAACCGCCCCTCCTTCTCCCACCCGTGCGTCAGGACCAGACCCTTGCGCGCGTCGATGCCGACGCAGATGCGGAAGCCGAAGAGCTGGACGAACTTCTCCAGCGTCTCCGGCGACTCGGCCGCCAGCGTGCCGATGACGACTTGGGCGGCGCCCGCCTCGATGAGCTGCTGCACGTCCGTCACGCTGCGCAGGCCGCCGCCGAACTGCACGGGAATCTCGACGGCCCGGATGATGCGCCTGACGACCTTCCTGTTCACCGAGTTCGCGTCGGCGAACGCGCCGTCCAAATCGACGACGTGCAGCATGCGCGCGCCCCCGGCCTCGAACCGCCGGGCAATCTCGACCGGGTCGCCGTCATAAACCTTCACGTCCTGCCGCCGCCCCTGCGTCAGCCTGACGCACTTCCCGTCCCTGAGATCGATGGCTGGAATTATTAACATCTGGGTGTCGGGTATCAGGTGTCGGGTGTCAGGTAAAAACGCCGGCCGCTGACCGGCACCCGGCACCTGACACCCGACATCTGCTAAGGCTTTTTGGGTGTCTGCGTCGGCTTCCCTTCCTCGTCGGCGACGTTGGGGGTGATGGGGAGCGGGGCCGGCGCGCCGTTCTCGTCGGTCCGCTCGCCTTCAACGTCGGGTGAGATTTCGGCGGCGGCGCGCTGCGCCTGCTCGTTGTCGGGGTCGGCGCGCAGCGCCCGCTGGTAGTCAACCAGGGCTTCCTGGAGTTGGTTGGCGGCGCGGTGCGAGTCGCCGCGCCGGACGTAAGCCTTCGCCAAATCGGAGCGCGCCGAGTCGTCGGCCGGGTTGCGCTCGGCCTGCTTTTCGAGGCGGGCGATTTCGGCGTCGAGGTGCGCGGGGTCGGCCGGGGGCGCGGGCGATTCAGCGGCGGCGGCCGTTTGCGGGGCGGGCGACTGCGCGGCGCCCCCCTTGCCCTTGTCGCCGCCGCAGGCCGAGAGCGCGAAGATGAGGGCGAGCGCGGCGCACGCCCCGAGAGTTGTGTGGCTGTTGGTCATTCCTTCGTCAGCCCCCTTGCACGAACGGGCGCGACTGCACGATGTAGAGTTGGCCGCGCATGTAGACCCATTCGATGTCCTGCTCGCGGCCGCGGAAGACGGCCTTGATGAGCGAGGCCGCCTTGGCGAGCCGGCGCACCATGTCGTCGGTGAGCACGGCGCGCTCGCCCTCGATGGGCACCTCGCGGACGCCGCCCTGCTCGTCGAAGGTGAGCAGGCTGTCTTCGGCCGAGCGCGTCAGGACTTTGACGGAGTTGGCGCGCGGCAGGTAGATGAGCTGTTCGGGAATCCGCTTGCCCTCGACGACCTTGATGCCTAAGCCCCGCTTGGCCGAGATGTAGATGGCGCCGCGGTTGTCCGCGTCGAAGGGGTCGGCCGTAATCATCACCCCGGCGCTGTCGGCGTTGACGCCCTCCTGAATGAGCACGCCCATGTAAGAGAGCGTGTGGTCGATGCCGGCGCGCTCGCGCGCCTCGTACGCCTCGAAGTTCCAGAGCGAGGCCCAGACGGTCTTGACGGCATCGAGCAGCTTCTCTTCGTCCTTCACGTTCGGGACCGTGTCGTAGAGGCCGGCGCCGCTGAAGTTCGGCAGGTCTTCGACGTTCGACGAGCTGCGCACGAAGAGGCCCTTGCCGGCGTACTCGGCGCGCACCTTTTTAAGCACGGCCTCGCGCAGCTCGTCAGACACCTTGCCCGCCTTCAGGCGCTCGCGCATCGCCGCCAGCCTCTCGCGCCGGTAGGCCGGGTCGTGGACGAAACGCTGGTCTTCGAGCATCTCGAAGATGGCTTCGTCGAGCTTGTTCTCCTTCAGGTATTGCTCGTGGTAGGCGACGGGGATGGTGAAGCCTGCCGGGACGGTGATGCCGGGCAGGCGCGCGCGGGCGACTTCGCCGAGGTTGGCCGACTTGGCGCCGAAGGCGTCGGCCATCGGCGCGCGCTGGAGCCGGAGGTCGAGCAGGCGGCGCTCGGCGAGGTTGACCCGCGGGCGCATCAGGTCGGTGCGCGCCTTGAGCTGCCGCTGGTAGTCGTCGAGCATGGCCTTGTCGGCGCGCTTGATGACGTACTTGTCCTGAAGCGTCTCGAAGGAGATCCAGCGGCCGTCGTACTCTTTGAAGAGGTCGTGCGCGTTCTTGATGTAGGCGTTCGGCACGCCCCAGCCCTTCGCCAGCAGGTTGATGTGCGAGAGCGGCGTCGAGGGCTTCGAGATGATGAGGCCGGCGACGGGCGGGAGGCTGATGGGCACTTCGCTCAAGACGAGGATTTCGTTGAAGCCGATTTCGACGTGCTCGTCGAGCTTGTCGATGACGTGGACGCGGCCGAGCCCGCGGGCGAGGTTGAGCGGCTGGTACTCCTGCTCGCGGAGGATGTCGCTCTGCAAGACGCGGTCGAGGCCGGCGATTGAGCCGGACGCCTCCTCCTGACGGAGCGAGTTGGGCTTGAAGGCGGCGCGCTCGAAGAAGGTCGCGTTGACGCGGTCGCCGACGAGCTTGATGAGCTCGGCCGGGATGAGGTCGCCGTCCCAGAACTCGAAGGTGTAACGCTTGACGGGCGCCTGATAGGCGAGCGTGCCGAGGATGAAGCGGCGGTTGGGGCTCAGGTAGTTGTTCTTGAAAAACTCCTCGCCGCGTTCGAGCGAGAGGTAGGTGCCGTTGACGAAGTCTTTGTGAAAGCGGTAGCGGCGCGAGTTGACGTAGTAGACGCGGTCGCGGTCCTTGCGGTCGATGACGAAGATGACGTGGGGGAGCGCGTAGGGCTGGTCGGTGTAGACGCGGGCCAGCCGGTCGAAGTCGGCGCGCGTGCGCAGCTCTGAGAGCGAGCGCACGTCCGCCGCCTTCGGCACGCGCCGGGGGTCCTTTATCCATTGCGCTTCCTGCGCCGCGGCCGACGTGGCGAGGAGACAGGCCAGGGCGGCGGCCGCGACGAGCGTCTTTCTCAAGTTCACGTGGCTTTCACCTCCTCCAGAAGCTTCGCGCCTTCGCGCCCCAGCAATTCTACCAAATCGTCAACGTGGCGGCGCTCGGTCAGGAGGCTGTTGATGTTGAAGCGCAGCACCCTGCGGCCTTTGAGGATGGTCGTGGCGAACCACGCCGCGCCGCCGCGCTCGACGCGCTGCTGGAGTTGTTTCTGCAACCCGTCAAGCTCCTCGACAGGACGCCCTTTAAATTCCTCGGGCACGAAGCGGGCGCAGGTGGTGGCCGTCTCGACCTCGCCGACCGTCTCGAAGTCGGGCGATTCGGAGAGGCGCGCGGCGAGGTGGCGCGTCAGCTCTATCTGGCGGTCAACTATCTCGGCGTAGCCGCGCACGCCGAGCGTCTTGAAGGCCATCCAGACCTTGAGGGCGTTGAAGCGGCGCGTGCCGAGCTGGCCGTAGCGCGTGAAGTCGAAGGGGATGTCGGCGCCGCCGCGGTCCTCGCTCATGTACTCGGGCATGATGTCGAAGGCTTCGCGCAGGACGCGGGCGCCGCCGCGCGCCAGCACGGCCCCGCAGGCGAAGGGCACGAACATCCACTTGTGCGGGTCAACGGTCACGGTGTCGGCGCGCTCTAGCCCTCGCAGCCGCCCCTTGTGCTTCTCCGAGAAGGCGAGGGCGCCGCCGTAGGCCGCGTCCACGTGAAACCAGATTCGGAACTCTTCGGCCACGTCCGCCAGCTCGTCGAGCGGGTCAACGACGCCGGACGAGGTGGCGCCGGCCGCGCCCGCGACGCAGACGGGAGTGTTGCCTTCTTCGATGTCGCGCCGGACGGCCTCGCGCAAGAGGTCAACGCGGACGTGGAAGCGTTCGTCCGATTCAATCTTGCGCAGGTTGTCGCGGCCGATGCCGACGATGTCCACGCCCTTGGTGAAGGAGTAGTGGCACTGGTCGGAGGCGTAGACGACGAGGCGGCCCGCGGGGGCGGACGAGATGAGGCCGCGGTCGCGGGCGCCTTCGGCCGCGCGGTCGCGGGCGCACTTGAGGGCGATGAGGTTGGCTTCGGAGCCGCCGCTGGTGAGCGTGCCGCCCGCGGCGTCGGGGTAGCCGAAGAGCTGGCAGAGCCAGCGGAGGACGCGCGCCTCGACGACGCTGGCCGAGGGGGAGTTGCGCCAGATGGCGCCGTTCTGGTTGATGGCCGAGGCGAGGGCGTCGGCCCAGACGGCGACGGGCAGCGGCGTCGGGTTGAAGAGGCCGAAGTAGCGAGGGCTCGGGATGTTCATCGCGTGCGGCAGCACGTCGCGGCGGAACCGCTCCAGCACTTCGAGCGGCGCCGAGCCTTCGCGGGGAAGCGGCTCGTCGAAGAGTGCTTCGAGGTCGGCGGGCGAGGCCGTCGAGCAGAGGGGGGCCGCGTCGAGCGCGCGGGCGTAGTCGCGGACGATGTCGGCGGCGGCGCGGCCGAGGGCTTCGTGGGCGGCGGCGAGAGCTTCGGCGTCCGGACGGGGGCTGTGTTTGGGCTCAGACATCCGTTATGCTTCGTTCCTGTTTCGGGAGAAAGATGGCAACACGAAAGCTACCACCGACGGAAGAGTTTGACAAAGCCCTGACGGAAGGGGCCGCGGCCTTCGGCGTCGCGCCGTCGGAGGAGGCGCGGGCGAGGCTGCTGGACTACTTCGGGCTGGTCGGCCGCTGGAACGCGCGCCTGCATCTGGTGAGCCCGTGCGCGCCGGCCGAGTTCGCCACGCGACACGTGCTCGAATCGCTCGTCGCCCTCGCGCACATGCCGGAAGGCGGCTCCTTCGTGGACGTAGGCTCGGGCGCGGGGTTGCCCGCAATCCCCTGCCTCGTCGCGCGGCCCGACCTGTCGGCCACGCTCTACGAGTCGTCGCAGAAGAAGGCCGTCTTCCTGCGCGAGACGCTGCACGCGCTCGGCCTCAACGGGCGCGCTTCCGTCGTCGCCGAGAGGTTCGAGAAGACTCCCGCGCCCGCCGCCGACCGCCTCACCTGCCGCGCCATCGAACGCTTCACGGAAATCCTCCCGCACCTCCTCAAGTGGTCGGAGCAAGTCCCAACGCTGCTCCTCTTCGGCGGCGAGAACTTGCGTGAACGGCTGGACAGCCTCGCCGTTGAGTTCGAGACGGTGCGCGTGCCGGAGTCGGAGAGGAGGTTTCTTTTCGTCGTCCGCCGCCGAGTTAGATGAGGCGTGTGCGTAAATCGCCGCGGGGCGGCGCCTGAGTTTAGCCGGGCCTTTTAAGGCCGGGCTACATTCAGACGCCGCCCCGCGGCGGATTTACGCACAGACTTCAAATTAACTGGCGACCGGCGTTGACGCGGTCGTCAATAAGTAGTCCCCGAGCAGCAATCCTGTAACATGGCGGGCCTCTGCGCCGGTGTGGTGTTAATCCCCCAGGGGTCGGGGTTGGCGTTTCCCGCTATGAACATGCGCTCTATCGGGTCCTGGACGGCGGCGCTGAATGGGTTGCCGACGGGGTAGAACAGGTCGAACCAGCCGTCCCCGGCGTTGATTAAACCGTAGTTGCTGTCCGATAGGATCAGGTTCGGCCCGTAGTAGCCGTCCGTCAACCAAGCATAGACCGTTTGCCCTGTGGCGGGGTTGAAAGCGAAGAGCGACACCGCGGCGTCCGGCGGAACCCTTATATTAAAGTAGGCGCCGTCGGGCATCGTGACGTACATGTTCTCGCTGTCGCAGGTAACTGAGGCGCCCTGCTGCTGTAGATTGTAGATGGCCCCGCGTATCGCCATGACATGCGGGTTCTGCAATCCGCTGACCGTGCAGGGGCCCGCCTGCGCGTGCGCGCGGGTCGCGCTGAGCAGGCCGAAGCCTAACAACACTGCCGCGCAGAAGATAGTCTTTGGCATAATGCTGCCGAAACGTTCTTTCATCTTTTCCTCCCTTGAAACCCGACTTGAAAACCGCCTGAGGGGGCACTTGGGCGGAGGTCCGTGAGGGACGCGTGACAGGGCACATTAGAAACAACGGTTAAGCGGACTGTCAAGTGTGGCTAATTGATGCCGGGGCATGATTCATGCGGCGATTCTCCATCGCGCCAGGTCTAACTGCCCTTTGACCTGCGCCGCCGGTCTGCCCGCACGGCAGTTCCTCAGGAAGACGGGCCGACGCAACCGGACGGAGGCTGTGCCACTTCGGCCCGCGCGCCTCGGACATCCGCCCGTCAACGACGCGGAGGGCACAGAGAAGAACTTATGTCTTCGTCTGTGCCCTCCGTGTTGAGAACCCTGTCCGCCAAATAATCGCGCGTTCGTTAGCGGAGGACGGTGATGCCGATGAGCTGTTGGCCGGAGATGACGTAGTCGGCGGCGGGCAGCTCCTTCTCGGCGACGGGCGAGAGCGTGGTCGGCGTGAAGCCGCCGGAGGAGCGGTCGCTGTTGAGCGTGGCGACGAAGGAGGGCGGCAGGTTCGGCATCTCGTCGGTGCCGATGACGGCGCCGTTGGTGACGCGGAAGAGCTTGACGTAGAGGCGGTCGTTCTTCTTCAGCTTGTTGATGGCGCCGACGAGCTGGCCCAGGTCCTTGGGGACGAAGTTCTGCGCGTTCTGCGCCTGCTGGAGCGTGCCGCCGTCGCCGACGAAGAGGACGAGCTGGCCCGGAGGCACGTCGGCCGGAATCTCGACGGGGATGCGCTGGACGAACTGCTTGCCCGACTCGGTGCGGACGTAGGCGCTCACTTCGACGCTCTCGCCGCGGCGGACTTCGTTGCGGTCGAGCGTGATGCGGTCGAGCGCGGCGGCGCGGCGCACGTCCGAGGCCGCGATGTCGAGCGTGATGTTCGAGAGGTCAACGCCCTCGAAGCCGCTCCCCAAGAGCGCCGCGACGGGCGCCGCCACCGACCCGGCGGCCATGATGCCCGCGCTCTGCATCGAGAAGCGGCGCTCGATGACGATGGGCTCCTGCCCCTTCAGCTCAATCCTGCCGCGGACGCTGACGGTCGAATCGCCGAGGCTGCGCTCGCTCGAAGTGAGCGTGCTGTAAATCGTCATGTTCAGCAGGAGCGGCGTCAGGAACTCGTCGTTGGCGACCTCGTAACGATAAGTCTCGACCTGCTCGCGGCTCGTGTGCAGCTTAATCTCGACGGGAATCATCTTGGGCGCGCGGCCCAGCTCGCCGTAGATGCCGGTCGAGCGGTCCTGCGAGACGGAGCCGACCATCTGGCCGGGCGAGGCGAGCTTGAAGGAGTTGAGCGTGTTCGGGATGACGGTGACGACCGAGGACTCGGCCATCGGCATGTCGGAGGAGCCGAGGCTCAGGAACGGGTGGCCGAAGGCGTAGACGCGCCCGCCCTCGCGCAGCGTCACCGTGCCGGAGGCCGCGATGGAGTAGTCGCCGCGGATGAGTTGGACGCTGACGGACGAGCCCGGCAGGAGCGTCTGGTCAGTCACCTTCCCCATCGGGCCGAGCGGGGCGGCGCCGCCGATGCCGGCGACGGGGAGCAGGCCGTACTGTTGGAGCTGCGGGCCGAACTGCGCGACCGACTGCGCCGAGAAGCCGTTGAAGACGAGCGGCGTGGCGATGGGCGCGAACTGCTGGCCGAGGAGCGCCGCGAGCGGCGAGCCGGTCGCGACCGGCGCGACGAAGCTGGCGGCGCCGGCCTGATTCTTAGGCAGCTCGGGCTTCCAGTCGAGGCCCGAGAGCTGGCTGTAGGAGACGGCGCGGGGCTCGCGCCGGAAGCCGAGCTGGTCGCGGTCCTCGCTCGACTGCCGGCCGCGCTCCATCAGGTCAATCATCTCCTTGATGGGCGTGATGCCGGCGATGGGCTCCTTCGAGAACGGGAAGGCGTAGGCGATGGCGCCGACGAGCTTGCCGTCGATGAAGACGGGCGAGCCCGACATGCCCGCGAAGACGCTCGTGCGGTCCACGTTCGAGCCCGAGAGCTTGGCGATGACGACGGAGTGGCGCGGCGAGGGGAAGCCGTTCAGGACGCCCAACACCTCGACGCCGAAGTCCTGCGTGTCGGAGCCCGAGAAGACCGTGCGGGCCGTGCCCTTCTGACCCGGCCGAATGTCTTCGAGCGGGAAGAACGTGACCTTCTGCGACGGCGCGGCCTTGCCGGCGGGCGTCTGCGCCGCGGCGGTCACGCCGAGCGCGAAGACGAGTGTGAGAAGGGCGACGAGAGCTCTCTTCATCGAACTACCTCAAAGGGAAGGGGAAAAAGGTTGCGCGCCTGTTGGCCGGCACGGCGGAACGCGAAGGGAGTCCGCGAAATACCGACGAGTCTGACTATAACTGCCGCGTCCGAGACGGGTCAAGCAACACATCGGTGCAACAAAGATGTGGCCGGAAGTCCGCGGGTTGCTTCGACTTAAAAGTTCTTGCGGCGGCCGTCGGCGCGTGTTAAGTTGCGCGCCCGGCGACTAAAGAATGGCTGAAATCGAGGGCTTCATACTGGCCGGCGGCGCTTCGAGCCGGATGGGCGAGGACAAGGCGCTGCTGCGGCTCGGCGGCGAGTTGTTCGTCGGCCGGGCCGCCCGCGCGCTCGGGGAGGTGGCCGCGCGCGTCCGCGTCGTCAGTTCCAGACACGGGGCGGCGGCGCTCGGTTTGGAAGTGCTGCCGGACATCTACGAAGGGCGCGGCGCCCTCGGCGGCATCCACGCCGCGCTCGCGGCCTGCGAGGCGCCGTGGGCCGCCGTCCTCTCGTGCGACCTGCCGTTCGTGACGGGAGAGTTGCTGGCCCGCCTCGCCTCCTTCCGCGATTCTTCGACAGACGCCGTCGCGCCGACGCAGGAGGACGGGCGCCCGCAGCCGCTCTGCGCTCTCTACGCGCGCGACCCCTGCCTGCGGATGGCGGAAGACCTGATACGCACGGGGGAGTTGAGGCCGCGCGCGCTGCTCCGTCAAATTAAGACGCGGTGGGTCGGCTTCGAGGAGTTGGAAGACCTCGGGGGCGCGGGGCTCTTCTTCAGGAACGTCAACACGCCCGAAGACTACGGGCGCGCCCTCGAAGAGGCGTGAGGGGGCCTTTTCTTACCGAACCGCCGGCCCTCAGCGTCTGGCCCCGGCTTCTCTTAAGAGGCGGGCGGCGGCGGCGTCTTCTTGCGCCTCGGCGAGCATGAGGGCCGTCGTTCCGTCATCGCTGCGGGCGTTCACGTCGGCCCCGGCTTCGATTAACAGCCTCAAGATTCCGGGCTCGCTCCTGCTCAGCACGGCGACCATCAGCGGCGTGACGCCGACGGCGCTTTTCAGGTTAACGTCCGCGCCCTTCGATAGAAGGTGCTTGAGGGACAACACGTCCCTGCGCTCGATGGCGTACATCAAAGGGGACCTGCCGAACGCGCCCGTGGGGTTCACCTCGGCCCCGGAGGCGATCATGGCGTCGAGAATCTCGGTCCGCCGCCCGACATCCCTATCAATGGCCGCCATGAGAGCCGTGAAGTCGCCGGCGTGAAAGCTGTGGAGCTTGGCGTTGGGGTCGGCGCCCCGTCGCAGCAACAGCTTCACGACCTCGACGTGCCCGCGCCTCGCCGCCAGCGTCAGGGCCGTCGCGCCCGAGCCGAGCCTCGCGTTCACGTCGGCCCCGCCCTTCAGGATGGCGCGGACCTTGGCGACCTCCCCACTCTCGGCCGCCCGCATCAGCGCCGTGGGCCTGTTGCCGGCCTCGGCGCCCGGCGTCTGGCGGGCGCGGGCGGGGTGATTTTGCCGCGCCGGGGCGCTCAGGCAGCAGAGCGACAGACAGACGGCGCCGATAAAGATTCGGAGCATAACGTTCATGGGAGGCGGGTGTCTTTGCCGCGGGCGGTTGAGGGTTTTGGGCGCCGGCTTTTCGGGCGGCGCCCCCTTCCCATCTTCCGATTTCCGTCCGAGGCGTGTCAATAGCGACGGCCGCCCGTGAAGTCTCCAGCCCCGCCTTGACAGCTTGCGCTCACGGCACTACACTGCGGGGCATCGCCGGTTTGGACCTGTGGTCGCTCAGCCACACGGTTGCCTCCAACTCAATCCCCGATAAGCAGCATGTCCTGAGGCCGCTGTATTTGACTGCGCAATCCCCGACCGCTCCGAGTAGTCCGAGCCTCTCAATAACCCTAGCCTGATTACCCCCGCCGGCCTGTGACAAGTCGCGGGCCTAACCTTCAACGTTCGACTCTCACGCCTGGAGGACATATGAAGTTCCCTCGTTTGCGCCCCGCGTTACGGCAGTGCGCGGCCACCTCCCTCGCCGCCCTGCTCACCTTCAGTGTTATACCCAGCTCCCCCCCGAACAAAGTTCACGCGTTCATGCCCTACGGCTACGCGGCAATTTTCCTGGCGTCCAGCCCTTTAAGCTCGACGCACGACAGCATCACGTTTACCGAGATCAGGGACTACGACCTCCGGCTCTTCCCCCCGGCCGAGTTGGATAAGGGGGAAGACGGGAAGCCCAAGCAGACGAAAGCGATGGAGGACGCCGCCAGGGAGATCAGCGAAGCCAACCAGGCCGTTGACGACCCGAACGGCCCGCAGTTCTTGCAGTCGGCGCCGCACTTCGACAGCGAAAACTTCCGCGGCAGCCAAGCGCGCCTCGCCCTCTACAAGACGAAGGTCCGCGACTTCCTCGTCCCCGTCAAGAAGCGCCAGAAGGTCAACCTGAAGAAGGCGCGCTTCTTCCTCGGTCAGGCGCTCCACACGCTCCAGGATTTCTACTCGCACAGCAACTGGATCGAGCTGGGCAACACCGGCCGCTACGCGCGCCTCGGGCAGATCGGCGACGTGATGACCAACCCGGCGGCGGACCTCAAGACCTGCACGGACTGCACGCGCGACGCCTGCCCCGACTGCGTTGACAACCTGACGACGACCGAGCTGACGACCGGCTACTACGGCGACGACGACCGCCCGAAGCCGAAGAATAACGTGGCCCTCAAGTGCGACCACGGCGGGCGCGTGCACGTCCCCGTCATCGGCTTCCGCAGGGATTCGAGCGGCAAGGGCGAGCTGAGCGACGGCATCAACAAAGACACGCGCGACTGCGAGGCGTCGCCGCACCACCGCCAGCACAGGGCGGCGGCCACGGCCGCCAAGGAGGCGACCCGGAAGTACATCGAAGAGATTCAGGAGATGGTCGGCGTCGCCAAGACGAAGCTCCTGCTCGGCGGCGGGACCACGCTCGCCTTCGCCATCGATACGACCGGGAGCATGCAGTCCATCATCGACCAGGTGAAGGCGCAGTCGGTATCCATCATTGACTCGCGCATCGGCACGCCCGAGGAGCCGGCGAAGTACGTCCTCGTCCCCTTCAACGACCCCAGCGTCGGGCCCGTCACCGTGACGGACGACCCCGACGAGTTTAAGGAAGCCATCAACGCGCTCGTCGCCGAGGGCGGCGACGACTGCCCCGAGCGGGCCAACACGGGGATGCTCCAGGCGTTAGACCAGATGGAGAAGGGCGGCGAGCTGCTGGTCTTCACCGACGCCAGCTCCAACGACGGCCACCTCGCCGGCAACGTCAGCGGCCTGGCCTCCGAGAAGAACATCAAAGTCTCCCCGATAGCCTTCGGCAGTTGTTCCCCTATCGACCCGGCCTACATCCGCATCGCCGGCGACACGGGCGGGCAAGTGTTCGTCCTGTCCGGGGGCGAGGCCGGCAACATCACCCGGCTGGCGGACTTCCTCCTGCGCGCGAACGCCGTCGAACTCCTCTCGGTGACGGGCAGGCTGACGGGCGCGCCCGTCTCCCACACGGTGCCCGTGGACTCGACGATGCGCCGCCTCACCGTCTCGGCCAGCGGCGTCTCAAGCGTCGTCCTCCGGCGGCCCGACGGCAGCACGGTGAGGCCCTCCGACGCCGGGGTGAGTCTCGTCGCCCTCAGCAGCGGGGCCGTCTATTCGGTCGCGGACCCGGCGCCGGGCGCCTGGAGCGTGACGGTGGACGGCTCGGTCACCTTCGACGGCTTCCGGGACTTCTCCATCCGCGTCATCGGCGAGAGCCCCCTCCGGCTCGTCAAGTTCGAGCTGGCCGAGGTGCGCGGGCGCGCGCTCCACGAGAGCGCGTTCCCCATTGACGGCCTCCCGACGGCGGGGCGCACCGTCCAACTCCTCGCCGAGACTTCGTCCAGCGAGGTCGCCACCGCCCGCTTTGAATTCCGCTCGCCCCAGGGGGCCGTCCTGCAAACGCTCAACCTCACGGAGTACCCCTACGCCTCCGAGGCCGCGGACGACGACGCCACGACGGCCCCGCTGGGCCAGGGCCCCGTCAGGCCGTTCTTCGGCGAGGCCGCCCTGCCGGGCGTGCCTTTCGTCGTCTACGCGACCGGCACGGACCTCAACGGGGCGCCTTTCCAGAGGATGGTGCCGGGCGTCACGCGGCCCCAGACTGTCAGAATCCTGCGCCAGCCGAGCCAGGACCTCTCGCCGGGCCAGCAGACGACCTACACCTTCCAGGTGGTGAACACGGGCGCGCCCGGCACCTTCGCCGTCTCGGCGTCCGACGACAACGGCTACGTCGTCAGCGCGACCCCGCAGACCCTGACGCTCGGCACCGGCGAGACGAAGGAGGTGCGGGTCGTCCTGCGCCCGCCGGCCGACGCCGAACATAACGACCTCGACACCCTCACCTTCGCCGTCAGGAGCAGCAGCGACGCGAGCGCCTATAACTACGTGATCGTCAACTCAATCGTCGTCGGCGAGCTCGAACTGGGCGAGGTGACGACCGACCCGGCGGGCGACGGCGACGCCTTCCTCGAACCCGGCGAGGGCGCCGCCCTCAACGTCGCGCTGAGCAACAGCGGCGGCGACGTGACCGGCGTCAGCGCGACCCTGAAGAGCACGACGCCCGGCGTCACGGTCGTCTCGCCCTCAGCCGCCTACCCCGACATCCCGGCGGCGACCGCGGGCACGAACAGCACGCCCTTCAACATCAGCCTCGCGCCCGGCTTCCCGTGCGGCCGGAGCATCGCCTTCGAGTTGACCGTGAATTACGAGGGCGACAAGGGGCCCGCTTCCCGCGTCTTCACCTTCACGGCGGAGACGGGCAGGCCCAGCGCGACGCCCGCGGTGTTCTCTTACGCCGGACCGCCCGTGGCGATGCCTTTCAGCCCCGGCGGGGTCAACGTCCCCATCAGGGTGGAAGGCTTCACGGGCGAGGTGAGCGACCTGAACTTCCGCATAGACAGCCTCGACCACTTCTACGTCGGGGCGCTTGAGGTCACGCTCACCTCGCCGCGCGGCACGAGCGTGCGCCTGGTTGATAGCGCCTGGAACGGCGGCGCCAACTTCCGCGGCACGCTCCTCGACGACGAAAGCGCCGGCCCCTCGATCCGCCTCATCAACTGGTGGGAGGAGCCCCACACGGGGACTTACAAGCCGGTGCAGCCGCTCACCACCCTCGACGGGGAAGACCCGAACGGGGTTTGGGTCCTGAACGTCAGGGACCCTTATTACTGGTGGTACTCGCCGGGCAGGGTCAACGCCTTCTCGCTGCTGATCTCCGGCTACGAGTGCGGCGCGCCGTCAACCGACTCGGCCGACCTCTCCGTCGCCGCCGCCGCCTCGCCGGCGACGGTCCTGAGCGGCTCGACCGTCACCTACACGACCACCGTCAGCAACCACGGGCCGGGCGAGGCCCGCGGGGTAGTAGTGACCAACCAATTACCCCCGAACGCGACGCCGGTGTCGTGCGCCGCGACCGGGGGCGGCTCCTGTGGCCCGACGGGCGGCTCCGCGACCTTCGCGTCGCTCCCGGCCGGCGCCTCCGCGACCGTCACGGTGGTCGCGTCTGTCGCCTGCGAGACGCCGAACGGCGCCGCCCTCAACTACGTGTCGAGCGTCGCCTCGCTCACGAACGACCCCGACCCGAGCAACAACTCCGCCTTGGCGGCGGCGGCCGTCTCGAACCCGGCGCCGGTCATCTCGGGCGCCGCCGTTGACAAGCCGCAGATTTGGTCGCCGAATCACCAGATGGTTGACGTAACCGTCAGCTACGAGGTGTCGGACAACTGCGGCCCCGTCACGAGCGGGCTCGCCGTCACGAGCAACGAGCCGCCGGACGGGGCCGGCGATGGACACACCTCCTCCGATTGGGAGGTCGTGGACGCACACCACGTCCGCCTGCGCGCCGAGCGTTCAGGCGGCGGTGGCGGGCGCACTTACACGATCACCATCACCTCGACGGATAGCGCGGGCAACTCGTCGAGTCAGACTGTAACCGTCAGCGTGCCGCACAGTAGCAGCAAGTAGCGCCTCGTGTAGACGAAGGCCGGATTAGCCGCGGAGGGCACAGAGAAAGACAAGTTCTTCTCTGTGCCCTCCGTGCGTTCTCCGTGCCCCCGGTGTGTAATCCCTCGCCCCGCCACGCCCGGCCGCAAATTGCTTCAGCCGGCCGAGGTTTCTTTCAGCGACTTTTCCCTTTCCACCTTTTGACTTTACAATAGCCGAACGATGTCCCCTCGTCGTGCATCCGGCCGCAAACTTATCGGGGCGCTGCTGCCGATCATACTCGTGATCGCGCTCGCCTTCGTGGGCCTGACGGCCTGGCTCGTCTACGGCGCGACGCGCCCGCCGCGCCGCCCCTATCTCATCACCCCGGAAGGCTTCCGCCGCCTGAGCGACCGCGGCCTGCGCGCGACCGAAGAGACGTGGGCGAACCGCGACGGGACGAGCGCGCGCGGCTGGCTGCTGCGCGGGACGGAAGGCTCGGCGGCCGTCATCCTCCTTCACCGCTACGGCGCCGACCGCTCGTGGCTGCTCAACCTCGGCGTCAAGCTCAACGAGGCGATGAACGTGACGGTGCTGCTGCCGGACCTGCGCGGCCACGGCGAGAACCCGCCCGTGGAGGTCTCCGCCTTCGGCGCGACCGATGCGGAGGACGTGCTGGCGGCCGTCGATTATTTGAAGTCGCTGAAGACGCCGCAGGGCCGCGCGCTCGTCGGCGAGGCGTTCGGGCTCTACGGCGTCGAGGCGGGCGCCTACGCCTCGCTGCTCGCCGCGCAGAAGAACCCGCAGGTGCGCGCACTCGTCCTCGACTCGATACCGGACCGGCCCGACGACGTGCTGGGCGCGGCCGTCAACGCGCGCACGGGGCTCGACAACGGCGCGGTCCGCTTCTTCGCGCGCCTCGGGACGCGCGTCTACTTCGCGGGCGGCTACAAGAACGAGGCGGCCTGCACCGTCGCCGAATCGCTCGGGCCGCGTCAGGTGCTCCTGCTCTCGGGCGAGGACGCCGGCCCGCTCCGGCAGACGACCGAGGCCCTGATGAACTGCTTCCCGCCGCAGACCACGCGCGAGGTCCAGACGAACCTCCCGCTCACCGGCGTCACGCTCGCCTCCGCCTCGCCTGAGCAGGGCGAAGTCTACGACCGCCGCGTCATCGAGTTCTTCGACCGCGCCCTCCGCGGCAATCAATAAGGGGCTCAATTCGCCTTCACGCCGACGAGTGCGTATTGCCCGTTATCGCCGACGACCCTCGTCTCGGCCCCTTCGACCTGCTCAAGCTGGCCCGCGTGCTTTACCGGCACGAGGACCAGCCCGCGCCCGCCCGCCGCCCTCAACTCACGCATCACGTCGGGCATGCCTTCAAACTTCCGCGGCTCGCCCCGCTCGTCGTAGGCCAGCCGCCCGGCCGCATAGAACTCAGACGTGCGCTCGACGGTGTGCAGTTGGTAGACGGGCACCCCGCCGAAGCCTTCGGCGTCCGCGCGCCGGAGGAGCCCCGCAACCGACTCCCTCTCCGCGTAACGGCCGAGCGCGACCGACGCCGCCAGCACTACCGTCACCAACACCGCCGCCGCCAACGCGTTCACGCACAGAGCCCGCCTGCGGGGCGTCGCCACCGCCACCAGCCCGCACACGAGGCCCGGCGTCAAAAGCAACGCCGCCGCCCACTCCGGCACCGCCGGCCCGAGCAACCCGCCCTTCACCCCGCTCCTGTAAAAGTAGAACGCGCCCGCGCCCACGACGCAGAGCGCCGTCGCCCCCGTCAGCCGCATCGTCAACAACTCGCCCTCGCCCCTCAAATACTTGTGCACGCGCCGCGCCGCCAGCAAAGCCGCGCCCGGCACCGCCGGCAGCACGTAACCCGGCAGCTTCGACCCCGACACCGAGAAGAACACGACCGGCACCAGCAGCCACACGAGCGCGAACACGGCCAGACGGCTCTCGGCGTCCTCCGACCGCCAGTTCGTCTCGAAGACGCCGCGCAGCCCGCTCAACAGAAAGAACGTCCACGGCAGCGTCAGCAGCAGAGTTATCGGCAGGTAAAAGTAGAAGGGCTGCGGGTGGTTATACCTGTTCGACACGTAGCGCGCGAAGTGATGCTGGACGAAGAACTCGTCTACGAACACGCGCCCGTGCTTCGCCATCACCGGCCCGTACCACACGGCCGCCACCAGCAGGCACAAAGGCACTCCCCACAAGGCGCCGAGCCTGAGCGGGTTCGGCAGCCGCCCCCGCAAGACGAAGTAGAGCAACACGACCCCGCCCGGCAGCACCACCCCCACCAGCCCCTTCGCCAAAAGCGACAACCCGACGCACGCGTAGAAGCCCACCAGCATCCGCTGACGGCCCATCCCCCCGCGCTCGTGCTCTGAGAGAAAGAAGAAGGTGAGCGCCGCCGTGACGGTCGCCGTCAGCAGCACGTCGAAGCTCGCCGCCCGCGCGAAGACCAGCAGCCCCAAGGTCGAAGCGATGACGAGCGAGCCCGCGAACCCGAACCCGCGCAGCCTCTCGCCCGACTCGAACTCCACGCGCCGCGCCAGCGCCCCGACGAGCAACATCACCACCAGCCCCGACACGGCCGCGCCCACGCGCGCCGCCAACTCCGTCACGCCGAGGGCGCCGTAGGCGGCCATCATCAACCAGTAGAGTAGCGCCGGCTTCTCGAACCACGTCTGCCCGCCCAGCGTCGGCGTCACCCAGTCGCCCCGCGCGAACATCTCGCGCGCCACCTGCGCGTACCGCGGCTCGTCCGCCCCCAGCAGCGGCGCCGACCCCAGCCCCCAGAACACGGCCACGCACGCCGCCGCGAAAAGGACCAGCCCGGCGCGCTTGGCAAGCATGAAACGTTGCAAGTATAGTCACCCCTGAACAGTAGACAGTAGTCGGTAGTCAGTAGATTTGAATCTACCAGCAATCGTGTGCGAACGGCCAGCCGGCCTTAATGGCGGAAACGTGTTTTCCTACTGACTACTGGCTACTGTCTACTTTTTTCATTCGAGGTCCCAACGCAACCGTGACACTCCGCACCGCCGTCATCGGCGTCGGCTCGCTCGGGCGCCACCACGCGCGCATCCACGCCGCGCTGGCCGCCGAGGGCCGCTCGCGCTTCGCGGGCGTCTGCGACACGAACGAGGAGACGGCCCGCGCCGTCGCCTCCGAGCGCGAGACGACTTGGACCGCGGACTGGCGCACGCTCGTCGGCCGGGTGGACGCCGTCAGCCTCGCCGTACCGACCGAGTCGCACGCCGAAATCGCCTGCGCCCTGCTCGAACAGGGCGTCCACGTCCTCGTCGAAAAACCCATCTCGCGCACGCTCGAAGAGGCCGACCGGATGATTGCCGCCGCCGAACGCGGGGGCGCCGCGCTGATGGTCGGCCACCTCGAACGCTTCAACCCGGCGCTCGTCGCCCTGAAGCCGCACGTGAAGCAGCCGGTCTATTTCGAGATACACCGCGTCGGGCAGTTCACCGCGCGCTCGCTGGATATTGATGTCGTGCTCGACCTGATGATTCACGACCTCGACATCGTGCTCTGGCTCGTCGGCCACGACGTAGAGGTGACGGACGTGCGCGCCGTCGGCCTGCCCGTCCTCACGAACCGCGTGGACGCGGCCAACGCGCGCATCGAGTTCGCCACGGGCGCCGTCGCCAACATCACGGCCTCGCGCGTC